>JANOQW010000001.1:0-17606 GCA_031422335.1 Methylophilaceae bacterium
AATCCCCCGTGTTGCCAGAAAAATTACGCGCGCTGGAGTTGTCTGCACATACTTGGCAGATTTTGGTGAATGTTTGCCTTAAAATTCTGGGCTTTTGCAGAAAGTTTACCAAACCACGCTATCAGTCATTGGTAAATGGCAAGCGCGGGCAAAAAATAGGTGGCTTTATATTACTGGCGGGCGGCGCATTAATGGCAATTCCATTCGGCGTATTACCCCTTAACAATATGCTGCCTGGCTTGGCGATATTGTTTTATTGCATTGGCGAGCTGGAAGAAGATGGTTTAATGATTTACATCGCGTTTTTTTGGCTCATCTTTACTGTCATTTATTTCTGCGCGTTCTTTTTTATGCTGTGGTATTTTGGCAAAGAAGCGTTAACCATGTTTCAATTTTAAGCATTAATACAGCCTAAAAACAATGCTCTGCAAGCCAGTATCCATGCGGCTTGCAGAGCATTGTTTTTGCTCAACTTCATTAAAAAACTTAATTAAACAAACTTAAGGGTTATTTTAAAACTCCACCATTTCAAATTCCGCTTTACTAGCGCCACACTCTGGGCATAACCAATCGGCTGGTACATCTTGCCACGCCGTGCCTGCGGCAATGCCATCTTCTGGCCAGCCTTTTTCTTCTTCGTAAATTAAACCACACACTACGCACATCCAAGTTTTCATGTTGATTCCTATTCGCTATAAATTTAAATTATTTTAAGTGATTTGTTGTTGGTTTGTCGCACTCAGAGCTAAAAGCTTACAAATAAAAAAGCCCGCTTACGCGGGCTTAAAAGTACTGGCTAATTATTTTTTAAGGTCAAAACGGTCTAAGTTCATCACTTTATCCCATGCTTTTACAAAATCACCCACAAATTTAGCTTGTGAATCGCTGGTGGCATACACTTCTGCAATTGCACGCAATTGTGAGTTAGAGCCAAACACTAAGTCAGCCACTGTGCCTGTCCATTTTATCGCGCCTGTTTTGCGATCACGGCCTTCTAACACGTTGGCATCAGCGCTAGATTTCCCCCATTGCGTACTCATATCCAGCAAGTTCACAAAAAAGTCGTTGCTTAATGTTTCTGTTTGCTTAGTGAAAACACCGTGTTTGGTTTGGCCAACATTGGCATTAAGCACGCGCATGCCGCCCACTAGCACGGTCATTTCTGGCGCAGTTAGTTGCATCAATTGCGCTTGGTCAACTAGTAACTCTGCGGCAGAAACTGGCACACTAGGTTTAAGAAAATTGCGGAAGCCATCAGATGTTGGTTCTAGCACTGCAAACGAGTCCACATCGGTGTCGGCTTGTATTGCATCCATACGGCCTGGGCTAAACGGTACATTGATATTGTGGCCTGCTTTTTTAGCCGCTGCTTCTACTGCTGCACAACCACCCAACACAATCACGTCGGCCAAAGATATTTTTTTGCCACTGGTTTGTGCGTTGTTAAAAGCCTGTTGCACCGCTTCTAGTTTGGGCAATATTTGCGCTAGCTCAGCAGGCTGGTTGGCCTGCCAGTCTTTTTGCGGCGCCAAGCGAATACGCGCGCCATTGGCACCACCACGTTTGTCGCTACCGCGGAACGTTGAAGCTGAAGCCCAAGCGGTACCCACCAGTTGCGAAATGGATAAGCCAGAAGCCAACAATTTCGTTTTAAGGTTGGCAATATCTGCCGCATCAATTAATTTGTGATCAACTGCAGGAATCGGGTCTTGCCAAATCAGTTCTTCATTAGCCACCAACGGGCCAAGATAACGTGTAATAGGACCCATATCGCGATGCGTTAATTTGTACCAAGCACGTGCAAAGGCATCTGCAAGTTCTGCTGGGTTGGCATGAAAACGTCTCGAAATTTTCTCATAAGCCGGGTCCATACGCATCGCCATGTCGGCGGTGGTCATCATCGGCGCATGCCGTTTAGCTGCGTCGTGTGCGTCTGGCACCGTGTTGGCGGCAGATGTATTACTTGGCGTCCATTGGTGCGCACCAGCAGGGCTTTTGGTGAGGACCCAATCGTAGCCAAACAAGGTGTCAAAATAGCCGTTATCCCATTTAATTGGGTTTGGTGTCCATGCACCCTCAATACCACTGGTGATGGCATGCACGCCAACACCGCTACCAAAACTGCTGGTCCAACCAAAACCTTGTTCCTCTATGCTTGCGCTTTCTGGATCAGGACCTTTGTAGTCTTCAGAGGCTGCGCCGTGCGCTTTGCCAAAAGTGTGGCCGCCAGCGGTTAATGCCACGGTTTCTTCATCATTCATGGCCATGCGAGAGAATGTCTCGCGAATATCACGTGCAGATGCCAGCGGATCAGGGTTGCCATCTGGGCCTTGTGGGTTCACATAAATCAAGCCCATTTGTACTGCGCCTAGTGGCTGATCTAGCTGGCGATCGCCTTTGTAGCGCGCATTGCCTAGCCACGTGGTTTCTGGGCCCCAATAAATATCATCTTCTGGCTCCCAAATATCGGCACGGCCACCAGCAAAGCCAAAGGTTTTAAAGCCCATCGAATCCATTGCTACATTACCTGTAAGCACAATTAAATCGGCCCAAGAAATTTTACGACCATATTTTTGTTTAATTGGCCACAACAAACGGCGCGCCTTATCTAAGTTACCGTTATCTGGCCAGCTATTGGTTGGCGCAAAGCGTTGTGAGCCCGTGCCAGCACCGCCACGACCATCATAAATACGATAAGTACCCGCAGCATGCCAAGTCATACGTACAAAAAATGGACCATAATGGCCATAGTCGGCAGGCCACCAATCTTGCGAATCAGTCATTAAAGCAGTTAAATCTTTTACTACTGCGTGCAAGTCTAAGCTTTTAAATTCTTCGGCATAATCAAATTTTTCATCCATTGGGTCAGATAATTTTGAGTGCTGATGTAAAATTTTAAGATCTAATTGTTCTGGCCACCAATCAGCATTGTCGCGGCTTCCAGCTATGGTATTTTTGGTAACATTGCCCGCAAATGGGCATTTTGCTTCAGTTGTCATGTGCTTCTCCTTTTATGTGTATCGATTACTTGCTATTAAAAACTAGGTTTAATTGCTTGCAGCAAAATCTGCCAAAAGCTCTATTAATGTTTGGCTTGTATTTGTATGTATATTGCTTAATATAATTTTCATCATTGTTTTATTTTAATATTAAATTGATACGATTTTGTTTTAGAAAAATGGATATTAGACGCTTGTTATTGATTTGTATAATTGTATATTTTGATATAGTTGATTAATTTTATTAATCAATATATGATAAGTAATATTAATTAAATATAGCATTAATGAGCAGCTTAGTATGAGTCTAACCGAATTAAAATTTATTGTCGCGGTGGCGCAGGAGCGCAACTTTAGACGTGCTGCCGAAAAGTGCTTTGTGACCCAACCGGCGCTAAGCTTAGCTGTTAAAAAACTAGAAGAAGAACTTAATGTGGTGATTTTTGAGCGTAGCCGTACCGAAGTGAAGATGACGGACATTGGCGAAAAAATTGTTGAGCAAGCAGAAAAAGTACTAGAAGAAACAGCGCGTCTTAAACAGCTAGCTGATCTTGGAAAAAATCAGCTGAAGGGCACGTTGAAATTGGGCTTGATTCATTCCATAGGCCCGTATTTATTGCCCGAGATTATCCCTATTTTACGCAAAACCGCGCCCGATATGCCGTTGGAAGTAGAAGAAAATTTAACGGCTAATTTAGAAACGCAACTTAGAAACGGCGTAATTGATGCGGCGATTATTGCCCTGCCGTTTAATGTGCCTGGCTTGCAATACAAAGCCATGTATGACGAAGAGTTTGACGTAGTAGTGCCTGTAAGTCACCACTGGGCGACGCGAAAAAATATTAATCCAAGTGAGTTATCAGACGAAAAAGTACTGCTGCTAAACAGTGGCCATTGTTTTAGCAACCAAGTCACGCAAGCTTGCCCAGAGCTATCACGTAAGGGTGAGATTTTGCAGGGAAATTCGCTGGAAACCATCCGTAATATGGTAGCTTCTAACTTAGGCATTACCGTGCTGCCGTGCAGCGCCACCGCCGCGCGTTACAATAACCCGCTGATAAAAGTCATTCCGTTTATTGCTCCCGCACCCACTAGGCGCATTGCCATTGCCTGGAGGAAAAGCTATGTCAGATTGGATGCGGTGGAAAAAATTGCCGAGGCAATTAAAGCGATTGATTCAAATTATATGAAAGCATTGTGAGATTAGGCTGGTATTGATATGGATTTAGATGTAAATATTGTTAACGCTTTAGCAAAACACCTTGGGGTAGATGCAGATATAATTATTGCACAGCCATTAAATACTGAAGTTTTAGTGAGCGATACCACACAAAAATTTTTAATTTGCACTGGTAAAAACACGCGACCAAAAGCTTTCGTATTAATTTCTGCAAAAAACACACCAGTTGCTATAAAAAGCGGATATGAAAAACTTTGTGGCCTTGCAGAAAGGATAGGCCCTGAGTTAGCCAAAAATTTATTAATGCCTTTAGCTGTGGCTGAGAGTAATGGCTTAACTTATTCGATATCTCGCTATCACCCACCATTAAGTAATAAGTTTCTAGTTAAAGAACTTGATTTTTGGAAAGTAAGACGACCAATAATTAATTGGGTAATAGGTATTGCTAGGGCGACTAAAACAATTGCAAACAAACAAGAAATAGAACAGCATTTTATGCAACCACTGTTGGCATTAAGTCAGGCTGAAAGTATAAAATCTCGGCATCAAAAAATTATACTTGAGGCGGTAGAGGCCATTAAAAATGAGAGATGGCAACCAAGTTTTGTTTGCGCGCATAACGATTTGTGGTGGGGTAATGTGCTCACTAGTAAGCAGCATCAATTTGTATTGGTAGATTGGGATGGTGTGCTATTAAAGGGCTTTGCATTTTATGATCTGGTGAGGGCAGCTAGTTCTTTTGAGTTAAAAAAGACAGCTTTTAAAAAAGCATTACAACAATATTGCAGCATTATGGAATGTAATGAATTACAAGCTAAATATTACTTAATTTCTGCAATTGCTTATTTACACTCTGATTTAGGTGGTTGGCAATATGAGCGCTTTATAACGTTGCTTGAATATTGTATGGATTACTTACAAGAGCAGGCATAAAGGTTACGGCCAACAAAAAAGGACGCTTAAGCGTCCTTTTTTGATTAAGCGTTAAGCTTATTTGTTCATAACGTACATTGTTACTTCGAAACCGAAACGCATTTCAGTAGCAGCTGGTGTTGTCCACATGATAATTTCCTTTGAGTTAGTTAATTAAGTAATACAAATCTATATATAATATATTACAGATTAGTTAAAAGTTAAGCCTATGTGTTGTGATGAATAATGCCTAATGAAAATCATTAGCCTAAATTGAAATAATCTAGTAAGTGACCAAAACGCGATAGCCCGCCACCGCTAAATCTTTGACATTAATGGCAAAATTGACTCTGATTTCTTCGCGCGCAGCAAAGCCAGCAGCCAAATCAGTATTGGCTTTTAGATACTCACTTGGTTTAATTATGCGCCTTAGCACAGGTTGGTCATCCGCCGCTGTCAGCGTCAATTCAATGTCAGGATAAGCTAGTGCATACTTGGCATTATTCATCAGTAAGCTAGAAAATTTAATCACGTTTTCATGATTTTCGTCCTCTTGCATGTCAGAGTCGTCAATGGTGAGCAAATCTAAGTTTTTAGGCAAAGCTATATTACATTGTAGCGCGGCGCAGGCTCGGATTAATAGGGGTTTAAATTGCGGGTGTTCGGCTGCAATTTGCGTGCGCATGGCATAAATTGTTTGAATGCCTGCCAATAACACTAATAACAAGCTAAAAAACAGTAACCAATTGTTAGCTTTGGTTTTTGGTTTGCTAAAACGCACATCGGTGGTTAAATCTTCAATCACAATTGGCGCGTGGATCGGCTCAGCCTCATAAGCCTCTATCATTTCTGGTGTGGTGTTAATGTTTGATTCGTCAAAAAACGCAGCTTGTTCTACTTCGTTAGAATAACTGGCCGCATCAGGTTCGATTGGCGCAGAGGCTAAATCTTGCAAGTTTGGTACACCTTCCAACACATTGCTTAAAACTGCATCAATGGGTTTTTCATCTACGATGAATCCAGCTTCAACTTTGTCATTGCTTAAGCTTGCTTGGTATTCTGCAGCACTGTGAACATCATCAGAAACTTCTGTTAGGCGATTTTTTGCATTAAAAATATGCTCACAATTGCCACATTGCACTTTACCTTTGTAGGCTTTTAGGTGCTCTTTGGTCAGCAAAAATTGCGTTTCGCAGGCTGGGCAAGATGTAATATATTTCATCGCTTGTATGGGATTGTACGTATTTTATCGTTTAGTGCCAGTGAGTAACACCCAAGCGTCTTTTTGTGTTGGTGCATCCATGTTAAACCATTCGCTATAGCGCGCAATTAGCATTTCGTTTTGTTCTTGTAATATACCCGATAATGCCAACTTGCCGCCAGTTTTGCAATACTTGGCTAGCGCGGGTGCTAGCACCATTAGCGCGCTGGATAAAATATTGGCCACGACCACATCGAAAACTTGGTGATTAAACGCGCTAGCATCAACAAAATTAACGTTTACTTGGTTTTGTTGCGCATTATAGTTGCTAGAAACGATGGCCTGGGAGTCAATATCCACGCCACTTACAGGGCATGCGCCTAATTTGCTTGCGGCAATGGATAAAATGCCAGAACCGCACCCGTAATCTAACAGTGATTGATTGGTTAGATTTTGCTTGGTCAGCCACTCCAAACACAAACTTGTGGTTGGGTGGCTACCCGTGCCAAACGCTAAGCCTGGGTCTAGCACAATATTTACTGCGTCAATATTCGGTGCAGCATGCCAAGTTGGCACAATCCATAAATTATCGGTAATTTTAATTGGGTCAAACTGCGCCTGAGTGGCACGCACCCAATCTTGCTCGGCAATGGTTTCGGTGTGGTATTGAAAGCTGGCAATGCCAGTTTCGGTGCAAAGTGCGCCAATAATTGCAGCAACATCTGCGCCTTCATCAAACATGGCAGTCACAATATTTTGCTGCCAAATACCAGGCGGTGGGTATTGAATATCGGCGCTACTGGGCTCACCAAAAATGGCTTGCTCAGCCGGCGTTTCGGCGTTAGCGTCTTCTATGCTAGCCGATAGCGCACCAATCTCCATCAATGCGTCACTAATGGCATCAGCAGTTTGTTCGGTGGCCTCGATTTTAACCAGCAGCCAAGCCATTATTTATTGTGGCCGATGCCCAGCTTTTGCTCTAAATAATGAATACTGGTACCACCTAAATGAAAAGCCGCATCAGCCATTAAATCGGCATGCAGCGGAATGTTGGTTTTAATGCCGTCCACCATCATCTCAGATAACGCGATACGCATGCGCGCAATGGCTTGTTCGCGCGTAGCACCATAAGTAATCAGCTTGCCTATCATCGAATCGTAATTAGATGGCACAGTGTAGCCCGCATAAGCGTGGGTATCAATGCGCACACCTGGCCCACCAGGCATGTGGAAAGTACTAATTTTGCCAGGCGACGGCACAAAGTTGTACGGGTCCTCTGCGTTAATGCGGCACTCAATGGCATGGCCACGCAGCTCAATATCGCGTTGACGAAACTTTAATTTTTCGCCATTGGCGACAAAAATTTGCTGTTGCACTAAATCAAGGCCAGTAATCATTTCGGTGACGGTGTGCTCAACTTGCAGGCGCGTGTTCATCTCAATGAAATAGAATTCACCATTTTCATACAAAAATTCAAAGGTACCTGCACCACGATATTTGATTTTGCGGCAAGCATCGGCGCAGCGTTCGCCAATTTTATCGCGCACTCTGGCTGATAATAAAGGTGCTGGTGCCTCTTCGATAATTTTTTGGTGGCGGCGCTGCATCGAGCAATCGCGATCGCCCAAATACACCGCATTGCCATGTTGGTCAGCTAAAATTTGAATTTCGATATGGCGCGGATTTTCTAAAAATTTCTCCATATACACCATGGGGTTGCCAAATGCGGCTTGCGCCTCCGCTTTGGTCATGGCCACCGCATTGACTAAGGCAGCTTCAGTATGCACGACGCGCATACCACGCCCACCTCCACCACCAGCCGCTTTAATAATTACCGGGTAACCTACTTTTTTAGCGGTTTTAATAATTTCAGCTGGATCGTCAGGCAACGCACCTTCTGACCCAGGCACGCAAGGCACGCCAGCTTTTTTCATGGCGTCTTTGGCTGATACTTTATCGCCCATCAGGCGAATAGTTTCTGCCCGCGGACCAATAAATACAAAACCACTTTGCTCGACACGCTCGGCAAAATCGGCATTTTCAGATAAAAAACCATAACCTGGGTGTATCGCTTGCGCATCTGTCACCTCGGCTGCGCTAATCACGGCGGGAATATTTAAATAGCTTAAATTAGAAGCCGCAGGGCCTATGCAAACAGATTCATCGGCCAGTTTGACGTATTTTGCTTCTTTATCGGCCTCGGAATGCACAGCCACCGTTTTAATGCCAAGTTCACGGCAAGCGCGCTGCACACGTAGCGCAATCTCGCCCCTATTTGCGATGAGTATTTTTTCAAACATACTTTAACCAATCACAAATAATGGCTCGCCGTATTCAACTGGCTGACCGTTTTCGACTAAAATCTTTTTAATGACACCAGCAAAATCGCATTCAATCTCGTTCAGCAGCTTCATGGCCTCAATAATACACAGCGTCTCGCCAACGGCTACTTTACTGCCAACATCAATAAATGCTTTTGAATCAGGCGATGACGAGCGATAGAAAGTGCCTACCATGGGCGATTTAACAATATGGCCTTCTACCTCAGCTACCACTGGTGTAGTAGCAACTGGCACTGGCGTAGAGTGGCTTGCAGGTGCCACTTGTGGCGCTGCCATATAATGCGCAATAGGTTGTTGGCTTGGCATCATCGCGCGGCTAATGCGCACTTTTTCTTCGCCTTCAGTCAGCTCTAGCTCGGAGATGCCAGATTCTTCGACTAAATCAATCAGTTTTTTAAGTTTGCGTAAATCCATCATAACCTCTACTTTTGGGTTTAATTGTTAAGGGTTTTAATTATTGCTTAAGTTTGTTGATAGCATATTGCAATGCTGCGTTGTAACCCTCAGCCCCCAAGCCGCTGATGACACCCACTGCAATATCGCTAAAATAAGAATGATGTCTAAAACTTTCGCGCGCATATACGTTAGATAAATGCACTTCGATAAACGGAATGTTCACTGCAGAAATAGCGTCGCGAATAGAGACTGAAGTGTGCGTAAAAGCCGCAGGGTTGATGATAATAAAATCGACTTTATGGCTTGTAGACGCAGGACTGGCTAAAGATTGGATTTTAGCCACAATATCGGCTTCGGCATTGCTTTGATAAGCTTCAAGCGCCACGCCTGCTTGTTTGGCTTGAGCCGTTAAGCTATTGTTAATATCTGCCAGCGTTGCATGGCCATAATGTGCAGGTTCACGCACACCCAGCAAATTTAGGTTGGGGCCATGCAGTACTAATACCGATTTAGCCACTATTTTTTGCCCTGAACAAACAGATTTTGCACAAATTCATAAATGCAAGTTTGCCGAAGTTGTGCGTTTTTGTCCAGCAGATTAACTGAAATTAAGCGAAGTTAAGCTGGCAACTTAGCTTAAGTATTTGAATACAAAGCCAAACTAGATTATAAAATATTTTTTAAATTTATTTTGGTAATTTAAGTAAAGTGTCTTCTAATAAGGCTTTGCTAATGCGGCCAAAGTAAGTTTTGGCCACGCTGCCATCTGCGTTAATAATCACTGTAAACGGCAGCACACTTTTATCATTGCCCAAGTTGCTGGCAATCTCCATGCCTTGCATATCGGCGGCAAACAACGGGTAGCTCACTTTGGTTTCTTTAGCAAACTCGCTAATAGATGCAACGTCGTCCACCGCCACGCCCAGCACCACGATATTTTTATCTTTATTGGCATTGTGCAGCGCAGAAAGCTCTGGCATTTCTTCGCGGCACGGCTCGCACCAAGTGGCCCAAAAATTTAGTACCACGGTTTTGCCTGCATATTGCTTTAAGCTCTGTGGCTTGCCATTTTCATCAGGAAAAGTAGCAGCAAATAAGGGCTGGGTAGATTTACCATTGGCATGCCTGCTGTGACTGCCGTTAAAAAAGTATTGAAAGCCAAAGCCAATCGAGGCAATTAAAATAAGTGAAATGATGATGCTATTAATTTTGTTGGGTGTCATTTTGTTTAGAGAGTATTGAGTAATTTTACTAAGTAAATTTATTGCGGTAATTGATTGTTAAAAACTTGATTGAGCGTTTGGCTAAAATCTTCGGCATTTTTATAGCCAATCACCCGCGTTTTAATTTCATTGCCTGCTTTATCAAAAAAGATAATGCCAGGCGGACCAAACAAATTGAAGCGTTTTAGCAATGCTTGGTCGTCCGCGTTGTTTTCTGTCACGTCAGCTTGCAATAAAACTACATCGTTTAGCGCAGTCTTTACGCGCGCATCGGTAAATGTGAATTTTTCCATTTCTTTGCAACTGGTACACCAGTCGGCATAAAAATCGAGCATCACCGTCTTGCCATTGGCACTTTTAATGGCAGCATCAAGCTCTGCTACGCTTCTAATACGGCTGAAAGGCAAGTGGGAAGCGGCTTCCAAGCCAAGTGCTTTATCTAATACTTTATTGGCAGGCTGGGTAATTGCATTCGGTAATATTGGCCACACAATATACGCCGCCATCGCTAACATTAGCACGCCAAATAAATTACGCACCGTCGTCATCCAGCCACCTGCTTTTGGCAAAATACTGCCTGCGGATGCGCCAATTAATAACAGCGGCACACCCATGCCAATGGCCAGCGCAAATAAACCAACGCCACCCAGCAACACATTTTGGGTTTGGCCAATATAAACCAACGCACCCGCCAATGGCGCCGCTACACATGGGCTGACGATAAGCGCAGAAATGACGCCCATAATAAATACACCTAAAAATTCGCCACCATTGAGTTTATTGCTAAAGCCCAATATCTTTTCTTCAAATGCTCTGGGCAATTTAAGCTCGTAAAAACCGAACATAGAGAATGCCAATACAACGAATAATAATGCCGTCAAAGCCAATATCCACGGGCTTTGCAGACTTTGCGAAATTAAACTGCCAGAAAGCCCAGCCGCCACGCCTGCCAGTGTGTAACTAAGCGCCATGCCCAACACGTAAGCCACCGATAATCCGAAGGCGTGTAATTTGTTAGGTTGTGCTTGTTTGGCTTGGCTTCCGACAATAATGCTGGATAAAATAGGAATCATCGGTAACACGCAAGGTGTGAATGACAGCAACAAGCCCGCTACAAAAAAGCCACCAATCACCAGCCACAAATTACCTGTTTTTAATGCAGAAGTCGTTTTATCCTCGTTATTGTCAACAAGGCTAGAGGCCGCACCAGTATTGGCTGCTAGCGATGCTGCATTCATATTGATATTAAAATCTTTAGTTTGTGGTGCGTAGCACAGGCCTTTTTCGCTACAACCTTGGTAACGCGCACTTATTTTTAAGTCGCTTTTTACATCGCCGCTTACATTACTTAATGCAATATTCGCGACAAAATCGTGGTGATAAACTTCTTGCTTACCAAAATTTGGATCGTCTTTAATGTCGCCTTTTGGCAGCTGTACATTGGCAATGTTTGCTTTTGAACCTGGCGCAATAGTAAATTTAATGCGCTCTTTATACAAATAATAACCTGGCTCAATTTTAAACTTTGCGCTCAAATTGTTGGCGTCAGCTTGTGTAATATCCAGTTTAAATGCTACATCGGGCGATAAAAACTCTTCCTCTGCAATACCATCGGTAAATAAATTGGCGCCTTTGCTGCTTTCAGCTGCATGCAACGATTGCACGCAAACGCATGTCAATAAAATAAAAATAAAGTTTAAAATAGGTTTCATAAAGTGTTTTTAATGCGCTAAATAGTTTGCAATAATAGCCGTTGCCCCAATTAATAGAGAATAGTTATTCAAGACAGTTCAGAAAGATTTAAAAATGCGTTTTTTAATTTTTGCAATTTTACTCGCTTTTCCATTTGCCGAGATATTTCTGCTGGTAAAACTCGGCAATCATTACGGTTGGTGGCTGCTTTTTTATTTAGTCGTGATTGGCTACTTAGGCTTACAATTAATTAAAGGCGAAAAATTACTCATCTCTGCCAAAATGATGCAAAGTTTATCCTCTGGCGGCAACCCTATCAAAACCATGCTGGGCAGCGCACGCAATATGTTTGCTGGTGTACTGTTGATGATACCTGGTGTAATTACTGATGTGATAGCGGTAGTTTTATTGCTAATTCCCATCAAAAATACGGGTAAGGCAAGCGCTGCGGGTGCGACTAATGCAGGTGGCCAACAATATGAGCAAACTTTTGAACAGCCCTATCAAACCAATAAAGGTTTTACACGTAAACAAGCAAAAGCCGCTAATGACGATGTGATTGAAGGCGAGTTTACTGAAATAAAAGACCATGACAATCATAACGATAAAAAATAGAGAGTAAGCATGAATAAAGTCACCATTAAAAATAGTGGCCACAGCTTTGATGTGCGCCCAAGCCAAACCGTGTTGCAAGCCGCCATTGATGCGGGCATCAATCTGCCTTATGGTTGCCGCAATGGTGCTTGCGGCAGCTGCAAAGCCAAATTAGTTTCTGGCAAAGTCATGCACAATGATTACCAAAGTAGCGCCATGAGCGATGCCGAATTAGCTGCGGGCAACACACTGTTATGTTGCGCCATGGCGCTTGAGGATTTAGCAATTGAATGTCGTGAAGTGGGTGGCTTGGCAGGCATTAAGCCGCGTATATTGCCAGCGCGCGTTGCAAAAAAAGAGCAACTTGCACACGATGTCATTGCGCTGCATCTACAACTGCCTGCTAGTGAGCGCTTACAATTTAAAGCTGGCCAATACATTGAGTTTATTTTAAAAGACGGTCAACGTCGCGCGTTTTCTATCGCCAATGCGCCGCACGATGCTGAGTTTATACAGTTACATATTCGTGTTATTAATGGCGGCGTATTTAGCGAATATGCCGCAAACGAGCTGCAAGAAAAAGCTATTTTGCGCATCGAGGCACCGTTTGGTAACTTCTTTTTGCGCGAGGATTCGAGCAAGCCGTTAATCATGGTGGCGGGTGGCACAGGCTTCGCGCCAGTTAAAGGCATTATCGAGCACATACTACATAACAATATACAGCGCGATATTATTTTGTATCGCGGCGCGCGCCAGCTGCAAGATTTATACATGCACGCGCTGTGCGAAAAATGGGCAGAAATGCTGCCTAATATTACTTATATTTCCGTGCTATCACAGCCAGATAGTGACAATTGGCAAGGCAGATCTGGCTATGTGCACGAGGCGGTGTTGGCGGATGTCATTAGTAAAAACATGGACTTAAGTGATTACCAAGCTTATGTGTGTGGCGCACCAGCGATGTGTGAGGCTGCGCATGAAAGTTTTGTGCAACAAGGCCTAAATGCAGACGAGTTTTTTAGCGATGCGTTTACGTCGGCGGTTGTAAGCAAAGGTTAATTTGGTCAAGCATCGCCTTATCACCTGGCGCATCTGCAACCTGCACTTTTAAATCCAACGCTAAAGGTAGCTCAGCAATTCTGGCGTGGTTTACAAATAAAGTGATATGTTTTAACCAATCTGCATTGTCAGCCAAATCTAGTAGGTAGCGCATGGCTTCACTGCTGGTCACTACAATGCCATGTAATTTATTTTCACTATATAATTGAGCCAGTAAATCGCAATTAGTTTGCGGATTTGTGCGTTGGTAGCATTCTGCAAAAGTGACTTGCGCGCCTCTTGATATAAGGCTTTCGGCCAATACATCGCGACCACCAATGCCGCGAACAATGAGGATTTTTTTGCCTATAACATTGTGCATTTCTGGTAGTGCGAGTAAAGACTCACTATCAAAACGGTCTTTTGGGCTAAGTACGCTTTTAATGCCAAAGTTTTGTAATTCAGTTGTAGTAACAGGGCCAATGGCAGCGAATTGCAGATGAGTTGGAATGCCATGTTTAACCAACCTTGGCATGCCGTTTTGCACAGCGTTACTGCTAATAAAAATCGCCCAATCGAAATCAGCAATATGTTGAATGACACCTTCAAATTGGCGGTAATCGTTTAATGGCGTAATTTCAATCAGTGGGAATAAAATGGATGTGCCACCAGCTTCGCTAATCAGCGCGGCGAGTTTTTTGGCTTGGCCTGCTGGGCGAGTAATGGCGATACCGACGCCTTGAAGCGGTTTAGTGGTCATTTAATATGATCAAGCGCAGCGAGTATTTTATTTGCTCCACGTGCCACTAACTTTGCAGCTAGTGCTCTACCAACCGCATCAGGGTTGGCTCGTAGGCCTGTTATTTTCTCTCGCAGCATTTGCGTGCCATCCACGCTGGCCACAAAACCTGTCATATTAATGTTGTCGCCATCGCATAAGGCATAAGCACCCAGAGGAACTGTGCAGCTGCCAGCAAGGGCGCGGCTGAAAGCGCGTTCAGCTTCTACGCAAAGCTGCGTATCAATATGATTTAATGGCGCGAGAATATCCATTAAATCAATACGATTCGCGTTAATTTCTATGCCCAGCGCGCCTTGGCCAACAGCGGGGATGCTGTCTGTTGGCGAAATAAAATCGCGAATACGTTCACCCAAACCCAGCCGAATTAAGCCTGCTGCAGCCAAAATAATTGCAGCATATTGGCCTTCATCTAATTTACGCAAGCGCGTTTGCACGTTACCTCGAAGTGATTCTATTTTTAAATGTGGAAAACGATGTTGTAATTGGCTTTGGCGGCGCAAGCTAGAAGTGCCGACAATGCTGCCGTGCGGCAAGCTTTGCAAATTGACAAAATTGTTGGATACAAAGGCATCGCGCGCGTCCTCACGTTCCCCTGTGGCAGCCATCATAAAGCCATCAGGCAGGTTCATCGGCACATCTTTCATGCTGTGTACGGCTAAATCAGCGCTGCTATCGGCCAGCGCCATTTCTAGCTCTTTCACAAATAAACCTTTGCCACCAATACGTGATAATGGCGAATCTAAAATTTGGTCGCCCGTGGTGGTCATGCCCAAAATTTGCACATCACAATTGGGATAAAGTGCGCGTAATTGTGACTGAATATGCAATGCTTGCCACATGGCCAGCGCGCTTTCGCGCGAGGCAATAACGAGCTTGTTAGGTTCGGGTTTTTTAGGTGGATTTTTCATTTAAATGATTTTAACATAGCAGTGTTTTATTTTTAGCAGCAGTTTATTTTTTGAATTTACAAACTGTTGCAACAAAAGGCCATTTTTAGGTTAAGCTAAAGTTTGAAGCACGCATATTATTATAATTCTAAGCAAAAATATAAAATTAAGGGTTTGATTAAAATCAATTTCAGGAGATTTTTATGCAATACCAAATCGATATTTTTATGAGCTCACTTAACCAATTTTGGTTACAAATGGTCAATTTTGTGCCTAAATTATTGGCGGTGGTGGTGATTTTATTTGTAGGCTGGCTAGTGGCCAAACTAGTACGCAGCGCAGTAAAACGCATTTTAATGCTGACTCAATTTGACAGGTTTGCGCAAAAATCTGGCCTAGAAGCGTTTATGAATAGCGGTAATTACAACCTCACTATGAGCGGTATTATTAGCCAAGTGATGTATTGGCTGGTGATTTTGCTGTTTGTGATCACGGGCGCAAACGCGCTAGAAATGACACAAGTAGCGACTTTGTTGCAGCAACTGGCAGGCTATTTGCCGCGCATTATTGTGGCAATATTGGTGATTGTATTTGGCACACTGTTAGCACGGTTTGTAAACCGACTTGTATTCGCTTGGCTGTATAGCATCAAGTTCCCGCATGCGCTCACAGTAAGTACCTCGGCCGAATACGGCATACAAATTTTTGCGGTATTTGTGGCGTTAGAGCAGTTGGGCATTGGCATGCAGCTTATTTACTCATTATTTGTCATCGTGTTTGGCGCGTTCTTTTTGGCGCTGGCGATTGCGTTTGGTTTGGGCGGTAAAGATTGGGCCGCTAAAGTGATTGAGGATTTAGAAAGAAACAAGAATAAGTAAACTAGAACAATTAAATTAGAAACATATGCCCTGCAAGCCGCATGGATGTTGGCTGGTAGGGCAGTTGTTTTTAACTAAGTTTGTTTAATTAGTTTTGCTTGACTAGATGCTGCTGACGGCGACTAATGGCAATGGTTTCGGGGATATTTTTGAGTATGGCCATCCATTGCTGTTCGTTCTCGTCGTTTTGGCGTTTTTCATAGCCGGTAATAAATTGTGGCGCCACCAAACAGTTACGATGTAGCCGAATAAAACGCTCACCAAATTCTACTTCTAAATGCGTGAGAGATTCCTCAATTAAATATTCACGCTCTGCCGTGCGCACGGTGATGTATTTCAACTCGGCACGTAAATAAATAATGGTTTCAACGGGCACCAACAACACGCGCCCACGTTCGTGAATGCTTAAATGCGACCGCGCTTTTTGTGGTGGTGTTTGTATAGCCTTGAGAGCCGCATCTATATTGGGCTGCAGGGCATGTGCTTTATTGATTGCGGCTTGCAAACGCTCTAGCCGAATCGGTTTTAGCAAATAATCTACTGCGTTTAAATCAAAGGCTTTAATTGCGTAAGCATCAAATGCTGTGGTAAAAATAATATGTGGTTTGTGCGTCAGTTTTTGCGCATGTTGCGCCGCCTCAATACCATCCATTACTGGCATACGAATATCCAGCAACATTGCATCGGGCTTGGTGGTTTCGGCTAAATCAATTGCCTGTTTGCCGTTTTTGGCCTCCGCCACAATTTCAACATTATCTATATCGCCCAACAAATCGCGCAGGCGGTTTCTGGCAGGCGTTTCGTCATCGGCAATTAAAATTTTAAGTGAGTATTCTGTCATTTAGGCTTGCGTTATTTAGTTTTTTGCAGGAATACTCATGTGCACTTCATAACGATTATTTACCGTACTGGTTTTAAGCGAGCTTTCTAAATCAAAATGCAGTTTTAGCCGCTCTTTAATATTTTTCATAGCCATTTTATTGCCACTATGTTTGTCGTTTTGCGGCGCATACGGGTTGCTAATGCTAATGTGCAGCACCTTAAGTTTAGTGAATATTTTTACAATAATCTCGCCGCCTTCGGGCATTGGCTCTATGCCGTGATACACCGCATTTTCTAGTAAAGGCTGCAAAATCAGCGGTGGAATCATCGCCTCGCTGGGCATGTCATTAATTTGCCAAGTGACATTTAGGCGATCTTCTAGGCGTAATTTTTCTAAATCTAAATATTTATGACATAAACTTAACTCATCTGCCAGCGGCACCAAATCTCTATTTTCACTCATTAACACGCGAAATAAATCGGCCATGTCTTCTAACGCGGTTTCGGCACGTTTTGGCTGGCTGCGAATCAGCGATAGCACCGCGTTGATTGAATTAAACAAAAAATGTGGTCTAATGCGCGCTTGCAAGGCTTGTAAACGCGCCTCGGCAATTGCGGGTGAATAAGCACGCTCTTGCAA
>JANOQW010000002.1:0-50113 GCA_031422335.1 Methylophilaceae bacterium
ATAAATTTCCTTTTAAGTTTGGCGTCTCACAATGATTCGCTTCATGTATTGCATTATGCGCCCCAACCAAAAACTTACCCTATGCGCTTAGCGTAATAATGCCTAGTGATTTTACTTAAAAAGTTAGGTATTTGGCTATCACTGGAATGCTCTGTAACCCTTATGAATACTGGTCTGCAGGGCAGTTATTTTTAAATAATTATATCAATATAATTAGCAACAAAAAAGCCCAGCTATTTTCACTGGGCTTTTTTAAAAACTTGGAGCGGGAAATAAGTTTCGACCTTACACATCAACCTTGGAAAGGTTGCGCTCTGCCTTTGAGCTATTCCCGCGTAGTATAGATTTAACAACTTTATGATGGAGTAAGTCGATTGATTAAACAATAGCCTGTTTGGACTAACACCAAGGGTGAAATGCTTTATCTAACATTTGTTTGATTACTCAATGTTAAAGGTGAAATTAGTTGTTGTGTATAGCCATAGCTATAACAAAAAAGCCCAGCGATCTCTCACTGGGCTTTTAAACTAGTTAAAAAAACTAATTATTTGTTCATTACGTACATTGTTACTTCAAAGCCAAAACGCATTTCTGTAGCTGCTGGTGTGGTCCACATAATAGTCTCCAATTTTATTTAGGTTCGAACCGACAACATGTCTTGTTCGTGTAAATGCATTATGCGCTGCAACTAAAAACCAACCCTATGCGCTTGGCGTAAAATGCGCTAGTGATTTTGCTTAAAAGTTGGCTGTATTTTAACCGCTTCATTTTAAACTTCTTATTTGCATGCTCTACAGGCCAATACCCATGCGGCTTACAGGGCATGCAGATAATCATGCAAGTAAGATAATGCTAATCTACTGCAGCACTAATCTATTACTAAATACTTATATTTAGCGCTTGTCGTTCCCGTTGCCGGCATAATCCAGTAAAATTGTGTTTTAGATAAAAACGCTACACATCATATGACAGACGCCAACACACAAAATCAAATGCCAGAAATCCCACAAGATGAAAACCATGTGATTGCTGAGCGTCGCGAGAAGCTGGCCGCTTTGCGTGTAGCAACCAAAGGTGTGGCTTTTCCCAATGATTTTAAGCCGCAACATAAAGCTGCAGCGTTGCAAGCGCAATATGCTGAGTTCGACAAAGAAACCCTAGACCCGCAAGCCATACCCGCCACGGTGGCGGGCCGCATGATGTTAAAGCGTGTGATGGGCAAGGCCAGTTTTGCTACCATTCAAGATGGCAGCGGCGAAAACGCAGGTGCCCGCATTCAACTATATGTAGCGCGCGATGAAGTGGGCGAAGCCGTTTACGAGGCTTTTAAACATTGGGATATGGGTGATTTTTTAGGTGCCACTGGCAGGCTGTTTAAAACGCGCACAGGTGAATTATCGATTCATGTGACTGAGCTACGTTTGCTGGCAAAATCGCTGCGCCCGTTGCCAGAAAAATTCCACGGCCTGCAAGATCAAGAGGTGAAATACAGGCAAAGATACGTTGATTTAATTACATCGGAAGAAACCCGCGCCACCTTTATTGCCCGCAGCAAAGTGGTTTCTGCTATTCGCAACTTTATGATTCAACATGAATTTTTAGAAGTTGAAACACCCATGCTGCACCCAATCCCAGGCGGCGCATCGGCCAAGCCATTTATCACGCATCATAATGCTTTGGACATGCAAATGTTTATGCGCATTGCGCCTGAGTTGTACCTAAAAAGATTAGTGGTAGGTGGTTTTGAGCGCGTGTTTGAGATTAATCGCAACTTTAGAAACGAAGGCTTAAGTGTTCGGCATAACCCAGAATTTACCATGATGGAATTTTATGCGGCCTATACCGATTATCATTGGTTGATGACGTTTACCGAGGATTGCATACGCGCTGCCGCCATTGCTGCGCGTGGTACTGCGGTGATTTCGTATGATGGCAAAGAGGTTGATTTAAGCAAACCGTTTGAGCGATTGACTATTGTGGGCGCGATTCAAAAATATGCGCCGCAATATACGCTTCAACAATTGAACGATGCTAAATTTCTACGTGCAGAAATTTTAAAACACGGCAACAAACCGTTTGACCACGCGGGGCTAGGTGCATTGCAATTAGCGCTGTTTGAAGAAACGGCCGAGGCGCAATTATGGCAACCGACTTACATTATTGATTACCCCGTTGAGGTTTCGCCATTGGCACGCGCCAGTGATAAAAACCCAGAAATTACCGAGCGTTTTGAGTTGTTTATTACAGGCCGCGAATTTGCCAATGGCTTTAGCGAGCTAAACGATGCCGAAGACCAAGCGGCAAGATTTGCCGCACAAATGAAAGCCAAAGAAGCGGGCGATGCCGAGGCGATGTACTATGATGCCGATTTTATTCGTGCGCTAGAATATGGCATGCCGCCCGCAGGCGGCTGTGGTATTGGCATTGATCGATTAGTCATGTTGATTACCGATTCGCCTAGCATTCGTGATGTGATTTTGTTTCCACATATGCGCGCTGAAAGTTAATTAAAACATACAGAGTAAACTATCGAGAAAAACATGCTCTGTGAGCCAATATCCATGCGGCTTGCAGAGTATTGAAACGCAGAGTATTGAAACTAAGATAAGTTAAATTTAACTGGTTTTAAACAGCTTATACATACAAAAAGTAGCTAGTAAAAAGCCACCTAATAAAAAAGCGACCTAACAAAAGGTGGCTTTTTTATTATTTGTCACAATACTGTCATATTTTCTTTCTATTATTTACACAAGTTAATTAAGTAAATAAGGAAAAAATGATGATGTTAAAAAGTTTAGGGTTTGCGGCATTAGTGGCAACTGCATTTGCCAGTGGTTATGTGCAGGCTGCAGATAAAATTATTAAAATTGATGGTTCTAGTACGGTGTATCCGATTACTGAAGCGGTAGCAGAAGAATTTCAAAAATCAACAAAAATTAAAGTAACTGTGGGTGAATCTGGTACGGGCGGCGGCTTTAAAAAATTCTGCCGCGGCGAAACTGATATCTCTAACGCTTCGCGCCCTATTCAGCAAAAAGAAATTGATGCGTGTAAAGAAGCGGGCATCCAATTTATTGAGTTACCAATTGCTTTTGATGCGCTAACAGTGGTTGTAAACGATAAAAACGATTGGGTAAAAAGCATTACGGTTGAAGAGTTGAAAAAAATCTGGGGCCCAGGTTCTAGCGTTAAAACATGGAAACAAGTCAACCCAGCTTACCCAGACAAAAAATTAGGTTTATATGGCCCAGGCACAGCATCAGGTACGTTTGATTATTTTAGTGAAGCGATTAACGGCAAAGCTAAAGCGCACCGTACAGACTACACGCCATCAGAAGATGACAACGTGTTAGTAAAAGGTGTAACAGGCGACACGGGCGGCATGGCTTATTTTGGCATGGTGTATTACGAAGAAAATAAAGACAAGTTGCGCGCAATTCCTGTGGCAGTTAAAGCAGGCTCACCTGGTGTGTTACCTTCCGTTAAAACGGTTGAAGATGGTACCTACCAGCCACTTGCTCGTCCTATCTTTATCTATGTGAATGCCACTGCAGCAGCATTTAAACCAGAAGTGAAAGCTTTCGTAAACTTCTATTTAGATAATGCGCCAGAGCTAGTGAAAGAAGTCAAATACGTACCACTACCAGCAGAAGATTACGCTGCAGTGAAGGCACATTTTAAATCAAATAAACCAGGCACAGGCTTTGGTGGTAAAAACGAAGTGGGCATTAAAGTGGGTGATTTGTTGAGCAGAATTAAATAGTTGTAAAAATAATGATTTAAGAAAAAGGAGTGGTAAAGTCTGCTCCTTTTTTTTGTATCAAATAGTCAGTCAAGTTGCCAATATAAATATACCAATATAAACATAATTGTCGGCTACAATGAAAGTATCTTTTTTATGAATACAGCTACTCAAATGCTTAATCCATCAGTAGATTTAACCATCAGTCCGCGCCTAGCTAAAAATGTGCGCCGCAATATCAAAGAGCGCATCATTGAGTTTATTTTAATGCTGGCTGCGTTATCTGCGGTGGCCACTACGCTTTCAATTGTGGCGATATTGTTGTATGAGTCTTTAAGTTTTTTTAAAACGGTTTCATTAGTCGATTTTTTTACCGATACGCAGTGGACACCATTATTTGAAGATGCGCACTATGGCATTTTGCCTTTAGTTTCTGGTACGCTCACCACCTCTGCTGTTGCGCTTGCAGTGGCTATTCCAGTTGGTACCATTTGTGCGATTTATCTGTCTGAATTCGCCTCGCACAAAACGCGTGAGATTGTTAAACCGCTTTTAGAATTGTTGGTAGGCGTGCCGACCATTGTATTTGGCTATTTTGCGCTACTATTTTTAACGCCTATTTTGCAAAAATTTTTCCCAGATTTACCAGGTTTTAACATGCTTAGCGCGGGTATTGTGATGGGTATTATGATTGTGCCCTATATTGCATCGCTGGCAGAAGACGCCATGCGCGCTGTGCCGATGGCGATGCGTGAAGGTAGTTATGCCATGGGGGCAACACGTTTTCAAACTGCTATTCGAGTCGTCACGCCAGCTGCTATTTCGGGCATTGTGGCAGCGTATATTTTGGGCATCTCACGCGCAGTGGGCGAGACCATGGTAGTGGCAGTGGCCGCAGGCCAACAGCCCATTGTCAGCTTCAACCCGATGGAAAGCGCAGCTACTATTACTGCTTATATTGTGCAAGTTGCGTTGGGCGATTTACCGCACGGCAGTATTGGCTACCAAAGTATTTTCGCGGCTGGTTTGGTGCTATTAATGATGACCTTATGCTTTAATATTTTAGGCCACATTATTCGCAAAAAATATCGTGAGCATTATTAATTATTCTATCTAAACTTAAATTTAATGAAGCCCAATATGACAACCGAAACACCCGTATTACAAGCACCAGCAACAGCCTCCGTGCTTAAAAACCTAGATGCCGTGCGCGCCATGATTAAGCGCCACAAGCTCAATGATTATATTTTTTCAGTCATTGGTTTATTAGCACTTGTCATGGCATTGCTCACTTTGCTGGTGTTATTCAGCGATTTGGTCATGGATGGTTATGCGCGTTTTAACTTAGAATTTTTAAGTGAGTTCCCCTCACGGCGTGCCGCCAAAGCAGGCTTGTTATCTGCTTGGGTGGGCTCTGCGCTAGTGATGCTGGTGACTTTTTTAACGGCAGTGCCAATGGGCGTAGCGGCTGGTTTATATTTAGAGGAATATGCCCCTAAAAATTGGTTTTCAGATTTGATCGAAATTAATGTGACTAACCTTGCTGGCGTACCATCCATTGTCTATGGCCTGCTGGCACTCGGTTTGTTTGTGTATATCTTAGGGCTAGGTCAAAGCATACTCACTGCGGGTTTAACGCTTGGTTTGCTCATTTTACCCATTGTTATTGTATCCACACGTGAGTCTATCCGAGCGATTCCAGTAGCTATTCGTGAAGCAGCTTATGCAGTGGGTGCCACCAAATGGCAAGTGGTGTACGACCACGTTTTAAAATATTCACAAGGCGGCATTCTAACTGGTGTGATTATTGGTATGGCGCGCGCGCTGGGCGAAACCGCCCCTATCATTACCATTGGCGCGCTCACATTTATTGCATTTTTACCACCGTCACCAGTGACAGACGTTGCGCCATTTATTAATTTTGAATGGTTAAGCTCAGGCTTTACTGTGCTACCAATTCAAATGTTCAATTGGCTATCTCGCCCAGATCATGCTTTCCACATAAACGCTGCCGCCACGGGTGCGCTTATTATCATTGTCACGCTGTTGATGAACGGTACGGCAATTTATCTACGTTATAAAATTCGCAAAAATATTAAATGGTAAAAAAATGATTAATCCAACTACTCCGATTAAAGCTGAATCAAAAGATTTAAACTTTTTTTATAGCAATGGTATGCAAGCGCTTAAAAGTGTGAGCATGCCCTTGTACGAAAATAAAATTACCGCACTGATTGGCCCATCTGGCTGCGGAAAATCTACGTTTTTACGCTGCTTTAACCGCATGCATGATTTGTATCCTGGCAATAAATACCAAGGCCAAATTGTGATGCACCCCGATAACACCAATATTTTAGAAAACGGCGTTGACCCAATTGAAGTGCGCATGCGCATTAGCATGGTGTTTCAAAAACCCAACCCGTTTCCTAAAAGTATTTATGAAAACGTGGCATATGGCTTGCGTGTGCGCGGCGTTAGCAATAAGCGCATGCTAGATGACAAGGTGGAGGAAGCCTTAAAAGGTGCTGCGCTTTGGAACGAGGCAAAAGATCGCTTGCAAGATTTAGCCTTTAATTTATCTGGCGGACAGCAACAGCGCTTGTGCATTGCACGTGCCTTGGCGACAGACCCAGAAATCATGTTGTTTGACGAGCCAACATCGGCGTTAGACCCGATTGCAACAGCCAATATTGAAGAATTAATGAGTGAGCTGAAGCAAAAATTGACCATATTGGTGGTAACACATAATATGCAACAAGCAGCGCGGGTATCTGATTACACGGCGTATATGTACCTAGGCGAGCTAATGGAATACGACGAAACCACCACCATTTTTACCCGCCCAAGCAGAAAAGAAACCGAAGACTACATCACTGGCAAGTTTGGTTAAGTGGTTGATAACTAACTAAGGATTTAACAATGCAATCTGAACACATATTTAAACAATACGACGCTGAGCTAGAAGCGGTGCGCGCCAAGGTGCTAGAAATGGGTGCACTGGTGGAACTACAAATTGTAGATGCTTTAGAGTCGCTGGTAAGTGGCAACACTAAGCTGGCCAAAAAAGTGGTGAATAGAGACCACGAAGTGAATGCGCTAGAAGTGCAGATTGATGAAGACGCTAGTCATATTATTGCGCGCCGCCAGCCAACTGCGGGCGATTTGCGCATGGTATTGATGATGATTAAAACCATTACCGACTTAGAGCGCATTGGCGATGAAGCGGCTAAAGTAGCGCGCTTTGCGCTTAAAACCAGCGAGACCGATCGCTTACTTGCCCCAAGATTCGTAGAAATTAAAGCCATGGCAGCTACCGCGCGCGATATGCTACATAGAGCTTTAGATGCGTTTGCGCGATCTGATGCTACTAAAGTCATCGAAATTGCCCACATGGATGAAGAAGTCGATGAGCAGTTTCAAGTGGCTATTCGGCAACTGATTACCTTTATGCTGGAAGATCCACGTACCATCTCAATGTCGCTAGAAGTGCTGTTTGTGGCCAAAGCCATTGAGCGTATTGGTGATCATGCAAAAAACATTTCTGAATATGTGGTGTATATGGTCAAGGGCAAAGATGTGCGCCATATCAGCCTAGAAGATAATCTGCTCGAATAAATTTTTTTAGTGCTACCTTTAAGCCGCTTGCTGTTATCAGCAAGCGGCTTTTAATTTTATGTCATATTTTTGACGCATAAGATATTTAACATAGCAACTTCATGCGGCTTGTATAGATTCAATCACAGAGGAATTACGATGTTTAGTAAGTCAATACCATTAAAGCTAAGTTTAATCACCACACTTTTTATTTTTAGCGTGGCAATACCAGCAACAGAGCTTGATCTATCAGCACTGCCAACAACACCTAACGACAACAAGCATGCAAGCGTGTTAGCAACCTACGTGCTACCTGCAACAGATATATCAACATTAAATCCAGGTGTTGATTTAGGTGATTTTGCGTTAGCAACAAAAAATGGTTACCCAAATCCTAAAATTCCAGGTATTGGCTCGGCATTAGTACCTGTTCCAAACAAGCCCAACGAGTTTTATATGATGACAGACCGCGGTCCTAACTTTGATAATACCAATAGTTCTGGCAAATCTTATGGAAAAACATTTCCACTGCCAAAATTCACACCTGCAATTGTGCATGTTCGGCTTAATCAAGGTCAGGTTGAAGTCATTCATGCTATTCCAATCGTTGACAATAATGGCAAGCCTGTCACAGGCATCAGTAATAACAAAGATGACGAATTACCTTACCCAAGCGATGCAAGCTCACCTATGCCATTTAACCCTAATGGCATTGATCCAGAAGCCATGCAGTTGCTGCCTGATGGAAATTTCTTAATTTCTGAAGAGTATGGCCCAAGCTTGCTACTGGTTGACGCAAATGGCAAAATTTTGATGCGCTACGTGCCAATCGGTAAAAATTATGCTGGTATTAACTACTCAGTAAAAGCCATATTGCCAGCCATTTACAAAGAGCGCCGTAATAACCGTGGCTTTGAAAACGTGAGTGTTACGCCCGATGGAAAAACGGCTTATGCCACTTTACAAAGCCCAATGGGCGACGCTAAGAATAAGTTGTACGAAAAAAGTCGTGTAGTACGTATTTTGCGTTTAGATATTAACCAACCAGAAGATGCCAAAGTGACAGGCATATTTTTAGTGCTGCAAAATGAAAAATCAGCTTATCCAGATACCGACAAACAAAAAGACTTGAAATATTCAGATGCTGTGGCCATTAGCCAAGACAGGATTTTGTTGCTTGAGCGCGCCAGTAAAAAAGTGAAACTGATAGTGGCAGATTTAAGAAGCGCAACCAATGTTTTAAATCACGCAGACGTGAATGGCTTAAAGTTTGAGAGTGAAGACTTAGATAAGTTATCTATTAAAACTGCTCAAACTAGCGAGGTGTTTGATAGCCGCGATGTATTCTTTAAAATTGATACCGATAAGCTAGAAGGCTTGGCAGTGCTTACACCAGGCATTGTGGCTATTAGCAATGATAACGATTTTGGCATTGGCGATGACAATTTGAATGAATATCCAAGCAAAGTTTGGGTGATTCGCTTGGGTAAAAGTTTGATTGCGCCATAAAAATTGCGACTAAGTTAAAAGTCGCTGCCAATGCTGCACAAACCGCTTAGCTAAAGCCATTTAGCAAGCGGTTTTTTATTGTCGTAAGAATACAACAGCCCAGCAAAAAATAGTTCTTTGTCATCTAAGTGTCACATTAATGTCTCAAAATTCGTCTGTTGAAAATCTTAATCTAACTGTTTTAACTGGGGACTTTAAAATGAATTTTAAATTACATAAATTAGTAGCAACAACGCTTGCAAGCACATTTTTACTAGGTTTCGGTGCAAATGCTTTGGCTGATAGCACCGACGATATTGTGAATGCACTGATGGCAAAAGGCGTGCTGACCGAAGAGGAAGGCGCACTTTTATTGAAAGGCCGCTCTGGCGAAAAAGAAGCATCAGATAAGAAAAAAGAATCCGCCGTATCAGCCAAATTTAAAGATGGTTTAAGCTTTGAAAGTGGCGATGGTAAGTTTAAAGCGCAAGTCAATGGCCGTGCGCACATTGATTACCGTAATTTTGACCATGATGATGGCGCTAGAAATCCAGCATTAGCTCCAGCTACAGTTACAAATTCTATCGCTAACGTAAATGGCAATACTGTCAGTGACACGTTTGACTTACGCCGTGCACGCTTAGGCTTCAAAGTGAATTATAAAGATTATTATGAAGGTGAAGTTGTTGCTGATTTAACAGATAACGGCTCTTCAATTGACGTTGCTACGCTAAATATCGCGTGGTGGCAGCCAGCGCAATTTAAGTTTGGTATCTTTAAAATGCCAATGAACTTGGAAGAGTTGACTAGTTCGAACAACATTGATTTTCAAGAGCGTTCATTTGTAAACCAATTAGCACCAGGTAAAGAGATAGGCGCAATGTTACATGGCTCGCCGTTCAAAGGCATCACATATGGCCTAGCAGTTTCTAACGGTAATGCTAGATTACGCGAGGCAGATATTCGTGAAGATGGTAAAGATGTTATTGGCCGTGTGACTGCCAACTTTGCAGAAATGATGGATAACAAGGAAATGGTATTGCACACTGGTTTATCATTTTCACAAGGCGACACACCAGAAGGCCAAGTGGGTATTTCAGGTCGTACAGAAGGCCGCGGTGCTACATTCTTCAGAGCGCCAACTTTAGCCAATGCCGCTGCAGCGTTTGATGGTACTGACCGTACACGTTTTGGTGTTGAAGGCGCCGTTGGTTACGGCCCATTTAAGCTGCAAGCTGAGTGGTTGCAACAAAATAACGATTTTGAAACAGTCGTACGTGATTATGATGTGGATATTGAAAACTGGTATGTGCAAGCTTTGTGGACAATTAGCGGTGAAAACTATGCTGATGCCTATAAAAACGGTTCATTCGGTTCGCGTAAACCTAAAAATGATTTTGACCCAGCTACGTTCTCAGGCGGATTGTGGGAGGTTGGCGTACGCTATAGTGAGTTTGATGCATCTGATTACGATACAGTCGGCATCGCTAATGGCACAGTAGATGCTGCATTTGGTGCAGCTACTTCTGCAACAAAAGCAGCTGGTTTTGCTAAAGCCGATGCATGGACATTCGGTGTGAAATTCTTGCCAAATGCCAATATGCGCTTTATGTTGAACTACGTGATGACAGACTTCAGTGATGTCATTGGCGGTGCTACAGGTGGCGTAATCGTTAACAATGAGCGTATTGACGATGAAAAAGCATTAATAGCCCGTGCGCAGTGGATGTTCTAGTTTAGGCTTTATAGTCTTTAAACTTAAACCCGCTCTGGCAGCGGGTTTTTTATTGTCTAGCGCTTATCGGGTATAATCAATTCAACTTACAATTTAAGTATTTTTAGAGTCAACCATGTATAAACATCCACTATTAGATCGCGATAAAATGTCTCCGCAAGAGGCGTTAGATATTTTAATCGAAGGCAACCATCGTTTTGCCAACAATCTTACTGCCAATAAAGATTTACTCAACTTGGTTGAGCTCACCAAAAATAAACAACATCCGTTTGCCTCTTTTTTAAGTTGCAGTGATTCGCGCGCACCGGTTGAGTTGCTATTTGATCAGGCGCTAGGCGATATTTTTAGCGTCCGCTTGGCAGGTAATATTGCGTCGGATAAATGTATTGGTAGCCTGGAATTTAGCACTAAATATTTAGGCAGCAAGTTGATTGTGGTGATGGGGCACAGCAGCTGCGGCGCGGTTAAAGCGGCGTGTGATGATTTTAAAGATGGCCATATTGGCGAAATTATCAACATGATTAAGCCTGCCATTCGTCACGAAAAAACTGTTTTAGAGGATAGAACTTCTAAAAATGATGATTTTGTAGAAAAAATTTGTGCGCTCAACGTGCAATATCAAATCGATCAAATTATTCGCACCAGCGATATTATTCAAGATATGCTTGAGGCCAAACAAATTGGCGTGGTGGGCGGCGTTTATGATTTAAATACTGGCACCGTGCAGTTTTTGCCTGATACGTTTATGTTGTAAACATTCGCTTTAGCGGTGGCCTTCTTTAGCCATATTGATGCTGTACTTTGGAATCTCAATGACTAAATCGGTCGTGCCGACCATGGCTTGGCAAGATAGGCGCGAGTTTGGCTCTAAGCCCCACGCTTTATCCAGCAAATCGTCCTCTTTTTCTTCTGATACGTTTAGACTTTTAAAGCCTTCGCGAATAATCACATGGCAAGTGGTGCAAGCGCAGGCTTGGTCGCAAGCGTGATCAATATCAATCTCGTTGTTTAGTAGCACATCGCAAATACTTTCACCAGTTTTAGCCTCAATCGCTGCGCCATCTGGGCAAAGCTCTATATGCGGTAAAATAATTATTTGAGGCATTTTTTCTATTTCCTAATTTCTATATTCAAATCAAACCTGTCATTCAGAGCGATAGCGAAGAATCCAGTATTTTGCTGGTAAGTCTATTAACAACTAGATTCTTCACTATCGCTCTGAATGACGGCGAAGAAAATTGTCATCATCATAGAGTTTATAAATCAATCTCGTCTAAATTTTTGCCTGCTAGCGCACGGCTTACGCTGGCATCCATGCGTTTTGCGGCAAAATCTTCCGTTGCAGTATTAAGCGTTTCTGTGGCATCTCTAATAGCATCGCCAGCACCCGCATGGATATTGGTCTGCAGGGCACCTATTTGCGCAATAATTTGTTGTTTTTCTTGCGTATTCAGCAAGTCGCCATCCTGTTCTAACGCAGCATTGATGGCCGCAATTAAACTTTGCGCGTCCACAATCGCTTCGTTCAGCATGCGTGTTTCTTTATCAATTTCGGCCGATTCAAAGCCCGCTTTTAGCATGCTTAATAATTGTTCTTCGCTTAAACCGTAGCTGGGTTTAACTGTGATATTCGCTTCAATATTGGTGCTGGCTTCGCGCGCTGAAACACTGAGTAAGCCATCGGCATCCACAGTAAAGGTGACGCGAATTCTAGCCGCGCCTGCCACCATCGGTGGAATGCCGCGCAGTTCAAACTTGGCTAGGCTGCGGCAATCGGTCACTAATTCACGCTCGCCCTGCAACACGTGGATGCTCATGGCGGTTTGGCCATCTTTAAAGGTGGTGAATTCTTGCGCGCGCGCAATCGGTAGCGTGCTATTACGCGGAATCACTTTTTCCACCAAGCCGCCCATGGTTTCTAGGCCAAGCGAGAGCGGAATCACATCGAGTAACAACAATTCTTTGTCAGATCGATTACCCGCTAAAGCGTTGGCTTGAATCGCTGCGCCAAGCGCCACTACTTTGTCTGGATCTAAATTGGTGAGCGGTGTTTTTTTGAAAAAATCGGCTACCGCTAATCTAATTTGCGGCATGCGGGTGGCGCCGCCCACCATTACCACGCCTTTAATATCATCAATCGTTAAACCTGCATCGCGCAACGCTTTTTTGGTTGGCGTCAGTGTTTTGGTGACCAAGGTTTGCGTTAAGTCATTGAATTGTTTGGTACTTAGGCTTAAGTCTATCAGCTCGCCTGTGCTTAACATGCTGGTTATTTGCGCACTGGCGTGGTCTGTTAGCCATTCTTTTGCTTCACGCGCTTTGGTGAGTAACAATCGCGTATCTTGCGCGTTTACAGGCTTGCATTTACTCTGTTCAAGTATCCAGCAGAAAATTCTGCGGTCAAAATCGTCGCCGCCCAAAGCGCTATCGCCGTTGGTTGCCAGCACTTCAAACACGCCTTTACTTAGCTTGAGGATAGATATATCAAAAGTCCCACCACCTAAGTCATAAATCACATAAGTGCCTTCAACGCCATTATCTAAACCATAAGCTACCGCTGCGGCAGTCGGCTCATTAAGCAAGCGCAACACGTTTAAACCCGCTAGGCGCGCAGCATCTTTGGTGGCTTGGCGCTGTGCATCATCAAAATAGGCAGGTACAGTAATTACCACGCCTACCAGTTCACCGCCTAGGCTTTTCTCAGCACGTTTTTTTAAATCTTTTAAAATTTCAGCAGAAATCTCAACCGGACTTTTAACGCCAGCGCGGGTTTCAATTTGTAGCATCTCGCCGTTGTCAATAAAGTGATATGGCTGCAACGATACGTCAATATCTTTTAGCCCGCGTCCCATAAAGCGCTTGGCCGAAACAATCGTATTGCTTGGGTCTTGCGATTGCGCCGCTTGCGCGCTGTAACCCACGTCAATGCTAGAGTCTGGCATGTAGCGTACTACGCTGGGTAATAAGGCATGGCCATCTTCATCTAGCAAAACGATGCTTTGGCCGCTGCGTACCGTGGCCACCAGCGAATTGGTAGTGCCAAGATCTATGCCCACTGCCAGCTTGTGTTGATGCGGCGCGGTAGATTGGCCAGGTTCGGATATTTGTAGTAAAGCCATTTGGTCGCTAGTGGATAGTCGTTAGTGAGTAGTTATTCAAGGTGCTCGATTGCTTTATGAATATCGGCAGTCACTTTGTCGATAAAAATGAGCTTACGCGTACTATCTGTGGCGGCTGTAAAGTCTTGTTTGGCATCAAAGTATTCGGTCAACTCGGCTTGTAACTGTTTGCCATCACGCTGCATTTCTACCAATAAGCTTTCTAGCGCGGTCATATCTTTTGCTTGGCTTGCATCTTCTAAACTTTCGCGCCACTCCATTTGCTGCATTAAAAAATCATGTGGCATTTTGGTATTAGTTTCGCTGGTCGCATTGATGCCCTGTAGAGTCAACAGATATGTGGCTCGCAGGGCAGGTGATTTAAGTGTTAAATAGGCTTCATTGGCCAATGTGGCAGTTTGCATCGATTGTAACTTTTCGGCGGTGCTTGCGGTGACGAAACGGTCAGGATGGCTGGCCGATTGGATTGCGCGAAAGTTGGTTTCCAACATGGTTAAATCGATTGAAAATTGCGGTTTTAACCCAAACAGCTCAAAATAACTCAAGTTCACACCTGTAGATTAAACCGTAAAGCTTTCACCGCAACCGCACTCATCCTTCACATTCGGATTATTAAACTTAAAGCCTTCGTTCAAGCCTTCTTTGGTGAAATCTAATTCTGTGCCGTCAATGTAAGCCAAGCTTTTCGGATCCACAATCACCTTTACGCCGTGGCTATCAAAGCTCGTGTCTTCGGGCTGCATATCATCCACAAACTCTAGCGTATAAGCCATGCCAGAGCAACCCGTGGTTTTAACGCCCAAGCGTAAACCAATGCCTTTACCGCGATTGGCAAGAAATTTTTCGACGCGATTAGCCGCCGCAGGTGTCAAACTAATTGCCATCGCCTAAGCCGCTACTTTCGCTGCTAATTGTTTGGCTTTAATATCGGCAACTGCTGCTTTAATGGCATCTTCCGCCAATACGGAGCAGTGAATCTTTACCGGCGGCAAGGCTAATTCTTCAGCGATTTCTGAGTTCTTAATCGCGTAAGCTTGGTCAATAGTGCGGCCTTTTAACCATTCTGTCACCAGTGAGCTAGACGCAATGGCCGAGCCGCAGCCGTAGGTTTTGAATTTTGCATCTTCAATAATGCCGCTATCATTTACCTTAATCATCAATTTCATCACGTCGCCACAAGCAGGCGCACCGACCATACCAGTACCTACATTTGGGTCGTTTTTATCTAAACTACCGACGTTACGCGGGTTTTCGTAGTGATCTAAAACTTTGTCTGAATATGCCATTTTACTTCTCCTTTAGTGGGCTGCCCACTGTACTTTCGATATATCAATTCCGTCCTTAAACATTTCCCAAAGTGGGGATAATTCTCTTAATTTTTCAATTTTACTTTTCATTAAATCGATGGTGTAATCTACATCGGCTTCAGTGGTAAAACGGCCAATACTGAATCGAATCGAGCTATGTGCCAACTCATCGCTGCGGCCTAAAGCGCGCAGCACATAACTTGGCTCTAAGCTGGCCGATGTACAGGCAGAGCCTGACGATACTGCAATGCCTTTTACCGCCATAATCAACGATTCGCCCTCAACATAATTAAAACTGATATTTAGATTATGCGGAATGCGATGTTCAAGGTCGCCATTGACATAAGTTTCCTCAATGTCTTGCAAGCCAGCAAGTAAGCGGTCGCGCAACATACGAATGCGCTCATTTTCAGTCGCCATTTCTAGCCGCGCCAACCTAAAAGCCTCGCCCATGCCTACGCATTGGTGTGTAGGTAACGTACCGCTGCGCATGCCGCGCTCGTGACCGCCACCATGCATTTGCGCTTCGATTCTTACGCGTGGTTTGCGGCTGACATAGAGTGCGCCGATACCTTTTGGGCCGTAAGTTTTATGCGCACAAAAGCTCATTAAATCCACCGGTAAATTGGCCAAATCAATCACTACTTTGCCTGTGGCTTGCGCCGCATCAACGTGAAAAATAACACCTGCTTCGCGGCAAATTTTGCCTATCGCTGCAATATCTTGAATCACGCCAATTTCGTTGTTCACCATCATCACGCTGGCTAGTACAGTATCGGGCTGAATCGCTGCTTTAAACTTGGCTAAATCTAGTAAGCCATCAGGTTCTGGCTCAAGGTATGTCGCAGTAAAACCTTGCCGCTCCAGCTCGCGCACCGCATCAATCACCGCTTTGTGCTCGGTGGCGATGGTAATAATATGCTTGCCCTTGGTGCTGGCGTAAAAATTGGCCGCGCCTTTAATGGCTAAGTTGTTCGATTCTGTCGCGCCCGATGTCCAAACGATTTCTCGCGGATCAGCGCCAACTAACAAGGCAATTTCTTCGCGCGCATTTTCTACCGCTTTTTCGGCGGTCCAACCATATGGGTGGCTGCGCGATGCGGGGTTACCATAATGTTCGCACAAATACGGAATCATTACGTCTGCCACGCGCGGATCTACCGGAGTGGTGGCAGAGTAATCTAAATAAATCGGTTGTCTTTCCATTGTCATCAATACTTTCTTATGCTTCCATATATTGCGGTACTATTTATGCTGCAATAGCCGTTAAATTGTGTAATCTTGCTATTTCATGTTCTAGCACTTTTAAAAAGTGCTGCACTTGTTCTTGCGTGTTGCTCAACCCAAAACTTACCCTAATCGCGCCACGCGCTACATCTTCTGGCACGCCCATGGCTAACAATACATGGCTCGGTTCAGTGCTATCACTGCTACAGGCAGAGCCGCTAGAGACGGCGAAACCTGCATTATCTAGTGCGGTTACGAGCGTTTCGCCTTCTATATTATTAAAGGCAAAAAAGCTGGTATTGGCTACACGCAAGCCGTTATACCCAAAAATAACCGCGTTTAATTTAGCCAAGCCAATTTCTAAATGGTCGCGCAAGTTGGCGGTGTGCACATCAAACGCGCTTAAATTTTTAATTGCTATATCGCACGCCGCACCAAAACCGACAATTGCCGCCACATTCTCGGTGCCGCTACGCAATCCGCGTTCTTGCCCGCCGCCATATAGCAGCGGTTGAATATCAATACGTTTGTCCAATACTAATGCTCCCGCACCCAAAGGGCCACCAATTTTGTGGCTAGAAACTGTCATGGCATGCACACCCAGCGCAAAAAAATCGACTGGAATTTTACCCAGCGCTTGCACTGCATCGGTATGTACAAAAGCTTTGTGTTCGCGCGCCAGTTCTGCCACTTTAGCAATATCTTGAATCACGCCAGTTTCGTTATTGACCAGCATCGCCGATACTAAATTTGTGGGGGCAACCAGCAGCTTTTGCAAGTGCGCAATATCGATATTGCAGCTGCTATCAACTTTAATGCTTTTGGCAGTATAGCCCCGCATGGCAGCAGCAGGACGCGATACACAAGGGTGCTCAATGGCGCTGGTTAATATCTGCGCTGGCACCGAATTTATCGCAGGCTCCATATTGCTGCAAATGCCACGCACTGCAAAATTATTCGCCTCGGTGCCGCTGGCGGTAAATACAATTTGGTTGGCATAAGCGCCCACTGCATTGGCTACTTGTTCACGCGCTTGCTCAACAGCGGCGCGCGCGGTGCGGCCAAAACTGTGGCGACTTGTTGCATTTCCATGCTGGTTGGCCATAAACGGCAACATGGCTTCTAGCACTTCTTTCTTAAGCGCTGTTGTACTGTTATGGTCGAAATATGCGGGTTGCATTAAGCAGCCACCTCTTCTTTGGGGGCGGCGCTTGGAACTACAGTAGCGCAGCTTCTGCGCGGCGTAAATACAATTTCGCTTGCATTGCCTGCATCATTTTGGCGTTTGTTTTCTACCATGTCTGCCAAGGTGACACCCGATAAGTAATCTAAAATTTTAGTGTTTAGCGATGCCCATAAATCGTGTGTCATGCAGCGGCCTTCGTCGTGGCAATCTTCTTTGCCAGCACATTGCGTGGCGTCTATCAGTTCATCTACTGCCGTAATAATGTGCGAAACCGAAATCTCGCCATGCGCTTTTGCTACGCGATAGCCACCACCAGGGCCGCGCACACTGGATACTAAACCTTGGCGGCGTAAGCGCGAAAATAACTGTTCCAAATATGAAAGCGAAATTGCTTGGCGTTCGCTAATATCAGCCAGCGTGACTGGTTTGTCAGTCTCGTTTAAAGCGAGATCTAACATGGCAGTAACAGCAAAACGACCTTTTGTGGTGAGTCTCATGAGCGTGATATTCTATAATAACCTACTAATTTAGTCAATTATTGGTAGGTTAAGTTCAGTGATTATTTTTTAGGTTTTGCGCGCGGCTTTACGGGTGATTTAACAGTATTTTTTGTCGCCGTTTTTTTAGCTCCAAAAGCACCAGCAACTTCGCTGTCAGCATCGGCCATTTGCGCCAACTGTGTTTTCAGCGCTTGCAAATCTGCGTCTTGCTGCGATACGTGTGCAAGTAGGCCTTGCAAGGCTTTGGCTAGCGGGTCATCGTCATCGCCACCCACTGCATAAGCGCTAAATTTGGCTTTTACCGCTTCGGCCTTGGCTTTTTCTTCTTCTAAAATACGCGCGGGGATGCCCACCGCAGTGGCGTTTGGCGGCACGTCTTTTACAACGACTGCGTTGCTGCCGATTTTTGCACCCGCACCAATGGTAATTGGCCCCAGCACTTTGGCGCCTGCGCCTATCACCACGCCTTGTTCTAAAGTGGGGTGGCGCTTGCCTTTGTTCCAACTTGTGCCACCTAAGGTCACACCGTGATACAGCGTGCAATCGTCGCCAATCACCGCCGTTTCACCTATCACCACGCCCATGCCGTGGTCGATAAACACGCGGTGACCAATGGTAGCGCCAGGGTGAATCTCAATGCCAGTAAGGCCGCGCCCAATGTGTGAGAACAGCCGCCCAAGCCAATAGAATCGCGCTTTCCACAGCCAATGACTAAAGCGATGCATCATCAACGCATGCACCCCAGGGTAAGTGGTTAGAATCTCTAAGTGCGTACGCGCTGCTGGGTCGCGGTCAAACACAATTGAAATATCTTCTTTGATATGGTCAAACATGATTTAACTTGCATAAATTAAAACAATATTATGCCATAAAACTTAATTGTTGACTAATTTAGTAGGTTAAATTTAGCTGAGCTAATACTTTTTATGTTTGCGTGGCTCTTGCGTTAGCGTTAAAACGCCGCGCAGCAAGTTGACTTCTTCTTTTTCTAACCTGGCGCGGCTGTATAAGCGACGCATGCGCTCGAACAATTTTTTGGGCGCATTTGGGTTTAAATAACCAATATGTAGCAGCGTTTGTTCTAAGTGCACATAAAAGCGCTCTAAATCATCATTTGTTGCTAGTGGAGTTTTTTCAGCATCGCCAGCAGGCGCATGGATATTGCCTCCTAGAGCATCATTAATTGCAGTCATTCTAAGCTCATAACACACCAATTGCACTGCCATGGCTAAGTTGAGCGAGCTATATTCTGCGTTGGCTGGAATCATCGCCAGCAACTGGCAGCAATCTAGCTCGGCATTGGTGAGGCCACTCATCTCGGTGCCAAACACAAATGCTACTGGCTGGCTGGCTGCATAGTTATTGGCTTGCAGGGCAGCTTCGCGCGCATTCACCGTTTCGTGGCTTAGGTATCTTTTACGCGCGCTTAAGCCAATGGCAAAGCCGCAGCCCAGCAACGCCTCACTTAAAGTTTGCGTCACAATCGCGTTATCTAGCACGTCATCGGCGCCCGCGGCCAAGGCAGTGGCTTGCTCATTAGGGTACTTGGCAGGATTGACCAAATACAAGTGCTTAAAACCCATGGTTTTCATGGCGCGCGCGGTGCTGCCGATGTTGCCAGGATGCGAAGTTGTACACAACACAATCCGGATATTATCGAAAATGCTGCTTTTAATAATTGGCTGGGACAATTTGGGGAAACGCCTATTAATGCTAAAATAGTATTTTAACAGCTCTTTAAGAAATTTAAGCTATGCATCCAATGCTCACCATTGCAGTAAAAGCCGCGCGCGAAGCGGGCCGAATCATCAACAAAGGGTCAAATGACGTCAATGCACTTAAGGTGCAAAGCAAAGATTTTAACGATTTTGTTAGTGAGATTGACCATGCGGCCGAGCAAGCGATTATTGATACGCTGAAATATGCCTACCCAGACCATGGTTTTTTGGGTGAAGAAAGCGGCAAGAGCAATGCTGATGCTGAAAATATTTGGATTATTGACCCGCTAGATGGCACCACTAATTTCCTGCATAATTTTCCTGTTTACTGTGTTTCTATTGCCCTGCAGCAAAAAGGCGTGCTCACTCAAGCAGTCATTTATGACCCAGTGCGCAATGATTTATTCACTGCCACCAAAGGCCGTGGCGCTTTTTTAAACGATAAACGTATTCGCGTTGCCAATCGCAGCAAGTTGCAAGCATCACTAATTGCTACTGGCTTTCCGTTTCGCGATTTTACCCATTTAGATACTTATTTAGCCATGTTAAAAGACATGATTAAAAACACCACCGGCATACGCCGCCCAGGCTCTGCCGCGCTAGATTTAGCGCACATGGCAGCGGGTTACACTGATGGTTTTTTTGAAATTGGCTTATCTAGCTGGGATGTTGCAGCCGGTGGTTTAATTGTACAAGAGGCGGGTGGCATGGTAGGCGATTTTGAAGGCAACGAAAGTTGGCTGCACACGGGTAATATTGTGGCTGCTAACCCAAAAATATTTGCGCAAATGTTGCAGTTGTTAGCGCCACATTTAACCGCCGAACTAAAAACCCAAATAGCGTAAAAATGTTTGCTTAAATAAATGGCAGCCGAAAGCTGCCATTTATTATTTGTTAATGCATTTTTTTAATTTTTAATGCACGTTAACAGTTTCGTCTTGCATCACGCGTGTCACCAAATCGGCCAGTGCAAAAATTTGGTCGTCAGCACTTAAGGCCACACGCTTAAAAAAATCTGTTTTGTAGCTTTCGTCATGCTCTAAGCGCTGCAAATCAAATGGTCCCATTACCTCGCGGCAGCGTACCAAAAACTGCGCATACACATCATATTGGCTATATTGCATTTTTATTTCCTTAACTAGTAAAAAGCTTAAGTAAGTAAATGCACAAACAATGCCAATAATAACAACTACACAAAATACTTTAATACATTGTTTTTAAACATTTTTTTTAAATTTAAAAATATCCTAAATAAATTATCGCTAAACAATCATTAAATAATGTTGATATTTCGAACATAATGTCGAAAATGACAATTTATCTAAGCAAAATATAAAGCCAGTTTCGTGTCCGAAGCAAACTCAAACCACACAACTTACACACCAATGATGCGCCAATATTTGGCGCTAAAAGCGCAGCATGCCGATATGTTGCTGTTTTATCGCATGGGCGATTTTTACGAGCTATTTTTTGAAGATGCAGTAAAAGCTTCGCGCCTGTTGGGTATCACCTTAACCAGTCGTGGCACCAGTAATGGCGAGCCGATTAAAATGGCGGGGGTGCCTTACCATGCGGCCGAGGGTTATTTAGCTAAGCTGACAAAAATGGGCGAGGCAGTAGCGATTTGCGAGCAAATTGGCGATGTTGCCACATCCAAAGGTCCTGTTGAGCGCGCCGTCACGCGCATTCTTACACCTGGCACGCTCACCGATTCTGCGCTGCTAGATGAGTCGCGCGATAGTCAATTATTAAGTGTGTTTTCAAGCGACGGTGTGCTAGGTTTGGCGCGTATTAATCTGGCTTCTGGCTGCTTTATTTTAAGCGAAATTGCCACAGGTTTATTGGCACAAGAGCTACAACGCATTGCGCCTGCCGAGATTATTTACGCGGATGATTTTAAACACAGCGCGCTAGAAAATTTTGCTTGTGCCAAAAAACGCCTAAGCCCTTGGCAATTTGATGCCGATAGCGCGCAAAAAACGTTAACAGCGCAATTTAATACAGTGGATCTAGCTGGCTTTGGTGCACAAAATCTAACGGCAGCTTTGTGTGCTGCTGGCGCGCTGTTAGATTATGTTAAGCACACCCAACGCGCGGCGTTGCCGCACATTAATGCATTAAGTGTAGAGCAAACTTCGCAAACTATTCAGCTAGATGCCGCAACTAGACGCAATTTAGAGATTGATGTCACGCTGCGCGGTGAAGCTGCGCCTACCTTATTTTCGCTGCTTAACACCACGCAAACGCCAATGGGTGCGCGGCTGTTACGGTTTTGGCTGCATCATCCGTTGCGCGATACCAGTTTAATAGTTAAACGCCATGATGCCGTGGCTGAGCTTATAAAAGATGCTCTGCAAGCCAATATCCATGCGGCCTGCAGGCTGATTTCTGACATAGAGCGTATTAGCACACGCATTGCACTAAAAACGGCGCGGCCGCGCGATTTGTCTGGCTTACTGACAAGTTTGCAGCAATTGCCTACGCTGCAAACTCACCTAAAAAATTGCAAAAGTAGTTTGTTAGAAACTTTACGCGATTGTTTAAATGTGCAACCCGATGTAATAGAAACTTTAAGCGCGATTAAATCAGAACCTTCGTCCGTATTAAGAGAAGGCGGCGTGATTGCCGATGGTTTTGATGCAGAATTGGATGAATTACGCAGTTTGCAAACCAATCATGGTGATTTTTTATTGCAGTTTGAAGCCGCCGAAAAAGCGCGTACAGGTTTACAAAACCTAAAAGTAGAATACAACAGCGTACATGGCTTTTACATAGAAATTAGTCGCGCGCAGGCCGAAAATGCGCCTACAGAATATCGCCGTAGGCAAACACTTAAAAATGCCGAGCGCTTTATTACGCCAGAATTAAAACAATTTGAGGACAAAGTATTAAGCGCTAACGAGCGCGCGTTGGCGCGTGAGAAAATGTTGTATGCGCGCGTATTATTTGACCTCGAGCCGTTTATTGCTGCCCTGCAGACCAATAGTGGTGCGGTTGCCAGCCTAGACGTTTTATGCTGTTTTGCCGAGCGTGCGCAAGTGTTAAATTACACACAGCCGCAATTTGTTGCTGAACCTGGCATTTCAATCGAAGCAGGTCGCCACCCTGTGGTAGAAAATATCACGCAGCCATTTGTTGCCAATGAGGTTGATTTAAACCCGTATCGCCAGTTACTGCTGATTACGGGGCCAAATATGGGCGGAAAATCGACCTTTATGCGGCAAACTGCGCTGATTGTTTTGCTAGCGCATTGTGGCTGTTTTGTGCCAGCAAATAATGTAAAAATTGGTGAGATTGATCGTATCTTTACGCGTATTGGCGCATCGGATGACTTGGCAGGTGGGCGTAGTACATTCATGGTAGAAATGACCGAAACCGCCAACATATTACACAACGCAACTGATAAAAGTTTAGTGTTGCTGGATGAAATTGGCCGCGGCACTTCTACTTTTGATGGGCTAAGTTTAGCTTGGGCGGTGGCGAAGCAGTTGCTAGAAAAAAATAAAAGTTACACGCTATTTGCCACCCATTATTTTGAGCTAACGCGAATTGTAGATGAATTTAAACATGCCGCTAATGTGCATTTAGATGCGGTGGAGCATGCCAGTAAAAACGGCAAGCAAATTGTGTTTTTGCACAAAGTAGAAGCGGGCGCGGCGCACATGAGTTACGGTATTCAAGTGGCGCAGTTAGCGGGGATTCCCAAGAGTGTGGTTGCTGCCGCAAAACGCAAACTGACGCAGTTAGAAAATAATCAAATTGCTCAGAACACAAATCAACCCGATATGTTTGCAGCAGAAATTGAAATGACTGAAGCGCCGCAACACCCTGTAATAGCAGAGCTTGAGGCGATTCATCCAGATGATTTAACGCCTAAGCAGGCGTTAGATTTGTTGTACCAGCTTAAAAAATTAGCTGATACTAACTAGTACTTTAAACAGACTTTCTGCGCAAGCCCGCAAAGCCAAGCAACGCTGAACCAAGCAACCAAATAGCTGCAGGCACAGGCACAGCAGAAGGGTTGATATTTACCACAAAGGTATCAGCAATCCAAACATCTGCAGAGCTTACTATTGAGAAAGAATCTAAACCAAACCAGTTTAGAACAACTGGTGCAACAGAGTTGCCATTGAGGTTGTAAGTATTTGATGAGTAAATAAGTTGATTATTTGCATAACCTTCGAATTTAACATCTGCCATGCCAGTTAACCCTGCTGACCAAAAACCACTTAAAAAGTCGAATGTGCCGCCATTTGCCACGCTAATAGTTGTAGTGTTGGGGGCTAGATAACCAAAAGCATTAAACAATGCATTGTTTTGAAGGCCGGTGTAGTCAACGCCAGGCACTAGAAAAGGATTAATATCTGCAATTCCAGTTATATTCGATGTGTTCCAATTCAAGCCATTATAGCCATCAGCAACTGGAGTCACAAAATCACCAGCTAAGTCTTCAAAATCAATCGTTTGCGCGAAAGCTGTGTTGAAACTAAATAAGCAGAGTAAGACAAGTAAGATTTTTTTCATTTTTATTCTTTCTGAGGTTTATAAGCACCCCAGTTTATTTGTATCAGTTGTAACTTCAATAGCCCTAATGGGCTAATCATTATTAACTCGGCTTATTAAAGCAGCCAGCGGCTTTCATTTCGCGCATTAAGGTATATTGCTGTTCTTGCAGGTCGTTCAAAAACTTTTCTGAGCCGCCTTGGCCTTCAATTCTGCGTCTATCTACATCGTCCAAGCTTGCTTTAATGCTGCCGCAAACGCTGGGGTTTTTTACTACATTAGATGAGGTGGCAGTTGAGTCGGCAGTTGCAGCGTTACCACTAACCTTAACTAATTTTTTTTGCCGCATGCACTCTAAGGCAATTTCGCTTTCAATTTGAATTGAGCTGCCATGTAACTGATACACTTCTTGTATCAAAGTTTTTGCGTTACTTTCTTTTGCAGAAGCAAGTTGTTCTATTTCAGTTTTGCCAATTTCGCGCAGCCGAATAATTTTTCTTGCATCATTACTGCGGCGCTTACATTCGCTATCCACATGCGCAACAAACGGCTTTTGCCTTGGCCCAATTTTATTATTGATGCTATTGTTAATAGGCTCATTTGGGTTGCTAGCAGGCAAATTTTTCACTTTATTTTTGTATGGTGGTGGTTTTGGCGGAGGGCTGTTAGGCCCAAGGCGATAGGTGCCTCCCGCAATCGCCACTTGCGAGCAAACAAGTAAAGCTAACACTAATAATTTTAAGCTTACTAATTTCATATTAAATTTTAGTGGTGATGCCCGCCCGCACCATGTGCATGGCTATGCGTGACTTCTTCTTTGCTGGCAGCGCGTACATCGGTCACGGTGGCAGTAAACACCACGCGCTCGCCCGCCCACGGGTGGTTGCCATCTACCACCACTTTTTCATCGGCAATTTCGGTCACCGTGTATAAAATCACTTCGCCGGTTTCGTCTTCGCCCTCAAACTGCATGCCTACTTTAAGCTCATCCGCAGGGAAGGCGCTGGCTGGCTCAATTTGCACTAATTCTTCGTCAAATTCGCCAAACGCATCAACCGGCATTAAATCTACAGTCACCACATCGCCCACGTTTTTGCCATGCATGGCTTCCTCTACTTTTGGGAATATATTATCGTAACCGCCGTGCAAATAAGCCACTGGCTCTGCGCTACTTTCTAGCACATCGCCATCGCTATTTTTTAATTGGTAAGTCATTGTTACAACGGTGTTCATTGCAATTTGCATCTAAAATCCTTAAGGCTTAAAGTTTGTATAAAAAGTTGAATATGATTTTAAACTATTTTTGCAATTTAGCTAAAAATTTATCTAGCGCAGCGGCAAAAGCTTGGCGGTCTGCTAGGTTAAAAGTAGCTGGTCCGCCAATTTCCACACCATTACCACGCAGTTCATCCATTAAATTTCGCATAGCAAGCCGCTCTTTAATGTTGGCTTCGGTATAAAGCTCGCCGCGCGGGTTAAGCGCATGCGCACCTTTGGCTATTACTAAAGCGGCTAGCGGAATGTCGGCGGTAATGACCAAGTCACCAATGTCACATTCCTGCACAATTCTGCTATCGGCTACATCAAAGCCACTCGGCACAGTAATGGTTTTAATGTAGGGTGATGCAGGCACGCGTAAAAATTGGTTGGCCACCAGCGTGGTGGTAATTTTTGTGCGCTCTGCCGCGCGGAATAAAATCTCTTTTATCACAACTGGGCAGGCGTCTGCATCCACCCAAACTTTCATAAGCTATTCTATCCTAAACCCTATCTACCCCTGCCGCCGCTTCTATGCGTGCTGTTAGGATTGGTACCAAAACCACCCTGATTGCTATTTCTAGCATTCGGATTACGTGATTGAGGTCTAGGTGCAGGCTTAGGTGCAAACAAAGGTGTTTGCGGCATGGCTTGATGGCGCGCGGCTTCTGACATAGGTTGGCCAGAAGTGCCTTGCGGTAGCCTAGCTTGCTGATTGTTATTTTGGCCGCGGTTTTGGCCTTGGTTTTGATTCGTATTTCTGCCCGCGTTTTGACCATTGCCTGCATTTTGTGGCTTGCGTTGCTGCTGGCCTTGGCCGTGGCCGCGTGGCGGTCTGCCATGTGGTTGATTAGAGCGCGGCGCACGTGGTGCTTCGGGTTCTGGGTTGGCGTTTGGTGTAAAACCTTCTATCTGCACTTTGGGTATTTCGCGCTTAATCAGCTTTTCAATGTCTTTTAAAAACTTTAATTCTTCGCGGTCAACTAATGAAACTGCTGCGCCGCTACTACCTGCGCGACCAGTTCGGCCGATGCGATGTACATAATCTTCTGGCACGTTTGGCAACTCAAAATTCACTACTTGAGGCAATTGGTCAATATCCAAACCGCGTGCGGCAATGTCGGTCGCAACTAGCACGCGCATGCTGCCATCTTTAAATTGTGCCAGCGCCTTGGTACGTGCACCTTGGCTTTTGTTACCGTGAATCGCCGCAGCTTCAATGCCATCTTTAATCAATTTTTCGGCAAGCCTGTTGGCGCCGTGCTTGGTGCGGGTAAATATCAGTACTTGTTGCCAATCATTGTGTTTAATCAGGTAGCTCATTAACTCGCGTTTATGCGCTGCCGCCACCATGTGCACGGTTTGCTCAACCAATTCACTGGCCGTATTGCGACGCGCGACTTCTACAAAACCTGGGTTATGCAATAAGCCATCAGCGAGCGCTTTGATTTCATCAGAAAAGGTGGCAGAGAACAATAAGTTTTGGCGTTGTTTCGGCAACATCGCGAGTATTTTTTTAATGTCGCGGATAAAACCCATGTCTAACATTCTATCGGCCTCATCCAGCACCAAAATCTCAACGCCAGATAAATCCACGTTCTTTTGGTTGGCGTGGTCTAGCAAGCGGCCAGGTGTGGCGACTAAAATATCCAGCGGTTTTTTTAAGCGCGCAATTTGCGGGTTAGCGTTGACGCCACCAAAAATCACGGTGCTGGTCAGTGGCAAATATTTACCATAAGTTTTAACGGATTCTTCAATTTGCGCCGCCAGCTCGCGCGTTGGCGTCAACATTAAGCAGCGCGGGCGACTTTTAATTGCATCTGCGTTGCGCGCTTTTTGGCTAAGAATATGCAAAATCGGCAGTGTAAAACCAGCGGTTTTACCTGTACCAGTTTGTGCGCCTGCCAGCAAATCACCACCACTTAATACTTGTGGAATGGCCTTGGACTGAATAGGGGTTGGTGTGGTGTAACCTGCGTCGATAATGGCGCGCAGAATGGGTTCGGATAATCCTAATTCGTTGAAATTAGTTGTGTTTATTGTTGTTTGTTCAGACAAAGTAATGCTCCAGCTTGGTATATAAAGTCTGCCAAATACTTATGAAGCATACCAATCGAGGCTGACGAATAATTAGGTTTAGATAACCCGATAGAAATAAAGACCGCTACGCTGATTGGTTTGCGTAGGGAAGGCGCATTATACGGGGAATTGCAATTAAAGCGAACTTTGTGCGTTCGTTAGGTTAAGATTGTTGGCACTTGTACGCATTGCCATGAACTGAGGTTGAGCCGTGCTGAGTAGCAAATGGTTCCCAAACCACAGTGTTAGCCCCTAAATTTTTGGCTTGCTCAAGTGCTTGCTGCCTTGATTTTGCTAATCCAGCTTCTGCAAAAACACCATATAAACCAGAAACTCCATGAATATCACCTAAGAATTTGCAGTCAGTTACTGATTCTTTTGTCGCAACCTTCATACCATCAGGGACTTTGTTTAATTCTTGCGAAGCACATGCCGTTAGATTGACAGTTAGTAACGCAATAACAATTATTATGATTTTCATATGCGATCTTTAAATTTTTGCATTGTTTCTTCAGATGCAGGTTCTAGACTAGTTAATTCTTTAATTTCTAAATCTGACGCGAAAAATGCGGTTTTTAGAGTTACCCAGCCAAATATGAACAAAAGCGTGCTTGGTATAAAGCGCCACCAACTAGAAAAACTAAATGTTACCCACAAAGAAAGTCCGATACTTAGAAAGCCTAGAATGTAAGGAACGTGTCGATTACTGCGCATATTCTCTCCCTCTTAAAGTAGCTCAACGCAAAATATACGCCTGTGAAGGCTAATTTTACTATGTAATTTTAGCACAATTAATGCGGATGATTTTTGCGCCAAACCCAAGGTGGGGTTTGTTGTTGGGCTTCCCACAACCCTAGCTTGTTTTTACGTGCTTCATCTTGCAATAACGCTAGCGAGTAATCCATCGAAAAGCGATTGTTAAACCAAGCATGACCATATTTCACCATGTGCATGCTCGCATCTTGTTGGTTGCATAAGAGCTTGCCTAGCTTGCGACCATATTTATCGGTGCCGCTAATCGCAACGTAGATATTGGCGTCTAAGCAAAAATCCATCAGCGCACGGCGCGATTTTAAACCATAAGCTTGGTTGCGCTCTGGTGCGTCTATGTCGGTAATGCGCAGTTTGTATTCGTAGGCTGCGTCTTTAATCTTAACCGTATCACCATCGTAAAAATAAGTGATTTCTGCAGCAAAAACAGGCAGGCTGCAAGAGCTCATTAATAAAACAAAGATCCATGCGCCTGCTAGCCATATTACTTTCGGCGCATATAAAAAACGTTTCAAAAGACTAATGTTCTTGATAATGCTTTGGTTCCAATACGGTGGGAATAGGCTCGGATTCTAAATTGGGGTGGTCTTTACTGTAATGCAAGCCGCGACTTTCTTTGCGCGAAATCGCACTTTCAACAATCAATTCAGCTACTTGCAGCAAATTACGCAGCTCGATTAAATCGTTGCTAATTTTAAAGTTGCTGTAAAACTCTTGCACTTCATCACGCAGCATGTGGATGCGATGCAGCGCACGGCTTAAGCGTTTATCGGTGCGCACAATGCCAACGTAGTTCCACATAAAGCGGCGCAGTTCATCCCATGTGTGGGTAATCAGCACTTCTTCGTCGGCATCGGTAACGCGGCTTTCATCCCATTGCGGCAGCTGGCTAATGGCTTGCGTGGGTGCATTGAGGATGTCATTTGCCGCTGCACGACCAAACACCAAACATTCCAGCAACGAATTACTTGCCAACCTATTAGCGCCATGCAAGCCAGTGCAGGCAGTTTCGCCAATTGCGTATAAGTTGGCGATGTCGGTGCGACCTTGCGCATCTACCATGACGCCGCCACAGCTATAGTGTGCGGCTGGTACCACGGGGATGGCTTGTTTGCTAATGTCGATGCCGAGCTCAAGGCAGCGCGCGTAAATATTGGGGAAATGCTCTTTGATAAACGCCAGCGGTTTGTGGGTAATATCTAAGTAGACGCAATCTAAACCGCGCTTTTTCATTTCAAAGTCAATGGCGCGCGCGACGACATCGCGTGGGGCCAGTTCTTCGCGGCTGTCATGTTCTGGCATAAAGCGCGTACCATCTGGCAGGCGCAGCAAACCGCCTTCACCACGCACCGCCTCCGAAATTAAAAATGATTTGGCATGCGGGTGGAATAAACAGGTGGGATGAAATTGAATAAACTCCATATTGGCCACGCGGCAACCTGCGCGCCACGCCATGGCAATGCCGTCACCAGTGCTGACATCGGGATTAGTGGTGTATAAATACACTTTGCCAGCGCCGCCCGTAGCCAGCACGGTTTGCTGGGCGGCAATGGTCATGACTTTGCCCGTGTGGTTATCTAGCACATAGGCACCCAAGCATTGATTTTTTGTCGCTGCTCTAGTCACTTTTTGAGAAGTCAGCAAATCAACCGCGATATGGTTTTCTAATAAGGTGATATTGGCGTGTTCGCGAATTTTTTGTGCCAAGGTTTTTTGCACGGCATTGCCGGTGGCATCCGCTACATGCACAATGCGACGCTGGCTGTGGCCGCCTTCGCGCGTTAAATGGTAGCCACTGTTATCGGCCTCACGGGTAAATTCCACGCCTTGGCCCACCAGCCATTCTACCGCCGCACGCGCATTGGTGGCGACTAAGCGGGTAATTTCTACATCACACAAGCCTGCGCCTGCCACCAACGTATCTTGAATATGCTCTTCAACCGAATCTTCTTGATTTAACACTGCCGCAATGCCGCCTTGCGCCCAGCTGCTGGCGCTATCTGACACTTCACGTTTACTCACAATGCAGACACTTTTTGTATCGGCAATTTGCAAAGCCATGGTGAGGCCAGCCAAGCCGCTGCCGATAATTAAGGTGTCAAAAACTTGTTTCATGAGAAGGTAATAATGAATGAACTATTAAGAGTTTATCTGTGTCTTTATTCATTAGCTAGGTTATTTGAGCTGCCAATAAAAATAATGTCGTTACTTTTAGATAAACGCTGGAGGAATTAGATGTTAGCAACTATTAAAATTGAGGAATTAGCCCGCACAAGTTTTGTGCAGCCTGCGCAACAAGGTTATAATGCAGGCTCTATGAAAGCAGACAATACTAAGTCTGAAAAAGGGAGCAGTACCTCAATGGCAGATAAGCCAATCGAACCACCTAGCTTGCAGGCTGCGTCTGTAAGCCCGAATGCTGGCAACCGCGAACTAGACCAAATTTTGGTAGTGCGCGCCCAGCAAGGTGACAAAAAAGCCTTTGGCATGTTGGTAGAAAAATACCACCGCAAGCTAGGCCGTTTGCTTGGGCGCATGATTCGCGACCAAGCCGAGGTGGAAGATGTGGTGCAAGAAAGCTTTATTAAAGCCTATCGCGCGCTTCCAAACTTTAGAGGTGATAGCGCGTTTTATACATGGTTGTATCGTATTGGTATTAACACGGCAAAAAACTACTTGGTATCAATGGGCAGACGTCCACAAGTGATGCAAGAAGTTGAAATTGACGATGTAGAGAATTTTGAAGGTGGTTACGAAATGCGTACCACTGATACGCCAGAAACTGCGCTAATGACCAAGCAAATTGCGCAAACGGTGAATGATACGGTGGCTGCTTTGCCAGAGGAATTGCGCACTGCCATTACTTTGCGTGAGTTAGAAGGCTTGAGTTATGAAGAGATTGCCACGCTAATGCAATGCCCAATTGGCACCGTGCGTTCACGTATATTTAGAGCGCGCGAGACGATATCGGAAAAGTTAAAACCATTGTTAGATGCCAAAGAAGGTAAACGCTGGTAGTTTTAAACTTTATTTTTTATTTGTTTGAATTTTAAGCTTTGAGGTTTATATGAAAGATCAATTATCTGCATTAATCGATGGTGAGCTAGGAATTGAAAGCGCCGAACATTTGATTGCTTCTACCAAAGCGGGCGGCGAGCTTAAACAATGTTGGGCGCATTACCACTTAATTGGTGATGTCATGCGCGGTGAAGTGAATAACAGTCACAGCATAAGCGCGCGCGTCATGGCTGCGCTAGAAAACGAACCGATAATATTTTCACCCAATGCAAGTTACATTCAAAACACCATTCATAGCGATGCCCTGGAAGCCAATACCAGTGCGCCTTCCGGCGCATCCACACGCTATGCTAAATCCTATCAAAATATTAAAAATAACAAGTTGTGGTCTGTCGCTGCATCAGTGGCGGCAGTGATGTTTGTGGGCGTGATGGTGTTGCAATTGAATCAAGCCGAAGAGCTGGCACCAGTAGAAATTGCGCAAAGTGTGCCAATGGAATACTTGCAAGCGCACCAAGCCGCAGCCCCCAATGGCGCAGCTATTTATATCCAAAATGCTAGTTTTTCTGAGCAAAAACCATAATGAAACTGTTTGCTAGCGCCTTGTTTTTAAGCTTAATAAGTGCTAGCTGCTTAGCGTCAGATGATGCTTGGCTGGCACTACAAAAAAGTGCGCATGCAGCGCGCGAGCTAAATTATCAAGGCGTGTTTGTGTACGTGAATGGTAAGCAAACCAGCTCGGTGCAAGTGACCCATATGAACACTGCTGGCCGCGAAATGATGCGTAACGTAGTGCTAGATAATAATCCGCAAGCCAGCAGTGCAAATGGCAACCAGCCGCGCGAGGTGTATAGCCAAGGCAGCGATATTGTCATCATGCAGCAAAAAAATCAAAAAACAGTGATTGAAAAACGCCGCGGCCAAAACTTGTTCCCTGCCATGTTGCCTACAGATTTGCGCTCCATTAAAGCTAGTTATAGCGCCAACTTTGGCGCCAAAGAATATGTGGCAGGGCGCGAAGCGCAAGTGATTGACTTGATATCCAACGATGCTTTTCGTTACAGCTACAAAATTTGGGCAGATGCCGAATACGGCTTGTTGTTAAAAATGACGCTGGTGGACAACAAAAATAAAACGCTAGAACAAATTGAGTTTACCCAATTGAGTACCTTAAATTCGCAAGACGTGAACTGGTTTCAACCTAAAATTGATGTGACCAAAAGTTATGAGATGCAAAACAATACCGCGGTTAATCAGGTGCACAGTAATTGGATAGTGGCAGAGCTGCCGATTGGTTACGTTAAGGTAGAACACCGTGCCTTGGCCGTGCCAGGCAAAGTGATGCCTGTTGACCAAGTGATATTTTCTGATGGTATCGGCTCAGTTTCGGTGTTTGTAGAGCCGCTCATTAAAGGTATGCGCCCAAAAATGGGACAAATGAGCATTGGGTCTACTAATGTTTGCGCGCGCGTATTGGATGGCTACCAAGTTACGGTGGTGGGCGAAGTGCCTGTATTACCGTGTTTGCAAATTGCCAAAGCAGTTAGCTTTAAAAAACAAACCGCAGCCGATAAATAGTCAACTTTTATTCAGTCGTAAAATCAATCGCTTATGATAGAAGAACGCGCCGTCATTCTTTCGCTCGATAGTAGCCCGAGCGATGTTACGTTACACAACACCGCAACCTTAGAAATTGAACGCAAAACTGCTTGTGGCATTTGTGGGCAAACGCGCGGCTGTGGTAATTCTCTTTGGGGCAAACTATTCGCGCATCAATCCACTGCGTTTAAAGCGCAAAATTGTATCAACGCAAAAGTGGGTGACAGCGTTATAGTGGGTATTAACGAAAAAGCGCTGCTAAAAAGCGCCATGTTGTTGTATATATTACCACTTGTAACCATGTTAATTGGCGCCATATTAGCTAAACAATTTAATACAACCGAGCTGGCAGCTATGCTGGGTGCGGTTGTTGGCTTAGTACTAGGTTTGCTATGGGTAAAAGGTCATACCATGTCGAGCAGCTATTTTAAATTGCAGCAACCAGTGATTTTAAGATTAGCTGCAGAGGATGCGGTTGTTTATGTAAATTGAGTCATGCGCAGTTAAGCAAGTTATTTTTAAGGAAAATTTTTTGATGTTAAATTTGATGTTAAATATGAGTAAATTGATTGCAGCCACCACATTGATGTTCGCGCTAACTAGTGCTAGTCAAGCGGCTGCTAACTTACCTGATTTTACCGAGCTGGCAGAAAAACATGGTGCTGAAGTGGTCAATATCAGCGTCACGCAAACCGCACAAGCTGGCGGTGCCGCATTCCCATTTCCTGGCATGGAAAACGACGAAAATTTACAAGAATTTTTTAAACGCTTTGGTATTCCAGGCATGCCTGGCCAAGGTGGCCAGCCAGGACAAGAATACAAATCGCAATCACTCGGTTCGGGCTTTATTATTAGTAACGATGGCTATATTTTAACCAACGCGCATGTGATTACCTCAGCCGATGAAGTGCTGGTAAAACTATCAGATAAACGCGAATTTAAAGCCAAAATTATTGGCGCCGATAAACGCACCGACGTGGCTTTAATTAAAATTGAAGCGACCAATCTACCCAAAGCCACCATTGGCGACCCTGCTGCTTTAAAAGTGGGCGAGTGGGTAGCGGCGATTGGCTCACCATTTGGCTTAGAAAACACCATGACTGCGGGGATTGTGTCAGCTAAAGGCCGCGCACTGCCGCAAGAAAATTTTGTGCCATTTATTCAAACCGATGTGGCGATTAACCCAGGTAACTCGGGTGGCCCGCTATACAACTTGCGTGGCGAAGTGGTGGGTGTGAACTCACAAATTTATAGCCGTAGCGGCGGCTCTATGGGCTTGTCATTCAGTATTCCGATTGACGTAGCGATAGATATTTCTAACCAACTAAAAGCCAGCGGTAAAATCACCCGTGGCTGGCTCGGCGTGGCAATTCAAGAGTTAACTAAAGAATTAGCGGAATCATTCGGCATGAAAAACACCAATGGCGCATTGATTGCTGGCGTAGAAAAAAATAGCCCAGCTGATAAAGGTGGTTTGCTGGCAGGTGATGTGATTACAAAATTTGATGGCAAAAGCATAGTCAGTTCTAACGATTTGCCGCGTGCCGTGGCTGCTACTAAGCCTGGCAAAATTGCGCCAGTAGAAGTGCTGCGTAAAGGTACAGTTAAAAACTTAAATGTGGGCGTGGGTGAAATGCCAACAGATCCGTCAGAAGTTGCTGCACCTAGCAAAGCACCAGCTAAGGCCGAGGTCAATAAAATTGGTTTAACGCTAAAAGAGCTAACACCGCAACAAAAGAAAAAGATGAATGGTAAAAATGGCTTGGTGGTAGTAGAAAGTGCCGGCGCAGCTGCGCAGGCAGGCATCCGTCGTGGCGATGTGGTGTTGGGCTTAAATAACTCTGAGAGCCAATCGGTAGAAGCGTTTAACAAGCAAATTAACGCAGTGCCTGCAGGCAAAACAGTGGCTATACTAATATTGCGTGGTGAAAGCACGCTGTATGTGCCAATAAAAGTGACAAAATAGCGAATTTATTGTTATAGTTACTTGTGTTAATTGGAGTAACTATAATGAAAACAGTTGTTTTATGTTTAAGTGTGTTGATGTTTTGCAATTTTGGATTTGCGCAAGATGTTGACAATTGCACCAAACACTGCCAGCCGATTGATTTAACACGTGGCGCTGATACGGCGCCGTTTAAGTCTAATCACGTGCATGACGACTTATCTTTAGGCAAGCAATCGCCCGAGTTGGCGGCTAATCACAATCATGATGAGTTGAGCCGTGGTAAAGATAGTCAGTTTTTACAAGCAAACCATGTGCACGATGACTTGAATCATGGCAAAGATTCGTCATTTTTAACATTATCTAAAAACCGTGACGATTTAACCCGCAGCGCCAGCAACGATTTTCTAGCTATTAATCACAGACATGACGAATTGTCGCGTGGGTCGAGTTCTGGTGATTTATCATTTGGTCGTCGCGATAGTGAATTATCTCGCGGTAGAGATACTGACGAGCTAAGTCGTTGTGATTAATAAAAAGTCGCTGCGACTAATCTTCCTCGACCACTAAATCTGGCACGTAATTAAACGCAATACGCATAGGCGCACTAGCCAATGCGCTATGTGCGCCAGCAAAATAAACGGTATTTTTGCCGTACTTCAAATTTAAAATATCCAGTGCTTTATTGAGTTTTTTCTCATTAGCAGACGGTTTTTCTGCAAATAAATCATCCATATATTCGTTTGCATTCATCAGCGCACCAAAATTAATTCCGACTGCAATTGGGTCAAAGTGGGCATCTATTGTTGCAAATTCATGTAGTAGCGTTTCTAGTGATTCAGTCAATTTTAAGCTGTTATCGGTCGCGGTAATGGCACTTTCATTATAAAAGCGTGCTATTTCTTTGGTTTTATTATGACGCAATTTTATTTTTACGCTGATATGCGAAGTAAGTAAATCATAACTGCGCATGCGCATCGCCGCTTTTTGCAGCAGCCGATGCAACACAGCTTTTGCGCCTAAAATATTACGTTGTTCAGGCGGCAATACATGAGAGTGCCCAAGGCTACTGCGCGCATTTTTAACGTAGTAAGGTTCTATGCCACGTAGTTTATCGTAATAACGCTCACCTTCTATACTGCCCCAAGCGGCACGCAATTGCTGCCTGTTGGTGGCATAAAGCTTTTCTACCGTGTCAATGCCGTAGCGCTCCAAGCGTGCTTGCATTTGGCTGCCAATGCCGTTTAGCGCGCGGAGTTTAAGTGGGTAAAGCTTTTCAGGGATGTCACTATCTCCAATTACCACGCAGCCATCAGGCTTTTGCATATTGGATGCGGTTTTGGCGAGAAAAGTATTGGGTGCAATGCCAATAGAGCTGCGAACAAAAGGGTATTGCTTGTTGATTTCGCACTTAATTTTGGCTGCCAGCTTTAGTGCATTTTCTTTCACTTGCTGGCTACCCGTTAAAAAGCACACCATTTCATCAATAGAAAGTACCTTTTCTACATGCGTACAGCTTTCGACTATTTCGATTAACTTGTGATGAAATTGCACATAAAGTGGCGGCCGCGCTTCTACAAAAATAATGTCTTTGCATAGCTTGCGCGCGTCACGCACGCCAGTGCCGGTCTTGATTCCAAAGGCTTTAGCTTCGTAACTGGCGGCGATGCAACAAGTCGTTTCTGCCATTACCGCCAGAACGCCAATAGGCTTGCCACGTAGTTCTGGGCGTAATTGTTGTTCTACCGAGGCGAAGTAAGAATTAAAATCAACATAAAGCGCGTTAAGGGACATGATAAATTTTAGGCTAATTAATCCTAGTTTGGTGTAATGTTTGATGTGAAATATTGACTAAGTAATGTCATTTAAGTTTAAGGATAAAGCATCATGAGTAACGAACAAATTGCAATCTTCGCAGGCGGCTGTTTTTGGTGTACAGAGCCTGTGTTTAGCCAACTTAAAGGTGTGCACAAAGTTGAGTCAGGTTACATTGGCGGCCACACAGCAAACCCAACCTATAAAGATATTTGCAATGGCGACACGGGGCACGCCGAGGGCATTAGAATCACTTTTGATGCGGACGTAATAAGTTTTGAAACTTTGCTAGAAGTGTTTTTAGTTTCGCACGATCCAACTACGCCTAACCGCCAAGGTAACGACGTTGGCACGCAATATCGCTCTGCCATATTTTGCCAAGACGATGCGCAAATGGCCGCTGCAAAAGCCATGATTGAGGCTTTTAATGCACAACACATTTACAGCGCGCCCATCGTCACGGAGGTGAATGGCGCAAGTACGTTTTACCCCGCTGAGGATTATCATCAGTATTATTTTGATAAGAATCCTGGCAACCCTTATTGCATGGCGGTAGCGGCGCCTAAGGCGGCGAAAATACGTGCGAAGTATGCGCAGCTAATTAAAGACTGAAGCTATGAAAAAGATGCTCTGCAGACCAATATCCATGCGGCTTGCAGGGTATCTATTTGAATGATTAATTTTACTATTCAAATAGTGCTATTTTAAGTTTTACTACTCAGCCATTGCCTGCGCCAAAAAATCAAAATCATCATCAACGCAATGCCAGCCATAATGCTTAGCGCCCACCAAAAACCATTCGCTTCTTTTAACCATGGTATCCAGTCAAAATTCATACCAAAAATACCAGAAATGAGCGTGGCTGGCATAAACAGCATGGCCACCACCGTCAGCGCGCGCAATTCCAAGTTGACGCGCTGGGTCACACTCGCCATGTAAATATCCATCATGCTGCTTAAACTATCGCGAATCGATTCCAGCGATTCAATAAAACTCACGGTGTGGTCATAAACATCGCGCAAATAAGGCACAGTGGCGGGTTTAAAAAACTCTTTTTCGTTACGCGTTAAGCTGTTAATCACCTCGCGCAACGGCCACACGGCGCGGCGCAGTTCAATGCTGACGTGTTTGAGTTGATGAATGTTATGCAGCTCTGCATTGCTTGGCTTGGCTAACAGGCGATCTTCCAAATCCTCGCTGTCATTGCTCACATCTTCCAGCACCTTAAAATAACCATCCACCACGCTATCTAGCAAGGCATAAGCCAAATAATCCACACCTTGCGCGCGTGTGTGTGCATGATTGGCGCGTAACCGCTCACGAACAGGCTCAAAAGCGCCGGTTGAGCGCTCCTGAAACGTCAGCAAAAAGTTGTGGCCAAGCACCATGCTAATTTGCTCACTGTTCACAGACATATTTTCTTTTTCGTAATAAAAATTACGCGTTTCTAAAAAGATATAATCATCAAACTCGTCAATTTTGGGGCGCTGCTCGGTGTTTAAAATATCCTCAATCACCAATGGGTGCAGCTTAAATAGTTCACCAATTTTTTTAATCAAATCAGCATCGTGCACACCATGCACGTTTAGCCATAGTTTTTTGCCAGACTTTACCGCTTCACTCAGCTTAAAGCTGGCCAAGGTTTCTGCGTTTAGCTCGCACTCAATCAGCTCTGTTGCGTTGTATGCAATCTTGCTGATTTTTGGCTTATCTAGTTTGGTGACGTCTGCATCGCCAATATACATCGGCGTTCCAGGCGGCATCCCCAATTTTTTAGCGTAATGTTTTTTGCGTGTACGGAGGCGTTTTTTCATTAGTTTTTCAAACTATTTTAGTAGGTAGGTTATATAAGAATTTCCCAAGGTCATTCTCCGTAAAGAAATCCATAGTTTCATAGTCGGCTATTCTCCAGTTTTCGTTTTTGTTCCAACCCTTACCATCTGTATTTAGTTTTGAAAATTCCGTAAGTGCTTCAAAATTATTACCAACCCCTTTTTTTATAGCACTGTTACTAAAGTAATTCTCAGTGGCTCGTCTTTCAGTGATTAAAAGAGATATACCAAGTTTTTCACAAGTTGATTTAAATGCTTCGTGTTCTTTATCTAAGTCCTCACCTTTTTCTTTTCTTTCGCTATCAATAATAGCAAAAACCTTATTAGCACCGCCTGCTATACGCACTACTTCATTGATTTCTATATCTGTGTTTTCACGGATTAAAGATTTGCCGCCTAATGGAAGAATTACGTAAGCGTGATCTTTTTTAAGTTTGCGTAAAAGTACTTGGAATGTTTTTACTTCAGTTGTGCCTTCAACTAGCAATACGAACGCACTCTCTGCAGGGTAGTATCCAGAATATGATAGATTCCCTAGTAATTCGGCTAAGTGAGCTTGCTTCTCGAATAGCGCACAGCTTGAAATTTCGTTTTGACGAGTAATGGCATAAGTCCTATCTGCAACAGATCTTGCTAAACCTATCGAGTGCGTAGAGAACGCAATTCCCTTACTTGCGTAGCCTGCTAAAGTAGTTAAGAAATCAACTTGCAGTGATGGGTGGAGATGGCTCTCAGGTTCGTCGATAAATATAAAAGAAGGTTTTCTTACCAAGGCATTCGAAAGTGTGATGATTAACTCAGCAACTCCTGCCCCTAAGTCTGCAAGTTTAAAAGGGTGCCCGTTTACAATAACATCAAGCGTCTTATTATCCGCAGAGGCATTAATTTCTAAAGTGTCATATCCAAGCAGTCGTTTAACATCAGATTGTACTTTAGCTATTGCACGTTTATAGGCAACATTTGCGCCAGCTTTCCACTGATCCCACTGAGCAATTAGTTGCGTACCCACTGCGATATCATAATATTGAGCTGCACCCTCATTTATTGCATTTCTATATGAACCATAGTAAACACTCTGAGAGAGTGATTGTAAAGCATGAATAAATTTCATATATCTAAAATTAAGCGTTTGACCCGAACTGTTTGTAAGTTGAGCAAAAGGTTGCAGAGGGTTTCCTGATTCTGCAGTGCCTATATTCTTAAAAGGAGGTGTAAGTTCTTGATTTGTGTTTGCTTCAAAAACTTTTATTGAGCTTAAGAATACTCTACCATCTCTATCAATCCTTATTGTAGATTGAATCAATTGAGCCATGTCACAATCGATATCTGGCTCAATTTCAATACTTACAAATGCAGGCAAGGTGCTATCGTAATTTAATAATACTATTGGATCAGGTTCAGTTGGACACTGAATTGATGTGGGGGTATTATTGCTATCAACCCCAAGCCAATGGTTATGATTATTGATTACATTCTTTAGCTCAAAAATTGCGCGTAAACATGTAGACTTTCCAGCATTATTTCTGCCTACAAAAGCGGTAAAACCGTCGCCAATAGTGAAGGTGGCTGGAGATTCAGAAGTAAAGCCTCGATAATTTCTGAGCGTAATTTTTATCAAGGCATTTCCTTATTTCTGCCAAGCATCCCGCAAGGTCACGGTTCTGTTAAACACAGGCTTACCAGCGAGGCTGTCTTTTCTATCGGCCACAAAGTAGCCGTGGCGCTCAAACTGGAAGGTGTCGCTTGGTTTTGCATCTTTTAAGGCTAGCTCTAATTGTGCAGTGATAGTGTGGGCTGAATTGGGATTAATGTCATCCAAAAAGTCACGCTCACGCCCATCATCATGCTTTCCTTCGCCCGGATGCGCTTCTTTAAATAATCTATCGTACATGCGGATTTCCGCCTCATAGGCATGACTGGTGCTGACCCAATGGATATTGCCCTTAACTTTAATGGCATCTGCACCTGCGGTGCCAGATTTGGTGTCTGGTAAGTACTCACAAATGACTACAGTTACGTTGCCTGCGGCATCTTTTTCAAAACCTGTGCATTTCACTACATAGCCATAACGCAGGCGAACTGTGGCATCAACAGTGAGCCTAAAAAAGCCTTTGCTGGGCACTTCCATAAAGTCTTCACGTTCTATCCACAGCTCTTTGGTGAGTTGAATGGTGCGTTTGCCAAGCTCTGGCTTAAGCGGATGGTTAGGCGCAAAGCAATCTTCAGATTTATTCGCATCGTAGTTATCAATCACCAGCTTAATCGGGTCTAGCACGGCGATGCGACGCTCTGCAGCGTTGTTAAGCGTTTCGCGCATGCAGTCTTCGAGTATGGTGTATTCAATCCACGAATCGGCTTTTGAAACACCAATTCTGTCGGCAAACAACCTAAAACCCTCAGCGCTGTAGCCACGGCGGCGTGCGCCGGCTAGGGTAGGCAAGCGTGGGTCATCCCAGCCACTAACATGTTTTTCTTCTACCAATTGGATGAGTTTGCGCTTAGAAAGCACCACATAGGTGAGGTTTAACCGTGCAAATTCGTATTGGTGCGGCAGTGGTTCAGCTAACAAGCCGCTCTCAGCCAGTCGTAGCAATAACCATTCATAGAAAGGGCGTTGGTCTTCAAACTCCAGTGTGCAGATAGAGTGGGTGATTTGCTCCAGCGCGTCCTCAATCGGGTGCGCAAAGGTGTACATGGGGTAAATGCACCAAGTGTCGCCCGTGTTGTGGTGGTGCGCACGGCGCACGCGATAAACGGCGGGGTCGCGCATGTTAATATTGGGCGATGCCATGTCGATTTTGGCACGCAGCACCATGCTGCCATCTGCCTGTTTACCATCGCGCATTTCGCGGAACAGCTTCAAACTTTCTTCTACCGTTCTGTTTCTATAGGGCGAATCTTTGCCCGCTTCAGTCAGCGTGCCGCGATTAACGCGCATTTCGTCTGCAGTTTGTGCATCGACATAAGCGTGGCCACCCATAATGAGCGCCTCTGCTGATTGGTACATAAACTCAAAGTAATCGCTGGCAAAATACAAATTACTTTCTTCACCGTTTTCCCAGCCAAAGCCCAGCCAATGCACCATCTCGGTGATGCTATCGACGTACTCTTGACTCTCTTTTTCTGGGTTGGTGTCGTCAAAGCGCAAATGGCAAATGCCACCATAATCGCGTGCCAAGCCAAAGTTGAGGCAAATGCTTTTAGCATGGCCAATATGCAAATAGCCATTGGGCTCGGGTGGAAAGCGCGTACGAATTTTAGCGGTATCAATATGGCCTGCGGCATGATGCGCCGCATCGCCTGGGCTGCCTGCCCATTTTTTTGTGGCGTATTTATTTTCGGCTAAATCACGGTCAATAATGCCGCGAATAAAGTTGGAGGCTAAAGGGATAGGTTCTTTTTCTGACATGATGTGTTTTCAAATAATTTAGCTTATTTTACACGTGTTCGCGTCAGCCTTAAACAAATAAGGCTGTGATAAACTTGAGTTAATATGAGTACGCTTACTTTCCCCATTTTACATGTGCTTGCCGATGGTCAATTTCATTCTGGTGAGGCGTTGGCGCGGCAATTTAAGGTGACGCGCGCGACCATTTGGAACGCAGTGCAGCATGCTGAAACGCTGGGGATTGAAGTTTTCTCTGTGCGCGGGCGCGGCTATAAATTACCTATAGCAATCAATTTGTTAGATAAAAATGCAGTGTTAAAAGCTATCGGCGAGCAGCGCGCTTGGTTTACGCTAGAAGTGCTGGATGAAGTGAACTCAACCAATACTTACCTGATGCAAAATAAGCATGCGGCGCATGCCACTTGTGTGGCGGCGCATGTGCAAACGCATGGCAAAGGCCGGCGCGGCCGCACTTGGGTTTCGCAACTTGGCGCGAGTTTAACTTTTTCGTTATTGTGGCGCTTTCAATGCGGCGCAGCGGCGCTTTCAGGCTTAAGTTTGGCGGCGGGCGTGGCGCTAATTCGCGCACTCAATAGTTTGGGTGTGAACGATGCGCAATTAAAATGGCCGAATGATGTGTTAGTTGATGGCAAAAAGTTGGCTGGCATTTTGATTGAATTACAGGGCGATTTGGAAGGCCCAAGCGCGGCGGTGATAGGCGTTGGTTTTAATTTGAATTTGCCAAAAAACGTGCTGGAAAGCATAGATCAGCCGGCGATTGATTTGGCCAGTGTTTCTAAACAACTAATCAATCAAAGTGTGTTGTTAGGCGCGTTATTAAAGCACTTGGCTGATGTGTTGAGCGGCTTTGAAACGCACGGATTTGTTGGTTTGCGCAATGAATGGCTGCGTTATCATGCTTATGAAAACAAGCCTGTGCGCATGTTGTTGCCAAATGGAACGGATGTGCAGGGCTTGGTAAAAGGCGTGGCGGATGACGGTATTTTGTTGGTGGAAACCGCGCTTGGGTTGCAGCGATTTTCTGCGGGCGAAATTAGTCTGAGGGGAGTTGATTAATGTTATTAGTCATTGATGTTGGCAACACCCGCACCAAATGGGCGCTTGCCAACGATGTAGGTGAGTTATCTGCCACAGAAATTTGTTTAAATGCCAACATTGATAAAGCGCACTTTGCCACAAAACAAGTTAGCAAGGTGTTGATTAGTAATGTGGCAGGCGACGCCATAGCGCAACAACTTTCGCAAATATTATCCCCTTTGCCAGTACATTTTATTGTTACCACAGCACAGGCGTGTGGGGTAACAAATCAATATGAAAGCACTTTAGGCACGGACCGCTGGGCAGCATTAGTGGCGGCTTGGCACATCACTAAACATGCCACTGTAGTGGTCAATGCAGGCACCGCCATTACCATTGATGCCATTGCACAAAATAAAAAGTTGACTAAACAAGCGGTATTTTTAGGAGGCACTATTCAGCCAGGGCTGCATTTAATGCATGCCGCCTTAAGCCAAAATACTGCGCAATTAAAGGTAGAAGATGGAAGATTTGCCGAATACCCACAAAGCACGCCAGATGCGATTGAGGCGGGTTGTTTAAATGCGGTTGTAGGTGCAATTCATTTAATGTTAAAACGCTTAGAAAAACACAGTGGTTGGCTGCCAAAGCTGGTTATTAGCGGTGGCGATGCCCATAAAATTGCACAAGCTTTAAATCCGCAAGGTTTAAATTTAAGCGCAAAACAGGTTATTATAGAAAACTTGGTGCTACGAGGCTTGGTTTTGCTACAAAAAGAAATTTTAGAAAAAGAAGTGCTTTAAAAAACACTTTCGAAAGAATCGTAATGAAATTATTGGTGTGGTTGTTAGTGTTACTGAACGTGGGTTTGTTGGTGTATTTTAATTTAGACTTGATTGCGCCTAAGCCTGCATTGGCAGATAGATCTATCATGCCTGAAAAATTGAAGATTTTAAGCCAAACAGAGCTGGAAATGATGCCTAAAAAGGTAGCACCGCCGCCAGCGATTGAGGCACCGCCCTTGATTGCACTAGATGGTGCTACCAGTTGTTATAAATGGGGAAATTTTACTAAAACTAACTTGCCCGCCGCGCAAGTAGTTTTAGTGCGCTTGGGCTTGCAAAGTACCATTAATCAAGAGCAAATTGATAATGAAGATAGGCGTTTTTGGGTATATTACCCACCACTTAAAAGTGCAGACTTGGCACAACAAAAAGCCGCAGAAATTAAAGCGATGGGCGTGGCAGAGTTGTTTATTGTACAAGACTCGCAGTGGCGTAATGCCATTTCGTTTGGCTTATTTCAAGATGAGCAATTGGCAAGTGCATTGCTGAGCGACTTGTTAGAAAAAGGCGTAAAGGGTGCAACCAAAGCACTGCGTAGCCCAGGAAAATCGCTCAATAGCCTACTAATAAAATCTGTGACAGCTGCAACCGCTTTAGAGTTACAGAAAATTAGGCCAGAGTTTGTCGGTACAGAGTTGACGCCAGCTGCCTGTCCAGCTTAGTTCAATTGAAAGTAAGCATTGAAGCGCTTACTTTCAACGTACATAAACTATGATTTAGGGTGCAGTTTGTGCTGCAGACGTTGTTTCTGAGGTTGCTGCAGCATTTGTTTCGCTAGATGCCGTAGCAGATGCTTCAGTAGCTACTTTAGTTTTAGCAGCTTCTTGCGCTGCTTTTTCGGCCATTGCTTTTTCTTCAGCTACTTTTGCTTCTTGAATTTTCTTCAATTGTTCAGGCGATGCTGATTGACCAATCATCACCTCGTTCTCTTTATTTTGCTTGCGATCAAATAATAGATCATCACCCATAATGACACGTACCCAGTCTGGGTAGCTGTAAGCGGTGCCTTTGTTGTGGTCGATAATTGCGCCAATACCACCACCAAATAAAATATTGCCAAACATGCCGCCATTTGCGCGTGATATCAGCGTCGCAATCCCTGATTCAGCGCCATCTTTGCTGCAAGTCACCATTAAATTTTCACCAGAGCGATGTGGGCGCATCACGCCAGTGCTGTCCGCGACGAATTCGCCACGTTCATTTTTACCCACACATTTAACATCTTTGACTACTTCGTTTGTTTTTGAATATGTTTCAACGCGAACAGATTGATTTGCATCTTTAGTAATGGTTGCACAGCCAGTTAATAAAACTTGTAAAGTGACTGCTAAAACTAGGGTTTGACGAGAGACTTGCATTGTTTTTGTTCTTTCTTTATTGTTTAGGGTGAGGTTTTTATCGTTTTTTAATATACAAGTCCGTAATCGTGCCTTCCTTCATTTCAGCAGCAAAGCAGATGGTTTCAGACAGTGTTGGGTGCGCGTGAATCGTCAAACCTAAATCATGTGCATCGGCACCCATTTCAATCGCCAACACCACTTCTGCCAATAACTCGCCCGCATTCACCCCAACAATCCCTGCGCCAATGATGCGGTGTGTGGTTTTATCAAATATTAACTTAGTCGTACCGTCTGTACGGCCGTTGGCAATTGCCCGGCCACTGGCTGCCCACGGAAAGCTGGCTTTTTCAATCTCAATATTTTTGGCTTTGGCCTCAGTTTCGGTCATACCCACCCAAGCAATTTCTGGGTCTGTGTATGCCACATTGGGGATAACGCTAGCGACAAATTCAACTTTGTGCCCGGCAATCACTTCAGCCGCCACTTTGCCTTCGTGCGTGGCTTTATGCGCCAACATCGGCTGGCCGACAATATCACCAATGGCAAATATGTGATTCACATTAGTGCGCATTTGCTTATCTACAGCAATAAAACCACGTTCATCCACCGCAACGCCCGCAAGCGCTGCGCCGATGTTGTTGCCGTTGGGTTTGCGACCAATAGACACTAACACGCGGTCATAAATTTGTACTTCTTTCGGAGCCTCTTCGCCTTCAAAACTGACATGAATGCCATCAGTTTTTGCTTCAATTTTTGTGACTTTAGTGCTTAACATGATGCTCTGGAAGCGAGTATCCATGCGCTTGTGCAAGGGGCGTACTAAATCACGATCGCAACCTGTAATCAGGCCATCCATAAACTCTACCACGCTGACTTGGCTGCCCAGCGCATCATACACGGTGCCCATTTCTAGGCCAATAATACCGCCGCCAATGACTAGTAATTTTTTTGGAATGTCGTCTAATTTAAGCGCGCCCGTCGAATCCATGATGCGGTCGTCAATTGGCGCACCTGGAAATTTGGTCGCTTGCGAACCTGCCGCAATAATAGCGTGCGCAAACCCAATCGTAGTAACTTTGCCATCTTCTGCAGTTACTGCAATTTGTTTAGGCGAGGTGAACTTTCCTAGACCATTGATAATAGTCACACCGCGTTGCTTGGCCATTTGCGCCAAGCCGCCCGTGAGTTTGGCCACCACGTCATTTTCTTTCCAATTTTTTAGCGTAGCTAAATCGATATTCGGTTTAGAAAAACTGACGCCGTGTTTGGCTGTTTCTTCTGCCTCGGTAATCACTTTTGCGGTGTGTAAAAGCGCCTTTGATGGAATGCAGCCTACGTTTAAACATACACCACCTAGCGTAGCATAACGCTCAATCAACACGACGTTTAAACCTAAATCGGCGGCACGAAAAGCGGCTGTGTAGCCGCCAGGGCCGCTGCCAAGCACGACAACTTGAGTTGAAAAGTCACTATTTTTATCTGAAATAACTGCCCTGGGAGCCAATATCGGCGCGGGTTGCATGGTAGGTGTTTTATCGTTTTTAATGACCGCAGTTTTTGCTGATTCAGTACTGGCGCTGGCTTCAGCTTCCAACAATAAAATCAGCGAACCCTTAGCAATTTTATCGCCAACTTTGACTTTTACCTCTTTCACCACACCCGCTTGCGCGGCTGGAATATCCATCGACGCTTTGTCCGATTCCACTGTCATCAGCGAATCTTCTTTGGCGATAACATCGCCTACTTTTACCAATACTTCAATGACATCAACGCTGTCAAAATTGCCAATGTCTGGCACCAAAACCTCAATTAAATCACTCATGCAAACCTTTACAATAATAATCTTCTAACATCGCTTAGCATCATGCGCATATGGCTGGTAAAGCGCGCACCATCTGCACCATCCACCACTCGATGATCGTACGAAAGTGACATAGGCAAAATCAAGCGCGGCTCGAAACCGTTGCTGGCTTTGTCATACACGGGTTGCATGCTGGCGCGCGATACGCCTAAAATCGCCACTTCTGGACAATTGATAATGGGTGTGAACATGGTGCCACCAATGCCACCCAAGCTAGAAATGGTAAAGCAACCGCCTTGCATTTCCTCAATTTTAAGCTTGCGCTCACGCGCTTTGGTCGATAGCTCCATTAAGTCGCGTGCAATATCCAGCACATCTTTACTTTGCACATCTTTGACCACAGGCACCACCAAACCGTCTGGCGTATCGCAGGCAAAACCAATATTGAAATAATTTTTTAATATTAAACTATCGCCATCAGGCGAAAGTGAAGAATTAAAGTTGGGATACGCCTTTAAGGCGTTGACCGAAGCTTTGATTAAAAACGCTAACATGGTGAGCTTGACGCCACGTTTTTCAGCATCCGCCATCATCGATTTTCTAAACTCTTCCAAGTCGGTGATATCCGCTTCATCAAACTGCGTGACGTGTGGCGCGGTAACCCAATTGCGATGCAAATTGGCGCCAGAGATTTTTTTAATACGCGATAACGGTTTGGTTTCAATCTCGCCAAATTGGCTAAAATCAATGACTGGCATTGGCAATGTAGCCAAGCTACCTAAACCTGCGCCCATGTTCTCACTGCGCGGTTTAGCCAGCTCATTTTTAACATAAGCTTGCACATCGGCTTCAGTGATTCTGTTTTTTGGCGCGCTGCCTTTTAGTAAAGCTAAATTCACGCCTAATTCGCGTGCAAATTTACGCACACTTGGGCTGGCATGCGAAGCATTGCTGCCATTGGTAACAACGCTTTCGCCCACTGGTAACGGCTGATGCGCAGGCTGGATTTTTTGCGCAGGTTCTGGTGCTGGTCGGCTGGGTGTAAGGACAGCTTGTTCGGTTTTAGGTGTTTCTGCTGCAGGCTTTTTCTCTGCCATTATTGGAGCAGGGCTGGAAGTCGCTTGGATATTGGCTTCTGGCGATGCTGTTTTGCCCTCGACTACTTCTAGCGTTAAAATTAAATGGCCTTGTGCGATTTTATTGCCAACTTTTGTTTTAACTTCTTTGACAGTGCCGCCAAAAGGCGCTGGAATATCCATGGATGCTTTGTCAGACTCAACCGTTAATAACGAATCATCTTTAGCAATCACATCGCCCGCTTTGACTAAAATTTCGATGACATCAACTGACTCGAAATTGCCAATATCGGGCACTAAAACTTCTTGTAAACTCATGTTGTTAAACCTTTTTAAACCGACTATAGATTAAACTAATACGGGATTAAACCGTTACGGGGTTAGGCTTGTTGCCATTTAACTTGTATTTTTTAACGGCGTCAGCTACTTTGACGGAGGGTAGTTTGCCTTCATCGCTCAGCGCTTTTAGCGCGGCTACCACCACATAATAACGGTTCACCTCAAAGAAGTCGCGCAACGCTTCGCGTGAATCACTACGACCGTAACCATCGGTACCCAATGCTACAAACTTATTCGGCACAAAGCGTTGAATTTGCTCGGCAAAGCTTTTCATGTAATCGGTAGATGCAATCACTGGGCCTTTAGCGTCTTTTAAACATTGGACGATGTAGTTCACACGCTGTGGTTTTTCTGGGTTCAGCATATTCCAGCGCTCACAATCTAAGCCTTCACGGCGCAACTCGGTGAAACTGGTCGCACTCCACACGTCAGCGGCAATACCCCAATCTTTCTCAAGCAATTCAGCTGCTGCAATTACCTCGCGCAAAATCACGCCGCTGCCCATCAGCTGTACTTTTAAGTCAGCTTTTTTGGCGGACTTGCTAAAGTTATATAAGCCTTTCAAAATGCCTGCCTCGGCACCTTTCGGCAGCGCTGGGTGCGTGTAGTTTTCGTTCATCAAGGTAATGTAGTAATAAACATCTTCTTGGTTTTGCACCATGCGGCGCATGCCTTCGGTGATAATCACCGCCAGCTCATACGCAAACGTCGGGTCGTAAGATACACAATTCGGAATCATCGCTGCCATTAAATGGCTATGGCCATCTTCGTGTTGCAAGCCTTCACCATTAAGCGTTGTGCGACCGGCTGTTGCGCCTAGCAAGAAGCCACGCGCACGACTATCGCCCGCCATCCAAGCTAAATCGCCAATACGTTGAAAACCAAACATGCTGTAGTAAATGTAAAACGGAATCATTTGCGTGCCAGTGACGCTGTAACTGGTGGCCGCAGCCAGCCAGCTAGAAAAGGCGCCAGCTTCGTTGATACCTTCTTCTAAAATTTGGCCGTCTTTAGATTCTTTGTAAAACATCACTTGGTCGCTGTCCATCGGCTCGTACAATTGGCCTTGGTGCGAGTAAATACCAAGCTGGCGGAACATACCTTCCATGCCAAAAGTACGCGCTTCATCTGGCACAATTGGCACTACAAATTTGCCAATTTCTTTATCGCGCACAATGGTGCTTAAAATACGCACAAATGCCATAGTGGTCGAGATTTCGCGCTCACCCGTCGATACAAGCATATTGTCAAATGCAGCCAATGTTGGCACTTTTAGTTCATTGCCTTTACGGCGACGTTGCGGCACAAAGCCGCCCATGGCAGCACGGCGCTCAGCCATGTATTTCATTTCCGGGCTGTCATCGGCAGGCTTGTAAAAACTTAAGCTCTCTACTTGCTCATCGCTAATCGCCAAGTCAAATCGATCACGGAATTTTTTCAGCGATTCAATATCCATGCTTTTTTGCTGATGAGTGATGTTTTGGCCTTCGCCCGCTTCACCCATGCCATAGCCTTTTACCGTTTTGGCTAAAATAACAGTTGGTTGGCCTTTGTGATTGACTGCGGCGTGATAGGCTGCAAACACTTTATGCGGATCGTGTCCGCCACGGTTAAGGCGCCAAATATCTTGGTCGCTCATTGCAGCGACCATTTCTTTTAACTCAGGATATTTGCCAAAGAAATTTTCGCGCGTATAAGCGCCACCTTTGGCTTTAAAGTTTTGGTATTCACCATCCACGCATTCTTCCATGCGCTTTTTGAGCAAGCCATCTTTATCCATAGCCAGTAGTGGGTCCCAATACGAACCCCATACCACTTTAATGGCATTCCATCCTGCACCGCGGAAGTTAG
>JANOQW010000003.1:0-59626 GCA_031422335.1 Methylophilaceae bacterium
CATACGCAGTGTCATATACACGGGATACGTTTTACGTTGGGCCACTTAGCGTAGAATTAACCTTAAGGTAGCTCGTCTGTACAGCGCTTGTCTGTTGGTGTGGTGCAGATTAAACTAAACAACAAGGCTAAGTATGTAGAACTGTCTGTGGAGGATTTGCGGACGCGGGTTCGATTCCCGCCAGCTCCACCAAACAATAAAAACGCCACCTTTTCGGGTGGCTTTTTTATTGTTTGATGAGGCCGATGGTTCGAACCCGCGGGACGCGGGGTGAGTAGGGATCTCGAGTCGCATGCGACAAGCCTGCGAACGACAGTGCGCATGCAGGCGCGCTGGCTGGCCAGGATGGCCGATTCCCGCCAGCTCCACCAAACAATAAAAACGCCACCTTTTCGGGTGGCTTTTTATTATTTAAATCAGTTACACTTGCGATAAACAACTCTTAAACAAAATCGCTCAGTGCCACTTTCTTGGAACGAAATTAAAACCCGCGCGAGTACATTCTCTAAAGAATGCCAAGATGAGTCCCGTGAAAATGCAGAGGCTAAATCATTTTGGGATGCGTTTTTTAAGGTATTTGGCATCACCCGCTGACCATGCCTGCCAATTTACTCAAGGCGCACAACGCGCTAGATAAAGCGGTAGATGCAGCTTATGGCTACAAAGGCGCAAGCACAGACGCAGCGCGCGTGGCATTTTTGTTTGAGCGTTATCAACAACTCACCAGCCTGCTATCCAGTTTAACTAATAGTAAAACAAAACCCAAAAAACACTTAAAATAAATATAAAATAGATGCTCTGTAAGCCAATATCCATGCGGATTGTAGGGCAGGTGTTATTTATATTAAAACGTATTAAACTTATTCTAAATATAAAAACAAAGCCTAATTACAAAAACAAAAAAGCCCAGTAATTGCTCACTGGGCTTTTAAACTAGTTAAAAAAACTAATTATTTGTTCATTACGTACATTGTTACTTCAAAGCCAAAACGCATTTCTGTAGCTGCTGGTGTGGTCCACATAATAATCTCCAATTTTATTTAGGTTCGAACCGACAACATGTCTTGTTCGTGTGAATGCATTATGCGCTGCAACTAAAAACCAACCCTATGCGCTTGGCGTAAAATGCGCTAGTGATTTTGCTTAAAGTAACTTGCTTAAAACACACATTGCAGCATCATCATGCGGGCAATGGTAGTTTTATGATCAATTTTGCAAAGCTGTTAATTGCACAATGTAATCTTGCAGCCAATTTTTAGCATGCAATTTTTGCTTCAGTGTGGTGCTGGCGTGCAAATTAGCCATGCTTTCACAGGTGTGTTTAGTTAAGGCATCGGCATACATTTGATACGCTTGATTGGGGCTTTTTTGCATGCGTGCTAAGCCAGCTTTTACTAATTGTGATTTTTCTTCTGCGCCTAAGGATGAATTTTGCAGTTGCTTTAAGGTTGACAATGCATCCTCATTGCGCCGTAAAATCTCTGCATAACTAATCGCTGGGTTAATGTTGGCTTGTGTAATGCTTTGTTTTAATAGCGTTAGTTGTGCATCATTTAAATCACCGTACATGTCCTCGGCAAAGTCTTCTGCTTTTTCTAACCTTGCATCCACTTGCGCTTGTTTGGTTTCTTGCCAAAACTCTTCTTTCCATTTTTCGGCGCGTTCGGCCAGTTTCTTTTGAAAGCGCGCCAGTTGTTTATCACTTAATTGCGGCGCCATTTCAATCATAATGGGAATCGATTCAATCTGCAGCGTATGAATACTTAACCTGGCAGCCGCTAATTTGTCGCAAACATCGTTGGGGCTTAAATTATCGCGGGCTAAACTAGTTTGTATTGCCTGCAGCTGCTTGATATATTCGGGTAGTTGGGTTTGGCGATGCCATTGATGCAGCTTTTGCAGGCTTGGTTTCAGTGCTAAATTTTGTGCTTGGTTAAAGCTAAAATAACCATCTAACCAAAAAATAGTCAGCGCAGGCGCATTGTTGTAAGTGGTTTTTATTAAGCTACAACTAGCAATTAAGCAAGATAATAAGACGATAAGCAGACATTTAATTAAGTGCATTTATCTGCGACCTTGCACAAACCGTTTAGTTTGAATGGGTTGATTATTGCGATTCGCCAATATGCGTTTTGCCGCGCTGCTTGGCCAAAATAACTTGTTTTTGGCGCTCGGTCAGGCTTTGTTTTTTCTCTTCTGTCAGCGTACTATAGCAATGTGGGCAGCTAATACCAGCGGTGTAATGTGGGCTTTGCAACTCGGCGGGAGAAAGCGGCATGCGGCAGGCGTAACATTGGTCAAATTCGCCCACTTCTAGTCCGTGTTTAACTGCTACGCGTTGGTCAAACACAAAGCATTCGCCTTGCCATAAACTTGCCGATTCTGGCACGGTTTCTAGATATTTTAAAATGCCGCCTTGCAAGTGATATACCTCGTCAAAGCCTTGCTCTAACATGTAGCTAGACGCTTTTTCACATCGAATGCCGCCTGTGCAAAACATGGCGACTTTTTTGTGCTTGGTTTTATCTAGGTTGTTTTTAATATATTTTGGAAACTCGCGAAACGTGGTGGTTTCAGGGTTTAACGCGCCTTTAAATGTGCCAATATGCACCTCATAATCGTTGCGCGTATCTAGCACAATCACGTCTGGGTCGCTGATTAGCGCGTTCCAATCCTCAGGCTTAACATAGGTTCCCACCGTGTTATTGGGGTTTACACTCGGCACGCCCATCGTCACAATTTCTTTTTTTAGTTTTACCTTCATACGGTAAAACGGGTGCTCTTCAGCGTACGATTCTTTATGTTCAAGGTTGGAAAATTTGCCTTCAAAAGCAGCGTCAGTGCGTAAAAATTCCAGCACTTGGTGGATATTCTCTGGCTGCCCAGCAATGGTGCCATTAATACCTTCTGCCGCTAATAAAATAGTGCCTTTTATTTGATGTGCCACGCAAGCCTCATGGATATTGGCTTGCAGGGCAGCGAAATTGGGTAGGGCGACGAATTTATATAAAGCAGCGGTTAAATACTTAGGCATGTTGATTGCAAAAAAGCGTAAAACTAAAACGCTATTTTATCACGCGCAATATTTTTATTACGCGTGTCGTTTTTTTCATTTGCTGCATTAAAACCAGCAGCATTAAAACCAGTATTTTGGATAATTACCTTCGCGCGTCAGATTGTTGTAAACCAGCGAAACCAAGGTGATGACAATGGCGCCAAACAGGGTGGGGAACAGCAAAAACTGCCAAGTTAAATCAGCATGCGAAGCGGCCATTAACCAAATAATCACTGGGTTAGAGCCAGCAGGCGGGTGCACAGTGCGGGTTAGCATCATTACCGCCACAGCAGTGGCCACAGCCGCCGCCAAAGACCACCAAGCCACACCTAGGAAACTGATAAAAAGCAGCCCAACCAGTGCGCTTAAAAAATGACCAAATATCACGTTTCTAGGTTGCGAAAACGGTACATCGGGGTATGCAAACAACACCACACAACTGGCGCCAAACGAGCCTAAAATAAGCCAATATGAAAGTTGGTTGCTGAGCAGTGCGACTGCGGCAATGGCTAAAAATGCACCTAACCAAGCCAGCAACACCGCTTTGCTGTTAAATGCGGCTGGTAATGCAGCGTGATCACCTTGTAATTTTTTCAGTAAATTCGCCATATTAATGCTCCTTATACTAATTTTTAAAAACTAGAATTTCGCCCGTGCCGTTATTGGCAATGTCTCCACAATAACGCTGAACACGCGTGCTGGTTAGCGTAGAAAATTTGCTGTTGAATGACTTAAACGATTTTAATAATAACCTTAAAAAGGGCAGGTTATGTGTGCCGCAATCTTGCATGGTTGCATGTAAATTAGGCGCTTTTAACAATAGTAAAGTACCGCGTTTCATGCCAAAACCCACATATTTTCCTGGGCTGCCATGCACGCCAATGGTACCCGCCAGCACGCGGCTGCCACAATAATCGCCTGCGTTACCATCAATTAGTATTAGCCCACGGCGCATTTGGTCACCCACTCTATCTCCCACATCACCTTGGCAAACAATACTGCCATGCGACATTTTTTGGCCAATAAAATCTAATTGTTCGCTGGAGTTTTTAAAAATAATATGTTCGTTATTATTGCCAGAAACTTCAAAGTAATCAGACACTTTTGGTGAGTTTTTGGTATTTAATAAGCTTAAATTTTCAATTTGGGACAGCGATAAACCAGCCAAACCATTTGGCGTTAAGCGACTGCAATCAATCTTGTTAACAGCAATTTGTTTTAGTGTGAAAGTGAGCGATATCATTTCAAAACTTCGTGCAGTTTAAAATGATGTGGGCCAAGTTTCCCGCCATAATTACCTGCCGAAATACGCTTGACGCCACTGTTTTCACCTAAAGCACAAATGGCCTCAATACCTACTTTCATGGCTTTGGCTATGTCATCAAACGTCAGGCCATCAATCACAATTTCCATCACGCTTTCAATATCATCGCTCAATTCAGTTTGCACCAAGCCTTTTAGCGTTGGGCAAAATGCATCGTTGGTTGAGGCGAACATTTTTGGATATTTGCTACCGACTTTAGAGCCGCTACGTACTACGCCACCAGGAAAAGGCATGATGACGTTTGGCAATTTTTTCATGGCTTCAATGGCGGTTTCTGCGGCGTTTAAGGCGGCGGCTTGGCTGATGGCGAGGATTAAAAAGTTACCGCCGCCAATGGCGCGTACCATGCCAGTAGTTTCTTGCACTAAAAATTCGCCATCCATCACGGGGATGCGCCAATAACGTGTGCCATTAATGAGTTTTGAAGTTTGAAAACCATCGCCAAAATAGCGCAAATGTGCGCCTAAATTGATCATGTCTTCAGACGCAATGCCAGCAAACGCCGCTGCAGTTGGGCAGGTAAGTATGCATTGCCCCATGCGCGTTTCAAGTTGTTGCATAAGCACTTTGCTGCCCATGGCGAATAGCAATACACTTACTCCCGGCCTGCCGTCGGGCGTTTCATCAGCAGTTAATTCACGCTCAATACCCGCCTCAACACCACAACCAATCACGCTAGTGGCAAAGCCTGTCATAGCATTTGCAGCGTGGTAAGCCCATTTTAGGTTAAGCGCAGTAATAATAACCCGCGTGCCGCGCATGTTAAATGCTTCGGCAAAGGTGTCATCAATGGTGATGCCGTTAATTTGCATTAAGCGCATTCTTTAAGCATCGTCAGCGCCTGCTTGAATTTTGCCTATCCATTCACCAATTTCTATGGTGCCTGCAGTTTTTGATTTAGCTAAATCAGCAGATGGCAACACATCTTGAAATAAGTCTATACGCTTCCATTCAGCCAGTGGGGTCTCGCAATCAGCACGTGGCACGTAGCGCGATTCGCGCACTTTTTCCATTTTGGGGATATACCTTGGGCAGTTTTGCCAAAGTTCTTCTAGTTTCACCGTAACCACAAAATCGGCTTCTTTGTAATGCGCGAGTAATTTGGCATCTTGCGAAATGCTGGCGGTGCCTTGTATGCGGATGCGGTGAGGGCGTTCGAACGAGATAAACAACATGCCGATATTGGCGTTGCCCGTGATGTTGCCCATGCTTAAAAACATGCCGTTTCCATCGTAGTTAGGGAATATTAATGTATTAGAATCAATCACTTTTACAAAACCCACATCGCCGCCTTTGTACGAAACGGTGGGCTGGCCTATGTCGTTAATGGTGGTTAAAAAAAACATCTCGCTGTGCTCTATAAAGCCTTTAGCGTCATCGTTAAATTCGGTGTGGCTGGCCAATTTCTCAATCCGATCGGCCATTTTTTCGGTGCCAAATTGCGCTTGTAATGCGCGGTGTTGTTTACCGTAATAAATGCTCAATTCACTCTCCTTTTGTATTGACTACAATTTTGCCACGCCCATTGTCGGCAATCTCGTTATTGCTGATTTTAAAGTTATCTAATTGAATAGTATGGTATTTATCGAAATATTTTTTTAGATTTTTTTCCACACCAATATCAAATGCTGGTTTGGTGACGTGCGTTGCGCCCCACACTACTTTCACTATTTTGCCATCTTTCACTACCAGCTCACCATTTTTAAATACGTAATCAGGTTTTGCAAACATGGCTTCCTTATTGGCTTGCTCGGTGTAAACGGTAATGTCGGCCTGCGCCCCCGCGCCTAAATGGCCGCAATTATTCAGGCCGATGAGTTTTGCAGCGCCTGCGCGCGTCATGATGGCAATTTCATACAGCGAATATTCACGGGTTAATGATGGCAAATTGCTCATGGCTTGCGCGTCTAAATTCAACTTGGCAAACGCTTCGTTACGGAATGTTTTATCCATCAACAAACGAATCAAATGCGGGTAGCTGGTAAATGGGGCGCCGTTGGGGTGGTCTGTCGTCAAGAAAATACGCCACGGATCTGTTACGCTTAAGAACAACTCCAAGCCAATCGCCCATTGCAGCGCGTTGACGTAATTTTGGTCACGGTATTTAAACGGCACCACGCCGCAACCTGCATCGCATTCCACATCCATAATCACTGATTTTTTTGGGTTGGCATATTTCGCGTTTAAATGCTGCATCATGCTGTCGCCACTGGCAGTCACAGTTTGGCCGAATAAAATTTGGCCTACATCGGCGGTAATATGTTTGTTTTTGTTCAAAGCCTCGGCAATTTGCGCCGCGGCAGATGAGAATTTTTTATCGCCTTCTAATCCGTAGCTATGAAACTGTATGTGCGTTAAGTGCATAGCCACGCCGTCACTGGCTTGCATGGTATCTAGCGTGGTTTGAAAATTACCTGCCGCGCCCAAATTATTGCAATGCACGTGCAGCGGTTTGGCAATGCCTAGCGCATTCACGGCGCGACTTAAACTTTTTAAAATATCACGCGGCGTCACTTGGTAGTGCACATTATTTTCATCTAAATTTAAACGGCGCTGATTAAATTTAAATGCGCTAATACCGCCGGGGTTCACCACTTTAATGCCAATGGCTTGCGTTGCGTGTAGCGTCCATGCCACGTAATCGTTGATGGCTTTTTGATCGGCAGACTTTTTACTTCCATTTGGGCTTAAAAGCCGTAAAAAGTAATCATCATTGCCCAACATAGCGTAGCCGCCTTTATCTATCATTGGCGTGTCGGCCATTTCTAAATGGGCTTGGCGGGCATTTATTGGCAAAATGGCCGGTTCAAACGCAGCCGTGTAGCCCATTTCGATATATCTAAAACCCGTTTCTGTGGTGGTTGGCGTTGCATTATGCGCGCAGTTGGGCGTGCAAATATGCGCTTCTGGTTCGCTATATTTTATTGTCTCTCTGAACTCTGGCAACATCATGCGCGCAATATTCACCTTGCCGCCACCAATGTGGCTGTGCATATCAATGGCGCCAGCCATTACAATTTTTCCTTTTAAATCATAAGTTTGACTGATTTTTTCGGCGCCTGCTGGTTTGGCGATAATGTGTCCATCGCGGATGTAAATATCTTCCACCACGCCATTTTTATTGCGCGCGGGGTCGAAAAGCTTGCCGTTTTTAAGCAGCGTAATCATAGCAACTTCTCAATTTCACGCACGATTTCACTCAAAGTCAGTAAATCATTTTCACGCACTTTTTTCAAAGGCAAAATTACCGCTGAATCCACGCGAAATAACGTACCGCTACAATCCAAGCCAGGTGTGGCGATTGGGATGAAAACATCAGGCACTTGCTCAAATTGACTGTTAACATTTCCAAGTACAATCAATGGTTTGTTTGATTTTTGTAGCGATTTTTCTGGGCTAAAACTGTTCACCCAAACTACGCAATCATGCGCAGCATTGCTATCGTTCAATGCCAAACCACTTAACCAAGTATTGGCATTATTGGCCGAAGTGTCGCCATCACTGCCACCAAGTGGCAAGCCAGCTGCGCGACCAGAATGATTAGAAGCGTTATTGTTTAAAATCGCCACAGTTTCAGTTATATTTTGAATCGTCAATTCTGCATGCGGAAAATCTAAATCTTTCGCCACCCAAGCCAACACGGCGTATTTGGCATTTTTTAATTTATCGGCTACTGCTTGTAAATCGCTGACTTTTACGCCAGCCACTGTGGTTGCTTTTAGGTGTTTACCAGCTACTAAAGCACGTAAAACAAGTGTAACTTCTGGCAAATTGGCTGCCCTGCAGGCTAATAGGGATGAGGCTTCCAGAGCATCTTTTTTTAATTTTTGTAAGCTTATATTCTCACCAATAAAAATAAGCTCACGCTGATTGGCGTTAATAAACATGCCATTTTTCTGAATAAAGCGCTCAAAAAAACGTGGATGATGCGAAACAATGTCGGTGCCAATGCATACAATTACATCTGCGCGGTTTTTCACTTCGGTTAGCGTAGTGGTTTGCCAACCCGTGCATTGCAGTACATTCATATTGCGCGCCATGCTTTGCGCGTGCATGTGTTGTAAATTACCGTTAGTTTTTTGAGATAAATTATATAAGGCTCGAAAGCCCGCAACATCGGTACTTAAGCCAGAAAATAAAGGCTGTTTGGCTTGTTTTAGCAATTGCGCAGCTTGGGCAATTGCTTGTGCCAAAGTAGTGGGTTTACCAGCAATTTGAGGTGAGACATCACTCAGTTTTTGTCCAAAGAATGCAATACTTTTTGCACAGTGATTGTTCAAAACTTGAAGTTTATTGTGCTTATTTTCAAGCAGCACATCGTCGCACAGCAAGCCGCAAGCAGGGCAAGTGGCGATACATTGATTGGTTTTTTGGTTAGCGCTCATCATTAATCTAGATTTTGCCACAATTCTTAAGCATTTGATTTATAAAATGCAGCAAATTGATGGTTTATAAAAATTGCTAAAAATGTTAGAATCGTCTTTTTTTAAGTAGTTAATTTTAAACTTTATTTTTGGAGTCAGCATGGCAGTAGAACGCACCCTTAGCATTATCAAACCAGACGCAGTGGCAAAAAACGTGATTGGTCAAATTTATACCCGTTTTGAAAACGCAGGTTTAAAAATCGTTGCGGCAAAAATGACGCATTTAACCAAAGCTGAGGCCGAAGGCTTTTATGCCGTGCACGCAGCACGTCCATTTTTTGCTGATTTAGTTAAGTTTATGATTTCTGGTCCAGTGATGATTACCGCTTTAGAGGGCGACAATGCGGTATTGAAACACCGCGATTTAATGGGTGCAACAAACCCAAAAGAAGCGGCTGCTGGCACTATTCGTGCAGATTTTGCCGAGAGTATTGATGCAAATGCGGTGCATGGTTCAGATTCTGCGGAAAATGCGGCAATAGAAATCAAATATTTCTTTAGATAACAAACAAATCATTGATTAACTTATTAAATTTTAATCAAGCACAGCTCGCCGATTACTTTGCAAGTATCGGCGAGAAGCCTTTTCGTGCTAAGCAATTGATGCGCTGGATGCACCATTTTGGCGTGCATGATGTTGCACAAATGACGGATATCGCGAAATCTTTGCGTGAGAAATTGGCGCAGACAACTGAAATTACCTTGCCAAATGTGCAGTTAGAGCAAATATCTAACGACGGTACGCGCAAATGGCTGATAGGCACGGATGACCTGAAAACTGGCGCTGGCAATAGCATCGAGACGGTATTTATTCCAGAAGATGATCGCGGCACGCTGTGCATTTCTAGTCAAGTGGGTTGCGCGTTGGCTTGCACCTTTTGCAGCACGGGTGCGCAAGGCTTTAACCGCAATTTAAGTGTGGCAGAAATTATCGGCCAACTCGCGATTGCTAATAAGTCATTACGCAGTGAATCTGGCTACGATTTATTTTCTGCCAATGACCGCATTATTAGCAACGTGGTGATGATGGGCATGGGCGAGCCGTTGGCCAACTATGATAATGTCGTCACTGCCATGCAAATTATGCTGGATGACAGCGCTTATGGCTTAAGTCGCCGTCGCGTCACGCTCTCGACTAGCGGCATTGTGCCAGTGATGGACAAACTGAAAGAAGATTGCCCCGTAGCCTTAGCAGTAAGCCTGCATGCGCCTAACGACGCGCTGCGTGATGTGCTAGTGCCGATTAATAAAAAACATCCAATTAAAGATTTGATGGCCGCTTGTAACCGTTATTTGGAAAAAGCGCCACGCGATTTTGTCACGTTTGAATACGTGATGTTAGACGGCGTGAATGACACGGTAGAACATGCACATGAGCTACTTGATGTGATTAAACACGTGCCGTGCAAGCTCAATTTAATTCCTTTTAACCCGTTCCCCAATAGCGGCTACCAAACATCAAAACCTAGCCATATTCGCGTGTTTCGTGATATTTTAATGCAAGCAGGTTATATTGTGACGGTGCGTAAAACGCGCGGTGACGATATTGATGCAGCTTGTGGCCAATTAGCAGGCAAAGTGCTAGATAAAACCAAACGCACGTTAAAAGGTATTCCTATAGAGGTAGCTGCATGAATAAAACTTTTCTAATCGTTAGTTTATTATTGCTACTAAGTGCATGCGCCACACCAAGCCAAAACAGTTCTGGCGGAGATATTTATAACGAAACTGCAGTAACAGCGCGTGCGCGTGCGCATACTGATTTAGGCGCCGCCTATTTGCAACAAGGTAAATATGAAATTGCCTTGAGCGAGTTTAATCACGCCACACAAATTGATGCGAATTATGCGCTGGCGTATAGCGGTTTAGGTTTGGTGTATGCTGCGTTGGGTGAGGATGCATTGGCGGATGCTAACTACAAAAAATCCATACAATTGCAGCCAAAAAGTTCAGAATCGCATAACAACTATGGCAGTTTTTTATGCAGTAGAAAGCGTTACGATGAATCAATTCCCCATTTTTTAGAAGCGGTAAAAAACCCACTGTATGGCACACCGCACTTAGCTTATGCCAATGCTGGTATTTGCTCAGCGCGTAAAAACGATGTTAAAAATGCAGAAATTTACTTAAATAAAGCGCTGCAGATTGAACCGCTCACGCATTCTGCCGCGACGCAATTGGCTGAGATTCAATTTAAACGTGGTGATACTGCCACCGCGCAAAAGACACTACAAAACGCGCTAGTGGCCAGCCCTAGTGCAGAAACTTTGTGGTTAGGCATTAAAATAGAACGTGCATTGGGCGATAAAGATAATGTATCGAGTTATGCACTACAATTGCGCCAGCAATATCCAAATTCTGAGGAAACGCGTTTGCTGCTGAGCGGCAAATAAGCGTGTAAATTAACTAAAGGTGACATCATGGCGCGTAAATCCAAAACCTCTGAAGAGGCTATTATGCCAGCTCAAATAGCCGAAGCTACAAGTATTGAGCCAGCAAATACGGAGCATGCTGGCGTTGATAGCTATCACCGGTCGCGTTGTGGCGGTGCCTTGCGTCAGGCGCGTGAGGCGCAAGGTTTATCTGTGCAAGACGTGGCCAGCAAACTCAGGCTTAGCCCCAAGCAGATTGAGGCTATTGAGGCAGATCATTTTGCCAAGCTGCCAGAGCCGACTATAGTGCGTGGTTTTATTCGGAATTATGCCAAGCAGCTTAAAATAAATTCAGAGCCTTTGCTAGATGCTTACACCGTGATTGTGCCAAGCAATACTCAACATGAGCTGACAGTTAAGCCAAGCTCTAATATGCAAGTAACCAGCGACGACAAACCCAAGGCCAGCAGTTATATTTGGGCGGGTTTATTGGCATTGTTGGCTTTAGGCGCATGGCTATTTTACCAAAATTATATCGAAAAACCCAGCCCAACTAAACCAAGTGCAGATACAGAGGCTAGCGTTGAAGCCTTAGAGCCTTTGCCAGAGCCCGCGTTGCCAGCCGCCGAGCGCGCGCCAGAGTTGCAAGCTTCTACAGAACTCACCTTGCCAGCTGCGCCTGATGCTGCCATGCCTACTGCATCTGCAGATCCTGCTTTGCCAGCCTCGCCAGTTGCTGCGTTGCCCGCAATCGGGTCAGTCGCCGCGCCTGTAGAGATGGTGCCAGAAGCAGCATCCACTTCGGCAGAAGTGGCTAAGCTGGAGTTTAATGCGATGCAAGAAACCTGGGTTAACGTCATCGATGCTGAGGGTAAAACAATTTATGACAAGATTATTTTTGCAGGTAGTCGCGAAACGATACAAGCCAAGCCACCAGTCAATGTCATAGTAGGCAATGCAGGTGGCGCCAGCTTAAGTATGAACGGTAAAGCTATCGATCTGGCACCACATTCTCGCAACAACGTGGCACGTATTAAGCTAGAGTAGTTTTTAAGTATGCGGCGCAATTGTTTACAAGTAATGATAGGCCATGTGCCTGTGGGTGGCGGCTTAAAAAATACAGCAGTCGCCAGCGTGGTGGTGCAGAGCATGACCAACACTGATACAGCAGACGCAGCTGCAACAATTCAACAAGTTTACGAGCTCTGGCAAGCGGGTTCAGAAGTGGTGCGTATTACGGTCAACTCTCCCGAAGCTGCCGCACAAGTGGGTGCGATTCGTAAAGGTTTAGATGAGCTCGGCTGCAACGTGCCGTTAGTAGGCGATTTTCACTACAACGGCCACAAATTGCTGGCGGCGTATCCAGATTGCGCGCAAGCACTCGCCAAATATCGCATTAACCCAGGCAATGTCGGCAAAGGCAGCAAGCGCGATGAGCAATTTGCTTCGATGATAGAAGCGGCGATTCAATACCAAAAATCCGTGCGTATTGGTGTGAATTGGGGTAGCTTAGACCAAGCCAAAATGGCGCAAATGATGGATGATAACGGCAAATCGGTCAATCCCATGTCATCAGACGAGTTGATGCGCGAAGCCTTAATTCAATCTGCGTTAGAAAGCGCGCAACAAGCCGTGGATATTGGCTTGCATGCCAACCAAATTATTATTTCTTGCAAGGTGAGTAATGTGCAAGATTTAGTTAAAGTGTATCGTGAGCTGGCAAAACGGTGCGACTACGCGCTGCATTTAGGCTTAACCGAAGCGGGCATGGGCAGCAAAGGTATTGTTGCATCTACTGCTGCGCTTTCTTTATTACTGCAAGAAGGCATCGGCGATACGATTCGTGTCAGCCTCACGCCTGAACCCAATGAAAGCCGCACAAAAGAAGTCACCGTTGCGCAAGAAATTTTACAAACGATGGGCATACGTTCGTTTACGCCATTAGTCACTGCTTGCCCAGGCTGTGGCCGTACCACAAGCACTTATTTTCAAGAGCTTGCCATGCAAATTCAAAGCTACTTACGTACGCAAATGCCTGTGTGGCGCAAGGCGTATCCTGGCGTAGAAGACATGAGCGTTGCCGTAATGGGTTGCGTAGTCAACGGTCCTGGCGAATCCAAATTGGCTAATATCGGCATTAGTCTGCCTGGTACAGGTGAGACGCCAGTAGCGCCTGTATTTGTGGATGGTGAAAAAACTGTCACGCTAAAAGGCGACAATATTGCGCAAGAGTTTCAAGCGATTGTAGAAGATTACGTGCAAAAAAATTATGCTGAAGGCGGTAAATTGCGTTCTTCAATAAGCTCAAAAACCATACCTATTCAAGCAATTCGTTAACACAAGATAATCAGTAAAAATAATATGGTTGATAAATTTCAAAGCATTAAAGGCTTCTACGATATTTTGCCAGAGGCCACGCCGTTGTGGTTTAAGCTAGAAGATACCGCACGTAAAATTTTGGCACAATATGGTTATAACAATATCCGCATGCCATTGGTTGAGCCTACTGAGCTTTTTGTGCGCAGCGTGGGCGAGCATACTGATATTGTTGAGAAAGAAATGTATGCTTGGGAAGATAAACTCAACGGCGACAAACTGACCTTGCGCCCTGAAGGCACGGCGGGTTGCGTGCGTGCGGTGATTGAAAATAACCTCACGTATAACGGCCCGGTGCGGCTTTGGTATAGCGGTGCGATGTTTCGCCATGAGAACGTGCAAAAAGGCCGGCAAAGACAATTTCACCAAATTGGCGCAGAGGCATTTGGCTTTGAATCGGCAGAGGTTGATGCAGAACAAATCGTCATGCTGGCTCGACTTTGGGCGGCGCTTGGCATTGCGGATGTCGAGCTGCAAATTAATAGTATTGGTGATGCCGATGAACGTGCCCAATATCGCCAAACCTTAATCGCCTATTTTGAGCAACATACAGTGGTGCTGGATGAAGACGCAAAACGCCGTTTATATACCAATCCGTTGCGGATTTTAGACAGCAAAAACCCGCGCATGCAAGCCATGTGTGAAGCAGCTCCGAAGCTGATGGATAGTTTAGGCGAGGCTTCGAGAACCCATTTTGAAAAACTGTGTCAATTATTGCAGCAAGCAGGCATTGATTACCAAATCAATCACCGCTTGGTGCGCGGGCTAGATTATTACAATCGCACCGTGTTTGAGTGGGTGACGACTAAGCTAGGCGCGCAAGGCACGATTGCGGCGGGTGGACGTTATGATGAACTGGTCGAGCGGCTTGGCGGCAGCGCAACGCCTGCATGTGGCTTTGGTATTGGTTTAGAGCGGGTATTTTTATTGATGCAAGAATATGGCGTAACGGCAACAAACATGCCTGATATTTACTTGGTGAACGTGGGCGAGTTGGCGGAAAAACAAGCATTTTATGTCGCAGAACAATTAAGAAGTACTGGCCTGCAAGTCATATTACACGCGGGTGCTGGCAGCTTTAAAAGCCAAATGAAAAAGGCTGATAGAAGCGGTGCGCGTTATGCCGCAATTTTGGGCGGTGATGAAGCGGCGGCAGGTGAAATCTCGTTAAAACCGCTTTTAAAGGCGGGTGAGCAAAAACGCTGTAAACTGGATGAAGTCGCAAGGCATATAGGAGAAAAATAATGGCTGAACAAAAGGATTTTTCTAAAGCGATTATTGTACTGGGTTTGTTATTGGCGATAGGCATGGCGAGCGCGGCGTTTATTTTGGGCGTGCAGGCCAAGCGCGCGGTAGCTGGGCAGCAGAGCATTACCGTAAAAGGCTTAGCCGAAAAGCCAATCCAAGCCGATAGTGCGATTTGGACATTGAATGTTGGCGTTTCAGACATGGAGCAGCGCGGCGCTTTAGATAAACTGGCTAACGAGCGCAAAGTGCTAGAAGCGTTTTTAGTGAAACAAGGTTTACCTAAAGAAACTTGGCAGTGGCAGGTGGAAAGCATTGGCGATCACTACGAGGAAATTTTTATTAAAGACACGCCGCGCCAAGTAAAGCGAGGCTATGACGCGTTTCAATCGGTAACGGTAAGCAGCAAAGATTTGGCCAAAATTACCCAAGCCAACCAAGCGATATTGCAATTGCGTGCTGATAATCACCCAATAAGTGCACAGCCGCCCGAGTACCTGGTGAGCGGCTTAGAAGCTGTCAAAATGTCGCTGATTGCCGATGCCACTAAAAATGCTCGTGCGCGGGCGACAGAATTTGTGAAGCAAGATGGCGTAAAAGTGGGCGTAATGAAATCGGCCAACCAAGGCGCATTCTATATCTTGGCCAAAGGTGGTGAGGCGGGCGATGATAGCTATGGCGGCGTGTACGACAAATCAACTATCGACAAAACGGCGCGCGTGGTAGTGACGATTGTCTATAACATCGAGTAGGTCATTTAATTTAAAATCATGACTGACATTTTAAGTATCAGCAATTTAACCATCACCCCAAAAAACGCACCTAACCGCTTATTGGTGAGTAATGTTTCATTGGTTTTATCAGCAGGTAAAACTACTTGTATTGTGGGAGAATCGGGCAGTGGCAAAAGTCTTACCGCCTTAAGTGTAATGAGTTTACTGTCCAAACAACTACAAGCCAGCGGCAACATAGTTTTTCAAGGCCAAGATATCAGCAAGTTAGATGAAAAATCACTGCAAAGCATACGTGGTGCGAAAATTGGCATGATATTTCAAGAGCCGATGACCTCGCTCAACCCAGTGCTGACTGTTGGCTATCAAATTGGTGAAAGTTTAACTGCACACTTGGGCTTAAAAAGCCAAGCCCTGAAAGATAAAATCGCCGCACTACTCACGCAAGTGGGCATTCCGCCAGAGCGCGCCAATAGTTACCCAGATGAGCTTTCAGGTGGTCAGCGTCAACGTGTAATGATCGCCATGAGCATTGCTTGTGAGCCAGTTTTATTGATTGCCGATGAGCCCACCACTGCACTGGATGTGACGGTGCAAGCGCAAATTTTGCAATTGCTAGATGCGCTAAAAACACGCATGAACATGGCCATGCTGTTTATTACGCATGATTTTGGCGTGGTAGCAGATATTGCCGATGACGTGATTGTGATGTTTCGCGGTGAGGTTGTAGAAACAGGCTCGCGCGACGAAGTGCTGAATAATCCACAGCACCCTTATACCAAAGCTTTATTGGCTTGCGTGCCAGATGCCGAAGGCAAAAAACAATTGAAGCCGATTGATTATGCTTGGCTAAAAGAAGATAAAGTTAAGGTTGCTGCATAATGCAAAAAAATTCAGACATCATCATTTTACAAGCAAATAATCTGGTCAAAAGCTATAGCCAGCGCAGTGGAAAATTTGGCTTTGGTAGCACCCAGGTTAAAGCTTTAGATGATGTGAGCATTACCTTAAAAGCAGGTTCCACCTTGGCTGTTGTGGGTGAATCTGGCAGTGGAAAATCCACCTTGGCACGTTGTCTGTTACAATTGCATCCGTTTGATAGTGGTGCAGTTATTTTTGAAGGCGTTGACCTTGCTAAATTAGATAAACAAGCCTTGCGAAGTAAGCGTAAAAACTTGCAAATGGTGTTTCAAGACCCATTTGCATCGCTAAATCCGCGCATGAAAGTGGGCGAGATTGTCAGCGAAGGTTTGCTGATTCATGGCTTGGGTAATGCAGCAGAGCAACAAGATAAGATGTTACAGATGTTGACGCGGGTGGGTTTAAGCGCAGATGATGCGCTTAAATATCCGCACCAGTTTTCCGGTGGTCAGCGGCAACGCATTGGCATAGCGCGCGCGCTGGTGTTGCAACCCAAAGTAGTGGTGTGCGATGAACCAGTGTCTGCTTTAGATGTGTCGGTGCAAGCGCAAATTTTGCTGTTGCTAAAAGATTTACAGGCTGAAATGGGGCTTAGCTATATTTTTATTAGCCATGATTTACGCGTGGTGCGCCATATTGCTGATGAAATTGTGGTGATGCACAAAGGTAAAATTGTCGAGCAGGGAAGTGTTGAAAATGTCTATAACGCACCGCAACAAGCTTACACGCAGCAATTATTAAGTGCAATTCCTGGTAGAAAAGCAGCGTAGCGTTTAATTGTTGCGCTGGAAGGCGCATGGATATTGGGCTGCAGGGCATCATTTTGAAATATTTTTAAATTAGTTTTAAAGTTTAGGAAGAGAAATGGCATACGATTTAGAAGAGCAAGAGCAATTAGACGAATTTAAAGCCTGGTGGAAGAAAAATGGAAAAATAGTCACCAACCTAGTATTAGCGGCTTTGGTGGCTTACGCGGCCTGGCAAGCTTATGGTTATTTTCAAAATAAAAAAGCAGTTGAAGGCTCGGAGCTTTATCAAGCTTTGCTGGTGACAGATTTAAACAAAACTGCTGAAATTAAAGCGCAATCTGCCAAACTCATGGATAGTTTTTCTGGCACGCCTTATGCAGGCCGTGCTGCGATGTTTGCAGCAAAAGCTAACTTTGCTGCAAACGATGACAAAAGTGCAAAATCGCAATTAGAGTGGGCGATTAAAAATGCCAAAGAAGGCGCGATAAAAGCCATGGCTGGCTTGCAATTGGCTAGCGTTTTGTTTGAGCAAAAAGACTATGACGGCGCACAAAAAGTGCTAACAGCCATTAACGATAAGGGTTATGAGGGCTTAAAAGCGAGCCTGCAAGGCGATGTGTATTTGGCACAAGGTAAAACTGCAGAAGCTAAAATAGCCTTTGAAATTGCCCTGAATAATTTAGATGTACAAGGCAGATTGCATCAATACACACAGCAAAAACTCGAATCTTTGGGCGCTTAATAAAGCTTTCTGAATACCGCCATGTTTTTCACATCATTTACCCGTTTATTTTTATTGCTAAGCTTGCTAGCCAGCTTACTTGGCATGGCTGGCTGCAGCACATTCACAGAGCTGCGCCAAGATTTTGCCGATAAAGTATTTGGTCGCGAACCGCCTAACCCGCCTGCAGAATTAGAAGCTATTCAACCTACACATATAGCCAAAATTGATTGGTCTAGCAACGCAGGTAAAACCGATCAATTTGATTACACGCCTGCGTTAGATGCTAGTTCAGCCTATGTTGCCAATGCCGAAGGTGAAGTCACTAAATTAGACTCTGCCAATGGACGCCAACTATGGCAAGTAAATGTCGGTGAGCCTATTAGTGGTGGCGTGGGTATTGGCGGGGGTATCGTGCTAGTTGGTACAAGTAAAGGCCATGTGTTTGCTTATGATGTATCGGGCAAGCAGGTGTGGAAATCTAAATTATCCAGCGAGATTTTGAGTGTGCCGCGCTACTTTGACGGTGTGGTGATTGCGCGTTCTGGCGATAATCGCATTTATGGCTTAGACGCGACTGATGGTAGCCGCAAGTGGGTGTATGAGCGCACTAATCCTGCGCTTACTTTGCGTAGTAGCGTCGGCGTGGTGGTTGATAGTGGCGCCGTCTATGCAGGATTTGCAGGCGGCAAAATGGTGGCGATTCGTGCCGATAACGGCAAGCTGATTTGGGAAGCCACCGTAGCACAACCCAGAGGCGTCACCGAGATTGAGCGCATTGCGGATATTACTAGTTTGCCAGTGGTCGATGGGCCATTGGTGTATGTAGTGGCTTACCAAGGCAAAATCGCGGCGGTAGATCGCACCAGTGGCCGCGTAGTATGGAATCGCGATATTTCGAGTTATTCTGGCATGAATGCGGAAGACGCTAAAATTTTTGTTTCGCATACATTAGGCGCTGTATATTCGCTCGATTACACGACTGGCAAAACATTTTGGCGACAAGGTGCATTATCAAACCGCCGTTTAACCGCGCCATTGCCGATGGGTAGCGTGATTGCAGTCGGCGATTTGGAAGGCTATTTACACTTTTTAACGCGTGACGAAGGCAAGTTTGCTGCGCGTATTAAGCTAGATAGCAACCCAGTTATGTCCTTAATTGCTGGTACAAAATCGAACCAGTTGATTGCAGAAACGCGAGAGGGCGGGCTATACGCAATTAGTGTGGCAGAGAGTAATGTTAAGCCTGAACCTAAGCCAGCGTCTGAAGCGCGTCCTGAACCAACGCCAGCAACAGAAAAACTTGAAGAAAAAATCGATGCAATTATTAATGAGAAATTGCCTTTATCGACGGATACTAAGCCTTCTGAACCCTTGCCAACCGAAATAGCGCCAAGTTCTAGCGAGCCGAGTCCAGAACCCAGCTCGGAGCGCAGTATCTTATTCCAAAAAAATGATTCCATTCTGTTGCCCGATGTAGAAACAGCGCCAACACCCAACTCAAACAATAGCGCGCCTGGCATCAGGCTGCCTAGTCCAGAACAATAGTTAATTATGTTACCCACCATCGTACTCGTTGGCCGCCCCAACGTAGGAAAATCTACCCTTTTTAATCGCCTGACTAAAAGCCGCGATGCCTTAGTTGCCGACTTACCTGGGCTTACGCGTGATCGTCATTACGGCCGTGGTATAGGCAGCAGTAAGCCGTATCTAGTCATTGACACTGGTGGTTTTGAGCCAACTGCCGAATCTGGCATTTTAAAAGAAATGGCCAAGCAAACTTTGTTGGCGATTGATGAAGCAGATGTGGTGATTTTTATTGTCGATGGCCGCGCCGGCATGACGCCACAAGAGTTTATTATTGCCGATAAACTGCGCCGTGCGCAGCGCCCCGTGTTGCTGGCGGTGAACAAAACTGAAGGCATGAATCGCGCTGTTGTTGCGGCAGATTTCCATGAGCTGGGTTTAGGCGAACCGCTGTCTATATCATCTGCGCATGGCGAAGGTGTAAAAGATTTAATTGAGCTGGCATTAGAAGATTTTCCCGAACCCGAATTTGATGAAAAAACACCATATAGCAAAGTACCAAGAATTGCTATTGTTGGCCGTCCTAATGTAGGCAAATCGACCCTAGTAAACGCGCTACTCGGCGAAGAGCGTGTGATTGCGTTTGACGAGCCAGGTACCACGCGCGATTCGATTGAAATTGAACTCGAAAAAAATGGTAAAAATTACATTATTATCGACACAGCTGGTGTGCGCAAACGTGGCCGCGTGTTTGAATCAATCGAAAAATTCTCAGTCGTCAAAACCATGCAAGCCATTGAGGATGCCAATGTAGCGATTTTGGTGGTGGATGCACAAGAAGGCATTACTGAGCAAGATGCCCATGTAGCCGCCTATATATTAGATGCTGGACGTGCCTTAGTGGTGGCGGTGAATAAGTGGGATGGCTTACCAGAAGATGAACGTGATTTCATTAAAAATGAAATTGACCGCAAACTTAAATTTTTAGATTTTGCCAAGTTCCATTATATTTCTGCCTTACGTAAAAAAGGTTTGCCAGAATTGTTTGTATCAGTAGATGGCGCGTTTAAAGCCGCTATGGCCAAACTTGCTACACCGCAATTAACCCGTGTGTTAATTGACGCCATTGCACAACATCAGCCACCGTTTAGCCGCGGTACGCGCCCCAAGCTAAAATATGCCCATCAAGGCGGCATGAACCCGCCAATTGTGGTGGTGCACGGTAGCCATGTGGACGATATAAAAGATACGTATAAACGCTTTTTAGAAGGTGTGTTTCGCAAGACGTTTCAGCTAACAGGCACGCCTTTGCGGGTACAATTTAAGCAAGGCGATAACCCATTTGCCGAGCCAGAAAACAAACGTAAAGCGGGTGAGGGCATTGTGAGTATGCGCCGCCGTAAAACGGCGCAACGAGCTGAGCTTAAGGCCAAAAAAGACATTGAAGATAAAAAGCGTTAAGCTGCCTTTCTCGCTTACATTATTTGTCTTCTAAGCTTTCCCAAAACTTCCACCATACGCGTTCATCTTGCACCACTTTGCCGCTGACCAATGGGTTTTGCGGGTAGTTGGTTTTAAGCACGCGCACGGTGTCTTGTTTTAAATCATCTAAATCCATGTAATCATAAGCGCTGATGCTCACTACTAAGGCCTCTTCTACCGAGTTTGAGTTTGGATAATATTCCAGCACATATTTAGCGCGATTAAGCGCGGCCAAATAAGCTTGGCGCTTCATGTAATAGCGTGCAACATGCATTTCGTGTTGTGAAAGCGAATTCACCAAATACAACATGCGCTGGCTAGAATCTTTAAAATAGCGGCTTTTGGGGTAGCGGTCAGTCAGCTCTTTAAACGCAGCAAAGCTTAGTTTAAGCGTTTTTGGGTCACGGTCACTAATTTCTTGCAGGGTATATTTTTCTATCACGCCGCGCTCGTTAAAGGTGGCCAAGCCTTTTAAATAGTAAGCGTAATCAATATTAGGGTGGTTGGGGTGCAATTTAATAAAACGGTCTGCTGCTGCCACGCACGAGATGGGATCGCTTTTTTTATAATAAGCATAAGCAATTTCTAATTGCGCTTGGGTGGCATATTTGCCATGTGGAAAACGCGATTCTAGCTTTTGAAAGTAACCAATGGCTTTATCATAATCTTTATCAATCATGCGCTCTTCGCCCGCTTGGTAAATACGCTCGGCTTGCCAGCCTTTGGTATCATCTAAATCGGTCGGGTCGCCAAAGATAGCACAGCCGCCCAGCAACACAGCAGCAAATAAAGGGGCAAGCAATGGCAATAAAAGCGGTAAAATATAGTTTGCAATACGTTTCACGTCATTTAACACCAAAAATTAATTAGCACTATTATAACCGATGCCCCAAACACAAACGCAAAGCAATATTGAAAATCCTGCAAAAATCATGCTGAGCATTCCCATGCGCATGGGTGGGCAGCGCTTAGATGTTAGCTTGCAGAGTCTGTTGCCAGAGCATTCGCGCAGCCGTTTGCAAGCTTGGATTAAAGCCGGTTTGGTGACTTTAGATAGCAAACCAACCACCGCTAAAACCAAGGTGTGGGGCGGTGAGCAGGTGCTTGTTAATCCACCAGAAAACGCGAAAGAAAACGCCTTTAAGCCAGAAAATATTCCACTCACTATTATTTACGAAGATGACACGATTTTAGTGCTAAATAAACCAGCTGGCTTGGTGGTGCACCCCGCGGCGGGCAATTGGAGCGGTACATTATTAAATGCGCTATTACATCACTTACCGCAATTATCTGATGTGCCACGCGCTGGTATTGTGCACCGGCTAGATAAAGATACTAGCGGCTTATTGGTGGTGGCCAAAACGCTAGAAGCGCAAACTAGCCTAGTGCGGCAGTTGCAAGCGCGCACGGTAAAACGCGAATATCGTGCCATTGTGTGGGGCATTATTTGGCGTAACGGCACCGTGAATCAGCCGATTGGCCGCCACAGCCATGCCCGTACTAAAATGGCAATTAGTCGCACTGGCAAGCCCGCTGTCACCCATTACGAGGTGCTAGAGCGCTTTGGCACGAATACTTACGTACGTTGCCAGCTAGAAACGGGCCGCACCCACCAAATTCGCGTACACATGCAGTTTTTAAAATCACCGATTCTTGGTGATAAGGTGTATGGCATCGGTAATATCATCCCGCATAAACTCATGACGCAAACCTTGCGCGATGCGGTTACTGGCTTTAATCGGCAAGCCTTGCATGCAGTCAAACTCGGCTTAATTCATCCTAAAACTAACGAAGCAATGGAATGGCAAATTGAGCTGGCGGATGACATGAAAGCCTTGCTGGAAGCCATGCGCCATGAAGATGCGCCAATAGCTGAAGAAGCGCAGGCGTTTGGCTATGGTTTTGATATAAGCGGTGTGGATGCAGATGGCTTGTATGTGGGTGACGATGACGAGGACGATTGGGAAGACGACGATTTTGAGGATGAAGAGCTAGAGGATGAATAAGCTTGATTTCATCATTCCAAACTGGCCAGCACCTGCTAATGTACATGCCCTGCAGACCAATAGGGGAGCGGCTGCTAGCGATGCAAGAAAAATGGGTTTTAGCCTTGCGCCTTATGATTCTCTCAACTTTGGCAGCCATGTTGGCGATAACCCGCGGCACGTTGCGCAAAATCGCCAATTGCTTAGTGAGCTTTTGCCAAGTGAGCCCGTTTGGTTGAATCAAACGCACAGCATTAATGTGGTGGATGCCGCTAGTGTAAATTGCGTGCCCGATGCCGATGCCAGTTTTTGCATGCAAAAAAAAGTGGTATGCGTGGTGATGACCGCCGATTGTTTGCCTGTTTTGTTTTGCGATAAAGCAGGCACAATCGTTGTGGCAGTGCATGCAGGTTGGCGCGGGCTATGTGATGGTGCTTTAGAAGCCAGCATTGATAAGGCTTGCAGTGCAGCGCAAATAAAGCCTAATGATTTAATGGCTTGGTTTGGCCCAGCGATTGGCCCAAATGCGTTTGAAGTGGGTAGCGACGTGCGTGCGCAATTTATGGCAAAAGATGCACATGCAGAAGCTGCATTTAAAGCAAGTGGCGATAATCAAGCACAAGATAAATGGTTAGCCAATATTTACCAACTGGCCACGCAACGCTTGAATAATGTCGGCGTGACGCAAATTTATGGCGGTGACCGTTGTACTTTTACAGAAAAAGAAAATTTCTACTCTTATCGCCGTGATGGTGCCACAGGCCGCATGGCTACATTAATCTGGATGTCATAAAAATCCACATGCACCGCTTAAGTTATAATGCTTGCAATTAACGCTTTCAAATATTTATGAACCTCCCCGAATTTTCTATTCTTACTTGGATTGTGCTATCCAGCTTGCTTGGCGGCGCCTTAAGCGTGGCGGGCGCTGGTTTGGTGGCGCTTAACGTCAAAAAAACTGCGGTGCCCATGCTGATTAGTTTTGCTATTGGCGCCATGTTGGGCGCAGTTTTTCTAGAGATTTTACCAGAGGCAATTGAGCATGCCAGCAGTGTGCAAGCGGTTACTGGCACCGTATTGATTGGCATTTTACTATTTTTTTCGCTAGAAAAACTGGTGATTTGGCGACATTGCCATGGCGACCATTGCGAAGTACACGCGGTGCATACAGAGGCAGATTGCCCAGATAACAATTCGCAAAACAATACTAGTTCAAAAGTGGTTATCGAAACACCTGCGCTTGTACAATCAGAACCTCAAACCAAGTACAAAGCGGCTTCTAGCGGCATGCAAACGGCACGTGCAGTTAAAGGTGCACATGCACATGACCATGCGAGCGCGCACAATCATGAAAGAAGCGGCATGATGATTATGATTGGCGACACCTTTCATAATTTTGTCGATGGCGTATTAATTGCATCGGCATTTATGGTAGATGTAAAAGTTGGCATTGTGACGGCGTTAGCGATTATTGCGCACGAAATTCCGCAAGAAGTGGGCGATTTTTTAATTTTACTGCATTCGGGTTACAGCAAGCAAAAAGCCTTGTTATTTAACCTCGGCAGCAGTTTGGCAACACTGGTGGGCGGCGTGCTGGCCTATTATTTTTTGCAGCAAGCAACCAATGTCATTCCTTATATTTTGGGCTTAGCCGCCGCCAGTATGCTATATGTGGCAGTGGCCGATTTAATTCCCAGCTTGCACAAACGCACCGAATTGCGCGCCAGCATTTCTCAACTTTGCTTGATTGGCTTGGGCGTGGCAACCGTGTGGTTAATTGGCATTTGGCTACATTAACTTGTGGCTACATTAAACTTGTAGTTAGATTCAATTTAAGTAGATTAGAAACATGAAAACTTCAACATTAGCTTCAACATTAAAAACCTCCGCACCCAAAGTCGGCTTCGTCTCGCTTGGCTGCCCCAAAGCAGGCAGTGATGCTGAGCGCATTTTGACTCAACTTAGAGCTGAAGGCTACGAAATTTCGCCTAGTTACGAAGGCGCTGATTTAGTCGTCGTCAACACCTGCGGCTTTATTGATAGTGCCGTGCAAGAAAGCCTAGACGCGATTGGCGAGGCGCTGCACAAAAATGGCAAAGTGATTGTCACCGGTTGTTTGGGCGCGAAAAAAGATGTAGTCATCAACGCGCATCCTAGTGTATTAGCGGTAACTGGCCCACATGCGCTAGAAGAAGTGATGACGCATGTACACGCTAATTTGCCGAAATTGCATGAGCCGTTTATTGATTTAGTGCCACCACAGGGCATACGCCTAACGCCTAGCCATTATGCTTATTTAAAAATTTCAGAAGGCTGTAACCATCGCTGCAGCTTCTGCATTATTCCATCCATGCGTGGCGATTTAGTCAGCCGCCCGATTGGCGAAGTATTAAATGAAGCTGAAAACCTTGTCAATGCAGGTGTTTCAGAGATTTTAGTGATTTCGCAAGATACGTCGGCCTATGGGGTGGATGTGAAATACCGCCCAGGTTTTTGGAATGGCCGCCCAGTAAAAACACGTATGACCGAGCTGTGCCAAAGCCTAAGTGAGCTAGGTGTTTGGACGCGCCTGCATTACGTGTACCCATATCCACATGTGGATGAAGTGATTCCGCTGATGGCGGATGGCTTGATTTTGCCGTACTTAGATGTGCCATTTCAGCACGCCAGTCCTCGTATTCTTAAGGCCATGAAACGCCCTGCGCATGCCGAGAACAACTTGGCGCGTATTAAAGCTTGGCGCGAAATCTGCCCAGATATTACCGTACGCAGTACTTTTATTGCGGGCTTTCCTGGTGAGACGGAAGATGACTTTCAAATGCTGCTCGACTTTTTAGAAGAGGCTCAATTGGATAGAGTAGGTTGTTTTGCTTATTCCGCGGTCGATGGCGCAAAAGCCAACGAGTTGCCAGACCATGTGCCAGAAGAAGTGAAGCAAGAACGCTTAAGCCGCTTTATGGCAGTGCAAGAGCGTATTAGCGCAGCCAAGTTACATCATAAAATTGGCAGCATGCAAACCGTGTTGGTGGATGAAATTGTGCAAGATTCTGAAGGCAATATTGAAGCGATTGGTCGCACCAAAGCCGATGCGCCAGAGATTGATGGCGTGGTGTATATGGAAGATGCTGAAGGCTTGACGCCTGGCGACTTTGTTGAAGTGGAGATTTATAGCGCAGATGGGCATGATTTAAGGGGTGGGCCACCGAGAAACTAAAAATATGCGTGACGAATTGTACATATTAAAACTTTGTGACGAAGCCTTAAAGCGTAAAGCTTCACGTCAACACCGCTTTGATTTTTTGCGTGGTGACACAGGTAGAAAATTACCTGTTGATGCTTACTATGATGACCTAAAGCTCGTTATTGAATATCGGGAGCGCCAGCATTTGGAATCGGTTGTGTTGTTTGATAAGCGTATGACCGTTAGCGGTGTTTCTCGCGGCGAGCAAAGAGCAAAATATGATGAGCGTCGTCGTCAGGAAATTCCCAAAAAAGATTTGTATCTTGTTGAGCTTAGCTATTCAGATTTTGCACACGGTTCGAATAAGCGGCTAAAACAGAATAAACAAGAAGATATTCTTATTATCAAAGAAAAACTGCAAAACTATATTTAGTTTATGTGAGTAGGTGACAATAACTGAAGGGCATTGTGCCACATGTGATTTGTCGCTTTCGCGCGACTTGCGAGTTTCTTTCTTTTGCTTAGCCAAAAGAAAGAAACCAAAGAAAAAGCTACCCCGTTGCCACGTATTCCTTCGTTCTTAGCGCCGCAACTGGGCGGCTGCGGAACTCGTGCTTTCAGCACTCAAACAGTCCTCGCCGCTAATCCATCTGCCGCTCAAGCCGAAGGCGCGGCAAAGGGGAATTCAAAGTCCAAACCAGCTATTTGCCATGCATAGTGGTTTTGGGGTTTCTCCCCCTTACATCGCGCTGAGTAGCGCAGACAAAATAAGATGAAGGCGAGGACTGTTTGAGTTCCGCGGCGGCTTATGCCGTTTGTAAGCCGTTAGGGCGAGTTCCGCAGCCGCTTAATTTGTTGAGCAACGCAAGGGAGCCGCAGGCCGTGATGTGGGGTGTGATTTTCTTTGATCACTTTCTTTTGCACAAACAAAAGAAAGTGATTAGGCGTCGGGCTACCCCTGACTATTAACTTAAATATTAATTAACTATCACTTAAAGTAATAAATAATTGATGCCCTACAACCCGCATGGATATTGGTTCCAAGAGCATCTATTTTAAGTTTAAAGTGATTTAATGCGTAAATAAATCTGGCAGTACTGGCGCAGGGCGTTCGCTATCTGCGCGCGCTTCTAAAAAATCAAACGTTAACGGGCAGCGCGTGGGTTTTTTGGCAGCTTTGCGTTTTTTTGCTGTAGCGGCGTTTAAATCAATGTAAGGCGTTTGGCTGATGCGGACATAGCCTGATGATGCTAATTTTTGTGCGGTGGTTTCAAATAGGCTGAGTGGATTATCAATATTTTGCAGCGTTAACACTTCTTCGCGCATGCTTTTAGTTTTTGCGACTTTTAGCACGTTATACATCACAAATTTTGTGCTGGTTTGTTTGCCGTAAATTTCGCCAGAGTGTATTGTCAAAGCGCTTCCTAGCCAATTGTGTACACGTATATTATCGCTAACATTTTGTATTTACAAGTATTTTGCGTTATTTTCTACGCAAATTAATGTGCGCTTTAATTAGATCTATGGCTTGATAGCGAAAGCGTGTGCCGTCAGTATCTTTTACCCACATGTGCAGCAGGCCACTAAAAAATAAATGCGTATCTAGCGCCAAGGCGCGCGATGTATGGCCTGCAGCCAAAATACCTTGTGTACTGGCACGTTGGTATGCCAGCTCAAATTTGTCGGTAATGTTGGCGCAATTGTGAATAATTTGCTGCAAAACGGTGGCAAATTCATCCACATATTCACATTTAATCATCATAATTTCATACGTTTGACGCATTTCAATGTTTTGATTGAGGTCGTTGATGGTGTCGCTTAAGGAATGTTCAATTTGCGTAAGCGGGTCTTCAAGGTTTTCTGTGGCAAGCGTGTCATCCATGCGGTCGATTAACGGTAGAAAAACTTGATCGCGCATGGCATAAAAAATATCCGTTTTATTTTTAAAGTGCCAATATACCGCGCCACGCGTCACTTGGGCTTGCACGGCAATATGTTCAAGGCTAGTACGACTGACGCCGCGCGATAGAAATACCACGCGCGCCGCATCTATAATGCGTTGGCGCGTCAGTTCTGCGTCTTCTTTGGTTTTTCTGGCCATTTTACTCTGCGTATTGTTAGTTTGTTCGTAAATTAAAGTTGACTATTATTGTATAACGATTTAATTAAATAATAGTTTACATTCATTCTTGTTTGTATAATAATAAACATTCAATATTGAATGTAAATACAATGTAAGATATTAAAAAATATCTTTTGGAGCACTTTATGTCGGTTTTTTGGGTGAAAAAACAATTGCAAATAGCTAGTGTTGTCATTAGCGCAATGTTAATTGCAGCTTGCAGCAAACAGCCAGAAAATGACGCTGCGCCACCAGCCATGCCGCCTATGCCAGTGACAGTCATTGCGGTACAACCAACTTCTGTGCCAATGCGTGTAGAGGCAGTTGCACAAACCGAAGGTGCCAGCGAGGTAGAAGTACGCCCACGCGTTGGTGGCATTATTCTTAAAAAATTGTATGAAGAAGGCCAACCCGTAAAAGCTGGGCAGGTAATGTTTCAAATTGACCCAGCGCCGTTTCAAATTGCGTTAAGCCAAGCCAAAGCGCAAGCTGCTGGCCAAAGTGCACGCATTACCCAAACTAATCGCGAAACAGGCCGTTTAAAAGAATTGCTGGCTTCGCAATCTATCAGCCAGCGCGAGTACGATAATGCGACATCCGACGGCGCCATTGCGGGCGCCAGCATGATGCAAGCGCAGGCCAGCATTAAAGAGGCTGAGTTGAATTTAACTTATAGCCAAGTCACTGCGCCGGTGTCGGGTATCGCGGGGCGATTTCAATATTCAGTTGGTGCGTTGGCGGCGGCCAACACCAGCTTGCTTACCACCATTACGCAGGTGTCGCCCATTTGGGTGCGCTTTAGTTTATCGGAGAGCGAATTGGCTAGTTTGGGCGGCCAAGTAAATATGACCAGTGTGCAAGAAGTGAGCTTAATTTTACCTAATGGCAGCGAATATGCGCAAAAAGGCAAACTTAACTTTGCCGATAGTAAGATTAACCCCAACCTTGGCACGCAAGAGCTACGCGCGACCTTTGACAATGCCGATAAACAATTGCTGCCAGGCCAATTTGTACGCGCGCGCGTTACCACGGGCACGCGCGAAGGCGTTTTTTTAGTGCCGCAAGCGGCTGTGTTAACGGGCGACCAAGGTAAGTTTGTGTATGTGGCCAATGCTAAAAATGAGGCAACAATTACACCAGTGCAAGTAGCAGAATGGCAAGGCGGTAACTGGATTGTGCTAGAAGGTTTAAACGCCAATGACAAAGTGATTACCGATAATTTAATTAAATTGCGGCCTGGTGCTGCTGTAAAACCAACACCGCTGCAAGCCGCACCAGTATTGGCTCCCACAGCATCTAATTAATAAAATAATATGACCAAATTTTTTATCACAAGGCCAATTTTTGCCAGCGTTTTGTCCATCATTATTGTGTTGGCGGGCATTGCTGCGGCGCTGCAATTGCCTATCGCGCAATACCCAGAAATTGCGCCGCCAACGGTCACCATTAACGCCACTTATCCAGGCGCCAGTGCTGATACGCTGATTAAAACAGTGGCCGCGCCAATAGAAGAGCAGCTAAGCGGCGTCGATGATTTGCTGTATTTTAGCTCTAGTGCCGATTCTAGCGGTACGCTAACGATTACTGCCACCTTTGAAGTGGGCACTGATGCTGACCAAGCGACGTTCAATGTAAGCAATCGGGTGAATATTGCCACGCCGCGCTTGCCAGAAGAGGTGCGTAGAAACGGCTTAATCGTACAGAAAAAATCCAACGATATTTTACTGGTGGTGATGCTGACATCAAAAGACCTCAAGCATGACCGCCTGTATTTAAGTAACTACGCCACGCTGAACGTACTGGATGAAATGAAGCGCATAAAAGGTGTGGGTGATGCGCTGATTTTTGGTGGGCAAGATTATGCCATGCGCGTGTGGTTGCGGCCAGATAGAATGGCGCAGCTGGGCGTGAGCACTACAGATATTGCGGCCGCTATTAACGCACAAAATAACCAATATGCGGCAGGACGCATTGGTCAAGAGCCATCTACAAACGGCCAGCAGTTAGTTTATACCGTCACCGCAAAAGGCCGTTTGGTGGATCCTGCGCAGTTTGGCGACATTATTATTCGCGCCAATGGGCCACAAGGTGTGCTTTACCTAAAAGACGTCGCGCGCATTGAGCTAGGCGCGCAAAGTTATAACGTCACTTCGGCCTTAGATGGTGAACCTGGCGTGGCGATTCCGATATTTTTGCAAAATAACGCCAACGCGCTTGATACTGCCAAAGCCATTAAAGCGCGCATGGCCGAGCTGCAGCAAGGCTTTCCAAAAGGTATGGTATGGAGCATTCCATATGACACCAGCGATTTTGTAAAAGCCGCCATGACCGAGGTGTTTAAAACCTTTGGCGAGGCTTTAATTTTGGTTGTCATCGTCGTATTCTTGTTTTTGCAAAGCTGGCGCGCTACGCTAATTCCGATGATTGCCGTGCCGATTTCATTGATAGGTACGCTGGCAGGCTTATACCTATTCGGCTTTAGCATTAATTTGCTTACCTTATTCGCCATGATTTTAGCCATTGGTATTGTGGTGGATGACGCGATTGTGGTGCTGGAAAATACCGAGCGGCTGATGACCGAAGAAAAGCTTAGCCCGTTTGATGCAGCAGTAAAATCCATCGCGCAAGTGCAAGGTGCGGTGATTGCCATTGTGCTGGTGCTATGCGCAGTGTTTGTGCCAGTGGCATTTTTGGGTGGCATTGCTGGCCAGTTGTATCGTCAATTTGCCGTGACCGTGGCCATATCGGTGGTGATCTCTGGCTTGGTGGCGCTGACACTCACGCCTGCATTGTGCTCAATGATTTTAAAACCAAAACACGCAGAGAAAAACCGATTTTTTAAAGGATTTGATGCGGGTTTTAATGGTTTAAGCCGTTTTTATGGCCGCACGGTAGATTTAGTGTTGCATCACAAATTGATTTCCAGTTTATTTTTTGTGGGCGTGATTGCAGCGGTGATTTTCTTATTCAAAATCGTACCAGTTGGCTTTGTGCCAGAAGAAGATCAAGGCTATGTGGTAACGGTGGTGGTGATGCCCGATGGCGCAACCTTGAGTAGAACTAGCAAAACTACCGAAAATATTCGCGCAGCCATTCATAAAGACCCAGCGGTGGCGCATGAGTTTGCGGTGAACGGCTTTGAGCTGTTTACCGGCGCCAATAAAACCAATGCGGCCACTATGTTTGTGCGCATGAAAGATTGGGAAGAGCGCACCACCAGCGCGCCAGAAATTGTGAGTAAATTGTTTGGCATTGGCATGAGCCAGCCTGATGGCTTGGGCTTCGCGGTAAATCCACCACCCATTCGCGGTTTGGGTAGCGCCAGTGGCTTCGAGGTATTTGTACAAAGTAAACTGGATTCTGATCCAGTAAAACTGGCACAAGTGATGAATAATTTGATGGACGCGATGCGTAAAGAACCCAAATTAGAACAGCCAAATAGCTTTTTTAGGCCAAATGTGCCGCAGTTATATATTGAGGTGGATGAAGCCAAAGCCATCTCACAAAATGTGCGTATTGCTGATATTTATACCACGCTGCAAAGTACCATGGGTACATTGTATGTGAATGATTTTAACCGCAGTGGCCGTACCTATCGGGTGCAACTGCAAGCAGAACCACAATTTAGAATGCAACCAGAAGATTTAGGCAAGGTATATGTGCGCAGCCAGCCCACACCAGCCAGCCCTAACGGCAATATGATTCAGCTTTCGGCCTTAAGTAAAGTCAGCAATATTTTAGGCGCCGAGCAGTTAGAGCGTTATAACGGACTACTATCTGCCAAAGTTTTTAGCGGTGGTGCGCCAGGTATCAGCTCTGGTGATGCGATTGTGGCCATGGAAAAACTGGCCAAAGAAAACTTGCCTGAGGGCTATCAAATTGCTTGGACTGGCCAAGCTTACCAAGAAAAACGCACGGGTGCGGCCGCAATATTTGCCTTTAGTTTTGCCATTATTATGGTGTTTTTAATTTTGGCAGCGCAATTTGAAACATGGGCATTACCACTGGCGGTCATTATGGCGGTGCCTTTTGCTTTGCTGGGTGCTTTATTAGCTGTATTGTTCCGCGGCATGCCCAATGATATTTACTTTCAAATTGGGCTAATTACTTTAATTGGCCTAGCTGCAAAAAATGCCATTTTAATTGTAGAGTTTGCCAGCCAAAAAATGGAAGAAGGCATGCCAGTAGCTCAGGCTGCGCTAGAGGCCGCGCGCTTAAGATTTAGGCCGATTGTCATGACATCGATGGCGTTTGTATTAGGTATTGTGCCGCTGGTGATTGCTACTGGCGCGGGTGCTGCCGCACGCCAAAGCATGGGCACTGGCGTTTTTGGCGGCATGATTTTGGCTACTTTTATTGCCACTATTTTTATTCCACTATTTTTTACGTGGCTTTCTGGTAAGCATGTGAGAACGCATGGCCATGCACACGACCATGACCACGACCACGACCATGACCATGACCATGATAATCAGCTAAAGTAAGCGCCAGCATGAAAAATAATATGATGATTAAAATTTTAGTATTTTTTAGCTTGGTATTTCTAACGGGCTGCAACACCCTGCAAGACGTATTTAAATTGCCCAATAAAAATGCACCAGAGCAATATGCAGAGCCTGTGATTGAAGCGACGGTGGCAGAGGTTTCAGACAAATGGTGGGAGAATTATCAAGACCCAAAACTGAATGAACTGGTGACACTAGCGCTACAAAATAATAGTGATATTAAGGTGGCTGCGGCACGTATTGAGGAAGCGGATGCGTTTGCTAGAGAAATCGGCACTTCTATCCTGCCGACCGTTAATTTAGGCGCAGGCGCAGCTAGGCAGCGTACATTTAGCCCGGGTTTCAATGGCATTAACCCCACCTTTAATTTATACCGCATTGAGCTAGGCACCAATTACGAGATTGATTTTTGGGGCAAAATTAAACTGGCCGAGAAATCTGCGCGAGCGCAATTATTAGCATCCAAATATGGACTAGATACCACTAAAATCTCGGTGGCGAGTTTGGTGAGTAATTATTATTTGAGCTTGCTAAGCTTGGACGCACAACAAAATGTGCTGGCGAAAATACTAGAAAGCCGCGAAAAATCGTTGACTTTGGCGCGCAAACGCTTGCAAGGCGGCATCGTATCTATTTTGGATATTTACCAAGCTGAAGGTGCTGTTTTACAAATTAAGCTGCAGCAAGAAGAATACAAACGCTTACGGGCGATTGCGTCGCACCAACTACTTTTGCTGACAGCCAGCAGTGATTTAAGCACGCCAAAATATGCGATAGAAACACTGCCAAACGTGCCTATTCCGCCTGCTGGCCTGCCTGCTAGCCTATTAACAGCAAGACCTGATATTCAAATTGCTGAACTAGAACTGGTGAGTATGCAGGCCAATATTGGCCTGGCGCGCGCAGCGTTTTACCCCACTTTTAGTTTTACTGGCGATGCGGGTTTGCAAAGTGCAGTACTTAGTGACTTTATTCGTAATCCAGCGCGCGTATTTACGCTTGGCTTAGGGCTAAATTTACCTATTTTTGATGGCGGTAAACGTAAAGAAAAACTCAACCAAACCCTAGCGCAAGAAAAGCAAGCATTAGAGCGCTATGCCAACAGCATCAATATTGCGTTTAAAGAAGTGAATGATGGCTTGAGTAATGTGCAACAAGAAGCGGAAAAGGAACGCTTATTGATTGAAGCAACAGCGCTTGCTAGTAAAACCGTCGAGGTGGCGCGTAATCGCTATGAGGCAGGCTATACTTCTTACATAGAGGTGTTAGATGCTGAGCGCAGCTTGATTGAAACCAATGTGGACTTTTTGCAAACGCGCGAAGCACGATTGTTGGCGAGTGTGTCCTTATTTAAGGCGCTAGGCGGCGGTTGGCAAATGCCAAAAAATGTAGAGACTTCGCCAGTGAAAGAAAAAACAAATTAAAACGGAAACGCGACTTTTACCCAATCGTCGCACGATTCAATCGGGTCTTCTAGCAAAATCTGCTGCGTTTCGCCATTCATGGTGATATTAAAATGCGTATTGGCGCAAAAATGCAGTTTGGGCAATAACAACATTGAGGTGTCAGACAGCCCAGCTTCTATTGGCAAGTAAATACCTGCAAAAAAGCCAATGTCTGCTGCTGCTGTCATCGTTTTAGCGCCAAGAGTTTGAATGTCAAGGTTGCTGGTTTCCATCACGGTGTCTGCAAAATTATCCACATGGTTTGATGGCTTCATCTGCACCCATTTTGGATAGTGCGAAATAATTTCGATGCCTGCTCTAAGTTGGTTGGCTTGTGTAGGTTTGACAGAGCGTATCATGCCAATAATCACTCTGCTTGGGTCGTCATCTATCACCAAACCCAGCAGTTTATTGGGTCTGGCCAAAATATTGGCATACTTATTCACCCGCGTGCCTAAGCCTTGCAAGCTTTCATCGGTGATAATCCAAGTGTCTAGTGAGCCGCTATTGATGGTTAAATTGCTGTTTTGCCTAAGCGTGGTATGCGCTCTCAGGCGCTCATCTAGCGTAGTGCCATCGCGCGATAGTCTTAAACCGCTACTAATTTGATTGGCCTGATGCACTTGATTGCTTATATCTACAATACCCGCATTGACGCGCGCAGTTTTAGAGCTGGCTTGTCGTACTGCCTTGCGCCGCTGCCGCGTATAGCCGACGCGCTTCCATTCTTCAAGCAATATCACTAAAGTTTCATAGAGTTTCTTGGCGTGGTCAATTTTAGAAAATGCTAAACTTTGTGGAATCTCACCACGGTCAGACACAGCTGCGGCTATCATCAGTTGTTTTTCTAGCTCATCTAGCTCCCAATAACGGCATGTGTCGCTGGCGTAGGCATCACGCATGCGCTTGGCAATCACATCTTTTTCTAAATCAATAAAAAATAGATACTGCTCTAGCGTGTATTTATTGCTGACATGTGCGCGAGTGAGTAGGGTGGTTAATACACGACTGGCGATTTCCACTTGGTATTTTTGCATGCTGGTTTGCGTCAGCTGGCCTAGCATCCAACACTGCACAAAGCTAGCTGCTAAGGTAGTGGAGGGGGCTAAATTAAATAGCTCAATCGGGTTATTTAACAGCGCGCGCTGGGTGGCAATTTTATACAGCATATTTACTTGCAGCCACACTCTTGCTGGCGGACTAGTCTGGCTAAATAAGCGCCATTTGATCATGTGAAATGCAGCGTAAAGTGCCCGCGCAATCAACAATATTATGATGCTCTCATTGGGCTGGTAAACATTCTCAGCGTTAGATTTTTCGCCACTTGGTTTTGCTGTGCTAAACGCTTGTTCAATCACTTTTAAGTGAAAAATATATGATTGTCGGCAGTAGTTGTAACAAGTGTCGAAAATATTATTTTCTAATTCAATTTTCATGTTTTCCACATTGGCCAGCTGTGTGGCAAGCTTTTCTAGTCGCATCTGATTTGCGGCCTCTAGCGCTAAAATCAACTCAAGTTGTTGTTCTAAGCTGGGCGTTTCAGCGGCATCGGCGGGGTTAAGCAATTGCGCTAAATGTTTGGTAGAAAGCTGTAAAGCCGCCAAGTCGTCTAGGTCATTCAGGTCGGCCAGCCAAGCTTTATGCTGATTCGATTTGATCAGTGTGCTGTTGCCAAATATTTGCTTAAGAAGGCTTTTCATCTGTTAAATGTACAAATTTTACTGATAAGTCATTATAAAGTAATTTAAAATATAATCATAAATCATTGAATAATCAAGTTTTGTTTAGTGTTAACTGTATTTATTTTTCAAAATTACAGCAGCTTGTTGCATGTTAGAATCTCACTTTTAGTTTAAATTGATATTTTAATGACTGTTCGTACCCGTTTTGCACCCAGTCCGACTGGTTTTTTACACATTGGCGGTGCTCGCACTGCACTGTTTTCTTGGGCTTATGCCAAAAAGTACGGTGGCAAATTTATTCTGCGCATTGAAGATACCGATGTCGAGCGCAGCACGCCAGCTGCGGTGCAAGCGATTATGGATGGCATGCACTGGCTAGGGCTGGATTACGATGAAGGCCCGTTTTACCAAATGCAACGCATGCAAACCTACAAAAAAGTGCTGCATAGCATGCTGGATGCAGGTACAGCCTATTATTGCTATAGCAGCAAAGAGGAGCTAGAAATCCTGCGTGAAGCGCAAACAGCGGCAGGCGCCAAACCAAGATATGACGGTAAATGGCGGCCAGAGGCAGGTAAAATATTGCCGCATATTTCTGCAGAAATTTCACCAGTAATTCGTTTTAAAAACCCGCAAACAGGCGTAGTTGCTTGGGATGATATGGTAAAAGGTCGCATTGAAATTGCCAATGCTGAACTAGACGATTTAATTATCGCACGTGCTGATGGCACGCCCACTTACAACTTTTGCGTGGTGGTAGATGACTTTGAAATGGGCATTACCCAAGTTATTCGCGGTGATGACCATGTGAATAACACGCCGCGCCAAATTAATATGCTGATGGCGCTTGGTGCCACCATTCCGCAATACGCACATTTGTCGATGATTTTAGGCGATGATGGGCAAAAACTGTCTAAGCGCCATGGTGCTGTCAGCGTTATGCAATATCACGAAGATGGTTATCTAAAAGAAGCCGTTCTAAATTATTTGGCGCGTTTAGGCTGGAGCCACGGCGATGCAGAAATTTTTAGCATGCAGCAATTTTGCGAATGGTTTGACTTGGACCACATTACGCCATCCGCCGCACAATTTAATACCGAAAAACTGAATTGGCTAAATGCGCATTACATAAAAGAAATGGACATTAACTTGCTGGCCGAGGATATTACAGCAAGGCTGCAAGCCATTACCGGAAAGGATCCCAGAGCATCTAATTTAATCAGCGTATTAAACCTATATCGTGAGCGTGCTAATAACCTGAATCAACTAGCCAAAGACATTGCCTATTTTTACACGCTGCCACAAGCCAGCGCAGCGGATGTTGAAAAACATATTACGCCAGAAATTATGCCCGCCATGCAAAAGCTGCATCAGCAACTTGCGCATACTGAGTGGACGGCTCAGGCGATTCATCATGCAATTAATGCGGTGGTCACTGAGTTTGGCTTGAAGTTTCCTAAAATTGCAATGCCACTGCGCGTGATGTTAACTGGCATTGCACAATCGCCCAGCATAGACCAAGTGATGGCTTTATTAGGCCAAAGTGAGACCTTAACAAGAATCAACGCTTATCTTAAGTAAAAATAAAGCCTTAACTAAAAATTAAAAATAATTTGCAGTTGGCTATTGAAATACGAACAAATTAGCGCAATCATAGTCGTATGCTAGGTAAAAATAGTTTTATCGGCATAAAGAGTTTCTTAGAAAAGAAGCAACTCCAATTTTATTAAAACTACAAGGAGCACAATATGAATAACAAAGGTCAAATGTTGCAAGACCCATTTTTAAACGCACTTAGAAAAGAACACGTACAAGTGTCTATTTACTTGGTAAACGGCATTAAGTTGCAAGGCCAAGTAGATTCTTTTGACCAATACGTGATTTTACTGAAAAATACTGTCACGCAAATGGTGTATAAACACGCGATTTCTACCATTGTGCCAGCACGCGCTGTCACCATGGTGATGCCAGAACATCCGGAAGATTAAGTTTGGCAATTAAGCCTACTGGTTACGGCGAAAACACCTTAGCAAATGCCCCCAACATCACCATTGCGTCAGACGGCGCGGTGGTGTTGGTTAGCCTAGATTTTGGTGAGCCCGATTATGCAGAAAGTTTGCACGAACTGCGCCAGCTGGTGATTTCGGCTGGCATGCAAGTGCGCGCCACTGTAGAAGGCAAGCGCAGTACGCCCGATGCAAAATTATTTATTGGCAGCGGCAAAGCGGATGAGTTAAAGCTGATGCTAGAAGCCAGTGAAACCAATCTGGTGGCATTTAATCACGATTTAAGCCCATCGCAACAGCGCAATTTAGAGCGTTTTTTGCAAGCTAAAGTGTTAGATAGAACAGGTTTGATTTTGGATATTTTTGCGCAACGTGCAAAAAGCCACGAAGGTAAATTGCAAGTCGAGCTAGCACAGCTTGAGCATTTGTCGACCAGATTAGTACGCGGCTGGACCCACTTAGAGCGCCAAAAAGGCGGTATTGGTGTGCGCGGTGGTCCAGGTGAGAAACAATTAGAGCTTGATAAACGCATGATTGGTGTGCGCGTCAAACAATTGCGCGAAAAACTGCTCAAACTTAAGTTACAGCGTAGCATGCAACGCAAATCGCGTAAACGCTCAAATACCATGACAGTATCGTTGGTGGGTTATACCAATGCAGGAAAATCCACCTTGTTTAATCGCTTAACGCAATCAGGCGTGTATGCGGCAGATCAGCTTTTTGCTACGCTAGATACGACATCACGCAAACTTTATTTGGGCGATGTGCAATCTGATTACGATGAAAATGGCCAATATTTAGGCCGCAGTGAAGTGGTCATGTCTGACACGGTGGGTTTTATTAAGCATCTGCCTACCACCTTGATAGAAGCGTTTGGCGCCACGCTAGAAGAAGCCAAGCAAGCGGATTTGTTGCTGCATGTGGTGGACGTGGCCAGCACCAATCGCGACGCACAAGTGGCGCAGGTGAACAAAGTATTGAATGAAATTGGCGCTGCTGAAGTACCTCAGTTATTGGTGTTGAATCAAATTGATCGTTTAGAGCAAGCAGACAATTCTGCAGGCTTTGAGCGCAATGAATATGGTAAAATTTACCAAGTGCGGGTGTCGGCCAAAACTGGCGCAGGCTTAGAGTTTGTTAAGTTAGCATTAAATGAGCATCAGCAATGGTTAAAAAAATTAAGCACAGAAGAAAGTGCCTATGCGTAGCGTTAAAATAAAAATAGTTCGGAGTAAGCAATGATTTGGAGTAAGCAATGATAAAGTTACCAGCATTTAGATTCCTAGGAGTGACGTTCCCAGGCTATGGTCAAAAAAATAACGAAGGCCCACCTGATTTAGATCAAGTCATGCGTGATATTAGCCAAAAAATTAACAGCTTATTTGGCAAAGGCAATGGCGGCGGTAACAATACGAATCGCCCAGCAGGTGGCAAAGATTTTAGTGTGCCAATTGCACCCGTTTTGGCGATTATTGCTGCTATTTGGCTAGCCACAGGCTTTTATATTGTCGATCAAGGTTCTGTTGGCGTGGTGCAGCGTTTTGGTAAATATACTTACAGTACAGAGCCTGGCCCGCGCTGGCATTGGCCGTACCCAATTGAATCAGTCACGGTGGTGAATATGGAGCAAGTGCGGCGCCTAGAAGTAGGTTATCGTAGTACGGGTGAAGGCTCTGGTAGCAAAACCAAAGTGCCTAATGAATCGCTGATGTTGACTGAGGACGAAAATATTATCGACATGCAAGTGGCAGTGCAATACAAGCTTAAAAATGCAGTCGACTATGTATTTAGCAATCGCGACACGGATAAAGCGGTGATGTCGGCGGCAGAAACGGCGATTCGTGAAGTGGTAGGCAAAAGCAAGTTAGATGACCTGTTGCAAAAAGGCTTGCCAGATACTTCAGCCAATATGCAGGCCATTTTAGACAGCTACAAGACAGGCATACAAATCACTAGCGTTTCGCGCCAAAAAGGTGCTGCGCCAGAACAAGTAAAAGAAGCGTTTGATGACGTGAACCGTGCTGGCCAAGATTACCAGCGCCAAATTAACTTAGGCCAAGCTTACGCCAATGATGTGATTCCAAAAGCGCGTGGTAATGCATCACGGTTGGCGGCTGAGGCAGCAGGTTATAAATTAAAAGTTGAAAGTGAAGCAAATGGTAACGCCAGCCGCTTTGACCAAGTGTTAACGCAATATAACAAGGCGCCTGAAGTGACGCGCCAGCGCTTGTATTTAGATGCACAAGAGCAAATCATGTCGAACACCAGCAAAATTATTGTTGATCAAAAAGGTGGTAATAGCATGCTTTATTTGCCGCTAGATAAGTTGATGGAACAAACGCGCTCAGGCAATGCCAGTGCGGCTGCAACAGCTGCTGCTAATGCCGTCAGAGAAGAAGAAACAGTTAGCGAAGATACGCGCAGCTTATCGCGCGATCGTTAATTTAGAAAAATAAAGGTAGAAAAATGATGAAGAATATTGGTGTAGGAATCATTGGCCTGTTAGCTGCTTTATTGCTGTTAAGTATGTCGATGTTTGTTGTCGATCAACGCGAATACGCGCTGGTATTTAGGTTGGGCGAAATTGTTTCAGTTAAAAAAGAGCCAGGCCTATATTTTAAAGTCCCGCTGGTAGATGATTTAAAGTTTATTGAAAAGCGTATTGTGACGCTAGATTGGGAGCAACCAGCCGAGATTGTGACTAGCGAAAATAAAACCATGACAGTGGATTCGTTTGTGAAATGGCGCATTATCGATCCAGTTAAATACTACGTTTCGGTAAAAGAAGGTGGCGAAGCAGCAGCTGAAGATAGACTTTCGCAAGTGGTTAACTCTGGGTTGCGCGATGAGTTTGGTAAGCGCACGGTACGCGATGTGATTGCGGGTGAACGTGGCGCGATTATGCGTAATGTAAAAATATCTGCCGATAAAGAAGCGCGTCAAATTGGTATTGAAGTGGTTGATGTACGCTTAAAACGGGTAGATTATTCTGAAGATATTTCTAAGTCTGTTTACGATCGTATGATTGCCGAGCGTAAGCGTATCGCCAACCAATTACGCTCTGAGGGCTCTGCTGCCTCTGAAAAAATACGTGCCGATGCTGATAAACAACGCGAAGTGATCATTGCCGATGCCTTTCGTGATGCACAAAAAATGAAGGGTGAGGGCGATGCAAAAGCGGCTCAAATTTACTCGACTGCTTATGGTAAAAACCCAGAGTTTTATGCGTTTTATCGCAGTCAAGAGGCTTACAAAAATAGCTTTAAAAGTAAATCTGATGTGATGATACTAGACCCAAGCTCAGAGTTCTTTAAATACATGCGTGGCTCTGGCAAGTAAGGCCTCTGCTTGAACACGCTGTTAGCCGCGCTTGGCTTGATGCTAGTGTTTGAAGGCTTGCTGCCATTTATTGCACCGCAAGCTTGGCGCGAAACCTTTAAACGCATGATAGCGCTGAAAGATGGGCAATTGCGTTTTGTCGGCATCATATCTATTGTCGCGGGCTTATTGCTCACTTGGCTAAGCCGTTAACTTTAGTTTGAGCCGCTAGCTTTAGTATAAGTTGCTTTTGCTAGTATAATAGCGCCTATGCGTAACTGGTTACTCCCCGAATTTATTGAAGACGTGCTGCCCACTGAGGCGGCGCGCATTGAGCAACTGCGCCGTGATTTGCTGGATTTATTTAAAGTACACGGCTATCAATATGTGATTCCACCCACCTTAGAATATCTCGAATCGCTCATTACCGGCACTGGCCATGATTTAGATTTAGCCACCTTTAAAGTGGTTGATCAACTGACTGGCCGCCTGATGGGTATACGCGCTGACATGACGCCGCAAGCCGCGCGTATAGACGCGCATATGCTGAATCAACAAGGCGTTAGTCGCCTTTGTTATGCTGGTACCGTGCTGCGCACCAAGCCAGATGGTCTTGCACGTACACGCGAACCGTTGCAACTGGGCGCCGAGTTATTTGGCCATGCCGGCATTGAAAGCGATGTGGAAATTCAGCGCTTAATGATTAAATCGCTGCAATTACTTGGCTTAAAGCAAATACACATCGATTTTAGCCACGTTGCAATTTTTGAGAGCTTAGTTAAAGCTGGCAATATCAATGCAGATTTAGAGCAAGCGCTATACGCTGCGCTGCAAAGCAAAGATAAAGCGGCGGTGGCAAGCTTGGCAAAAGATTTAGATGCAGCAATTCAGCAAGCCCTACTAAGTTTGACAGAGTTAAATGGTGATGTTGGCATATTGGATAAAGCCCTAAAAGTATTGCCACAATTGCCAGAAATTGCGCAAGCATTGGCTAACTTAAGCGCGGTGGCCTGTAAACTTGCCGATTTAAACGTGCAGGTTTCGTTCGATTTGGGCGAGCTGCGCGGTTATCACTATCACAGTGGCATTGTGTTTGCTGCTTACGCGCGTGGTTACACAGGCCCTGTGGCCTTAGGTGGGCGCTATGATGAAGTGGGTGTTGCATTTGGTCGTGCGCGACCTGCTACTGGATTTAGCATTGATTTACGCGGCATTGTGACGGCGCTATCACCTGCAAGTTTACCTAAAACTGTTTTAGCGCCAGAAGATAACGATATCGCATTATTGGCAAAAATTGAAGCTTTGCGCGCAGAAGGCTTGGTGGTAATTCAAGTATTACCTCACAGCCAAGTAAGCGCAGAAGAGCTGAATTGCGATACGCAACTGGTGCTGCGCGACGGCGAATGGCGCATTGAAGTGATAAAAATATAAATCTAAATATAAATCAATAGAAGTTAATTTAAAAAGTAATTATTTATGGCAAAAAATGTAGCAGCTAAGAATGTGGTGGTAATAGGCACGCAGTGGGGCGATGAAGGCAAAGGCAAAATTGTTGATTGGCTCACCGACCATGCGCAAGGCGTGGTGCGCTTTCAGGGTGGGCATAATGCAGGTCATACTTTAGTTGTAGGAAAAAGTGTGTACAAACTTAACCTAGTACCTTCCGGTATTGTGCGCGATAACGTGAACTGCTACATTGGCAACGGCGTGGTACTAGATGCGGCGCATTTGCTTAGCGAGATTGAAAGCTTAGAAAAAGGCCAAAATGGAATCAAAGGCTTAGAAGTCAAAAGTCGTTTAAGAGTCAGCTCGGGTTGCCCGCTTATTTTAAGCCACCACGTCGCGGTCGATGTAGCGCGTGAAGCTAAACGCAGCGCTGATAAAAAAATTGGCACTACAGGTAAAGGCATTGGTCCCACTTACGAAGATAAAGTCGCGCGTCGTGCGTTGCGGGTTTATGATTTATTTTACCCAGAGCGCTTTGCCGAAAAATTGCGCGAAGTGATGGATTATCATAACTTTGTGCTTACAAACTATCTTGGCGCACAAGCAGTTGATTTTAATCAACAATATGATGCCAGCATGCAACATGCAATCGCACTTAAACCACTTATTTCTGATATTTCTGCGGATTTATACGCAGCCAATGCGCGCGGTGAGAATTTATTGTTTGAAGGCGCACAAGGCACATTATTAGACATCGATCACGGTACATATCCTTATGTGACTTCCAGCAACTGCATCGCAGGCCAAGCGAGCGGCGGCACTGGCGTTGGCGCCAATATGCTGCATTATGTACTTGGTATCACCAAGGCTTACACCACACGCGTCGGCGGCGGGCCATTCCCATCTGAGTTAGATATTGACTCTGCGGGTGCGCCAGGTACGCAAATGTCGGTGAAAGGCCAAGAAATTGGCACCGTGACCAAACGCAAACGCCGTTGTGGCTGGTTTGATGCGGCAGCGTTACGTCGCAGCGCGCGTATTAACGGCCTCACCGGCTTATGTATCACCAAACTAGATGTGCTAGATGGAATTGATGAACTGCAAATTTGTACGGGTTACGAATTGGATGGCAAAGTGGTCGATATGTTGCCAATTGGCGCGGATGACGTGGCACGCTGCAAGCCAATATATGAGCGTGTTGCAGGCTGGCATGACAATACTTTTGGCGTACAAACTTGGGATGGTTTGCCAAAAAATGCGCAGCATTATTTAAAGCGTTTAGAAGCGCTTTGCGGTGTAAAAATTGCGATTGTTTCGACGGGGCCAGAGCGTGATGAGACGATAGTTTTGGAACACCCATTTTCTTAGCCAAAAACAATGCAAAATCAACGCCTTGCATGGGCAATCACAGGTTCTGGCCATTATCTGCGTGAGTCGTTGGCGGTTCTGCAATCCTTAGAAAATGTCGATATTTTTTTAAGCCGTGCCGCAGCGGAGATCATCAAGCAATATGGGTTTCAGGCACAATTAGACGCAACTGGCCACAAGGTTTACCAAGATAAAACCGCCAGCAGCGTGCCTGTAGAAGGCTTTTATGCAGGCAAATATCACACGCTAGTCATCGCACCCGCCACGTCAAATACCATTGCCAAAATGGCGTATGGATTTTCTGATTCTTTAGTCACCAACCTTTACGCGCAAGCTGGCAAAACGCGGGTGCTGAGTATTATTTTTGCTTGCGATACCATCCCAGCCGCAGGTGAAAATTCAATTGATTCAGAGGCCCCACGCGATAATATGGTGCAAGTTTTTCCGAGAAAAATTGACCTGAATAATGTGCAAAAATTAGCTACATTTGAATACACACAAATTGTCGAGGATATAAATATGCTCCAGCAGGCAATATCCATGCGGCTTGCAGAGCATGCTAATAAGATAACTGCAAAATGAAGGCCGACAAACTACTTTTTTTAACAGGCAAGTTGGCAGAAAAAAGTCTGAATAAAGTGCTGGCTGAAGTGACTGACAACCCCAAAACACCATCGTTTAAGTATCGTGTCGAGCAAATTGGCGTATCTGTTGCTGCACTGATGACGCCGGAAATGATTACGCGCCGCTTAAAAAGTACTGGTGATGCCAATAAAATGATTTTGCCGGGACTGTGCCAAGGCGACTTGAGTCAATTGCACCGTCAATACGGTATTCCCGTTGAGCGCGGGCCAGAGGATTTGAAGGATTTGCCACAGTATTTTGGGCAGCAAGGCATTGCGCCAGATTTGAGCCAGTATAGCTGCCAAATTTTTGCTGAGATAGTGGATGCGCCTGATTTAACTGTGGATGAAATTGTTATAAAAGCAGAAAAATTTAGAGCCCAAGGTGCCAATGTCATCGACTTGGGCTGCTTGCCGAATAAGCCGTTTAAGCATTTAGCTGATGCAATTAAAACTTTAAAACAAGCAGGTTTGAGCGTCAGTGTTGATAGCATGAACAGCGACGAATTGTTACTGGCGGGCAAGGCGGGCGCGAATTATTTACTCAGCCTAACCGAAGAAACGTTGTGGATTGCCGATGTAGTGGCAAGCACGCCAATACTCATTCCTAGCCGACCTGGTCATATGGCGTCGCTGTATAAGGCAATAGAGTTTTGTCTTAAAAATAACAGGCCGTTTATTGCCGATGCAATTTTAGACCCGATTCATTTTGGGTTGGCCGACTCGATTGTACGTTATCACAAGCTGCGCAAAAAATACCCTAATATTCAAATAATGATGGGCATTGGCAACTTAACCGAGCTGACCGATGCTGACACTACTGGCATCAATGCACTTTTATTTGGGCTAATTAGTGAGCTGGATATCAACGCGGTATTGGCTACTTCGGTCAGTTCGCACGCGGTGAATGCGATTGCTGAGGCGGACATTGCAAGGCGTGTGATGCACGCCGCTAAGCGCGATAGTCGGCTACCACGCGGCTATTCTACTGCGCTGAACGGCCTGCATGATAGAAAGCCGTTTAGCTATAATAATCAAGAAATTAGCGAGATTGCAGCGCAAATTAAAGACCCGAGTTTTAGGATTATGGCGAATGAAACAGGCGTGCACGTGTTCAACCGCGATGGACTTTTGGTTGACGTCGACCCCTTTGCGTTTTACCCCAACTTAGGTGTTGAAAATGATGCCAGCCACGCGTTTTATTTGGGTGTAGAGCTAGCGCGCGCGCAAATTGCGCATCAGTTAGGAAAGCGCTATGTGCAAGATGAAGCGCTGAACTGGGGCTTTGCGACAAAAGTAAATAAAGAAGATAGAAAAAGTCATCGCGAGACAAGCTTGAAAGAAAAGAAGCTAAAAAAACAATGATTTTTGAAACCATAGTGATTACCCAAGATGCAACAGGCAAGCCACATGTGGCGCCGTTTGGTGTTAAATACGACGGTGATTTAGTTTTTATTTCTCCCTATAAACCATCGACCACGTTAGCTAATATTTTGGCCACAAAAACCGCTACGCTGAATATCACAGACGATGTGCGTGTGTTTGCAGGGGCGCTAACTAATCACATTAATTTGACAGCTCTGCAAGCCAATATCCATGCGGGTTACAGGCTTACTCATGCACTCTGGCATAGTGAGCTAGCTTTAGTTGAAGTAAAAGATGATGCCGCGCGACCGCAACTCATTATGCAAAAAGTCCACACAGAAACGCATGCGCCATTTTTAGGTTTTAACCGCGCCCAAGCGGCGGTGGTCGAGTTAAGTATTTTAGTGAGCCGTTTGCATATGCTGCCGCGCGAGAAGGTTGAAGCAGAATTTGCTTATTTACAAATTGCCATCGATAAAACCGCAGGTGAGCGCGAAATTGAAGCTTGGGGTTGGTTGGCAGAAAAAATTGAACATTTTTATGCAGGTAATTTCGATATGAGCAACAAGGCATGACGCAATTATTAATTAGCGTAAAAAATGCGCAAGAAGCCATGCTGGCACTTGCTGCTGGCGTAGATATAATTGACCTGAAAGACCCTAATATTGGGGCGTTAGGCGCGTTAGACTTGGCTGAGACTAAAGAAATTATTGATTTAGTGAATGGTAGAATGTTTGTCAGTGCAACCCAAGTCAGTGCAACCCAAGTCAGCGCTACCATAGGTGAGCAACATTCAAATGTAAGTGAGCTAGTGGCTGACATACAAGCACGGGCAGATATTGGCGTAGATATCATTAAAATTTCCATAGCTGATTTATTTCAAGCCTCTGATTTTTATAGTGAAATAACTAAGCTCACAAAAAATGGCATCAAAATAGTGGCGGTATTTTTTGCTGATAAAGCTATCAACTTAAATTGTTTGCCAATACTAAAAAATGCGGGGTTTTATGGCGCCATGCTGGATACCAAAAATAAACAGTGCCATTTGTTGCAAGTGCAACACCAACAGGCTTTACATTTATTTACACAGCGTTGTCACCAAACTCAGTTAACATCTGGCTTAGCTGGTTCATTGCAACCACAACATATAGATTTACTTTTGGAACTAAATGCTACATACATAGGTTTTAGAGGTGGTGTGTGTGATGACTCGCAGCGAAAGTCAGCATTAAATGGCGCCAAATTGAATGATGTGCAAAATATGTTGCGTAATGGCAACAGAAAACGCACAAAAGCGCAATTAATCTTGGGTTTAGCGTTGCATAGTTAATGTAGATTAAGTATAGTAAAGTCTAAGATTTTGTACCAAATGTTTGGTTTTGATTAATAACAAAGGAGTTTTAATAATGAATAAGAATTTAGTGAGTTTAGCTGTTGCAGCAACTTTAGGCTTAACAGCCGTTACAGCATCTGCTGAAGATATGTTCCGTGGCGCTTGGTATGCAGTACCAGGCATTAGCTACATGAACACAGACAGCGATTTAGAAGCTGACAACGGCGCTGGTGCTTTCTTAAGCATTGGTAAAGAGCTTTCACCAAGCTGGGATTTACAAGGCCGTTTAGGTTATAACCGTGCCGATGAAGATACTGGTCTTGCTGGTGCAAGCGGTAAATATAAATCGACACAATTAGGTTTAGATGCTTTATACATGTTTAGTCGTAGTAATTTCCGTCCGTTCTTATTGGCTGGTTTAGGCGCAACACGTAATAATGTTGATTATAAAATTCCTGGTTTTGATGTTGATGGCAAAAAAACATCATGGTTAGCAAGCTTAGGCTTAGGTGCGCAATACTTGTTTGGCGATACGTTTGGTTTGCAAGCTGATTTACGTCACCAGTTTTCACGTGGCGACGCTAAAATTACAGAATTAGCGACTGGCGCGCGCGTTGGCGACAGTGGTAGCGTTGGTAATACTTTGTTGAACTTAGGTGGTATCTTCCGTTTTGGTGCTCCAGCACCAGTAGTAGCAGAAGTTGCTCCTGAGCCAGCACCAATCGCAGCTGCACCTGAGCCAATGCCAGAGCCAGCACCAGAGCCAGCTAAATGTGAACCAACCATGGACACTATTACTGTAGGCGCTGAAAAACTATTTGGTTTCGACAAAGCTAACCTTAAAGATGAAGGTAAAGCTGCTTTAGACGAAGCTGCTGCAAAAATTAAAGCTAATCCAGAAATCAAAGCAGTGATTGTGACTGGTCATACAGATCGTATTGGTTCTGATGCTTACAACCAAAAACTATCAGAGCGCCGTGCTAACCAAGTGAAAGATTATTTGACTGCACAAGGTGTTGACCCTGCATTGATTGAAGCGGTTGGTAAAGGTGAAGCAGAGCCAGTAGTTGAGTGTGCTGGTAATAAAGCCACTAAAAAGTTAGTGTCATGCTTACAACCTAATCGTCGCGTAACGATTCAGGCAGAAGGCAAAAAAGAAATGGGCTGCAACTAAGTCTAAAGTAATAATAAAAAACCCCGCACTGCGGGGTTTTTTTATTGCTTGTAACTTATAAAGCATCAGTTTAAGCCGCTATAATAAACACATGTCTCAAGCTACTATATTTGTCGATTTGATTATTTGCGCGCGCTGGCTTTGCCCAGTGGTTCCTGCTAACACGTTATTCGAAAATTATGCGGTAGTGATTCAGGCTGGAAAAATAATTGATATTTGCCCTATCAATCAAACTAAGCAATACCAAGCGACTGAAACCATACAACTTAACGAGCATGTATTAATGCCTGGCTTGATTAACCTGCACACGCATGCGGCTATGAGCTTAATGCGTGGTTTGGCAGACGATATGCCGTTGATGCCTTGGCTTGAACAGCATATTTGGCCAGCTGAGCGCGCCGTGGTTTCGCCAAACTTTGTACGCGATGGTACATTGCTCGCCTGTGCCGAGATGTTGAGCAGTGGCGTTACTATGTTTAACGATATGTACTTTTACCCGTTGGCTACAGCTGAAGCCGCAGTACAAATTGGCATGCGTGCAAACCTAGGCTTGGTGGTGCTTGAATTTCCAACCAACTATGCCAATGATGCCGAAGATTACATCGACAAAGGTACTGCAGCTAAAGATCTGCTACGCGATGAACCGCTGATAAGTTTTAGTTTTGCGCCGCATGCGCCTTATACGGTGGCGGATGCGACTTTTTCGCACATTAACACCTTAAGCGCGCAGTTAGATATCGGCATTCACACCCATTTGCACGAAACGCGGACCGAGATCGCGCAAAGCGAACAAACTTATGGCATGCGCCCGTTGGTGCGCTTGGCTAACTTAGGTTTGCTCAATTCCACCGTTACTTTGGCGCATTGCGTGCACTTAAATACCGCAGAAGTTAAATTACTTGCCGATCATGGCTGTAGCATTGCGCATTGCCCAAGTTCTAATTTAAAGCTGGCTTCTGGCATTGCGCCTATTGCAGAATGTGCCAAACAGGGTATTAATATTGGCTTGGGTACCGATGGTGCGGCCAGTAATAACCGCTTAGATATGTTTGCCGAGATGCGATTAGCGGCCTTGTTGGCAAAAGGGCAAAGCGGCGATGCCACCGCAATATCCGCGCACCAGGTGTTAGAAATGGCCACCATTAATGGTGCCAAGGCGCTTAATTTAGCTGATAAAATAGGCTCGATAGAAATTGGTAAACTTGCTGATTTAACTGCTGTCGGATTATCTGATATGAATATGCAGCCTTGTTATGATGTGGTTTCGCACTTGGTCTACGTGGCTGGGCGCGAGCAAGTAAGCCATGTTTGGGTTGCAGGCGATTTGAAGTTTCACCGACCGGAACAAGGGTGTGGCTTGTATAGTCACGTTGAGCCGCAAGAGCTGAGTGATATTGTGAACAAGTGGCAGAGCAAATTGACAGAATTTAAGGCGAGCTAGTATGATCAATACAGGATTATAAATGATAAATTCAGATCAAGCAGAACTGAATAAATTCAGTGAGTTAGCGCACAAATGGTGGGATAAAACTAGTGAGTTTAAACCGCTACATGACATTAACCCCTTGCGTTTAAACTATATTGACCAAGCCGTGAATTTAAATGGCAAAACCGTGCTGGATGTGGGTTGCGGCGGTGGCATTTTAAGTGAGTCAATGGCGCAAAAAGGTGCCAAAGTGACTGGCATCGATTTAGGCGAAAAAGCCTTAAAAGTCGCGCAATTGCACAGTTTAGAAAGTAGCGTGGCCGTAGATTATCAGCTGGTTTCTGTTGAAGATTTGGCAGAAAAACAGCCTGCAAGCTTTGATGTTGTGACTTGCCTAGAGATGCTAGAACACGTACCTGATCCAGCAAGTGTAGTGGTTGCATGTGCTAAATTAGTGAAACCTGGCGGTCATGTATTTTTTTCTACAATAAACCGCAACCCAAAAGCGTATTTATTCGCAGTGATAGGCGCAGAATATGTATTAAATATGTTGCCGCGCGGCACGCACGATTATGCCAAGTTTATTAAACCGTCTGAATTAGCAAGTTGGATGCGGCCTGCAGGCTTGTTGTTACACAAGCAAATTGGCATGAGTTATAACCCAATCACCCAGCATTATTGGCTGGGTGGTGATGTTTCGGTTAACTACATGATGCATACGTTGAAGCAATAGCTTGATAAGCACTAATTTGATCAGTACGGTACTTTTTGATCTGGACGGTACGCTTGTCGATACTGCGCCCGATTTAGCCCACGCGCTAAATTTACAACTGATTCAATATGGTAAAGCGCCTTTAGCTTATGAAAGTATCCGCCCGTTTGCCTCTCATGGTTCGCGCGGGCTTGTGGGTTTGGGCTTTGGTGTTACGCCCGCAGATAACAGTTTTATTGAAATGCGTGACGAATATTTAAGCATTTACGGCACGGTTTATACGCGTAGCCCGGTGTTGCTGCCAGGTATTGCTGAATTATTGCAAGCTATTGAAAATAAAAAATTAACTTGGGGAATTGTCACCAACAAACCGCGCCGATTTACTGTTGGCTTGATTGAAAGCATGCGCTTAAATTTAGAAAGCCGTGCTGCTTGCATAGTATGTGGTGATGACGTGCCGCAGCCTAAACCATCACCCGCCACGCTGCAATTGGCTTGCAAGCAAGTAGGCGTGGCAGCCAAAAATTGTATGTATGTGGGCGATGCCGAGCGCGATATTATTGCAGGCAAAGCTGCTGCCATGCATACGGTGGTGGCATTGTTTGGCTACATTGATGCGACTGATAAGCCCACAGAATGGGGCGCAGATGCGATGATTCAGCACCCAAATGACTTGCTAAAAATGTTAGCTTAATTTTGAAGTGGTCTGCGTCCAAGCAATGCCATTAATCTAAAGCTGCTTACGGCCAAGCAGTGCCATCGAAAGCGTCCCGCTATCTACATATTCAATTTCACCACCCATCGGCAAGCCTCGCGCAATGCGGCTCACAGACACGTTGCGGGTTTTGAGCAGCTCGCTAATGTAATGCGCGGTGGCTTCGCCTTCTACCGTGTAATTGGTGGCTAAAATCACCTCACTCACCACGCCATCCTGCGCACGTTTGATCAGTTTATCTAAATTAATTTCTTTTGGCCCAATGCCATCTAATGGCGAAAGCCTACCCATCAATACAAAATACATGCCTTTGTAAGAATGGGTTTGCTCCATCATCATTAAATCAGTGGGCATTTCTACTACGCATAGTTGGCTGGCTTCACGCGTTTCTGACGCACATAAGGGGCAAATCGGCGCCTCAGAAAAGTTGTTGCACAACGTGCAATGTCCCAATACTTGCAGCGCGTTTTGCATAGACAGTGCCAAGGCATTGGCACCTTTACGGTCGCGTTGAAGTAAATAATAGGCCATACGCAGCGCCGATTTTGGCCCCACACCAGGCAAGCAGCGCAGTGCATCAATGAACTGTTCTAAAGCGGGGGGATTTTTCACAAAAAAATAAAACTAAAACGGCAACTTCATGCCTGCAGGCATCATGCCACTCATCCGCGCGTTACTTGTCACTTCGGCTTTGGCACGCGCGTCATTCAGCGCAATTAACAATAAATCTTCTAGCGTTTCGCGGTCATCCATCGCCACGTCGTCTATCATCACGCGTTTAATGTGATTGTTGCAGGTCATGCTAATTTTAACCAAACCGTTGCTGGCACTGCCCTCTATAAGTGTTTCGGCCAGCTCTGCTTGCACTTTTTGCATATTCGCCTGCATCATTTGGGCTTGCTTCATCATGTTGCCCATGCCGCCTTTCATCATATTTTTCTCCTATTCATTATCGCTAAATTATTATCACTAAGTAAAATTATAAAAACTTAAAGTTATAAATCAGGCAAGGCGGAATTATAAAAATGGAGTGCTGCATACTGGTTTGTATGTAAGCGAACATTTTTGTAATGACAACAAAGCATGATGACGAAGTTTATGTTTTAAATGGGTTTGATGCTATTGGGGATTATCGTCGCACCCAAATCATTCATTAGCGCTTTAACAAAGTCGTCGTTCATAATGGCGGCTTCGGCGCCCGATTGTATAACGGCTTTTTCATTCGCATTTTGTTTGGCCGGCGTCACAATTTCTTCCAGCGTATCACTAGCCACTTCAATATTTAGCCGAATTTTTCTGCCAAAATATTCGTTAATCGCGCTGGCTAATTTATCTTGGTAACTGGCACTGACTAAATGCTTCTGTGCGCTGGCGACGCGCAAATTTAAGCTGTGTTCATCAAAACTCAGCAACTCACAATTTTGCGCTAAGGCGCGCGCCAAGCCAAGCTTCAAGTTTTGCTCAACTAATTTACGCCAATTACCATCAAAACTTGTCGAGGCCAAAGTGGATACTTCGAGAGGCTCATGGGTATTGGCTTCCAGAGCATCGTTAATGATATTTGCTTGCAAAATTTCGGCAGGGTTTTCTGGCACTTGTGTATCGGGTTGCGTTGCAGTTGGTGTGTTGGCTGCTTGTAGTGTTGGCGCTATTATATTTGACGGCACTGCATTAGGCTCCGCGCTAGCCTTTGGCGCAGACACATTTTTTTTTGTTGGTGTAAACGTGCCCTTTTCGGCTGGCAGAAACGCCAGCATACGCAGTAGCGTCATGGTAAAACCTGCGTATTCGTCTGGCGCTAGGCCAATATCGCGTCTGCCTAATAGCGCAATTTGGTAATACAACTGCACTGTTTCGGCACTTAAAGTGTGCGCCAAATTGAGCAGCGCGGCGCGCTCGGGTAAGTCATCAGCAATACTTTGTGGCACTGTTTGCGCCATGGCAATTTGGTGCAGCAAGTTGGCCAAATCGTTCAGCGCCGCTTCAAATGACAAGCTACGCGCTTCCATTTTCTTGGCGATTTCTACAACCACCTCGCCGTTATTGGCTTGCAGGGCAGCCAGTAACTCATACAAATAACTTTGGTCAATCGCGCCCAACATACTGCGCACCTCGGCCTCATTTACGGTTTGGTTACCATAAGCAATTGCTTGGTCAGTTAGCGATAACGCATCGCGCATACTACCAGCGGCGGCGCGTGCAATTAGGTGAATAGCAGCGGGCTCAAAACCAATATTTTCTTGGCCAAGCACGTTTTTTAAATGGTCTGAGATGGTAGGGCTGGCCATTTGCCGCAAATTAAACTGCAAACAACGGCTTAGCACCGTCACGGGCACTTTTTGGGGATCCGTAGTGCCTAGAATGAATTTAATGTGCGCTGGAGGCTCCTCTAGCGTCTTTAGCAGCGCATTAAACGCCTCTTTAGTCAGTTGATGCACTTCATCCAGCATGAAAATTTTAAAACGGCCTTGCGTCGGTGCATAAGTGGCTTGCTCTAACAGCGTGCGCACATCGTCAATACCGCGCGTGGATGCCGCGTTAATCTCAATGTAATCAATGAACCTATCAGCATCAATACCTGTGCAGGCAGCACACACGCCGCAGGGCTTAGCGGTGATGCCAGTTTCGCAATTGAGTGACTTGGCTAAAATGCGGGCGAGGGTGGTTTTGCCAACGCCGCGCGTACCAGTAAATAGGTATGCATGGTGCAAGCGCTGCTGATCGAGCGCATTGGTGAGCGCACGCACTACGTGTTCTTGCCCGACTAGATTTTCGAAACTTTTTGGGCGATATTTGCGCGCGAGGACTTGATATGACATAGACTAAATTTTAGCTGAAAAACTTCTATTCGACTAAAACAAATTAGACTTAAATTGTTTGCCTGTTAATATTGGTGAAAAATCAAAAAGAACAAGGCAGAGCGTCGCAGGCAGTACGTTTTTGTACGGCAAGACGCAATAACGCCGTTATTTTTGATTATGAGATGAGGAGGCGAGCCTTGCCCCCGGCACTTGCTCAATAGTTGTGGCTGCTTGCTTCCGCATCTGACCAGATTGGCTACTTTACAATGCGGAGAGGCCCGCCAAGTAATATTTTACCTGAATTTGTGTTGTTTAAGATAGTTTGGCTTAAAAATATTAAACAAGAGATGCCCTAAGAGGCAATATCCGTGCGGCCTGCAGGGCATTGCTTTTTGTGCGGATATATATAATTATTATTTGTGAATGCTTGCTACTTTAAGCCAACACGCACCACAGCTGGCAAGCTAGCAAGTTCTTCATCTGAATATAATCTGCCGCTGGTGATAAACGCAAAGCCGGTGCCGCAATCCAACGAAAAAGATCCGCTAGAATTTGGCGTGGCATCTAAAATGGTATGCATATTCTCGGCAAAGGTAAAGTGGCTGTTGCCCATATAAAATGTGGCGTCTTGCCATTCGCCCAAAACAACATCTGATGTACTTGGGTTAAATTCATTAATTGGCATGCAAATTGGCCCGCTGCCTTCGCAACAGCCGCCAGATTGCAAAAAAGCAATTGGCCCAAATTCTGCCGTAAGCCTGTGAATCAATGCCAGTGCGCTTGGTGTGGCAGATACACGCTGTGTTTTTGTGGGGTCGTTTATTGTGGCAGGGCGTTCTGCGGTTGCTGTATTCATCATAAAACTCCAAAATTAAATGACCAAACTTAACGGTGTTCAAAAGCAAAAAAGGGCGAGTCGCCTCGCCCTTTTATTGTACTAAAATTACAAGCTACTCAACTAGAAGAAACCCAGTTTATTTGGGTTATAGCTCACTAGCAAGTTTTTAGTTTGTTGGTAATGGTTTAGCATCATTTTGTGATTTTCACGACCAATACCAGATTCTTTGTAACCACCAAACGCTGCGTGAGCAGGGTAAGCATGATAACAGTTTGTCCAAACACGACCCGCTTTAATGCCGCGACCCATACGGTAAGCCACTGTGCCGTTACGTGTCCAAACACCTGCGCCTAAGCCAAAAATGGTATCGTTGGCAATGGCTAGTGCGTCTGCTTCATCTTTAAAGGTCGTCACAGCAAGCACTGGGCCAAAAATCTCTTCTTGGAAAACGCGCATTTTGTTGTGGCCTTTGAGTAAGGTTGGCTCAACATAATAGCCCTCTGCTAAATCGCCTTTTAACACATTGCGGTTGCCGCCAATGAGTACTTCTGCACCTTCTTGTTTACCAATATCAATGTAGTTCATGATTTTGTTCATTTGATCTAACGACGCTTGTGCGCCCAGCATGGTGCTTGAATCGAGTGGGCTGCCTTGTTTAATGGCTTTTACACGCTCTAACACGCGGGCAATAAACTTGTCGTAAATAGATTCTTGAATAATGGCGCGTGATGGGCAAGTACACACCTCACCTTGGTTAAACGCAAACAATACCAAGCCTTCAATCGCTTTATCAAAAAACGCGTCGTCTTCATCCATAATATCTGCAAAGAAGATGTTAGGTGATTTGCCACCTAATTCTAATGTGGCTGGAATCAAGTTGCTGGCTGCGGCTGTGGCAATGGCACGGCCAGTTGCAGTAGAGCCAGTAAAGCCAATTTTGGCGATACGTTTGCTATTCGCTAATGGTGCACCACATTCGCGGCCGTAACCATTCACAATATTGACTGTGCCTGGTGGTAATAAATCGCCAATCACTTCCATCATAATTAAAATAGAAATTGGCGTAAACTCTGCTGGTTTTAACACCACGCAGTTGCCTGCTGCCAAGGCTGGCGCTAGTTTCCAAGCTGCCATTAAAATAGGGAAGTTCCAAGGAATAATTTGACCAACCACGCCTAAAGGCTCTAAAAAGTGATAAGCAACGGTGTCGTTATCAATCTCGCTTAGTGAGCCTTCTTGCGCGCGAATTGCACCTGCAAAATAACGGAAATGATCAACGGTAAGTGGAATATCCGCATTCATGGTTTCACGAATTGGCTTGCCGTTATCAATGGTATCTGCTGTGGCGATTAACTCTAAATTAGCCTCAATACGGTCAGCAATTTTAAGTAAAATGTTTGAGCGCTCTGTGGTTGAGGTTTTGCCCCAAGCGTCCGCAGCAGCGTGGGCGGCATCTAAAGCTAGCTCAATATCTTCTGCGCTAGAGCGTGCGGCTTGTGTAAAGTTTTTGCCAGTAATCGGTGAAACCACATCAAAATATTGGCCTTTAACTGGCGCAACCCATTTGCCGCCAATGTAATTATCGTATTTGGCTTTAAACGGAATTTTTACGCCCATGCCTTTAAGTAAATCTAAACTCATACTAACTCCTCTAGTTTTGCTTGTGTTGTTGTAGTAAATCTATTCGTAAAACCGCATTGCATTGTTGATTTTTCAATTGCCTTGTTTGCCCACTAACTATCGTTTTAAATCTGATCGTTAGTGGCTTAATTACTTGCATGCTCGGCATAAACAATAAACCTAAGCCCATGGTAAATCAAGCAAAAATGTGTTTTTTTTATAAATAATTTTTATGTTAATTTGATTGTAAATTGATGCCAAATTAGGTGCATGCTCTAGCGCGCGGCAACGGCTTAGGCTATAGTTTGCTCTTAACTAAAAATAGCTGGTATAAAATATAATAATAAAGGGGAAATTTCAGTTTTTATGCTTGAAACCAAATCGTCAGCAAAGATTACCACTAGGGAATTTTGGCATAGCATTAGTAACCCAACCGATTCCACTATAGGTAAAGCCATCCTCATGTTGTTGGTGTTTGCCGAAAGCTTGGTGTGTATCTTTTGGATATACACGCTATCTGGCTTAGGTGAAGGCTACGCGCTGATGGCGGCGGTGCCTTATGTCTATATCATTGTTTCTTATGTCAGTTTGCTGATATTTTACCGCAGTAAAAAGTTTGAATATTTTACCTTTACCCAGTTAGTCATGTTGCTAGTGATGCCGTTTTTTATGCAATGGGCGATTGGCGGTTACGAGGCATCTAGCGGCATTGCCATTTGGGCTATTCTGTCACCAATTGGCGCGCTGATGATTTTAGGCACCAAGCCTTCTACACCATGGTTTATGCTATTTGCCATATTGGCAGGCTTGTCGTGGAAACTTAATTACATGTTTGCGGGCAATTCCTTGCCTATTCCATCGCATGTTAAAGATACGTTTTTTCTGATGAATATTATTGGCACTACCTGTATTTTGTATGCGGTGATGCGCTATTTTCAAAGCCAAAAAGAACGTACTTTGCTTGAGCTAAATTTAGAGCAAGCGCGCTCAGAAAAACTGTTGCTCAACGTGTTACCCAAATCCATCGCCACGCGGCTAAAAGATAACGACATGCGCATTGCTGATAGCCACGAAAACGTGACGATTTTATTTGCCGATATTGTCGGCTTTACCAAAATGACCGCCAGCATGCCACCTGCCGAGTTGGTAGATTTATTAAGCCAATTGTTTTCGCGTTTTGATGCGCTGGCCGATAACCATGGTTTAGAGAAAATTAAAACCATAGGTGACGGCTATATGGTGGTGGGTGGCGCGCCAGTAGCGCGTGATGACCACGCCACGGTGATAGCGCAATTGGCCTTGGAAATGCAACAAGCACTGGCCGATTTTAATGCGCAAACAGGTAAGAAATTGCAAATGCGCATTGGCATTAGCAGTGGGCCAGTGGTGGCGGGCGTGATTGGTACCAGCAAATTTGCCTATGATATTTGGGGTGATGCGGTGAATATGGCTAGCCGTATGGAAAAAACCGCCTTTTCAGACAGCATTCAAGTCAGTGATGTGACATATCAACTATTACAAGAAAGCGAACTGTTTAAGCAAAGCTATCGTTTAGAATCGCGCGGCCTTGTTGAAATTAAGGGCAAAGGCGAAGTGAACACTTATATTTTAAAAGCTAAAGCTTAGTCATCATCACAAAAACCAATTTTGTTGATGCCGCCACATCGTATATAATCCGCCACTTGCAACGCGTGTAAGGCTTTGCAAACGGAAGAGTGGATGAGCGGTTTAAGTCACCACCCTGGAAAGGTGGCACAGGGGTAACCTTGTCGCGAGTTCGAATCTCGCCTCTTCCGCCAATGCGAGCTTTTCAGCTAGTGCATGCTGTCAATCATCTCTAGCACTTCAACATTGCCATATTGTTTAGTGTTAGAGCGAACAGAATCTTCAGTCGCATCAAAGTCCTCAAACTCATCGCCCGCAATATCCTCTAACATTTGATCTAACAATTTAATTTTATCCGAGCTTTTTATTGTTGTCATCGACATATTAAACCTACCCTTTCTACAATTAAACCTGTAATTTAATCTGGCAAACAACCAGTAATTAACAATAAGCATATTGCGTGCCAAATAATTATGTGTAATATCTAGTTATGCATCAAACATCAGAGTCTGCGCCAATCAAGCCCACGTTAAGACAAGCGTTTTGGTATTGGTTAAAGCTAGGGTTTATTAGCTTTGGCGGGCCTGCAGGGCAAATTGCCATCATGCATCAAGATTTGGTAGAAAATAAACGATGGATCTCGGAAAAGCGTTTTTTGCACGCACTGAATTATTGCATGCTACTGCCGGGACCAGAGGCGCAGCAATTGGCTACTTACATTGGCTGGTTGATGCATAAAACCCGCGGTGGCTTGATTGCGGGCGTTTTGTTTGTATTGCCATCGTTGTTAATTTTAATTGGCTTAAGCTATATTTATATGCGCTTTGGTGATGTGCCTGCCGTCGCAGGCGTGCTGTATGGTATTAAGCCTGCGGTGGTAGCCATTGTGCTATTTGCAGCGTATAGAATAGGCGCTAGAACACTGACAAATAAAGTGCTATGGGGCATTGCGGTTGCCTCATTTTTGGCGATTACCGTGTTTAAAATAGCCTTCACTTGGATTGTGTTGGCGGCAGCGAGTATTGGCTTTTTAGTCAATCGCTTTCAGCCTCATTTATTTGCCACTAGCAACGCACATAAAGCCAGCCAAGCTAATTATGGCAAGGCAGTCATCGATGACGATACGCCAACACCTAACCATGCAAAGTTTAGCTACAAAACCATGGCAAAATTTATTGCAATTGGCTTAAGTATTTGGCTGGTAACCATGCTGCTATTGGCTTGGCGCTATGGTTGGGATGCGACTTTTACGCAAATGGCGTGGTTTTTTACTAAAGCCGCACTGCTCACGTTTGGTGGTGCCTATGCGGTGCTACCTTACGTATATCAAGGGGCAGTGGTACATTATGCTTGGTTGACACCAGCGCAGATGATGGATGGCTTGGCCTTGGGTGAAACCACGCCAGGGCCGCTGATTATGGTGGTGGCG
>JANOQW010000004.1:0-62518 GCA_031422335.1 Methylophilaceae bacterium
GCTTGCCATATTAATTAGCGATATTTAAGATAATTACGCTGTAGTCGCCGCAGATAAAACAAAGCATAACTAATTTAACATTAGGCGCGACTAAAGGTCTGAAGATAGAATTTTAACGGATTTATGCCACGCGTTGGTATAAGTTGATAGCTGTAGCAAATTATTTAATCAAGCGGCATTGCGTGCCACAACCTGCGCGATGCAATACAGGCCTTTAAACATGCGCCTTGCCATGATTTTACTGCTACCAGTTCCGCGCTGATATATGCACATGTGGCATGGCGTGTGTTTTAATGTTTTTGGCAAAACTGTGCGTGCAAACGCCAACTTAATTGCCACCCTTCAGGCCTCTAGTCCGCAATTTAAATCAGTCATTTAGTCAAAATCATCTGCCCGCCTAAGCGTGGGAGCACACAATGAAACGCATGTTATTTAATGCAACGCAATCGGAAGAATTACGCGTCGCGATTGTCGATGGGCAAAAATTAGTTGATTTAGACATAGAACACGCTGGCAAAGAGCAGCGCAAAAGCAATATTTACAAGGGTGTTATTACCCGCGTAGAACCATCCCTAGAAGCTGCTTTTGTCGATTACGGACAAGAGCGCCACGGTTTTTTACCGTTTAAAGAAATTTCGCGCAGCTACTTCTCCGATAAAGTCGATGCTGGCAAAGCACGTATTCAAGATGTGATTAAAGAAGGCCAAGAATTAATCGTGCAAGTGGATAAAGACGAGCGCGGCAACAAAGGCGCAGCGCTGACCACTTACATCTCGCTGGCTGGTCGTTACTTAGTGCTAATGCCAAACAACCCGCGTGGCGGTGGCGTATCGCGTCGTATTGAGGGCGAAGACCGCAACGAATTGCGCGATGTGTTGGCGCAATTAGAAGTACCAAAAGGCATGAGTATTATCGCGCGTACCGCAGGTATTGGCCGCAATGCAGAAGAATTGCAGTGGGATTTAAACTACCTGACACAGCTATGGACAGCGGTAGAAGAAGCGTCGCACATTCAAGCTGGTGCGTTTTTAATCTACCAAGAAGGCAGCTTAGTCATTCGCGCCATTCGCGATTATTTTAGCGCCGACATTGGCGAAATTTTAATCGACACGGCTGATGTGCATGAGCAAGCGGTGCAATTTATGAACCACGTCATGCCAGGCAACGTAGCGCGCGTGAAGTTGTACCAAGATGAAGTACCGTTATTTTCGCGCTTTCAAATTGAGCATCAAATTGAATCTGCCTTCTCACGCGAAGTGCGCTTGCCTTCTGGCGGCGCGATTGTGATTGACCATACCGAAGCGCTAGTTTCAGTTGACGTGAACTCTGGCCGCAGCATTAAAGGCGCCGATATTGAGCAAACTGCTTACAACACTAACCTAGAAGCAGCCGAGGAAGTAGCGCGCCAATTGCGCTTGCGCGACTTGGGCGGTTTGGTAGTAATTGATTTTATTGACATGGAAAACCCAAAAAATCAACGCGAAGTAGAAAATACGCTACGCGATGCATTACACGCAGACCGTGCGCGCGTACAAACTGGCAAAATCTCACGCTTTGGCTTGCTTGAGCTTTCACGCCAACGTATGCGCCCCAGCTTAGGCGAAACTAACCATGCTGCTTGCCCACGTTGCAGTGGCACTGGCCATATTCGCGGCATAGAATCTACCGCGCTGCACATTTTGCGCATTACGCAAGAAGAAGCGATGAAAGACAACAGCGCAATTATTCAAGTGCAATTGCCAGTAGAAGCTGCGACATTCTTACTTAATGAAAAACGTGCTGACATTCATAAAATTGAGCAACGCATGGGTGTTGAGGTGATTTTGATTCCTAACGTGCACATGGAAACGCCCAACTACACCATCACGCGCATTAAATCGGATGATGTGAACGAAGAAACGGCGCAAGCCAGCTACAAAATGGTGGAGCTGCCAGCTGAAACCGCCTATGTGCGCAGCTTGAATGAAGAAGCTGCTGCAAAAGCGCCAGAAGCTTTGGTAAAAGGTATTACGTCTGCCACATCTGCGCCGATTGTGGAAGAGCGCGTGGCAGCTGCACCTGTTGCACAAGCTAAAGTATCATTTTTAGGCCGTATTAAAAAATGGCTAGGTGGCTCGGGCGAAGTGCAAGTGCTAGAAAAAGCCGAAGACAAAACAACACGCGAAGCCCGCGAAACTGCGCGTGGAAACAATAATGATCGCAATCGCAATAATAATCGCGACCGTGATCGCACTAGAAACCGTGACCGCAATGCCAATAATCGCGATCGCAACAATACAGAGCGTAGCAATGTTGCTGAACGTGGTGAAAAGCCGCAACAAGCCGCGCGTGCGCCACAAGCTAACATGCAAGCCAATGCAAGCCAACAACCGCGTCCAGAGCGCGTGCCACGCCCAGAGCGCACGCCAAGGCCAGAGCAAGTGGCCAGCGAAAAAATGGCCAGCGAAAAAATGGAGGCGGCAGCAATTACCTCGCCAGTTGATGGTGTAGCAGTAGATGCAGGCGCAAGGCCAGAGCGTACAGGTCGTAGCCGCCGCGGTGGTCGCAATCGCAACAGAAACCGTGACCGCGATGGCAATCGTGATGCAAGCCGTGACCCAAACGCAGCCGCATTTGTGCCAAATGAAGCGGTAAATAGCGAGCCTACGGCCAAAGACATTGCGTCTGCTGTTAAAGACAGTGCGCCAGCACCAGTATTGGCTGCTGAGGCATCTGCAGAAAAACCTGCAAAAGCACAAAAGCCTGCAGCTAAAGCCAAATCTGCTGTAAAACCGGCTAAGCCGATAGCGATTGATTCAAATATTGAAATCGTATCGACTAAGCCGATTGCTAAAACTGAGCCAGTTGCAAAACCGGACGCTACGCCAAAAGTAGAAAAACCAGCCAAAGCAAAAGCGACTAAAACTGCTGCTGCAAAACCTGCAGCTAAAGCAAAATCAGCTAAAGCGCTAGCGCCAGCAGGTGAAATGCAAATGGTAGAAACGAAAAGTGCTGCAAAAGTTACTGCACCAACAGTTGATGCTGCTAAGCCAAAAGCGCCACGCAAAGCCCCAAACTGGAAAAAAGATGCTGACGCAAAGACGACTGATGCGCCACTAGTGATGGTGGAAACGCAAAATAAATAAGCGTTAAAACCCGTTAATCATTTGAATGCCCTACTAGCCAATATCCATGCGGCTTGCAGGGCATTGTTTTATTCACGGCACTTTTTTAAAGCATTTAATCAATATTGAATTGCTAATTTTAATGCTTAAAATATTGCACCAGTGCAAACCCTAACGCTGTCATGAGCAAACTACCAATCACGTGACTAGAAATATGCATAGCCGCCCAAGCATATTGTTGTTTATGCAAAAAATTAAACGCCTCGGCTGAGAATGCAGAAAACGTAGTCAAGCCACCCAAAAAACCTGTCATCACGAATAAACGTAATTCATTGTGATTGGCAACATTTGCAAAATATGCCATGGCCATGCCGATGAGCAAACCGCCGCCCAAATTGGCAATAAGCGTGCCCAGTGGCAATGCAGAAGCACTAAACGCTATGCCCAAGCCCCAGCGCAGCCATGCTCCCAGAGTAGCTCCAGCGCCTACCGCCAGCCAATGTGTGGCACCGATTTGTGTCACGCCTAATTGCTCTACTGTCATATTTTCTCTTTTTGCGTAAAAATTATATAGATTCAATTTATAATGCAAATATACCATTTTTAAGGGTAATATTTTGCGTGTTTTATTTGCCACCTCCGAAGCTCATCCCTTAATTAAAACTGGTGGCCTTGCCGATGTAAGCGGCGCGCTGCCTAAGGTGCTAAGTCAACTTGCAGACGTTGACGTCAAAATTGTCATGCCAGCTTACAGCGCGGTGCTGACTAAGTTAAAACATATGAAACAAATTGCCAACATTGAAGTGCTGGGCGAGGCTTGTACATTGATTATGGGCAACATGCCCGATAGCGATGTTGAAGTCATCGTCATTAAAAATGCCGCGCTGTACGAGCGCGCTGGCGGGCCTTACAGCGATGAAAATGGCATCGATTGGCTCGATAATGCATTGCGTTTTGGCGTGCTATCGCGCGTGGCAAGTTTGCTGTGCAGCCACAATAGCCCGCTGCAAAATTGGCAGCCTGATTTAATTCAATGTAACGATTGGCAAACTGGCTTAGCGCCTGCGTATATGAAGTTGTTAGATAATTCAAGCGTTAAATCTATTTTTAGCATTCATAATCTGGCATTTCAAGGCTGTTTTGATGCTAGTTGGGTAACAAAACTTGGCTTACCAGTAGAGCATTTTAATATCAGCGGCTTTGAATACTTTGATCAGCTGTCTTTTTTAAAAGCAGGGCTTTTTTATGCAGACCAATTAAGCACAGTCAGCCCCAATTATGCACACGAAATTCAAACTGAAAAATTTGGATTTGGCTTTGAAGGCCTGTTAAAAACGCGCAGTAAAGATTTAACTGGCATATTAAATGGCATAGACACAGAGGAATGGAATCCTAGTAGCGATGCACATTTACCCAAAAATTATAGCAACGCGCGCATTACTGGCAAAAAAGCGGTCAAGCATGCCTTGCAACAACAACTGGGGCTGCAAATTGATGCAGGCGCACCATTATTGGGCGTAGTAAGTCGGCTTACCCACCAAAAAGGTTTAGATTTGCTGCCCGCCAGCATGCCAAAACTCATTAAACAAGGTTGCCAGTTTGCCATTTTAGGCAGCGGGGATAAAGCGCTAGAAGCGCAATTTAATGACTTTGCCGAGCGCTACCCAAATCAAGTGAGCATGAATACCGGTTACCATGAGCACTTATCGCACAACATTATGGCGGGCTGCGATATGTTTATTATGCCATCGCGTTTTGAACCGTGTGGCTTGAATCAATTGTATGGCTTGGCATATGGCACACCGCCAATTGTGGCGCTGACAGGCGGCTTGGCCGATTCGGTGTGCGATACAAACGAGCTATCACTGAAGAATAATTTAGCTACTGGTTTTGTGGTAAAAAGCGTCAGTGCCGCATCACTTTTGGTCACAATAGAGCGAGCGATTGAGTTGTGGCAAGATAAAAAAACTTGGCGGCAGATTCAGAAAAATGGCATGCAAAGCAATATTGGCTGGGATTCTAGGGCAATTGACTACTTAGCGCTGTACCAAAAAACACTGGAATGAATTGTTGGCATGGTTGATGCTTAGTATAAATCAAGCTTCTCCAAAGCTAACTTCTCCTCCCTAGGGGTACAACGCCGAATGTGTTGTGCCCCATTTTTTTACCCTTAATTTAATCTTTCAAAACGAATTACCAAACAATCTAAAAACATGAGCAAAAAATATGCCCTGTAACTGTAAAGGTCATCACCGCAGAATATACCAGCTTAAGCTGGTTATTCATGCGCGAAACCTGCATGAATATTGGCTTGTAGGGCATGCTAATAATTTAGTGCAGTTATTTCACAATAAAATGTTCACGGTAATATTTCAGCTCATCTATCGATTCATAAATATCTGCCAACGCTTGGTGCTTACTAGCTTTTTTAAAGCCCGAATAAATAGCCGGTTTCCAGCGTCTTGCCAGCTCTTTAAACACGCTCACATCTAAATTGCGATAATGAAAATAGCTTTCTAAATCAGGCATATAGCGCGCCATAAAACGCCTATCTTGGCAAATTGAGTTGCCGCACATGGGTGATTTTCCAGCTGGCACGTGCTGCTTTAAAAACGCAATCATTTGCTCAGTGGCAGCCGCTTCGTCCAAAGTCGATGCTTTCACTTTTTCAATCAAACCGCTGCGAGCATGTGTGCCCTTATTCCAAGCATCCATGCCGTCTAGCACGGCGTCAGACTGGTGAATCACCAACACCGACGATTCGCCCAGCACATTCAATTCAGCATCTGTCACCACCGCCGCCAGCTCTAAAATACGGTCAGAATCTGGCAACAAACCACTCATTTCCATATCTAACCATATTAAATTTTCATTATTTGTATTGTTACTTGCTGCGCTCATCATGATTTCCATTAAAATAGGGGTTAACAGCAATGTAGGTGAACCAAACACCTGTAAATGCTTCAGAATAGTATTAGTTTAACTTAAATTTAGAGACAATATGGCATCAACACTTACTTTGGTTTTTATTAGTTTACTGGTTGCTAGCACACTGACTAGGCTGTGGCTGGGCGCGCGACAAGTGGCTCATGTGCAGGCCAATCGCGCGCAAGTGCCTGCTGCGTTTGCAGCCGATATTTCCTTAGAATCGCACCAAAAGGCGGCTGATTATTCATCGGCAAAAACCAAATTAGCGCTGACAGAAGTTGTGGTGCAAGCCATATTGCTGCTAGCTTTCACACTAGGTGGTGGCTTGCAATGGTTAGATGACGCATGGCGAAATATTTTGCCAAATGCTGAAATCATGCGCGGCGCTTTGGTGATTTGTAGCGCCATGCTGGTGAGTGCGCTCATCGACATTCCGTTTGAATATTACAAAACTTTTACTGTTGATGAAAAATTTGGCTTTAACAAAATGACGCCAAACATGTTTTTTAGCGATTTAGTCAAACATAGCGTGGTTGGCATTGCACTAGGCGCACCTATTTTGTTTGCAGCGCTATGGCTAATGCAAGGCGCTGGTCAATACTGGTGGTTTTATTTATGGGTAGTATGGAGTCTATTTAACATCATTATGTTGGCGGTTTATCCTACTTTTATTGCGCCACTATTCAACAAGTTTACGCCACTGGCTGACGAAAGCTTGAAATCGCGTATTGAAGCATTGTTGACCAAATGTGGCTTTAAATCGCAAGGCTTGTTTGTCATGGATGGTTCCACTCGTTCTGGCCATGGTAATGCCTACTTTACAGGCTTTGGCAGCAGCAAACGTGTGGTATTTTTCGATACGCTACTTAGCCGCTTAAATGGTGAAGAAATTGAAGCGGTATTGGCGCACGAATTGGGCCATTTTAAGCATCACCATGTGATTAAACGCATTGCCATGCTGTTTTTGATGAGTTTTGTGGGGCTAGCCCTACTTGGCTGGCTCACTAATCAAACTTGGTTTTACAATGGCCTAGGTGTGACTTCACCCAGCAATTACATGGCATTAATGCTGTTTTTACTAGTATCGCCAGTTTTTCTGTTTCTTTTACGCCCAATCATGGCCAGCTATTCACGCAAAAACGAGTTTGAGGCCGATGATTATGCTGCCAAACATGCCAATGCCAACAGACTTGTAGATGCGCTGGTTAAGTTGTATCGCGATAACGCTTCTACCCTGACGCCAGACCCACTACATTCGGCGTTTTACGATTCGCACCCGCCCGCCAGCATGCGTATAGCCAAGCTTGCCAGCTATATGACAAAATAGTAGTTCTAGTTTATTTTTTGGTTTATTACTAAGGTAACTGCCATGCAAAAATTATTATTTACTATTTTTAGTGTAATGGTTTTTAATGCAAGCGCGCATGAGTTATTTGCTAAGGCTGACCTAGCTGCTGGCAAAGCCTTGCACGATAAACACTGCATCTCGTGCCATGCCAGCAGCTTTGGTGGCGATGGCTCCGCCATGTACACGCGAGACTTTGCCAAAGTGACAGATGCCAAAAAATTAATAGCCCAAGTGCGCAATTGCAATACCAACATTGGCTTAAAATGGTTTGAGGATGAAGAGCTGAACGTGGCGGCGCACCTCAACAAAACTTACTATAAATTCGATAAATAGAAGTATCAACATGTGTGCAAAAACCTAGTATGAAAACCCCATCGTGCAAGGCCTAGTCATTGCAGCCTTTGGCAAGCGCTACCAAGTAGAACTCCCAGACAAAAAGCGTATTAGCTGCGTTACCCGTGGCAAAAAAACTGATTTAGCCTGTGGCGACAAAGTCATCATCAAGCTCACCGATAAATCCGAAGGCGTGGTTGAAAAATACCTAGAACGCACGTCTATCCTGTATCGCAGCAGCACCATTAAAAGCAAAACCATCGCCACCAATGTCACGCAAATCATTATTGTGTTGGCCACCCAGCCCAGCTTTTATGAAGCGCTGTTAAACCGCTGTTTGGTGGCTGCTGAAGCCGCCAAAATAAAGCCGCTGATTGTGTTAAACAAGTGCGATTTAGCCGACGCAGATGATGCAAAAGTAAAACTGAAGCTTTATGAAGATCTCGGTTATAACGTGCTGCACTTATCGGCCAAGCAAGAGATTAGTGCCTTGCGCCCTTATTTAAACAATCACCAAAGCGTATTGGTAGGCCAATCTGGTATGGGTAAATCAACGATTATCAACGCCCTGCTACCAGACCAAAATGTGCGCACACAAGTGATGAGTGAAGCGCTAGATAGCGGCAAGCACACCACCACGGCGGCACATTTGTATCATCTAGATAGCACTAGCAGCTTAATCGATTCACCTGGCTTGCAAGAATTTGGCTTAAACCATTTAAGCCAAACCAATTTAGAATTGGCATTTATTGAATTTAGGCCATATTTAGGCAACTGCCGCTTTAATAATTGTAGCCACACACACGAACCAGATTGTGCTGTAACCACCGCTGTAAATGCTGGCAAAATAAGTCCCGTTAGATTAAAGTTCTATCAAGAATTATCGCTAGAAATTAGCCACTAATATTTGTTATGTGTAAGCTAAAATCATGATAAAAACTGCCTTCATTTCGCACCCTGATACGCTATTACATGTAATGGATGGCAATCACCCAGAATCACCCGCGCGCATGACTGCCATTAAAAATGCAGTGCTGGCGAGCAAGCTAAAACTGCATTTTTATGATGCACCTGCTGCCAGCAGAGCACAACTCATGCGCGTACACACAAAAGAATATGTCGATGAAATTTTCAGCATGGCCCCCAAAGCAGGATTGGTGCGGCTAGACGGCGATACTGCGATGGGGCCAATGAGCTTGTCAGCCACCTTACATGCCAGTGGCGCAGTAATTTTAGCCACCGATTTAGTGCTGCGCAGCAAAGTAGATAATGCCTTTTGCTGCATACGCCCGCCTGGTCACCACGCAGGCAAATCGAATAGTGCAGGTTTTTGTATATTCAACCATGTGGCAGTGGGCGTGGCGCATGCCATGGCGCAGTACAACATTAAACGGGTAGCAATTATCGATTTTGATGTGCACCATGGCGACGGTACCGAAGATATTTTTAAAGACAACCCAAATGTAATGCTGTGTTCTACTTTTCAGCATCCGTTTTATCCGCATCGTGGGGCAGATAGCCGCAGTAAAAACATGATTAACCTGCCATTACCCGCCAAAGCCAATGGCGAAGACATTAAAAAAGTGTTCGAGGCCGAGATTAAACCAGCAATCACTGCCTTTAAACCAGAACTTATTTACATCTCAGCAGGTTTTGATGCGCATGAGAATGACCCACTAGCAGATTTGGCACTTTCCACACAAGATTATGCTTGGATAACAGAGTTTATCAAACTAATTACAATTAATTGTTGCGCTGGCCGTATCATCTCTTCACTTGAAGGCGGTTATCATTTACCATCGTTATCTGAAAGCGCTTTGGCACATATTCACAGCTTGGCAAATTAAAGTGATAGATGACATAAAAAAGGAACAGATAGGTGTTGAAAAGCTTACCCTCGGCATGTATGTGACCGAGCTGGATAGGCCGTGGGCAGGCACGCCGTTTATGTTGCAAGGCTTTTTGTTGGATGACGACGCAGACTTGCAAACCATGCAAACCTTATGTAAGTTTGTGTATATTGATCGCTCTCGCTCGGTTGGCAACCAGTTTGCAGCATCAGCTAAGCTAGATGTCTCATTTAAACGTGAAGGCTCGGTATTTCGTATTAAAGATCCTGGCACAGTAAAATCAGATAAAGTTAAAGCGGCTACACAAAACAAATTTAGTGAAAAAACTTCATTTGTGGATATTATGCGCGACTTAAAAAATTACCAAGCGCCAGAAAATGTAGATCGCACCAGCCAAGATGGCGTCATGTACAACGTCAAGCATGGCGCAAACACTGCAACACAGGCTGTGCTGCCGCGTGTATCTCAACAAGCTGAAATGCCTTCTATTACGCAGCAATTAGCAGCTGATGTGGGTGGCTTTATTGGTGGATTATTTAAGCGCAACAAACTTAAATCTAGCACCGACTCTGTCGCCGATATCAAAAAAACGAATCAGTCTGAAGATGATGGCTACCGTGTAATTATTTATGAAGAAGAGTTACCAGTAGAAAAAGAAATTGCCGCGGTTTATGCGGTTTATGAGCAATCGCAAATTGCCACACGCGAGATATTTGAATCTATCGCTAACGAGCAACACCTAGACTTAAGCGCAGTGAGCGAAATTCTAGACAGCATGGTGGAAAGTATTGGTCGGTCGCCAGATGCACTGCTTTGGTTGGCAAAGTTAAAACAGGCCGATGACTATGCGTATAGCCACGCCTTAAATGTATCGATTACGCTGATGGCGTTTGGTAACTTTTTATCACTATCTAAACAACAAATTAAAGAAATTGGCTTGGCGGGTTTGTTGCAAGATGTAGGTAAAGTAAAACTATCTTCTGATGTGCTACTTAAAGAAGGCAAACTTTCGCACGAAGAATTTGAATATGTTAAAAAACATGTGGATGAAAGCCTCAAGATACTAGAAACCACACCTGATATTCCCAATACTGTGATTTTTTTGGTGGCACAACACCACGAGCGCGTCGATGGCAGCGGCTACCCGTATGCAAGCAAGGGCAGCCAAATTGGTCTGTTGTCGCAAATGGCAGGTTTAATTGATACTTACTGCGCAATTACCAGCCATAAATGCTACGCAAAAGGTGTGTATCATCAACAAGCACTTGAGCAAATTCACCAATTTAGCGGCAAGCAATTCAGCAACGAGTTGGTTGACCAGCTGGTACAATTTATGGGCATGTATCCAGTCAGCTCTTTGGTTGAACTAAACACAGGTGAAGTGGGTGTGGTAATCCAACAAAATCAAGTGCGAAGACTACTGCCTAGATTAATGCTGCTGCTAGATCCAGATAAACAACGCTACCAAGCGCCAGTCATACTTAACTTACTTAATAGCCCTGCCGCGCCAAATGGTGAGCTATATGCCATCGCAAAAAGCCTAGCGCCTGATAGTTACGGCCTAAACCCCAGCGACTTTTACGTTTAAACTTTTTTGTGATGACCCCGCCAAATACCATTGCCGATAAGCACAAAGGTATCGAAATTAATGAGGCGTTAATTTTAGCTAAACTCATCAATTATCAACTTAAGCCACAGCACGTATTTTCCAAACTGACTGTTAACGCCACCAAACTAAGTGCGCTAGAAGAAAAACCGCATTTAATCAAACTGCAAGCCAAACTACATGCTTGGCAGCCTTGCAATAACATTGGCGCTTTCGCGAAAAACATGAATCAATTGCTATTAATTTGGCAGGACGCCTTGCAGCAAGACGCTGGGTTACAAGACGTAATCCGTGCACTTAGGTGTTTTGAAATGAAATCATTTGTTATTTCTAGCACGACAAAATTTCACTGTTTTATACTGGATTTGTTGGCCGAAACTAGCTTACAGCAACAAAATTTAAAGCTAGATTACTTACAAAATTATGACGCTGATACACTGCTACCAAACGCAAACCAATTAATGCAAAGCATAGAAAAAGCGATCGCAATCACGCAAAGCAATCAATATGTCGGCTTGTTTTCAATTCAACTGCAGGTATCAAAAAATAATCCTATTTTCTCTAGTGCCATTGCCGCCAGTTTAAGCAAAACTGTAGCAGAGCTGCTGCAAGTTAACCTGCCTGCAGGCAATCAAATTCACGCAAATGGCAACCTGCAGTTTGATGTTTTGCTAGCAAACATAGACAGTAATTTTAAACTAAATCTGCTAGCCGCCAAGTTGCAGCGCGCTTTTGAGCAGATGCTACATGTAGAAAATCAGTCAGTTTTGGTAACTCTCTACATTGGCTGCGCATATGCTTTAAAATTAGATGTTCATGCAGAAGATTTGTTAACTCATGCAAGGCTTGCACTTGAAAGTGCTGTTACCACCCAGCAAGGTTTTTTTGTGTATTCTGATCTGTTAAAAACACAATTGAATACGCAAAGTGTGCTGGGAAAAAAAGTGTTAGAAGCATTTAGCAATGACAATTTGACTTTATTTTTCCAGCCTGTAGTTAATTTAAAAAATGTCAGTTGTGCTGGTGCCGAATTATTATTGCGTCTGCATGAGCAATCTGACTTTAATATACACCCAGGTTTAATGGTTGAGTTGTTAAATAAACTAGGTAGAGGAAAATTGTTTACCCGCTGGCTCATCAATTCAGCTTGCCGCTATGCAGCGGAGCTTAAGCACGATCACCAGTTAAATCTTTACCTGACCATTAACTTGCGGGCAGAAGATTTATACGATATTGAACTGCCACATTTGCTATTGCAAGCAAGCGCATTATGGAAGATAAACCCCAGCGATTTGGTGCTGGAAGTAACTGAAAATGGTGTGCTAGAGCTAAATGAAACCAGCAACGGCGTGATTAATGAGCTGGCAAAAAATGGTTTTAAACTAGCCTTAGATGATTTTGGTACCGGGTTTTCATCTCTATCTCGGTTACGCAATATGCCAATCGATATTATTAAAATTGACCAATCTTTTGTGCGCGATATTACTCACTCAAAAAGTGATTATGAAATTGTAAAATCGATTGCTGCGCTAGCCAACAGCCTAGGCAAAGAGGTGATTGCAGAAGGTGTGGAAGATGAAAAGTGTTTGGATTTAATCAAAAAAATAAAAATTAGCAAATGCCAAGGCTATTTTTTTGCAAAACCGATGCCTTTTGACAAATTTGTTACATGGGCAAAACAGCACTAGTTTGAGCCTGTTATAATAGATGCTCTAATTTCAATACTTTCAGTATTTTATGCAAATTACCACCCGCCTAGAATTCGATGCTGGGCATCGCATCCCCAACCATAAAAGCCAATGTCGTAATTTGCATGGCCACCGCTATGCGCTAGAGATCACCTTATCTGGCGATATTATTAGTGCTTCTGATACGTCAGAAAATGGCATGGTGATGGATTTTTCGGATGTTAAACAAATTGCTAAGACAAGCGTGGTCGATGTGTGGGATCACGCGTTTTTAGTGTTTAAAGAAGATAAAGTGGTTTTAGATTTTTTAAGCACACTACCCAACCACAAAACGGTGATATTCCCCAACGTGCCCACCGCAGAAAATATGGCGGCAGAAGCATTTAAAATTTTAAAAAGCCAGTATAAAGACACTTACGGCAACCACTTAACACTGGAGCGCGTGCGCCTTTACGAAACACCAAATAGCTGGGCTGATGCACTTGCCTAATAGCTTATGCACAAACACGTTTAAATCAAGCTTGTATTTATACGTAAAATATAAGCTGCCCTGCACCCCGCATGGATATTGGCCTGCAGAGCATATACTGGAATGACTTAGTTTTAAAGCTATTATTAGCCTTTTATTTGTAAGGCTTGCATCACTTGCTGCAGCCCTTGCTGCCAACTTGGCAGCTCAATATTAAATACTTGTTTCAGTTTGCAATTATCTAACCTAGAGTTAGCGGGTCGTGCGGCTGGTGTGGGGTAATCTGCTGTGGTAATCGCCGTAATATTCGCCACATCAGCTTTCAAACTGGACCATTGCTTTTCATTGGCTAATCGATTGTATTCATTCACGATTTCACATGCAAAACCATGCCATGAGGTTTCACCAATATTAGTAAAGTGATAAACCCCCGTTTGATCTTCTTGGCTGCATTGCCAGCTATCGACTAAACTTACTACAGCTTCTGCAATGCTTTCACTGCTTGTGGGTGCACCAAATTGGTCACCCACAATACGTAAAGCATCGCGCTCCGCCGCCAAACGTAAAATGGTTTTTAAAAAATTTTTACCATAAGCGCCATATACCCAGCTGGTACGCAAAATTAAATGTGGCACACCAACTGCACGGATTGCATCTTCACCTGCCAGCTTGGTTTTGCCATAGACACTAGCAGGACTCACTGTGTCAGTTTCGACATAAGCACTATTTTTTCTGCCGTCATACACATAATCTGTCGAAAAATGTATCAGGGTAGCACCCAACCTAGCAGCCTCTTCCGCCAATACTTGTGGTGCTTGCGCGTTAATGGCGTAGGCCAACTCAGGTTCCGACTCAGCTTTATCCACTGCGGTATAAGCAGCAGGATTAATAATTAAATCAGGTTTAATTTCGCGCACAATACGCTTAACATCGTGCGACTTAGTTAAATCTAGCTGCTCTCGCAATAATGCAATTACTTCATGTTGCAACAGCTTTGTTTTTAGCGCATGACCAACCTGCCCGTTCACACCAGTCAATAAGATTTTTTTCATGCAGACTTAATAGTTTGGCGTTTTAATAAATTTTTGTGCGTCAGCCAAACTGAGTCCCAAATTATCCTTGGCAGATAATAGTGGCGCGCCCTGCAGTGGCCATTGAATGCCTACCGTGGCATCATCCCATTTTAGGCAACATTCATGCTGTGGCGCATAAAAATCGGTGGTTTTGTATAAAAATTCCGCAGTGTCAGACAACACTAAAAAACCATGCGCAAAACCTGGTGGCACCCACATTTGGCGCTTGTTTTCGGCCGATAAATGCGTACCAACCCAATAGCCAAAAGTGGCAGATGCCGCGCGCATATCGACCGCCACATCAAACACTTCACCTTGGCAAACGCGCACCAATTTTCCTTGTGCATGCTCGATTTGATAATGCAAGCCACGCAACACATTTTTGGCTGATTTTGAGTGGTTATCTTGCACAAAATTAATTTCCAAGCCTGCCGCATCAAAAAAAGCTTTTTGATTAAAGCTTTCAAAAAAAAAGCCTCTGTCGTCACCAAATACTTTTGGCTCAAAAATGATGACATCAGGGATGTTGGTTTTAATGACGTTCATTAAAATACTTGCTCTGTCAGAATTTGTTTTAAATATTGTCCATAGCCATTTTTGGCATATTTATTCGCCATCACTTCCAACTGCGCTGCATCAATAAAGTGCATGCGATAAGCAATTTCTTCCAAGCAGGCAATTTTTAAACCTTGGCGTTTTTCAATGGTTTGAATAAAGCTGCCAGCTTCAATCAGCGAATCATGCGTACCAGTATCTAGCCAGGCCATGCCGCGCCCCATCACTTCTACTTGCAAATCACCCCATGCTAAATACTGGCGATTCACATCGGTAATTTCTAGCTCGCCACGCAACGATGGTTGCATGTTTTTGGCAATATCCACCACCCGATTATCATAAAAATATAAACCAGTAACGGCGTAGCGCGATTTTGGCTTGGCGGGTTTTTCTTCCAAACTTACTGCTTGGCCTTGTTGATTAAACTCTACTACGCCATATCTTTCAGGGTCTTGCACTGGGTAAGCAAATACGGTGGCGCCATGCGTGCGCTGCGCTGCTTTTTGTCCCATTAAAGCCAGATCATCGCCGTAAAAGATATTGTCGCCCAACACCAGCGCGCAATTATCCTTACCAATAAATTGCTCGCCAATAATAAATGCTTGCGCGAGCCCATCGGGTGAGGGTTGCACAGCGTATTGGATCTCCATGCCCCATTGCACGCCATCACCCAGCAACTCTTTAAAGCGCGGCGTGTCTTGTGGCGTAGAGATAATCAGTACCTCGCGAATGCCAGCCAACATCAGTGCAGACAGCGGGTAATAAATCATCGGCTTATCATAAACCGGCAATAATTGTTTAGACACCACCTGCGTCACTGGATACAAGCGCGTACCAGAGCCACCAGCTAATACAATGCCTTTCATGCTAACTCCTCGCCGCGCTCTTTGTAGTTGGTGCTTACCCAGTTTTTATACTCACCACTGGTCACATTATTCACCCAATTTTGATGCGTTAAATACCAAGCCACAGTTTTTTCAATACCAGTTTCAAAAGTTTCTGCAGGCTTCCAGCCTAATTCACGTTCAATTTTGCTGGCATCAATTGCATAGCGCACATCGTGGCCAGGCCTATCTTGCACAAAGGTAATTTGATCACGATAACTACCTGATTGCTTTGGTTTTTCTTTATCTAAAATTTCACACAAGGTATGCACCACTTCAATATTGGCTTTTTCATTCCAACCGCCAATGTTGTAAACCTGCCCTACTTTGCCTGCTTCTAGCACGCGACGTATTGCGCTGCAGTGATCTTCAACATACAGCCAATCGCGTATTTGCTGGCCATTACCATATATTGGCAGCGGCTTACCGTTAAGCGCATTATGAATCACCAACGGGATAAGCTTTTCTGGAAAATGATTAGGTCCGTAATTATTTGAACAATTTGTGGTTAAAACAGGCATACCATAGGTATGATGATAGGCGCGCACCAAATGGTCAGAAGCCGCTTTAGACGCTGAGTATGGGCTGTTTGGCTCGTAAGCTTTTGTCTCGCTAAAAGCTGGGTCAGTCGCGCTTAGTGAGCCATAGACTTCGTCTGTAGAAACGTGTAAAAATCTAAAATTAGCTTTATCTGCATCATTCATAGCAGACCAATAGGCACGCGCCTCTTCAAGCAGGTTAAAAGTGCCGACAATATTGGTTTGAATAAACTCGTCGGGTGCGTGTATGGAACGATCAACATGACTTTCTGCTGCAAAATTAATAATTGCACGCGGTTGGTGATATTTTAATAGTGAAGCCAGCAATTGCTTATCACCAATGTCACCTTGCACAAAAATATGGTCAGGATGCTGTTCTACATCAGCCAAATTGGCCAAGTTGCCCGCGTAAGTCAGCTTGTCTAAATTCACCAGTTTACCTAAGCCATTTTTAATCCATGCATTGGCAAAATTACTGCCAATAAAACCGGCACCGCCTGTGACAATAATGCAATTTTCCATGTTTAACCTTACTCTATTTTTATATAGCTTTATGCAGAACTACCAAGCTTTTGCGCCAGCTTTCGCCAAGCTTTTAATATATTCCCCATGCGCTGCAAGTTCGGCTTCATCTGCTTTTAGTACTTTCAAGGCATGCTCTCGACTCACTGCTATTTGTTGCGTCGCATCAGGTTGCGTGTGTACCAAGTCCATCAACAAACTATCTTGGCCGCGCGTCATGGCCATATAAACCTCAGCCAGCAATTCCGCATCCAGCAAGGCGCCATGCAAAGTGCGCTTAGAGTTATCAATACCAAAGTGTCTGCATAAGGCATCTAAGTTATTGCGCTGCCCTGGCCGCGAATCTTTGGCCATTTTGAGCGTATCAGTAATTTTACCGCACATCGTTTCAATTGGCGTTAGCCCAATGCGGCCAAGCTCGCTATTTAGAAAACCGACATCAAATGGCGCGTTATGAATAATCAGCTCGGCATCGGCAATAAATTTACTTAAATCTTGCGCAACCGATTCAAACAATGGCTTATCTTGCAAAAACTCCAGCGTAATACCATGCACCTCTTGCGCGGCTGGGTCAATCTCACGTTGCGGGTTTAAATACACATGAAAATGATTATTAGTCGGGCGGCGATTGATCATCTCAATCGCCGCAATCTCAATGATGCGATGGCCATGCGCAGGATATAAACCTGTGGTTTCAGTATCTAAAAATATTTGACGCATTGTATTTATTATTCTACCAATCCATTATTACAAAAATGCTGCAACGCCTTCATTCGCTAGCGCGTCAGCTTTTTCATTGCCGACATTTCCAGCATGGCCTTTGACCCAAATCCATTCAATTTTATGTTGGCTAGCTTGCGTATCTAGCAGCTTCCACAAATCCTCATTTTTAACCGGCTTTTTATCTGCAGTGCGCCAATTGCACGCTTTCCAGCCCATTATCCATTCTGTCATACCTTTTTGCACATACACAGAATCTGTGTAAATTTTAACATGACATGGTCGCTTTAACAGCTCTAATGCGCGAATCACCGCAGTTAGTTCCATGCGATTATTGGTGGTGAGGCTCTCGCCACCATGTATAGATTTTTCTTTGCCGTCATATAGCAGCCAAGCACCCCAACCACCTGGGCCTGGGTTGCCTTTACAGGCACCATCGGCATAAATTTCTACGGCTTGTTTTTTTATATCGCCTAGATTCAAATCTTATCCTGTATTTATTTTGTGGTTTTTTGTTGTGTTGGTTTAGATTTTGGGTTGCTGCTCACCGCCAGCCTAGATTTAAGCGAATTACTTTTCCAATTTGGTTTAAGCAACGTCATATTCACCACACGCTTCTTAGCGACGATAAAATAGATACCTCCCATCATCGGCCACCATTTATCCCCTGTTTTATCCATAAACGCAAAGCGCTTTAACCATTTCTCATCATTTATCGGCAGCTCATAGCCATTCATTTGCCCGCTTATAAACTCCAAACCCAGCAAAGCCAGCCAATCTTTAATGCGCGATAGTGTAAGAAAATGGCCATGCCAAGGGTAATCGGCATTTTTAGACAATGTTTGCTTCACTCCCCAAGCGCTAATTGGATTAAATCCGGTAATAATCAAATGCCCCTCTGGCACCAGCACGCGCTCCGCCTCACGCAGGGTTTGATGCGGGTTACGGCTGAACTCCAACACATGTGGCAAGCACAATAAATCAATGCAACTCTCGGCAAAAGGTAAATAGTCGCTCTCACAAAAGGCATTACCATCACGATTGCCAACTTTCAGCAAATGTGGAATACGTGAATTTTTGAGCGTATCTAATGGTAGCAGCCCTAATTGCAGCGCATGAAAGCCAAAAATATCGCCCACTGTTTCGTCATACATGGCTTGCTCATGCATTAGCAGATATTGCCCTAGCGTGCTGGCAAGCCATTGTTGCTGGCTAGTTTGATTATTTTCTACCTGTTGCACTTGTTCTTTTAGTGGCACATTTTCTTTCAGTTGCATAAGTATGTAAACAAAACTACCATTTAGCGTATGCTCAACATTATCTCTATCCCCGCCTTTGAAGACAATTATATATGGCTTTTACATCAGCATGGTTACGCTGTTGTGGTGGACCCAGGCGATGCCGCGCCAGTGATAGCAACTTTAAAAAACCTTAACTTAACTTTAGCCGCCATTTTAATCACCCATCATCACAGCGATCATGTCGGTGGTGTGCACGAATTATTAGCCTATCAAGCCACGCCAGTGCCAATTCCAGTATATGCACCACAATATGAAAAATTTCAGTTTGAGCATATTAAATTAACTGATGGTGATGAAGTTAATTTGACAGCAATTAATCAAAGTTTTCGTGTGATGTGGCTACCAGGCCATACGCTTGGCCATATTGCTTACTATAATGATGACTACTTATTATGCGGAGACACTTTATTCGGCGCGGGTTGTGGGCGATTGTTTGAAGGGTCGCCAGCACAAATGTTGACTTCTTTAAATCGTTTAAAAACACTCAAACCAAACACAAAGGTATTCTGTACGCATGAATACACGACTAAGAATATTGCATTTGCGCTAACACTTGAGCCAAATAACGCAGATTTGCAAGCGCGCGCAAGCGCAGTAAAACAACTTCGGCAACATCAACTTCCCAGCTTACCCAGCACTATTCAACTAGAACTCGACACCAATCCATTTTTACGGTGCCATCAAATCAGCATTATCAAAAATTCTCAGGCACAAAAGTCAGATGAGCTGTCAGTTTTTACTGCCATTAGAACTTTAAGAAACCATTATTAATCATCCACATAACATTTACTTATAAAGTATAACTTTCACTTGACGCAGCCAAATTCAGTGGCTACCATGCACTTTCGCTCTATTTGGTAGCAACAAACAAAAAATGAATCAGCTAAACGTAAACAAAGTGTGTGCAATTGCTTTACCAGCAAATAAGCATCATAAATTGATTGCCCTGGCAGGCGCATGGATGTTGGCTGCTGGCTTGCTCTATTCGTTTAGTGCAAGTGCCGAAACCAATGCTGCGGGTGTAGAAATTGAGTACATTAGCGAGCCAGATGTACTGGCTGACCCAGTACAAGATTTGCTGGCAGACATGGATGCTAGCCACGACAATAGCTTAAATGGCGATGCAGACAACGATATGTGGGCGCGCATTAAAGCTGGCTACGAATTACCCAATGTAAATTCACCACACACCGCCACACACGAAGAATGGTATGCGTCGCGCCCAGATTACGTGAAACGCATGGTAGAGCGCAGCCAGCGTTATATGTTCCACATTGTAGAAGAAGTGCAAAAACGTGGCATGCCGACGGAGATTGCGCTATTGCCTATGATAGAAAGTGCTTTTAACCCGCAAGCTTTTTCACGCAGCAAGGCCTCTGGTATTTGGCAATTTATGCCAGCTACCGGCAAACATTTTGGCCTGCAACAAACCTGGTGGGCAGATAATCGCCGTGATGTCACCGCGGCCACCAATGCCGCGTTAGATTATTTGCAAAAATTGCACGGCATGTTTGGCTCTTGGGATTTAGCACTTGCCGCTTACAACGCGGGTGAAGGCACAGTGCAGCGCGCTATTGATAAAAATCGCAAACAAGGCCTGCCAACTAATTATTTGAGCCTAAACTTGCCGCCAGAAACACGCAACTACGTGCCTAAGCTGCAAGCGGTTAAAAATATTATTACTAACCCAGAAAAATATGGTTTAAGCATCGCCGCCATGCCCAACCGTCCTTATTTTGCGCGGGTGACGACACCTAAACAAATTGATGCCAAGTTAGCAGCCCAATTGGCCGAAATTTCGCAAGAAGAATTTAGCGCGCTTAACCCCAGCTTTAACCGGCCAGTGATTACCTCAGCGATTACTTCTAACGGCGAAAAACATCAATTATTACTGCCTGTTTGGGCGGCAGAGCGCTTTGCAGAAAACTTAGCCAATTACGACAAGCCTCTGACTAGCTGGCAAACGTATCAGGCCAAACGTGGTGAACATGTAGGCAGCATTGCTAAGCGCTTTGGCACCAACGTGAGTGATTTACGCAGCGTGAATAGCCTGTCTAGTAATGGTAAGCTGCGCAATGCCCAAACCATGCTGGTGCCAGCCACCTACGATAGCTCTGAAAATATTACAGCCATTGACCCCAACGAATTAGAAGATAACAATATTGCAATTGCTGCAGAAAGCAATGAACCCAAGAATGAACCTAAGGCAACAAGCCGCGTCATACACCAAGTTAAAAAAGGCGAGACACTGACAGCATTAGCCGTTAAATATGACACCAGCACGCACGCGCTGATGAAGTTAAATGGCTTAAAAAGTGGCAAAGTTAAAGTGGGACAAAGCTTAAAAATTAATGGTGGTTTTGTTCATGCAGCTAGCTTTAAAAGCACAAACTTAGCAACTAAACATAAAAAATACAGTAAAAAATATACCTCTAGCAAAAAAACTATAAGAAGCAAACACAAGCTTAATAAACGTATTCGCGCTAGGTCGCATATTCGATTAAGATAACAACCATATGAAAAATTTAGTATTTCTAAAAAAACAGCTTAAATATAGAAATGCTAAATTTAGTCTTATTGCCATTTGTTTTTTTATAAACGGTTGTGGCAATTCCTCGCAAAACCTCAACCCAGAATCACTGGCAAAACTCAATGGTACTTACCCTAGCCAAGCCGGTGGTACGCTGCTAGACGCTAGCACAGCTGAGCCTTCTGGCTTGATTTATATGGTGGCTGGTGAATCTGCTGCAGGCGCAATTTCATCCAATATTTTCAACAAGCTACTTAAGTACGATAAAAATTTAGACTTAGAAGGCGAACTGGCAGAAAGCTGGCAAGTTTCCGCCGACCAAAAAACCATTACTTTTAAGCTAAAACCTAACCTAAAATGGTCTGACGGCAAACCATTGACCAGCGCCGATACCTTGTGGACTTGGCAAGCAGCGATTGATGAAAAAACGCGTAGCCCCTATGCCTCAGATTTTCAGCTGGTTAAAAAAGCCGAAACGCCAGATGCGCTCACTTTTAGCGTCACTTACCAGCAAGCGTACGCGCCAGCGCTAGATAGTTGGGCTGGGCTGCAAATTTTGCCTAAACATTTACTACAAGGTCAAGATATTCACACCACCGCCTTTGCACGCAAGCCTGTCGGTAGCAACTATTACAAGTTAGATAAGTGGACGACTGGCGAAAATATTAAGCTATCGCGCAATGCGACATCGGTGCTTGGCCCAGCTAAAATTGACCATCTTGTTACGCGCATTATTCCAGACTCATCCGCGCAGTTTTTAGAGTTAATGGCTGGCAATATTGATAGTATGGCGCTAGACCCGATTAAGTACGCTCGCATTATCCCAGCGCGACCAGAGCTAAAACAAAAACTAGCGCTGTATAAAGAGTTGGGGAATAGCTACACCTATATGGGCTTTAATCTTAAGCGCAAACCTTACGATGATATTCGCGTGCGTAAGGCCATTAACTACGCCATTGATAAACAAGAAATTATTGATGGCGTGTACTTAGGGCTAGGCATTGATATTGCATCACCCTACAAGCCCGGCACGCGCTGGAGCAACCCCGATTTAAAGCCGTACCCATATAATCCCGTAAAAGCAAAAGCACTGTTGAAAGAAGCAGGCTTTGTTGATAGTGATGGTGATGGCGTGTTAGAACGCGATGGCAAGCCATTTAGCTTTGAGATTTTGACCAATCAAAATAAAGAGCGCGAAAAATCGGCCGTGTTGATTCAGCGTCGCTTGAAAGACGTTGGTATAGAAGCCAATGTGCGCGCTATTGAATGGGCTAGCTTTATTAGCCGATTTATTAAAACCGGCGACTTTGATGTGGTGATTTTAGGTTGGGGCTTAGGGCTAGACCCAGATCAATTTAATATTTGGCACTCTAGCCAGCAAGCGCCTGGGCAATTTAATTTTATAGGCTACAACAACCCCAATATTGACAAGCTACTGGAGCAGGGCCGCACTGAACTGAACCCTGACAATCGCCAAAAAATTTATCATGAATTTGCCAAAGTATTGCTAGAAGACAGCCCGATTGTGTATTTATCTGCAGGTTACGGCTTAAGCGCTATTCATAAGCGCGTGAAAGGTATTGATAGCCCTGCTCCGCCTGCTGGTGTGGGCTGGAACTCGTATGATTGGTATATTCCGACCGAGTTAAGACGGCCTGAAATGCAACGCAAAGAAATGACGGCTAACTAGCATGCTGAAATATTTAATTAAACGCGTGTTGTGGATGATTCCTTTGTTAATAGGTATCAGTCTAATCTCATTTTTTATTATGCATTTGGCGCCTGGCGATATTACCAATAATGAGGCCTCTTTCAACCCAAAAGCCAGTGAAGAATCGCGCCAAAAATTACGAGAGCTTTATAATTTAGACAAGCCTGTCATCGTGCAATATGGCTTGTGGCTGAAGCGCATGGCCACGCTCGATTTTGGTAACTCGTTCGCCAGTCATCAAAAACCAGTGTTTTGGCAAACAAAAGATAAAGATGGCAATATCACCAAAGGCATGATTCAAGAAGCGCTGCCGATTACACTAATGATAAATATTTTGGGCCTCATCATTACGCTATCGCTGGCGATTCCGTTAGGTATTATTGCAGCGCGAAAGTATGCTCAGTGGCAAGATAAATCCATCACTTTGTTCAATTTTATTGGCTTTTCTATTCCTGGTTTTTGGCTTTCTTTATTATTAATGTACTGGCTGGGTGTGGTGAATAATTGGTTGCCTATTTCTGGTTTGCATAGCATTAATTACGAATCACTCGATAGCTGGGGCAAGCTCAAAGACAGCTTAAGCCATTTGTTTTTGCCCGTGGTCATTCCCTCTATTACAGGTTTGGCAGGCATTACCATGTTTGTTAAAAGTGGCATGCTAGATGTATTCCATCAAGATTACATTACCACCGCACGCGCAAAAGGCTTAACTGAGCATAAAGTGGTTTATACCCACGCATTGCGTAATGCGCTATTGCCGCTCATCACCATTGTTGGCTTGTCTATTCCAGGTTTGATTGGCGGCTCGGTGATTGCAGAAACTATTTTCGCCATCCCGGGCATGGGTAAATTATTTTTTGATGCGGTGATGATGCGTGATTTTCCAGTGATTATGGGTATTTTAACCATTGGTTCTGCGCTCACTTTAATTGGCAATCTCATCGCAGACCTTGCCTATGCTTGGGCTGACCCGCGCGTGCGCCGTGGCGTGATGCAAGGCTAAACAAAAAATGAACAAAACTCTCTTGCAAAAAGCCTTGCAAAATCCCTTATCTAAAGCGGGTTTTATTATCATTGTGCTGGTGTTTGTACTGGCCATGTTGGCGCCCATTATTGCGCCTTACGATCCCAATAACATCAACGTCAAAGCCATTTTGCTGTCACCAAGCTGGCAACATTGGATGGGCACCGATGGCTTAGGTCGCGATGTGCTCAGCCGCATGCTGTACGGTGGCCGTATTTCCTTGCTAGTAGGCTTGGTGGCTGTCGGTATTGCCACTGCTATTGGCATCGTATTAGGCGCTATTGCCGGCTATTATCGTGGCTGGGTCGATACCTTTATCATGCGTTTGGTCGATGTCATGCTGTCGATTCCAAGCTTCTTCCTCATTCTTGCGGTGATCGCATTTTTAACGCCCTCCATTATCAACGTCATGATAGTGATTGGCCTCACCTCATGGATGGGCGTGACACGACTAGTACGCGCCGAGTTTTTAAGCTTAAGTGGGCGCGAATTTGTGTTGGCATCGCGTACCTTAGGCGCAAAAGATGCGCGGCTTATTTTTACGCATCTATTACCCAATAGCCTCACGCCCATCATTGTCAGCTCAGTTTTAGGCGTGGCGGGCGCAGTGTTGATGGAATCTGGCTTGAGCTTTTTAGGACTGGGCGTGCAAGCACCGCAAGCCTCGTGGGGCAACATTTTAACCGATGGCAAAGATTATATTCAGTTTGCCTGGTGGCTCTCCCTGTTCCCTGGTTTGGCGATTTTAATTACCGTATTGGGGTATAATTTACTTGGTGAGGGCTTGCGAGATGCCTTAGACCCAAGAAGTGGGTCTAACCGATAAATAAAAGCACCCAAGAAGCAATACTAAATAAATTATTACAGGATTCAATATGGCATTTTTAGCAGGAAAAAAAATATTAATCGCGGGTTTACTCAGCAATCGCAGCATTGCTTACGGTATCGCCAAAGCCATGAAGCGCGAAGGCGCTGAGCTGGCGTTTACCTACCAAATGGAAAAACACGCGCAGCGCGTGGCCGATTTAGCGGCTGATTTTGATTCTAAAATTATATTGCCGTGCGATGTGGCAGAAGATGATCAAATCGAAGCGCTATTTCCTGCGTTGGCAAAGCATTGGGATGGCTTTGATAGCGTAGTACATTCACTGGCTTATGTGCCAAAAGTCGCGCTAGAAGGCGATTATTTAGATGCAGTCAATCGTGAATATTTCCGCATTGCGCACGACATCAGTTCTTATAGTTTTTCAGCACTGGCAAAAGCGGCTTACCCGATGATGCAAGGTCGTGGCGGCAGCTTGCTCACGCTTTCATACTTGGGTGCTGAGCGCACCATGCCCAACTACAATGTGATGGGTGTCGCCAAAGCCAGTTTAGAGGCCAACGTGCGTTATTTAGCGCAAAGCCTTGGGCCACGTGGCATCCGCGTCAATGCAGTGTCTGCAGGCCCGATTAAAACGCTGGCAGCAAGCGGCATCGCCGATTTTGACAAGATGATTGGCTTTAACGAGCGCCATGCTGCATTGCGCCGCAACGTGACGATTGAAGAAGTAGGTAATGCAGCCGCGTTTTTATGCAGCGATTTGGCCAGCGGCATTACTGGTGAAATTACTTATGTGGATGGCGGTATGAATATTACTGCCGCAGGCCAAATAGATTAATAAAAATATATGCCCTGTGAGCCTCATGGATATTGGCTTTTAGGCATGCTATTAAAATAATTTAAGCTATAGTCAACATTAAAAAGCCGACTAATTTCTTAGTCGGCTTTTCTATTTCTAGTTAAAGTTACTGGCTAGAGGTTTCCAGCAACTTACGATTCACCACCACGTCACTTTTTGCTTTCAGCGATTTGCCGTATGCACTCACATACTCCGCCGTCATGGCATCTTGCAACTCTGCCTCAGCCGCTTTTTTAGCTTCTTCATCACTAGATAAAGCATTATCAATGCGGCTTACTTGCACAATTGAATAGCTATTTTTGCCGTTCATAAACCCAATATAACCCGGCAACTTGCTGCCATCAATTTTATAAGCGTTATTCATCACAATGTCAGTAAAACCCTGCGCGTTTTTGCGATCCACCGTTACCGTTGGAATCCACTCTAAATCGTCTGCTGTACCGCCTGCTTTAAGCTTGGCTAGCGCCGCTACACCTTTCGATGTGGCTAATTTTTCAGCCGCTTCTAGTTTAAGCAAAGCTTCAATACCACCTTTCACCTCGTCAAACGTGCGTGGCGCCGATGCTTTATATTCCAACACGCGCGCTGATACCAAATTATTGGCAGACACTTCTACCGCTTCTGAATTGCGTTTTTCTTTTAATACTTCGTCTGAAAAAACTTGGTTAATCAATTTTTCATTTTTGAAGAATTTGGCGCCATCTTCACGACTGAGCCAGCCACTTTGCTGCAATTGAATACCAAATTTTTCAGCTGCTGGTTTTAGGCTGCCAGATTGCTCGTAAACCGTGTTGCTAAAGTCTTCTGATAATTCTGCGTATTTAGCCTGCGCTTTATTCCAGCTTAGCTCGCCTTTAATTTGCGCTTTCATGTCTTCAAATTTGGTCGATTGGCCGGTAATGCCAGTGACTTTAATGATGTGATAGCCAAACTCAGATTCAACTAAGTCACTAATTTGATTTACTTTCATGCTAAAGGCTGCCTCTTCAAACGGCTTTACCATGGCACCACGCGCAAAGCTGCCTAAATCTCCACCTTTGCTGCCAGAGCCAGGGTCTTGCGAATGTTTAATGGCTAATTCTTCAAACGCTTTTGGATTTTTCTTCACTTGCGCCAGTAATTCAGCCGCTTTTTCTTTAGCTGCTGCCTTCTCCTGCGCAGTGGCACCCACGCCAAAGCCAATTAAAATATGGCTGGCTTGACGCTGTTCGTCACCAGCAAATTTTTCTGCATTTTCTTGGTAAAACTGTTTTACTTCTTCATCAGATACTATGCTTGAAGCCACCATGCTGGCTGCTGACAGCAATGCAAACTCTAATTTAACCTGCTCAGGCGTTTTAAATTTAGCTTTATGCAGCTCGTAATACGCTTTCACTTGCTCTGGAGTCACTTTAACTTGACTCAAAAATTCAGCCGTTTTAATGTCTGCCACGCTAATATCACGCTGTTGATGCGCAAATTTTAGTGTTTGCTCGGCCACACTTTTTGGCACAAATACCAAGCTAGCCAAGCCTTCGCGCGCTTGTTGTGTCAGCATATCGGCACGTCTATCATTTTCAAACCTAGACGCAGTCAGCTTATTTTGTTCTAGTGTTTTTTGGTACAACTCTTCAGAGAACTTACCGTCTTCTTGAAACTGTGGCATACCCAAAATATGTTGGCTTAATTGCTGGTCGCTAATTTTAAAGTTTGCATCACGAATTTCTTTATTCACCAAACGGCGCGTAATTAAACCATCCAACACTGACTGCTTTAAAGCATCGCTTTCTAGCATCGCCGCATCTACTTTTTGGCCATCTTGCTGCAAGCGGTCGCGCACGGTATCGACCGCATTGCTATATTCTTGTATAGAAATTTTATCGCCATCCACTTTTGCAATCGCTACATTACTGCCCGCGTCGTTTAAATAAGAATCGATGCCAAACAGCGCAAATGGAATGGTAATTAACGCCAAAATAACTTTAGCCAACCAACCTTGGGTGTGTTTTCTAATTGCTTCTAACATACTTTTACTCTCTATTAATTTACTGGTTCTTTTGCTGCGTTTTATTGCAAGCTCGCTTAACTCATTATTATATAACAGTTGCAGCAAAGCTTCTTGTAGTTGATTGTGCAGGCCTACAATTAGTTCTTCAGCTTGAGCAGTTTTGGCTAACAATTTCACACTACATGCAGAGTTTTAATCGCAGAGTTTTAATCAATGATTATATAGCGGGCATCAATCACATGCCCTGCTTGCCAATACCCATGCGGCTCGCAAAGCAAGGAAATTAAACCTATTGTATAAAAGCAAAGTTTAAAAACAAAAAAGCGAGCTGTTAGGCTCGCTTTTTTAGATGTTGGCGGAGTGGACGGGACTCGAACCCGCGACCCCCGGCGTGACAGGCCGGTATTCTAACCAACTGAACTACCACTCCAGTTTTAATACTTTCTACTGCTTTTTTCAACTATCACATTAACCAAAATGAAAGAGCGCTAAAAATCTAGCACTCTTAATTATTTTTCGAGGCGATATGTGTTAGTTTTTGGTGGGTGCTAACGGGGTCGAACCGCTGACATTCGCCTTGTAAGGGCGACGCTCTACCAACTGAGCTAAGCACCCTTTTTATCTTATTAAAGCGCTTAATTACCGCGCTTTAATGAATCAAAAATCCTGCAACTAACTCATCTACTGATTAATCGCTTAACCAGCAAAGACAATTAGTTTACAGCATCTTTAAGCGCTTTACCAGCCCTAAACTTAGGAGAATTTGCAGCTTTAATTTTTATTGTGGCGCCAGTGCGAGGATTACGGCCATTGCGCGCTTCACGCTTGCCTACGTAAAATGAACCAAAACCAATCAAAGTGACTAAATCACCTTTTTTTAATGCTTTAGTAATTGCTTCTGTTGTTGCGTCTAAAGAACGGCCAGCCGATGCTTTTGAAACACCTGCAGCTTTTGCAATTTGGTCAATTAATTCTGATTTGTTCACGAGTAATCCCCTCTAATGTTATTCAGTAAAATAACAGGGCAAAATTATTAATGTCCTGTTATGACTTTATAGCAAGCTACAAAAGGCTCTGTCAAGGCTTTGCGGCTTATTTTGCATAATTATTGAAAATAAACCTATAATCCAGTCCAAAGCCTAGTGCGTCACTGGCACTTTGTCATCTTTTACTGCTTCCGCCGCCTCAGCGACCACAGCCGCAATTTCAACTGGCTTATCTTCTAGCGGTTGCGGTAAGGTTTCTAAAGCCAACTCTAGCACTTGGTCTATCCATTTTACTGGATGAATTTGCAGGTGGCTTTTAATGTTTTCTGGAATATCCACCAAATCTTTCACGTTAGATTCTGGAATTAGTACGGTTTTAATACCGCCTCGATGCGCCGCCAATAATTTCTCTTTTAGGCCGCCAATCGGCAACACTTCGCCTCTAAGCGTAATCTCACCCGTCATCGCTACGTCTGCACGCGCAGGAATGCCCGTTAGCACTGAAACTAAAGCCGTGGTAAGGCCAATGCCTGCGCTTGGTCCATCTTTTGGCGTAGCGCCCTCAGGCAAGTGAATATGAATGTCTTTTTTCTCGTAAAAATCTTCTGCAATACCCAAACGCTTGGCGCGGCTACGCACCACGCTCATAGCGGCTTGCACCGATTCTTGCATCACATCACCTAACTTACCCGTGGTAATGGTTTTGCCTTTGCCAGGTAGCATTACCGCTTCAATCGTTAGCAACTCACCACCTACCGATGTCCAAGCCAAGCCTGTGACTTGGCCCACTTGATTTTCTTTAGCGGCTATACCATAGTCATAGCGATATACGCCCAAATATTTATCCAAGTTTTTAGAGTTCACACTAATTTTTTTAGTGAGTTTTTCATCATCTGTATTTTTTGCTTTTTTGCTACTGGTTTTATTTAGCAACAACTCTTTCACCACTTTGCGACACACTTTAGCGATTTCTTGCTCCAGCCTACGCACCCCCGCTTCGCGCGTGTAATAGCGCACCATATCACGCACCACTGCCTCAGGAAGCCCGATTTCACTAGCTTGCAGCCCATGTGCCTTTAGCTGTTTTGGCAGCAAGTACTTCATGGCAATGTTGATTTTTTCGTCTTCGGTATAACCTGCAAGCCGAATAATTTCCATCCTATCCAACAATGGCGCTGGAATATTCATGCTGTTAGCCGTCGCCACAAACATCACGTCAGATAAATCGTATTCCACTTCAATGTAGTGGTCAGCAAAAGTATGGTTTTGCTCAGGATCAAGCACTTCCAACAAAGCAGATGATGGGTCGCCACGCATGTCTTGACCCATTTTATCCACTTCATCCAGCAAAAATAGTGGATTTTTAACAGCAACTTTAGTCATGCTTTGCATGACTTTACCGGGCATTGACCCAATATAAGTACGGCGATGGCCGCGAATCTCTGCTTCATCGCGCACGCCGCCCAAGGCCATACGCACAAATTTACGATTCACCGCTTTGGCTATGCTTTGTCCAAGCGAGGTTTTACCCACGCCAGGCGGGCCAACCAAGCACAAGATTGGGGCTTTGAGTTTGCCCACACGTTGTTGCACCGCCAAATATTCCACAATACGTTCTTTAACTTTTTCCAACCCATAATGATCTGCATCTAAAATATCCATGGCAGATTGTAAATCTTTACTGATTTTGGTTTTGCGCTTCCACGGCAGTCCAACTAAAGTATCAATGTAATTGCGTACAACAGAGGCTTCGGCCGACATTGGCGACATCATTTTGAGTTTTTTCAGCTCGCCATTTACTTTGGCGTGCGCTTCTTTGCTCATGCCAGAGCTTTTAATGCGCGCTTCCAGCTCATCCATCTCGGCGTTTTCATCTTGCTCGCCTAGCTCTTTTTGAATGGCTTTAACTTGCTCATTCAAATAATATTCACGCTGGCTTTTTTCCATTTGACGCTTGACGCGGCCACGAATACGTTTTTCAACTTGCAGAATATCAATTTCAGATTCCATCAAGTGCAGCAAATGCTCCAAACGCTCAGTCACGCTGAGCATTTCGAGGATTTTTTGTTTCTCATCAAGTTTTAATGTCAGGTGCGCAGAAATTGTATCAGCCAAGCGGCCAGCATCATTAATGGTGGCTAGCGAGGCTAAAATTTCTGGTGGAATTTTTTTGTTGAGCTTCACATATTGGTCAAACTGCGTGAATACCGTACGCATCAACGCTTCGGTTTCACTTTCATCTTCCACTGGGTCGTCAATTTTTTCTGCTTTGGCCAAAAAGCACTCTTCGGTTTCTACAAATTCAGAAACGCGTACGCGATGTAAACCTTCAACCAGCACTTTCACCGTGCCATCAGGTAGCTTAAGCATTTGCAATACCGTTGCTAGCGTACCGATTTCATACAAATCATCGGCATCTGGCTCATCTTTATTGGCAGATTTTTGCGCTACCAGTAAGATTTGTTTATTGCCGTCAGAGGCAATTTCGAGCGCTTTGACCGATTTGGTGCGGCCAACAAATAGTGGAATAACCAAGTGTGGATACACCACCACATCGCGCAAGGGTAGTAGCGGCATTAAGCCATGCTGGGCAGAGTGGCTTGGTTGTGATGCGATTTCTGGCAAAGTCTGTTCAATCATAAAATACTTTCAAATTCACACGGATAAATAACCGATGCTTTTAAGTTGGGAACATTCTTTGATAGTTCAAGGGCTAATGACGACTAAATTTAAGCGCCAATAGCTTATAAACACTATAAACCAGCTGGCCTAATTTGCAATAGCCAAATAAGGTAATCTTTTAGATTTGAATGATGTCTGAGGATTTGTTGCGTAGCCAGCAAAGCACGCCAAATTAACTGGCGTTTTCGGCGACTTTTACTGTGTCAGATTTTGGCGCATCTTGATAAATGAGAATTGGTTGCGAATCACCCAAAATAGTACCTTCATCAATCACCACTTTGCTTAAGTTCTCAATCGATGGCAAGTCGTACATCACCTCTAGCAAGGCGTGCTCCATAATCGAACGCAAACCACGTGCACCAGTTTTGCGCTCTAGCGCTTTTTTGGCGATGACATGCAAGGCAGATTCTCTAAACTCTAAATCTACACCTTCCATTTTGAACAATTTGATGTATTGCTTAGTCAACGCATTTTTTGGCTCAGTTAAGATAGTCATTAACGCTGCTTCATCTAGTGTTTCTAGCGTTGCCACCACTGGCAAACGACCAATAAACTCTGGTATTAAACCAAATTTAATCAAATCTTCTGGCTCTACTTCTTGCAATATTTTGCCAATATCGTTGGCATCTTCTTTGCTTTTTACTTCTGCACCAAAACCAATGCCGCCTTTTTCTGAGCGTCTGCGGATGACTTTATCAAGGCCATCAAACGCGCCACCACAGATAAACAAGATATTCGTGGTGTCAAGCTGTACGAATTCCTGATTAGGATGCTTACGGCCACCTTGCGGTGGTACAGAAGCCACGGTGCCTTCGATGAGCTTGAGTAAAGCTTGTTGCACGCCCTCGCCAGATACGTCACGTGTAATGGAGGCATTTTCTGATTTACGTGAAATTTTATCCACTTCATCGATATAAACAATGCCACGCTGGGCTTTTTCAATGTCGTAATCACATTTTTGCAGCAATTTTTGCATAATGTTTTCAACGTCTTCGCCCACATAACCTGCTTCAGTAAGTGTCGTGGCGTCTGCCATCACAAATGGTACATCTAACATGCGCGCCAAGGTTTGCGCTAATAAAGTCTTACCTGAGCCAGTTGGGCCAATTAACAATATATTACTTTTTTGAATTTCAACATCATCTTTAACGGTGTTTTGTGAGATGTGATTGTGGCCAAGACGTTTGTAGTGGTTATACACCGCTACAGATAAGTTCTTTTTAGCTTGGGTTTGACCAATCACATATTGATCTAAAATCGCGCAAATTTCTTGCGGCGTAGGCAAAGATTTATCGGTAGATTTAATATCGCTAAGACTTTGCACTTCTTCTTTGATGATATCGTTGCATAAATCAACGCATTCATCGCAGATAAATACAGAGGGGCCTGCGATGAGTTTTTTGACTTCGTGCTGGCTTTTGCCGCAAAAAGAGCAATAAAGTAATTTTTCACCTTCGGCTTTTGTGGCCATGTATATCCTTAAATCTTACTTACTTTTACTTTATCTATACTAGGCTGCTTCAGTGCGCTTAGCAATCACCTTGTCGATCATGCCATATTTAACTGATTCATCCGCGCTCATAAAATTGTCACGCTCAGTGTCGCGGTCTATCTCTTCTGCACTTCTGCCGGTATGATGAGCCAAAATCGCATTCAGCTTCTCGCGCAAGTACATAATTTCTTTGGCTTGAATCTGAATATCAGAAGATTGACCTTGAAAACCGCCAGAAGGTTGATGAATCATCACGCGCGAGTTTGGCAAACTAAAACGTTTACCTTTAGCGCCTGCAGCCAATAAAAACGCGCCCATGCTAGCAGCTTGGCCAATACACAAGGTGCTGACATCAGGTTTTACAAATTGCATGGTATCGTAAATAGACATACCTGCAGTGACTGAGCCACCTGGTGAGTTGATATACAGCGAAATATCTTTATCTGGATTCTCAGCTTCTAAAAACAATAACTGAGCGACAACCAAGTTAGCCGTCATGTCATTAACTGGGCCGATTAAGAAAATCACGCGCTCTTTAAGTAAGCGCGAATAAATATCGTATGAGCGCTCACCACGGCCACTTTGCTCGATGACCATTGGAATAAGGCCCAAGCCTTGTGTTTCTATCATATTATTTACGCTCATATAAAGTTTAGTACGCTTAACCAGCCATTAATTCATCAAATTTGATTTTTTTTGCTGTCACATTGGCTTTTTCTAGCACCCAGCTCACTACATTCTCCTCAGTAGCTAGCGCTGCTGGCTCGTCTAGGCGTTGCACATCAGCGTAATACCATTGCACTAATTCTTCTGGCTTTTCATAGCTGTTTGCAAACGTATCCACCACTGCGCGAACTTGGTCTGCGCTAGCTTGCAGATTGTTCGCATTAACAATCTCACTCAAAATCAAGCGCAAAGTGGTGCTACGTTTAGCTTGCTCTTCAAACATGGCAGGCGTTAGTTGAATATCTTTGGCTGCCATACCCCGTTGCTGCAGATTTTGCGCAGTCATTTGTATCATGCGATTGGTTTCAACGCTGATGAGCGTTTTAGGTATGTCTAGTTTTGAATCATCTATTAAAGCTTGAAAAACGCCCTCTTTTACACGGGCTTTCACGCGTTTTTCTACTTCTTGCTCTAAGCTTAATTTAATTTCTGCGCGCATCACTTTTACATCGCCATCCGCCACACCTAAACTTTTGGCAAAATCGGCATCAATTTTTGGCAATACAGGTTGCGATACTGCATTAAAAGTCACTTCGTAGCTGACTATTTTGCCAGCCAGTTGCGCTTGGTTATAATCTTTGGGGTAAGTAATATCAAACTGCTTTACCTCACCTGTTTTAGCGCCAATTAAGGCTTCGTCAAACACAGCAATACGGCCAGGCTCACCCAACACTAAATCCATGCCTTGGCCGGCGGTATCTTCTACTTGTTGACCGTCAATACTGGCTTTCAGGCTAATATTGACACGATCATCTTTTTTGGCAGCGCGTTTTACTGGTTCATAGCTAGTGCGTTGCTTCACTAATACTTCGATGGTTTTTTCAACATCGGCTTCGGCTACTTCTAGCGTAGGTTTTTCAAGTTTTAATTTAGTTAAATCGCCTAACTTTACTTCTGGAAACACTTCAAACGTGGCTACATATTCTAGCTCAGTCGCGGCATCAGCAAACGGCTTATGCTCGATGTTAGGAAAGCCAGCCACGCGCAATTTATTTTCTTCTACCGCGTCGCCAAAGCTGGTTTCTACCGCTTTAGAATACACTTCATCACGCACTTGATCGCCATAATGCTGATTGATTAAGCCGATTGGCGCTTTACCTGGACGAAAGCCCGAAAATTTAGCCGTGCGTGAAATTTGTGTAAGGCGTTGTTTAATTTGGCCTTCTAACGGCGCCAAAGGCACCTTCACGGTCATGCGACGCTCTAAATTACTGATTGTTTCAACAGATGCTGCCATGTTGCGATTCCTGTATAAATGGTTTCTAGCTTAGAAAACTGTCTAGCTGTGAAAACTGTTAAATGATATTTAATAATATCTTATGGTGCGAAAGGAGAGACTCGAACTCTCACGCCTTACGGCGCTGGTACCTAAAACCAGTGCGTCTACCAATTCCGCCACTCTCGCATTTAATTTGGCATTGCTACCAAAATCAATAAGTCGAACATTGTATCTCAACTTTAACGCTTTTGATAAGTAAAAGCTTGCATCAAGGCACAAAACTTTGTATGTATCGCTTTTTATCTGGACGTTTACATTGACAAGCACGCCACACAAATAGCAAGATATAGCCTAGACTATACAATTAAAGAAAAGTTATGCCAAACACAATGACAAATTCAATTAACAGTAATGAAACCAATATGCTACGCGCCGAACTTGAGCTGCTGATGAAAGAGCGCGAAAATTTGCTGATTATTGCAGGCGCATCGGCTGGCCTGATTGCTGAGCTAAATACGCACGACTTGCCAGTTCGCACTGTAGAGGCGGCAGATTTACTGGCGACGACGATTAATAAGTTATCTGAAGAAACGCTGCAAGACGCGCTGAATTCTGTGCACGCCAGCATTGAACGCTAATATTTAATCTTTTAAAGCTACTTTAAACCTCATTAACCTAGCATGCCTGCAACCCGCATGGATACTGCCTTCCAAGCCATGTCAAAACCACACGCATTTAAAAACATGATTATTTGCTTGCTTGCTGCTAGCTTATTGCTAGGCTGCGCCAAAGAAAAGTATGTGGCCAAACCTATTAGCCCAGCTCAAACCAGCGCTAAAATTTTAGCCAAAGACCCATTGAGTACAGACTTTAAAGCCTTTTTAATTAAGCAAGGCTATAAAGAAACTGAGTTACCTTTTGCTAGCTGGGGCATTAACGAACTGACTGCCAGCGCGCTTTATCATCATACGAAATTAAATGTTGCTAAAGCGCAATTAGCATTGGCTAAGGCTCAGCTAGAAACCGCTGGCCAAAAACAAAACCCTACGCTTGGCGGCAGCTTAGCGCGCAGCAATCAAGCCAACGGCGATATTCGGCCGTGGGCGTATGGTTTAAATGTAGAAATTCCGATTGATACTGCTGGCAAGCGGCAGATAAGAATCGACGAGGCGCAACATTTATATGAGGTAGCGCGCATTGATGTGGCGGATAGCGCATGGCAATTGCGCAGCCAAATTGCCAAAGATTTATTGCTTTATGATCAAAATATCGCCCAGCAAAAGCTGTTGCAATTAGAGGTGGATAAATATGCAGAAATTATCAATATGCTGGAAAAACGCGTGGCGGTTGGCATGTTGTCAAATACTGAAGTCATTGCTAGCAAACTTTTGTTGCAAGCAAAAACAAATGCTTTGGCTGCTGAGCAAGCTAAAGGACAAGCAATTATCGCCAGCTTGGCTGCTGATGCAGGGCTAACCTTAGAAAAATTCAATCAAATTTCAATACGTGCCTTAGAAACTGAAAGTATGCTGGCAAAACAAATACAAACTTTGACCCCTGAAGCGTTTAAAAGCTTGCAAGAAAAAGCTTTGCTTAATCGTTTAGATATTCGACGTGGCTTAGAAAAGTACGCTACGGCCGAAGCCAAAATAAAACTAGAAATCGCCAAACAAACGCCCGATATTTCGATTACACCAGGCTTTATTTTTGATTTTGGCGATAAAATTTGGTCTTTAGGCTTTTCAAGTTTGCTCAATTTACTCAATAAAAATCAAACCTTAATTGCAGAGGCAACACAGTTACGTGAGATTGAAGGTGCCCAGTTTGAGGCGCTGCAAGCTAAAATAATAGGCGATTTAAGTATTGCCAATGCGCACTTTGTGGCGGCACAGCAAAATTTGGCTAAAGCCAAGCAGCAGCAAGCTGCGCAGCAAGCCTATATGCAAAAATTAAACAAGCAATTTGCTGCAGGTGCGTTAGATCGACTTGCGTTATCGCAAGCTGCACTGCTTGCGCAATTAGCAGATGCGCAATTGCAATCCAGTGAGTTTGCGGTGCTAAGTGCTGCAAACGAGATTGAAGATGTGATGCAGCATCCTATATTTGACGAGTCTAAAGATGTTGGTGAATTGATTAAGTGAGCAAGTAAATGACCAAAAAATTAAGCTGGATAATTGCGCTGCAAGCTGTACTCATCATCGCCCTATTTTGGGTACTGGTGTTTTATGGTAAAGATGAATTTGAGGCCTACCAAAACGAGCAGGAAGAAGAAATTGAAAGCTTAAACCGCGTGAGCACCAGCAATGGCATTAATATTGTCAGCCTATCGCCTGCCACCCAACAAAACAGTGGTATTCAAACCATCAAAATTAATAGCGCTTCATTTCAAGGTGAGATCAAAAGTTTTGGCAATGTGGTTAGCATAGACAGCCTAACTGAGGCAAAATCGCGTTATTTGAATTTAAAGTCTGACACTGCCATCGCCAAAGCAGCCAGCAGCAGCAATATTCAACAATATCAGCGTTTAAAAGCGCTCAATGCAGATGACAAAAATGTGTCTGATCAAACTTTACAATCGGCACTAGCTAATGTTGAAGCCGATAAAGCCAAAATAACCGCTAATGAATTACAACTTAAAAATTTACAAACTAATACCAAATTGTTATGGGGTGAATCACTAGCAAACTTAGCGTTTGCAGATAACTTACAGCCACATTTAGCTAACTTGCTGGCTAGAAAAAATGTGTTGATTCAAATTAGTTTGCCGCTAAGTTCTGGCACACCCAAACAAGGCAGCAGCGTCAATGTGACCCCACTGAATGAATCGGTAGCGCCAATTCAAGCCGTGTATATATCACCTGCCACCCAAAGTGACACTAATGGTTTTGGCAAAACTTTTTACTATAGTGCGCCTGGTGATTTATTGCGCATAGGCATGCGCGTGCATGTAGTCAAAGCCTCTGCAACCAGCAAAACTGCAACTGGCGTGGTCATCCCCAGCAATGCCGTGGTGTGGTATGCCGGCAAAGCATGGGCTTACTTTAAAACTGGGCAAGATAAAGACCATGTTCAATTTATCCGCAAACCCATCAGCACAGATACCGAGGTAGATGAAGGTTGGTTTAACCAAGGAATTACCCAGGATAGCGAAGTCGTCGTCAGCGGTGCGCAACTATTATTGTCTGAAGAATTTAAGTACTTAATTAAGAACGAGAATGAAGATTAAATCTTTATGATGTCCGCCCTCGTTCGTTTCTCCATCCGCTTTTATGGCGTGATTATTGGCCTAGCTACTTTACTAGTATTTTATGGCATATACAGCCTGACCCGCAGTAATTTAGATGTATTTCCTGAGTTTTCACCGACACAAATTATTATTCAAACCGAATCGCCTGGCTTATCAGCAGAGTTAGTCGAAACCTTAGTTTCGCAGCCGATTGAAGCGAGCATTGCAGGTACGGTTGGTGTGGCGGATATGCGCTCGCAGTCGATTCCAGGTTTATCGATTGTCACAGTAATTTTTGACGAAAAAACAGATATTTACAGGAATCGCCAAGTGGTTGCTGAACGCTTGAGCACACTCACAAACCAGATTCCAAAGGGCATCACGCCCAATATTACGCCGCTGACGTCCAGCGCTAGCACCGTGCTAGGCTTTGGCCTCACTAGCAAAAAACGTAGTTTAATGGAACTGCGTACCATGGTAGATTGGACTATCACGCCTCACTTGTTGGCGATTCCTGGTGTGGCAGATGTCAATGTGTTTGGCGGCGAAGTGCGGCAGTTTCAGGTGCAGATTGACCCTGCAAAGTTGCTGCAATATCAGCTCAACGTGAATGACGTAGTTATCGCCACCCAAAAAGCCACCGGCGTTTCAGGCGCAGGCTTCATCCAAAACAGCAATCAGCGCATTATTATTAATGCCGAAGGCCAAGCAACGAATACTGCGATGTTGGCCAAAGCAGTTATTACACACAAAAATGGCCTAAGCATTAAATTGGGCGACGTAGGTAAAGTGATAGAAGGCGCAGCGCCTTCTATCAGTGCAGCGGCTGTTAATGGTGAAACAGGCATTTATTTATCAGTACAAGGGCAGCTGGGAGCCAATACCCATGCGGTTACCCAGGCCATTGAATCTGCTCTGCAAGAACTAAAACCTGGCTTACAAAACGAGCAAGTGACCCTGCACGAAGGCTTGTTTCGCCCGGCCAACTTTATTGAAACTGCAATTAAAGGTGTACGTGCTGATATTCTGATTGGCTCGATTTTAGTTATCACTATTCTGTTTTTATTTTTGTTTAACGCACGCACTGCGTTTATCTCAGCCACCGCTATTCCACTGTCGTTACTCACCGCTATTGTGGTGTTAAGTTATTTTAATATAGGCTTAAATATCATGGTATTAGGTGGTTTAGCTATTGCATTAGGTGAGGTTGTAGATGACGCTATTATTGACACAGAGAACATCTTCCGCCGCCTGCGCGAAAACCGCACCCTCGCCTCGCCGTTGCCGATTCATGAGGTCGTTTACAATGCCTCAATGGAAGTACGCAGCTCGGTGTTATACGCAACCATCATCGTCGTGCTGGTATTTATGCCGCTACTCACTTTGTCTGGCGTGGCAGGCAAACTATTCGCGCCTTTGGGCTTTGCTTACATTATGGCTATTTTGGCCTCACTAGTGATTGCGCTTACGCTGACACCTGCGCTTTGTTACATTATGTTAGGCAAGGCCAACTTGGATGCCGAAGACCCGCCGATGATTAAATTCATTAAAGCACGCTATGTAAAACTGCTATATACAATAGAAAAGCAGTATAAAACTATCATCGCGGTCAGCTTTCTGTTGATTGCACTTGGACTTGGCATTTTGCCGCTATTTAAAAGTCAGTTTATCCCCGCCCTGCACGAAGGCCATTTTATTATGCATATGACGGCGGTGCCGGGCACTTCAGAAAAAGAATCACTACGTTTAGGCAAACAAGTGGCCAAAGTACTGGGCAACATTAAGGGTGTAAAATCAGTTACACAATGGGTGGGCCGCGCTCAAAATGGCGCGGATACCTTTGGTACACATTACAGCGAGTTTGAGATTGAAATCGGCACGCTATCAGGACAAGAACAAGATCACATTCTGGCAGACATTCGTGAAGAATTAGCGGGTGAAGCTGAAGACCAAGATGGTGATGGCGTGGCGGAGATTGGCTTTGTCGGCGTGAACTTCGCTATTAATACTTTTCTCACTGAGCGTATCGAAGAAACTATTTCCGGCTATGCCGCCAGCACTGTCATCAACATTTATGGCAACGATTTAGATGCCTTAGACCGCGATGCGCAGAAAATCGCGGGGCTAGTATCCAGCATTAAGGGCGCAAGTGACGTACTGGTGCAATCACCGCCTGGTACCCCACAGGCGGTGATTCGACTGCGCCCAGATAAACTGGCTGTGTGGGGTTTGCAAACCACCGATGTGTTGGACACCATACGCGCCGCGCATGAAAGCCTGCCTGTAGCACAAGTGTATATTGGCAGTCGCGTAGTGGGTGTGAGCGTGGTGCTAGAGGAAGAAGCGCGCGATGACATCGAGGATATTGGCCAGATTCCGTTGTTTAACCCTGATGGAAAAATTTTAAAGCTAAAAGATGTAGCATTTATTACCCAAGAAAATGGCCGTTCTAAAATATTACATGCTGGTGCCAAGCGTATTCAAACCGTCACCAGTAATGTGGAAGGCCGCGATGTTGCAAGCTTTACTACCGAACTTAAAAAACGGATTAAGTCTGAGCTTAAATTAGGTGCAGGCAACTATATAGAATTTACAGGTGAGGCAGAGGCCAATGCTAAATCGCGCGAGGATTTAGTGGTGCATTCTCTGCAGGCTGGCGTTGCAATATTTCTTATGTTGTATATTGCGTTTGGCAGTTTGCGTAATCTATTACTGACCTTTGCCAACCTGCCATTTGCGCTGATTGGTGGCGTGCTAGCCGCTTTATTTTCGGGTGGCTGGATATCGTTAGGCTCACTGGTAGGCTTTGTCACGCTGTTTGGTATTACGCTGCGAAACTCCATCATGCTGGTGTCGCACTACCAACATTTAGTCAATGCAGAAAACTGCATGTGGAACCTAGAAACCTGCATTCGTGGCGCGTCTGAGCGCCTACCATCTATTTTAATGACTGCGCTAGTAACCGCGTTAGGCTTGCTACCATTAGCTATTGGTAGCGGCCAACCTGGGCGAGAGATTGAAGGCCCAATGGCCACCATTATTGTGGGTGGTTTGATAACCTCGACAATATTGAATTTACTAATTTTGCCAACGATTATGTTGCATTTTGGCAAGTTTGAGAAACAGGTGCAAGTATAAAATTATGTCAAATGCAAAAAGCTCATTCGACTTATCAATCCAAGAGGCTGAATCAATACTTGGCTTTTATGATGAGCTAAATAAGGATAAATTAAGGTCAAAAGAATTAGAGGTTCTGAAAAGAGCAGGACTTATTATTGCTTTAACCTCATGGGAAACTTATGTAGAAGATAGGATTGAAGAGTCAGTAGCTGAGTTGTTGACTGGACTTTCCAAAGTTAAAGTGGGCGAGTTTATGTCATCTAAACTAAGCGAAGAACTAAAAAGATTTCACACGCCTAACAGCGAAAAGACACAAAAACTCTTTGTTGATTATTTAGGTATTGATGTTCATAAAAGCTGGAATTGGAATAATTTTGAGTTGCCTAAAATAAAGAAAAAACTTGATGAATTGGTTTTAAAAAGAGGAGAAGCTGCGCATCGCGCAAGAGATAATGATGTTAGCCAAAAACCTGATTTAATCAAAATTGACGAACTAAGGAAAAGTATTACATTCTTGAAAAGTTTAGTTGAGGCTAACGAAAAAGCTTTCAAATGAATTCTAAAAAGTTAATCATATTTTATATACTTAAATCGTGCATCGTCATTTGGCGTGCCTTCTAAAGCACCATCCTCCGTTGCTGGTTGCCAGCCAATCACTTGCTCAATCTTAGTGGCCAGCTCAAAATCTTTATCAGTAATGCCTTTGGCGTCGTGCGTGACTAGTTTAACGATGACGAACGCATAAGAAACGGTTAAGTCTGGATGATGCCAAGCAGCTTCGGCTAGGTGACCTATCGTATTCACGACCATCAATGTGGCTTTCCAACCACTGGTTTTATATTTGCGGCGTATCCAGCCATCTTCATAAAACCAATGTGGCAGCTCATTTGCAAGCCGCGCATTAATCTCTTGTTCTGAATAGACTGTCGACATATTAGTGAATGGCGCCTGCAATTTTAGCTAGTTTAATGCCGCAAGCACCGTCTTCAAAATGCGCATAATCAGATTTGTTGACCACCCAAGTTGAAAACAACTTATTTCGCACAAAATTTTGAAAAGCAAAATCTACTAAGCCATCATCAGTAATGGCTTTTAAGCCTAATCCAGACTCATTTGGCTTGTCTGATTTAAGTAAAATAAGATGTGTGGCATCTAATTTTTCAGCCAACCAAGCCGCAATACTATCTGAAGTGACATCCCAATTTTGGGGAATAGCATCGTCTGCTAGCACCATTTGGCTGGGCAGCCAGACAATAGCGCGATGTTGCCAAGTGCGTTCATCAATTTCTAATTCGCTGGAGGCAGTGGCTAACTTTGGATTTAAGCTGTGTAATAAATGTCCATATTGATCCATTGCCAATAAGGCTAACTTGTGTGCTGCGGCATCGCTAATATTGGATAGTTTTTGTGCTTCGCGCACTGCGTCGGCAAACACGCCTCCGCCTGGCACGATGATAATTTTACCATCGCTGTATTTGACGAAGATTTCCAGCCAACGCTCTAGCTCTGGCGAGCCTAGAAGGCTGCCCCCTATTTTTACTACCCACATGGATTCACCTTTGAACTTCATTTTCAAATGTGGTCCTGATTATTCCTTTCGATATAACATCGAAATTTCGGTTAATATTTTTATTATTACCCTTAAATATAGCCTGGGATTTTTATTTTTGTTTTTGAAACGATAGTTAAGAAGCTTAATCAGAGCCTCGTAAACAACTTTATTATTGTTTTCAAACTGGATGCTTTATCCAAAGTTTCAGCGTATTCTTTTGATGCGTCCGAATCCACTACTATACCGCCTCCCGCGTAAAAACTTAACACATTTTTACAAATAACTGCGCTGCGAATCGCGATATTGCTATCCATATTGCCATCAAAGCCAACATAACCTATTGCACCGCAATATACGCCACGCCGATGTGGCTCTAGCTCCTCAATAATCTGCATGGCGCGTAGCTTGGGCGCGCCAGTTATAGAGCCACCAGGAAAGCAATCGCGCAACACATCTACTGCGGTTTTACTGCCTGCCAGCTTGCCTACAACGATACTGACCAGATGGTGCACATTGGCAAAACTTTGCAGTTGAAACAGCTGATTCACTTTTACGCTACCAATTTCACAACTTTTGCTTAAGTCATTGCGCAATAAATCCACAATCATCACATTTTCGGCTTTATCTTTTACGCTAGCCAATAGCTCATTTGAGTAGGCTAAATCTTCTGCAGCATCTTTCGAGCGTGGTCGCGTACCTTTAATGGGGCGGGTTTCTACGTGATGACCGTTTACTTGAATAAAACGCTCGGGCGAATTAGACAGCACCTGAAAATGTTCTTTTTCACTTAAAGGTAAATTCATATAAGCCATAAATGGCGCCGGGCTAATCTCACGTAATTTTTTGTAGGCAATCCAGCTATCACCTACAACCCTGGCGCTAAATCGTTGCGCCAAATTCACTTGGTAACAATCGCCAGCGCTGATGTAATGTTTTATTCTGTTAAAGGCTTGCGTGTACTGTGGCTGTGGCAAGTTATAGCTAATAGCAGAAGTCACTTTAAATCTATGCGATACTTTTTTAGGTGCGCCAGGAGGCTCATGGAATAAGGCTTGCAGCCTTGCCAAATTTTCTTGTGTTTGCGCTTGCATGCTATGCGAGGCCAAAAAACTACGTTGCTCACGATGATCCACCACCAGCGCCCAATCGTAAATACCTAGCATCATATCGGGCTGTGCTGCATCATACTGAGCAATACTAGGCAGCTTTTCTAGCCTACGGCCTAAATCGTAACCAAAATAGCCCAGAGCGCCTCCGGCGAAAGGTAGAGTTCCGCCAGCAAAAGGTAAAGCATGCCCAGTTTTTAAGGCAGGATATTGCGCAAGAATATTATTAAGTAATAAAAATGGATCTTCTGCAGAAAGTGTCACTTTGCCATCTTGTGTGATTTCAGTTTGCTCACCGCGCGTTACCAGCGTCATAAACGGCTCGGCTACTAATATATCGTAGCGTCCATATTGACTGCCAGGCTTGCCTGTATTGGCATCTAGCATTTGGCCGCTATCCAACATGATCGCCCACGGCTGATGTGCAACGCGCTCAAATAGCTGCGCGCTGTCGTGGTGATAAGGAAGTTGGTGAATCAGCATGGCTTATATTTTATGTGAAAATACAGAGTTTATACGCAAATAAGCCACCGCATAGGCAGGAAAACATACTTCAATATCGTGTTGTTTAGTTAAACTGGTATGGCCTGCAGACCTTATGGCTATTGGCTCCCAGGCATGCATAAATTGATAGTGCAAATCGGCCGCCATTTGTTTCACCAAAAAACTACCCGCACCTGCGCCTATGATGGTCATATTTGGTTTAAGCTGTTTTAGCATGGCGTTTTTAATTTGCTGCATTTGCAAGGTTTTGCAATTATTTGCTAAGGCTCTCCAGCTTTCAAAGGGTTCACTTTCGATATCATACCCAATCATTCTAGCCAGCCTGCGAGCAGATTCTAACGCTGTTTTGCCTTTGCCATCGGCTGTGTCGGCATCATCTGTTAGCAGCTCACCTGTTAATCGGTACACATCGGCCATGCTGGCAAAAAACTCGGCCGCAACATTTGTTTCTACGCCATCAAACATTATTTTTTGTGCTAATGCCATGACTGGTGTGCGCACCACGCCGGTATAAACTAGACTGTCAGCTGCCATGCGATACGCATCAGACAACCCTTCAGTGGCTAGTTTCCCGCTCACAATCGCAACAATATCTGTCGTAGTGCTGCCAATATCCACAAACAAAGCATTTGGAACGTGTATGGCAAGCGCACTGGCACTGGCGTGCCAATTGGTAGAGGCAATGTTTTCCGTGTGTGCAGCAACGTCTTGTAACGGCACAAAACCAACACTGGCTACGTAAAATTGCGCCTGCTCACCCAGTAAATCGCTGGCAGTTTTAGCAATTTCGCACACGCCTTGGTGACGATTTTCAAATAAATCCACCAACTCGCCCGTCATCGTTATCGCATGGCACGCCTTGGAAGGCCCTATACATAAGGCTTCCAGAGCATCTAAAATCGCTCGTTGTAAATAATCCAAGCCTTTCCACAATGGGCAAGGCAACTGTAGGCAATGCACGACCTCACCTTTAGCATCTAGCAACACTGCTTTTAAATGCGCGCCACCAATATCCCAACCTACTGTAGATTTAGCCAAAGCGTCAGACATTAATATTGACTAAGTTTCTTTGCAGCGTTGGCCACACAAAGTCAGATTGGGTAAGTGTATTGACAATCAACTCAGCTGGATTTGTGCCTATCGAATCACGTAGCCCAATATAGCAGGTGGTGAGGCGCGGATTAATTTCCACCACCACTATTTCATCCCCATCCACAATCACATCTACGCCGACATAACCGGCTAAATCGGGCAGCACTTGCGCAATTTTATTGGCGATAAACTCAAACTGTGGCCAATAATCGCGCATGCCATTCACTACGCCACCCGTGTAACTAAGCATGTGATTATTAATCTCTATTGTTTGCGAGTTGCAACTTAACACATGCGCTTTGCCATGGCGCATGACGCAAGAAATACTCGCTGCGTCACCCGGTTGATAAGCCTGAATGACGTGTGTGAATTGTTTGTGGTTATTCTCAATCCAATCTGCTAAATCGTCAGGATTATTAAAACAGGCAGTATCGCTGCAGCCCGCGCCATCATTGGGTTTGGCCAACCAAATCCAGTGACTTTTTGGCCAATTTTCATAACTATGGGTGGGAATACTGGCGATACCTGCCGCTTCTAAAGCTAAATAAGTCGCCATTTTACTGCTAGCAACTTCAATTGATGCAAGCCCACAACCCAATATCCATGCGGGTCGCAGGCCATCTTTTTTAACATTTTCGGCTATTTGGGTGATTTTTTTAAGCGCATCACCTGTTTCTGGCGCAATAAGCCAAACTGCATCACACTCACCAATTAAGTCTTGCCAAGTCCGCCAAACGTCATCGTGCGGATTTACCTCTATACACTTGCTGCACAGTGCGGGCGCAGCTAGTCGCGCATACAAACGATAATCCGCCGTGGTGGTAATTTCATAAGGCAACTCGCTTAAATCTTGCAGCAGCGCATCGCGCATCAATGCGCCCTCTTTCGCCAAGCTTTCTGTCAGTGGCTCACCACATAAACCACCGCCAGTGATAAACTCGCACACAAATATTTTTTTGATTGGCTTATGTTGCAAGTTATTCCCGTTATGGATTTAAAACAAAATCAAGTGGTGCATGCCAAGCATGGCCTGCGCGATAGTTATCTGCCTGTGCAATCTGTTTTAAGTGCCTCTAGCGATGTTTTTAGTGTGGTAGAAGGCTTATTAAAATTATACCCATTTCGCACACTCTATATCGCAGATATTGATGCGATTACCAATAGTGGCAACCATTTTGAGCAGATTGAATTACTCAGCGGTATGTATCCGCAAGTGACTTGGTGGGTGGATAATGGTGTGCGTAATGTCAATGCGCGCATTTTGTATGCGCCACAAGCCAATATCCGCGCAGTGTTTGGCAGTGAGCATATTCACATGCTGCAAGATTATCGCGCGGTGAGCTACGCCTACGAAAGCCGTCATGTGCTTTCGCTCGATAAATTAGATAATGCAGAATTGGGTGCGCCAGAATTACACAACACAGGTTTATATTGGCCAGATGACGCCATTTGTATGACGCTGAATAACGTGGGTAGCAACGCCGGGCCAGATGTTGCGCGCTTGCAAGCGTTGCAGCAACTTAACTTGGCGCGCAAAAAACCTGCAAATTTATTTGCCGCGGGCGGCGTGAGAAATATGGAAGATTTGCTGCAACTAAAACAGCTAGGCGTAGCGGGCGCGTTGGTCGCAAGCACCTTGCACAGCGGCGAAATGACAGCCCAACAATTATCGGGTTTTAGTAGCCTTGATACAGCATAGCGAAATCAAGAAATATAATATTCAGCTTACCCAAATTTATTACACGAAGGCTAGGCTAGCTAACGATTAGTTTAAAAACCAACGCCAAATTTTAATGCTGGGTTTATTTTAGGCAACTTTTCAATTTCTGGTTTTGCAAATAAATAGCCCTGAAAGTAAGTCACGCCCAGGGCTTGCAGTGCTTTATACTCTTCCATCGTTTCAACACCTTCTGCAATGACTAAAATATTTAGCAAGCGACAGGTTGTTAATATGCCCTGAACCACTGCTGCACGTACCCCATCGCTATCTATATTACGTATTAATTCCATATCTAATTTAATGATATGGGGTTGAAAATTAACCAATAAATTTAAACCAGAATAACCCGCACCAAAATCATCAATGGCCACATAAAAGTTTTGGCTTTTATATTCATCGACTATATTTTTTAAGTGACTATAACTAGATACTTTTTCAGTTTCAGATAACTCGAAAATGATTTGATGAGTAGGTAGCTGACATTTTTTTGCGGCTGCCAATGTAAGACGAATGCAGCTTGCAGGCTGGTAAACTGCATTAGGCATAAAATTAATCGATAAAAGCGTATCAATGCCAAGGCTAGAGGCAGTTTCAATCGCCATGACACGGCAAGTTTGATCGAATCTGTAAAGTTGTTCTGGGGTTAATTTAGAAATAACTTCGTATGCGGATTCACCATTTTTGCCGCGCACCAAGGCTTCATAAGCATAAATATCGCCAGTATCGCCATTTACAATCGGCTGAAAAGCCATTTGAATTTGAAAATCAATCGGTTTATTGTCGCGGCAATTGGCACAGCCAAGCGCTTCTTTATCACTTTTAAAAAAATTTTCTAAATACATAATTAACGTCTAACGCGTTTAATATCAAATCATTTATCTCACTATAGGCTTAATATTTTTACAACACTAGTAAATCGCACATTTACAAGAAAATAGAGTGCAAATTGCGCACTCTATTCATATAGTTATAAAAAATCTTTAAAATTACTCAAGGTTTGCGTGAATCGCGCGCATGCCGTCTTCTGTCAAACCTTTAGCCGCAATATTATCGGCAATAATTGCCTCTAAATAAATGAGTGTTGAAAGCTCAAATTGTGAACCCATCGGCATACCTTGTGTAAGCGGGAAGCTAGCATCGTTGCCCACTTGAATGGTTAAATCAGCCACATCCGCCATGGCAGAGGTTTTTTTCATCGACACAACCGCCAATTTAGCGCCAACTGATTTGGCTTTTTTAACAAACGGTAATAAAGTTTCTGTGCCGCCAGAGCCTGAAACTAGCAGCAATAAATCACCGGCTTTAATGGCTGGTGTCACCACTTCGCCTATCATGCTGACGTTGTAGCCAGAGTGCACTAAACGCATGGCAAAAAAGCGTGACACTAGCAGTGAACGGCCTGCACCGCCAATAAAGATGCGACCTGCAGCGTCAACCAGTTGCATTAATTTTGCCGCGTTGCTTTTGTCTGTTTCTGACAAGATAGTCGTTAAACGACTTAAGATAAGTTGTTGAGAATCCATATTATTTTCCTCTAATTTTTTAATATTAACTTTTATTAGTTTACTTTAAAAGTTTAAATATAAAAAATCCCGACGCATTACTGGGTCGGGATTTTTATTCGCACATCAATAATTACTTATTGATAGAAGGTTATATTAACCGTGAGCGATTTTTGTGATTTCTGCAGCAGAAGCAGCAGGATCAGCAGCACCGTAGATAGCAGCACCAGCTACGATGATTGTCGCGCCAGCGTCACGTACTTGAGCAGCTGTTGTCGCTTTAACACCACCAGCTACTGAGATTTCTAAACCTAAGTTTAAACCAGCAACCATTGCTAAGTCAGCAAATGGTGTTTGGCCAGCAGCTTGTTGATCTAAACCAGTGTGAACGCCAATGATGTGCGCACCTAATTTAGCCACTTCACGTGTACGTGCTTCTTTATCAGCCACGTTGATCAAGTCAACTTGTGCTTTTTTGCCGTATTTGTTTGCAACATCGATAATGCCTTTGATTGTACCGATATCAGCACAGCCCAAAACTGTACAGATGTCTGCACCCGCTTTGTAGAAAGGCTCAGCTTCGTAGAAGCCAGCGTCCATTGTTTTCAAATCAACTAAAATTTTGTTGTTTGGAAATTTTGCACGTAAAGTTTCAAGCATTTTAATGCCGTTATGTTTAATGCAAGGTGTGCCGATTTCTAAGATATCTACGTGTGGTGCAACTGCTGTTGCCAACGCTACAGTTGCGTCAAAATCTAATGAATCTAATGCCATTTGGGTATGAGCCATGATGAATCTCCAATTAAAAAATTTTTATTAAGATAACTATTTAAAACTTAATGTTTCAAATTAATTTAAAACTTTAATTAATTGATTTTGCTTAATTAATTATAGTATTTAACTGCTTTATTACAACTAAATAATTTTGCCAACTTCGCTAACTACTAGGCGGTTATTGGCTTGTAGCGTATTTAAAAAGCCAAGCCCAATAGTTTAAGTGCCTAGCCCGAAGTTGTCAATATTAAACCGCAATTATTACACCTTGATTACTATTTAAAAAACCTGGGGTTACGGTTTAACATTCAAGAATTACGGTTTAACGTGACTTCTGCTAGCTTTGAGGCTGATGTTATAGCTTACAGCTTCGCTGCTAATGCCACTTCTAGTTTAATTTGGTCAGCCACAAAACCGCGAATACCTTCTGCTAATTTTTCAGTTGCCATGGCATCTTGATTTAACTCAAAACGGAATTCAGCTTCTGTCATTTTTGCTGGCGCAGTAGAGGTTTTACCGCCGTCTGTCAGAACTCTTGCTAAAGTACCTTCAGTAGCCGCTAAATCTTGCAACAAATTAGGTGAAACGGTCAAACGGTCGCAACCAGCCAACGCAATTAACTCGCCCACATTGCGGAAGCTAGCACCCATCACTACAGTTTTGTAGCCGTGCGCTTTGTAATATGCGTAAATTGCGCGCACAGAAACCACACCTGGGTCAGTTTCTTGCGTGTAAGCTTCGCCCGTTTTGGCTTTGTACCAATCTAAGATACGGCCCACAAATGGTGAGATTAAGAATACGCCAGCCTCGGCACAAGCACGTGCCTGACCAAAACCAAATAGCAGCGTTAAATTACATTGAATGCCTTCTTTTTCTAAAATTTCGCCGGCTTTAATGCCTTCCCAAGTAGAAGCTAATTTAATTAACACGCGGTCTTTACCAATGCCAGATTCTGCATACAGCGCAATTAATTTGCGGCCCTTGGCTACCATTGCATCTAAGTTAAAAGATAAACGCGCATCAACCTCAGTTGAAATGCGGCCTGGCACTACTTTAGTAATTTCGGCTCCAATCAACACCGCTAATTTATCAGCAGCATTGTCAATTTGTGCTTCTTTGCTGCCACCTTGCGCTTTTGCATAAGCAATCGCAGTTTCAATCAAAGGTGCGTATTGTGGCAATGTGCTGGCTTTTAATACTAACGATGGGTTTGTGGTCGCATCAACTGGTTTTACGCTTTTAATCGCTTCTACATCGCCTGTATCGGCTACGATTGTGGTCATGCTTTTAAGTTGGTCTAATAAATTTGCCATGGTTTCCTCCAAAAAAATTATCTATAAAGTCTTATATAAAATCTAGCCCAAGATTATATCTTAAAAAGCTGTGTTTAAAATATGGCTCTAAATAATTGCAGATAAAAATAAGCTGGCTACGGTTAAATCGGCACTGGTACCTGGGTTTAGCCCTTGCTTTTTAAGTGCGGCATCAAAACTAAGCAGTTCAGATTGATAATTTTTTGGGTTAAATGCTTGGCTAAATTCTGCCGCATGTTCTGCCGCTTGATTTTGCACCAATTTAGCAATGGTTTCATTATGCTTGCGCGCAATGTGGCTATCTAAAAAGTGGCGCATAAAATGCAAATGCAGCGCGGTTGCAGCCCACGCAGGTTTTTGCCATTGGTTGAGTGCTTTTTGATAAACCACTACGCCATCAAACACATCGGCAAAGTTGTTGCTGTATTGGCGCGCAATACTATCAAAATCTGCCGCTTGCTGCATCGCAGCTTGCAGAGTGCAATCAGCGGGCAAGTGCACATCATGTATGTCACTGTTGCCTAAACCTGCTGGGTTGGCGAGGCGAATCGCGGCAAAACAAGCTTCTGCCTCACTTAAAGCTTGTTCAGCAGTTAAATCAGCACCGCCAAGAACCGCATGGATATTGGCTTGCAGACCAGTGCCATTTGACATTAACTTTGCTTGAATTAATGGCGCGCACAACAAAATCATGCCTAGATTGGTGTTCATGTGCACTGCATTTTGCGTGGCTTGCACACTTTGCAAAATGCGCTCACCTAAGCTTAAATCAGGTTGCGCAATCACTTCAGAAACAGCATCTGCACTGTCAATAAAATCTTGCACCGTCATTCCATGACCATCAGCAAAAATATGCACATTGCCAGGTTTAAGCGCTTCCAGCTCCGCTATGCAGGCGGCTTTAAAAGTATTAGCTAAATTAATTTCCATTATATTTTGCTCAAAAAATCGTCCACTAAAGTTTGCGCAATATTCAAGTTCGTTACACTTTGCAAACCACGCCATGCGGGGATGCTATTCACTTCTAGCACATAGAGTTTGCCGTTTTTATCTTTAATCACATCTACACCGCAATACGCTATCTCTAGCACCCGTGAAGCCTGCAGGGCAATTTCTAACACATCTTCATCATCTACTTTTTTACAATGCGCACCTTGCGCCACATTATGCAACCAAGTATCACCAGTGCGTTTCATCGCGGCAACTACCTGATTATGCACTACAAAAACGCGGTAATCGTGCGTAGCTTTAATCAACTGCTGCATATAAAATACGCCATCAACAAACGTATCCATTGGTAATGGCATTTTATCGATTAAACGCACACCCTGCCCTTGCGAGCCAAACAATGGCTTAATGACTAACTGTGAATTTTTTTCGATGATGTCATGCGCTTGTTGACGCGATTCGCATACCCAAGTTTTAGGCGTCGCAATACTGTTTTGATGCAGCAAAAAACTAGTCATGGCTTTATCTACCGTACGCTCAATCGCCTTACCATCGTTGTAAACCATCACACCAAGCGCTTTTAGCATGTGCAGAATGTTCAAGCGCATAGTAATTTGCTGCAATGTGCCGCTCGCTATGCCACGAACAAATACAGCTTTTGGTAGCGCGTTAAAATGTGGAATTTTGATGCTTGGGATTTCATCTGACAAATCAATGGCACAATCTGGCAACGATACAAAAACTGCCTCGCTGCCTCGCCCTGCAAAAGCTGTGGCTAATTGTGCGCCGTGCCAACCAGCTTCATCGGTAAAAATTGGGATTTTATATTTAAGCATTTACTTTAAGTATATTAAATAATATTATGATTTAATTATATTATTTAAAAATTAAAAGATTGATTCAAAAGCGCTTCATTCAACTCGCCTGCCGCAAAAATATTGCCAGTTTCTAAGTTAGTAATCAGCACTTTTGCAGGTGAAAATAGCATCGGATCAATCAAATAAAAATCCATGTGATAAGATTTAAACACCTCTGCAAAGGTTTTGCCATAATCTTTAGAAGCACTACTTGGTAATGCATGTGCAAGTTTTTTGGCCCCTGCATCACTGCAACTTACCTGTAACTCTACAAAGCCGCCAAATAAAATAGCGTCGTTGGTACGTCCCATCATGGTTAAAAAATCATCACAAACAGGCGGCAATGGCGCTGTGCCACTTCCACTAACAATATTTTCTAGCGGAAAATGCAGCGTGTGTGCTTTGTGTAACGCGACTTCTAGCACTCGAGCCGCAATCTGCGTTGCACCTGCAAGACTGGTCGTGGGCGTTAAAATAAAAGTTAAATTTTCTGCATTAATATTGGTGTCACGCGCTACTTTTTCAATAATTTCTGTGGGCGGGATTTTGCTAGTTTCTAACACAAGTACAGAAAAATCAGATGCATCTTGATAGTTGAGCTCTTTAAACAAATCTTCGCGCTGCGCTAAGCTTCTCGCTGGGCCAGAGCCAAGCGAGAAAAACTTCTCAAACTGCAAGCTCCAGCCTGCATACTGGCTTGCAAGGCACGCCAATACTGGTGATTGTGATTTCACTGTTATATTGTTCTGGTCACTAAAACGCACTTCGCCTAAACCGCCCATGCAAATTTCTGCAGTCAGCCGCCCCGCCTCTGCGCTGCCAGTAGTTTGAATCCCTGCATCTACAATGGTCGCACCAGTAGTGTGTTGCAACACCTTAATGTTTAACGCATCCGCTTGCGCAATTAAGCTTATAAGCAATGGCCTGCAGGCCGCATGGATACTGGGTTGTAGGGCAGTCATATTTAAGCGTTATTGTGATAAAAATTAGAGAATATCACAATAGCGCAACCCGTTGCATCAGCTTTTTGTGCGCTAATTTAGCTGTGCGTGCTTCTGCCTGCACCGTGCAAATAGGCGCACCAGTCGCAATTTTGCTGCCAAGCTGCGGAATATCTGCCACCCAATCTGGCCATTGCATATCAAGTGGCACATGCGCGATTTTATTGGCATAAATAACCTGCATTGCACGCGCTTGCTTTTCTACAATTGGCCACTGTTTTAATTCACCCAAACATGCCTGCACATGTGCTGCAAATAAGTTGCCTTTTTTGGCTGAATACAATTGCAGGCTGGCAGATAATCGTGGGTTGATTTCAAGCAAATATATTGCATTGCCATGCAACATAAAATCCAAACTATTAATGCCACGCAAACCAAAATGGCGCGTAATTGCTTGCACATAAGCTTCTATTTTTTCTGTAACTTCATCAGACACATCGGCATGACTAACCGCACCGCCGAATCGATATGGCTGTGTGCTAGTTGGCGCACACCATTGCTGATGCACACCAATCACTTGCGCATGATTGCCATCGGCCAAAAATAAGCAGCCATAAGGCTCACCAGCGCATATTTGTTGATAATAGACAGGGTTATTTTCTGCCAAATCTAGCGGTAAAGCTGGCTTAATGTGTGCCCCGCCACTGCCGCCTATTTGTTTTTGCAGCCAGTCAATGGTATTGGCTGGTCGCGTTAATTGCGTAGCAGGATATGCCGCGCTAATACTAGTTAAAAAATCAAAAAAGGTAGTCGGATTTTTGACTGAATGAATGACACTAGCTGCATTAAAAATATATGGGACTGCCTTTAAAGATAGCACTTCAAGCAATTCTGGCACTGCCTCAAAGCCTGCGCCAATAGTCACTCCCAGCACCTGTGTGCAATCTATTTGCGCAAGCGCTTTATAAAATGCCTCAGCTTCAAAATTGCCATTTAACGTATCAACTTTTAGCGTTTGCAAGGCCAATTTTTGCGTATCTACATCGCAAAATGTATCTATTGCAATCACCTCAAAGCCCGCATCTACGGCGGCCTGCACATAAGCACGGCTAGAAATTGCCGCAATGATGATTTGATTCTTAACAGACACGCTTTAAATAACGACTAAATTAGCGTAATAAACTGCGCGCCACTTCAAACGCTTGGTTATGCGCCAAATGCACTGGTTTTTCAGTATCAATCAAGCTTTTTAGCATGTGATGTTGCGTTTGATATTTAAGCTGACCGATACTCAACGCACCAAAACCTACCACGCCATTTCCAAGTGGCTCACTATCTGCCATCACACCAAGTCCAGCAATACCCAACGGTTCCACTGCGTTTACATCCGCCAACACCTTTAACATCAGCGATTTTTCGTAATGGCTTTTGTCTAAAATATTCACCCCTGCAGGTCCAGCGCATAGCGCAACATCGGCTTTATATAAGGCGGCGATTTTAGCAGCGCCAGTGCTTGCATCTACCACTTGCAAGCCCACCCCAAATTGTTGGTACATTTTGTCACAGTATGTTTGCATGGCTGCTACATTGCGGTGTGCCCCCATGTGAACAATTGCGCCATTTTTAGCCGCAATCAGCGCAGCCGTGCTGCCCACTGCACCTGCGCCAAAAATCACCACTGTTTGATTTTTCAGCGTGTTAATAATACTGACGACCTTAGCCAACATCGCTGCCGCAGTAGTGAACGCGCCAGAAGGGTCAGCCATCGTCGATATTTCAAACGGCGGAAACATGGTATTTTTTGCAGCATTCTGCATCGCTAACGCCAAATGAATATCACGCCCGCCAAAAAACAAAGCTTCACGTTTGATGCCCGAAGGACTGCGCGAAAACATAGCATCTTGCGTCAGTGCTTCCACCTCTGTCAGATCAACATTGGTATAGGGCATAATATTGTCAAACCCCGCGTCAAAGGCCATGTTCACGTCAAACGGACTAGCGTTTTTTGCGGCAGTGATGAGGTGTAATATTGATACTTTTTGCATGCTTTTATCCTTACTGAGCTAATTATCTAAAGTTAGCTTTCTAAATTACTTTTTTCTGAAAGGTTGGCTTTTGAAATCCTAGCTTCTGAAATACCAGATTTTGAAATACTAGCGCCTGTATTTTTACCACGCACAATCTTAAAGCTTATATTTGGCTTACCTGCAAAAGCCAGCTTAGCTTCAGCTTGCAAGCTTTCTACCTGTTGCTGGCTTTCCAAAATCGCAAAGCCAGTTGGCCCCCACGAACTCTGCCCAACGCAAGCTGCACCTTTTTTCTCCAGCCAAGCCAGCACGTTAGCAACATCGTCGCTAGCATAGCGCCCGCCTTGGATTGGCGCAAAATAATCCCCATTGTAAGTTTGCAAATCAGCCATACAAGCGCCAAACGCCAATAAATCTGCGCGCTGCAAGGCAGGCAACATATGTTCAACCACCATACTGCGCAACGCGTTTTGCGCTGCAGGTAAGCTTTGAAAAGCCTGAATCTCGGCTGCGCCATGCACGCCTTTATGATGCGTGTCTAGTACCAACAACACGCGCCAATCATCAGGAAAAGCTAACCGCTTGCTAATACTAGGAATTTCATCGCATTGTTTATCGACACTTTTGCCAGCATCAAGTAAAAAGCCTCCTTGCGCAAACGCGCCAATGCCAATGCCAGATCGCTTGCCACGCATGGCTACGCGGGCTATTTGCGCAAGCGTTAAATTTAAGTCAAATAATTGATTTAAACCAGCACCAATCGCCAGCGCCATTTGCGTACCTGAGCCCAACCCTGCGTGCTGAGGGATGCTTTGCAACACTTGCACATCAACACTGCAAGGCATATTGAAAGTTTTTATGAGGTTTCCGACAATTTTAATAACATTTTCACTACTTTCAGAGACAATATGCAATTTTTCGCTTGGCAAAATTTTAATCTGCGTGCAAGGCGCATCAATCGACAACCCTAAACCACCAAACACGCGCGACGTTTTACCTGCTGTATTGCTATCCGTTAAATCAAAAAAACCCATGTGCAACCTGGCAGAGGTTGTGACGATAACTTGAGGTAAGCGATAAGGTGCGGAATCCATGATGCCTATTTTATCGCAAAGCTCGGGCTTCTTTAGCATTTAAAGGCTATTTCGTATTAATTATGCTTAACGCGCTATTAATGTCGCGTGACAAGCCAAAGCTATTTTGGCACAATCATGAAAAGAATAAGTTCATCAAGAAACATATCTAAATCAAAAATTACATTTGTTAAGGTTAGGGATGAGTATGACAGTGCACGCATTACCATTTGAACAACTTCGCAACACCGATGTCGGCTCGGTTGGCGGTAAAAATGCCTCTCTAGGTGAGATGATTTCGCAATTAAGCGCCAAAGGTGTGCGCGTGCCCACTGGTTTTGCCACCACTGCCGATGCGTATCGGGAGTTTTTAGCACAAGATGGTTTAGATAAAAAAATTAACGATTTATTGGACGTTCTAGACGCTGATGACACGCAAGCACTAGCTGTTTGCGGCACACAAATTCGCAAATGGATTATGGATGCACCCTTCCCGGCTGCATTGAATACAGCTATTGCAGAAAATTATGCACGTTTAACCGCCAATTCTGCCGCTGGCACTACGTTTGCCGTGCGCTCATCTGCAACTGCAGAAGACTTACCTGACGCTTCTTTTGCGGGTCAGCAAGAGAGTTTTTTAAATATTCATGGCTTAGATAATATTACGCATGCCATTAAAGAAGTATTTGCCTCGCTATATAACGATCGTGCTATTTCATACCGCGTACATAAAGGCTTTGTGCACGCCGATGTGGCATTATCAGCTGGTGTGCAGCAAATGGTACGCAGCGATATTGGTTGTGCAGGTGTGATGTTTACCATTGATACTGAATCTGGCTTTAAGGATGTTGTGTTTATTACATCAAGCTATGGTCTTGGTGAAACCGTGGTACAAGGTGCCGTCAATCCCGATGAGTTTTATGTACACAAACCAACTTTAGCACTTGGCAAACCATCTATCGTACGTCGTAACATGGGTTCTAAACTCATCAAGATGGTGTTCTCAGACGCCACACAGGCGGGCAAAAGCACCAATACCGTCGATGTAGATGTGGCTCAATCAGATGTTTACTCGTTAAGCGATGCCGATATTTTAGAATTAGCCACTTACGCCATGACTATTGAAACGCATTATGGCTGCCCAATGGATATTGAGTGGGGGAAAAATGGTTTAGATAATAAACTATACATCCTGCAAGCGCGTCCTGAGACGGTGAAATCGCAAGAGTCGCTCAAAAACGTCACGGAATCATACAAACTACAAAAACATTCTGCCCTGCCTTTAGTGGTTGGCCGCGCAGTGACACAAAAAGTAGGTGTTGGCCCTGTAAGAATCGTTTTAGACCCGGCGCAAATGCATGAAGTGCAACCAGGCGATGTACTAGTGGCCGATATGACAGACCCCAACTGGGAGCCCGTAATGAAGCGTGCAGCAGCGCTCGTGACCAATCGCGGCGGCCGCACATGCCACGCAGCAATTATTGCACGTGAGCTTGGTATACCCGCAATTGTAGGCTCTGTAAATGCCACAGACTTACTGCGTGAAGGTGAAATTGTCACCGTTTCATGTGCAGAAGGCGAAACTGGCTTTGTGTATCACGGTGCGCTTGATTTTGAAATAAATACGCAAACAAATAATGCGCTATCTAAACCGCCCTGCAAAATTATGATGAACGTGGGCAACCCCGATATGGCGTTTAGCTTTGCGCAAATACCAAATGATGGCGTGGGTTTGGCGCGTTTGGAGTTTGTCATTAACAACATGGTGGGCATTCACCCAAAAGCTATTTTAAATGTGGATGCAATGCCTGCTGCTATCAAAGCGGTGATTAAAAACCGCGCGCGCGGCTATAGCTCGCCTAAACAATTTTATATTGATAAAGTAGCCGAAGGTGTTGCGACGATTGCCGCTGCGTTTTACCCAAAACCTGTGATTGTGCGTACTTCTGATTTCAAATCGAATGAGTATAAAAAACTAGTCGGTGGTGATATTTACGAGCCGGACGAAGAAAATCCAATGATTGGCTTTCGCGGTGCCGCACGTTACATGGCAGAAGACTTTAAAGAGTGCTTTGCCATGGAGTGCCAAGCCATGAAAAAAGTACGTGAAGAAATGGGTTTAGTTAACGTCGAGTTAATGCTGCCATTTGTACGCACATTAGACGAAGCGAAAGCAGTCACCGAAATTATGGCAGCCAATGGTTTAAAGCGCGGCGAAAATGGTTTGCGTTTAATCATGATGTGCGAAATCCCATCAAATGCACTGCTCGCTGAACAATTCTTAGAGTATTTTGATGGCTTCTCAATCGGCTCTAACGACCTTACCCAGCTTACCTTGGGCATGGACAGAGACTCTGGCATTTTGGCAGATGGCTTTGATGAGCGTAACGATGCTGTCAAAGTACTGCTAGAGATGACTATTAGCACTTGTAACCGCTTAGGTAAATATGTGGGCATTTGTGGTCAAGGCCCGTCGGATCATCCAGATTTTGCTGAATGGTTGGTAGCGCAAGGCATACAATCAATATCGCTAAATCCCGATACAGTTGTAGCCACTTGGCAACGTTTGACTAAAAATAAATAATCGTGCAAATTCAACGTACTGTTTTTTTTATATCGGATGGCACTGGCATTACGGCGGGTGCGCTTGGGCAGTTATTAGCGCATTTTCCGCAAACGCATTTTACGCAAGTACGCTTGCCGTTTACCGATTCAGTTGCCAAAATTGAGGATGCTAAACAGCGTTTTTTAATGGCCAAAGCGGGCGACGGTATGCGCCCTGTGGTCATTATGTCGCTGGGCAATATTGATCATCGCGCATTACTAAAAGATGCCGATGCTTACTTTATTGACTTATTTAATACCTTTATTAACCCTTTGGGTGTGGAGCTTGCCCAAGAGCCGCTCACCGGCAAAGGCATTGCACATGGTGTAATGGGTGAAAACTACCATGAGCGTATGGAAGCAATTAATTTTACGCTTGGCCACGACGATGGCATGACCAATAGTGGCTTTGAAGAAGCTGAAGTGATTTTAATTGGCGTATCACGCTGTGGCAAAACGCCCACTAGCGTCTATTTAGCCATGCAATTCGGTATAAAAGCGGCTAATTATCCGCTGATTCCTGAAGATTTTGAACGCGGAACCCTGCCTGAAATTTTGTATAAACATTTGCACAAAATTTTTGGCCTCACTATTAAGGCTGAGCGCTTGCACAATGTGCGTAGCGAGCGACGTCCAAATAGTTTTTATGCCTCACTCGAAAACTGCAAAAAAGAAATTGCTACGGCGGAGCGGCTGATGCTTAAAAACCATATCACTTGGGCCGATTCTACCAGTCGCTCAGTGGAAGAGTTATCAGCGATTATTCTGCAAAAAATTCGGCAGCCAGACGAAAGACGCACGCTGCCTCGCGGCTAGCCAAGCTTTTCTATTTAATAAGACTTTATTTTAAATACGGTTTAATCTTACTAGCTAAATCGCTAGAATCTGGTGAAACAGTACTAGAAAAAGCCGTTACCTCTTTGCCACCTGGTGCAATCACGTATTTAAAGAAATTCCACTGTGGCGCTGTGCCAGATTTAGCTGCCAGTTGCTTATAAAACGGGTTGGCATTGGCACCTGTGACCGAGCTTTTAACTGCCATGGGAAACTGCACGCCATAGGTCATTTTGCAAAAGTCGCCGATGGCTTTATTGTCACCCGGGTCTTGGCGAAAGTCGTTCGACGGAAAGCCAATTACTAACAAACCTTGCGCTTTATGCTTTTTGTATAGGCCTTCTAGCGCCTCAAACTGCGGCGTAAAACCGCACTTGCTAGCAGTATTCACCACCAAAATTGGCTTATCTTGATAGTCGCACAAGTTCACTACATCGCCTTGTAGTGTAGTAATTTTGTGGTTGTAAAGTTCTGGGCAGGTAGCGCTAGCAATGGTAGTAGTCATGGTGGCAGTTAATCCTAAACTTAAAGTAGCGAGTGTTTTTACAAAAGTAGTTTTCATGTTTTTTATGCTTTCAAAAATCAACAATTAATTGACCTGCTAAAAATAGATTCGTTCTAAACCCATGTAAAAAGTTGAAGCAACAAACCGCCGGCAGCAAACAGCCCAATCAACTTAATCACGCTTAGCTTAAATTTAAACAATAAAAAAATCGCAATTAAAATGGCAACGCCAGAAGGCGCATGGATATTGGCTTGCAGAGCATCTGAAAATTCTCGCGCATTTGGGGAAATTCCATTTGGAAAAACCAAGTGTTGTGCAAAAAACACCGCCAAGCTGACGATTACCCCCACCACCGCTGCGGTGATGGCGGTGAGTGGAGCAGTTAACTTTAGATTATTTTTGGTGGACTCGATAAATGGTGCGCCAACAAAAATAAAAATAAATGAAGGCAAAAAGGTAAAGAAAGTCACCACGCAAGCCGCCGTAACGCCCGCCGTTAGTGGGTCGACCAAAGCTGCCTGACTCCAACCGCCGACAAACCCCACAAACGCCACCACCATAATCAGCGGGCCGGGTGTCGTTTCGCCCAAGGCTAGGCCATCCATCATTTGTGTGGGCGTTAGCCAGCTATATTGGGTCACCGCGCCTTGATACACATAAGGTAGCACTGCATAAGCACCGCCAAATGTCAGCAGCGCCGCTTTGGTAAAAAACCAGCCCATTTGCGTATATATTGCATCCCAACCATAGCGCCACATCAATAGCAGCATGGCGGCCAGCCAAATCGCTAAGCCTATCGCAATAAATTTTGCCATTTTTTTATAACTAAACTTTGCATGTGCAGGTGTTGGCGTATCGTCATCGATGACAGCTTTGCCATAATTGGTTTGACTGGCTTTGTGCGCGTTGCTGCTGGCAAACAAATGTGGTTGAAAATGATTCACTAAATAACCAATCATAGCAGCCGCTAACACTATCCACGGAAATGCAATTTTAAACACGGTAATGGCAATAAAAGAGGCAATAGCAATGCCCCATAAGGCGCTATTGGTAAGGGTTCTGGCGCCTATTCTATAGGCTGCAAATAGCACAATAGCCACCACTGCTGGCTTAATGCCAGCCAGCACACCAGCTACTGCGGGCACATTGCCAAAGCGCATATAAATATAGCTGAGTGCAATTAAAATCAACAATGATGGCAATACAAACAAGCAGCCAGCTATTATGCCGCCCCAACTACGATGCATTAACCAGCCAATATATGTGGCCAATTGTTGCGCCTCTGGCCCAGGTAGCAGCATGCAATAATTAAGCGCATGCAAAAAACGTTTTTCAGATATCCAGCGCTTATTTTCGACTAAATCTTGATGCATGATAGCGATTTGTCCAGCAGGCCCGCCAAAGCTGATAAAACCGAGCTTAAGCCAATACCAAAACGCTTGTTTTAAGCTGGGCGTGACTGGCACGGCATCTAAAGTTTGATTCAATGTTTGGCTCATAGCTCAATATTACACATAAAAATTTGGCACGCAATATGCTTATTCATTACTGCTAGCCTTTTGCTAGCATATATTGAAGAAAGGCGAGGTTTAATATGTCTATTGCAACAATAAAAACTGTAGATAAAATTAAATTGTTAGATCAAATGCTAGAGGATTTAGCAGGTGAAGAATTTGATGAGTTTTATGAAGCCGATGGTGAAGTTAAGGCCAACATTAAGGGCTTAGCACCTGAAGAAGATCTAAGCGAAATTGAATATTTTCACTAATTAGTGATTTAACTTGGTTTTGATTTAACCTGATTAGATTTAATCTGGTTTTAATTTAAGTTAGTTTTGATTTAAAGCGGCTGTTTTAACACC
>JANOQW010000005.1:0-34242 GCA_031422335.1 Methylophilaceae bacterium
GGTTGGGGCGCATAATGCAATACATGAAGCGAATCATTGTGAGACGCCAAACTTAAAAGGAAATTTATCATGTGGACAACACCAGCAGCTACAGAAATGCGTTTTGGCTTTGAAGTAACAATGTACGTAATGAACAAATAATTAGTTTTTTTTAACTAGTTTAAAAGCCCAGTGAGAAATTACTGGGCTTTTTTGTTTTTATGTTCAATGCGTTTAAATGCAAAATAGATAGAGTAGAATCTAAGCTATTATGCATGTTTGTCATAATCTGTTTGCGCCTATTAGCATGTATGTGCCATACTCGAAAAATAACAAAATTTCATTAATACCCTAAACAACATATAAAGGATAATAAAATGGCAGAAGCAAAAGGTTTAAGTACTCCAGTTAAAATGAAAAGTGAGCTAGCAGCTTTAGTTGGTGCAAGTTCATTACCGCGTACTGAAATCACTAAAAAAATATGGGATTACATTAAAGCTAATAAATTACAGACTAAAACTGTAAATGGTAAAGCTGAAAACGCAGGCAAATATATTGTATGCGATGCTAAGTTGCACCCAATTTTTAAAAATACAAAATCAACTAGCAAATCAGGCAAATTAACTGATCTAACAAACATTAAAGTAGGCGATACAATTGATATGATGCAAATGGCTGCTGTTGTTGGCGCAAATATCGCTTAATTTAAGCTTGTGTAATGAGTAAAAGTGATGCACAAAGTACATACGCAACATACATAATCACTAATAATTAGTTTTAGACTAATGTAAAAAGCCCGCAGTTAGCGGGCTTTTTATTAATTAAAATAGATGCCCTGCAAGCCAATATCCATGCGGCTTGCAGGGCATACTAAATATGACTAAATACTTACTTCCAGACCAAATAATTGCCTATCACCAAGTAATCTAGCCCAGTCGAGAAAAAGCAGCGCACGGCGTGGTAGGGTGATTCTACAATCGGCTCACCCATAATATTAAAACTGGTATTTAAAATCACTGGCACGCCAGAAAGTTTGCCAAATTCGCTAATCATTTTGTGGTAACGCGGGTGCGTATTGGCATCCACTGTTTGCAGTCTGGCGCTACCATCTACATGCGTAATGGCAGGTAAAATAGCGACTTTGTCTGCTTTCACCATGCATACTTTTAGCATAAACGGGTCTTCTACAATCGTTTCAAAATACTCCGCCGCCGCCTCTTTGGTGGCAGAAGGCGCAAATGGGCGATATGCTTCGCGGTGCTTTACTTGCGCATTAATTTTGTCTTTCATCTCTTTTTTGGTGGGGTCGGCAATAATGCTGCGGCCACCCAGTGCGCGGGGGCCAATTTCCATTCTGCCCTGAAACCAGCATAGAATATGCCCTGCATGCAATAATTCTGCCGTTTTTTGTTCTATATTATCAACATATTCATAACTTAATTTGCATTCTTTTAATACAGATTCAATCTGCTCATTTGAGTATTCGGTGCCTAAATAAGGGTTTAAGTGCGGGGCAGGGCGCGGGTTTTTTAAAATGGCATTGTGCACATAATAAGCGGCGCCAATTGATGTACCGTTATCGCCCGCCGCTGGCATCACGTATAAATCTTTAAAACCACTTTCGCGCACAATGCGGCCGTTCATCACACTATTTAATGAAACACCACCCGCCACTACCAAATATTCAGCTTGGGTTTTGGCTTTTAAAATTTTGCATAGCGCTAGGCCAACTTCTTCTAGCCGCACCTGAAAAGCTGCCGCCACATCCATGTGGTGTTGCTCAAACTCCTCGTGCGGCAAGCGTCTATTGCCAAAGGTTTGATAAAACTTTTCAGTGAAGTAATTAAATTGACCATCGTTAAAAGCAAAATAGTCAAAATCAATCAACAAATCGCCGTCAGCCGCAACATTGATAATCTTGCGTGCTTCGTTAATAAAGGTTGCACTATTACCCATTGGCGCCAAGCCCATGGTTTTGCCCTCGTCATACATCGGCTTAAAACCACAAAAATAAGTAATGGCCTCGTAAATAGAGCCCATGGAATATGGAAAAAATATGCGCTTAAATTCAGTGACATCAATACCCTTGCCATAGCCTAATGACGCAGTTGCCCATTCACCAGAGCCATCCATTGATAATAATGCTGCCTCTTGATATGGCGAGCAAAAAAAACTGCCTGCAATGTGCGATTGGTGATGTGGCACAAAATACATACGTGGTTTTTTGGCGCCTTTAAACGTATTTTTATGCCATTTATTAAAAGTACGGTAGCGCCAGTAATAACGCAAAATATGCAAATTAAAATTTTTGAATACTTTAGATGGATGCTTCAATAAAAAAACCAATTTTCGCCCAATATCTAGCGATGGCTTAAACGATATCGCAATATGGTCGATATCATCAAAATTAAGCTTAGCCATTTTTAGGCATTGCTCAATACTTTTGTGCGGAAACACTACGTCATGCTTATTGCGCGTAAAGCGTTCTTCCTCTAGCGCAACCAGCAACTCACCATCTTTTAAAATGCATGCACTAGAATCATGAAATACGTAATTGATGCCCAAAATTACCATTTTTTACACCTTAATAAAATTGACAAAGCTAGGTAACTTAGTCGCCCACCAGTAGATTATCTAACGATTATTTTTTATTTTTATAGTTGCTATGATGGAATCAAATTACCTAATTGATTAAGGCGTGTCAAGAGCCTGGTTGGGCTAACGCGGAAAGAAAAAAGGCCACATCTCAAAGATGTGGCCTTTTAATTGGTGGTGAAAGAGGGACTTGAACCCTCGACCCCAGGATTATGAATCCTGTGCTCTAACCAGCTGAGCTACATCACCATGAAACTTTGTGCTTAAATTTAATTACTTAAACTTTACGCAAGGGCGCAATTCTAGTGGTTTAGGCGTTTGTTGTCAAAGTAAAAACCATTAAAGTTAACGCGAACATTAATTGGCTAATTAATATTAAACGTTGAATCTAAAATGCATCACATCGCCATCTTGCACAATATATTCTTTGCCTTCTAAGCGCATTTTGCCAGCTTCTTTACTGCCTTGCTCGCCTTTGTTTTTAACGTATTCGTCGTATTGAATGACTTCTGCACGAATAAAGCCGCGTTCGAAATCGGTGTGAATCACACCTGCGGCTTGTGGTGCGGTGGCGCCTTTTTTCACGGTCCAAGCGCGCACTTCTTGCACGCCAGCGGTGAAGTAAGTCTGTAAGCCAAGCAAATCGTAAGCTGCGCGAATCACGCGGTTTAAGCCAGGCTCATCTTGACCTAGTTCGCTTAAAAATAGCAGTTTATCTTCTTCATCTAGCTCTGAAATTTCACCTTCAATTTTGGCGCAAATGCACACCACAGGCGCATGTTCAGCTTTACCTAGTGCCACAACTTTGTCCAAAAATGGATTATTTTCAAAGCCTTTTTCATCCACATTGGCCAAATACATGACGGGTTTTACAGTGATTAAGCATAGCGGTTTTATAAGCTGTAATTCGTCGTCATCTAAACCCAGCGTACGCACGGCTTTTGCTTGGTTTAAGCAAGGCAATACTTTATCCAGCACTGCCATCAGCGCAATCGCTTCTTTGTCGCCACTTTTAGCTTTTTTGCCTTCGCGCTGCATGGTTTTTTCGACTGTTTCCATGTCAGCCAAAGCTAATTCTGTATTAATCACTTCTATATCAGAGAGAGGATCTATTTTATTGGCGACGTGAATCACATTGCCGTCTTCAAAGCAGCGCACTACGTGTGCAATGGCGTCAGTTTCGCGAATATTGGCTAAAAATTTGTTGCCTAAGCCTTCGCCTTTTGATGCGCCAGCCACTAAGCCCGCAATATCGACAAATTCCACAATCGCAGGCTGTACTTTTTGCGGTTTTACAATATCAATCAGCGGTTGCAAGCGCGTATCAGGCACTTCCACAATGCCGACGTTGGGCTCAATGGTGCAAAACGGGTAGTTTTCTGCCGCAATACCTGCTTTGGTAATGGCATTAAAAAGTGTACTTTTTCCTACATTTGGTAATCCAACAATTCCGCACTGCATAGTTTTTCCAGTCTTTTAGTTTTAGCTTCTCTCCTGCAAGCGGGAGAGAAGATTCATGCTATTTGGTGTGAAGCTTCAACATGGCAGCTTCAAAATCACCTTTTAATAATAAAGGCACCACGCCACAAGCCGCATGGATATTGGCTTGCAGAGCATCTATTTCTAGCTTTGTAGGCGCTTTTAATACGTAATTTATTACTTCGTTCCGGTCGCCTGGGTGATCTATGCCCAAGCGCAGCCGCCAATAATCGGCGGTGCCCAGCGCCATGTGTATATCTTTTAAACCATTGTGGCCGCCATGGCCGCCGCCAAATTTCAATTTTACCGAGCCTGCGGGTAAATCTAACTCATCATGCACCACCAATATTTCCGCAGGTAAAATTTTGTAATAATTAGCTAGCGCCACAACCGCTTTGCCGCTGTTGTTCATAAAGGTGGTGGGTTTTAGTAACCAAGTATCTGCATTTAACTTGCCAACAATACCAAACATTTTGGCGTCCATTGCAAATTTAATATTATATTGCGCCGCAATGGCATCAACGCACCAAAAGCCCGCGTTGTGACGCGTAGCTTCGTATTTATCGCCTGGGTTGCCTAAGCCTACAATTAATTTAATTTCAGACATATTGTTTAGTATAAATAAAAAACGCGCACTTAATATTAAGTACGCGTTTTAATTAGCTAATTAAAATTACTCAGCTTTTGGTTCGGCTGCTACTGCATCGGCTGCAGGGGTCTCTACAGTTGCGCCTGCGTCTTCAGTCGCGTCATCTGATACGCCACCGCGCGTTTTGGCAATGGCTGCTACTGCTGCGTCGTTACCGTGCGCCAGAGCTACAAACTCCACGCCTTTTGGCAAGCTAATTTGTGATAAATGCACAGAATCGCCCAGTTCTAGCGCTGCTAAATCTACCTCGATAAACTCTGGCAAATCTTTTGGTAAGCAGCTTACTTCAGCCTCGGTTAAAATGTGCGCCACAATGCCGCCACCAATTTTAACGCCTGGTGCTGTATCTTCGTGCATAAAGTGGAATGGAATTTTAACGTGAACTTTCTCGTTAGCAGAAACACGTTGAAAATCCATGTGTTGAATGGTGTTGCGCACTGGGTGCATTTGAAAATCGCGCAATAGCACACTTTCTTTTTTGCCATCTAAAATTAAATCTAAAATAGACGCGTGAAAAGCCTCGTGGCGGAACTGTAAAAACAATTCTTTGTGATTCATTTCCAAGTTGACAGCGGCTTGACCACCACCATAAACCACACCTGGCACATTGCCAGCGCGACGTGTACGGCGGCTCGCACCCGTACCTTTAACGTCACGTTTAACTGCATTAATTGAAATACTCATTTTGTTGCTCCTAAAACAGCTGGTTTTTTAAAAAACTTAAATTAAATCAAGCTGGTACTGCACTAAAATCTGTTTTCCGCGACCAGAAAACAGGGTGAAAATTTAATCCATGAATAAGGAAGAAACTGATTCTTCCTGACTAATACGTTTAATCGTTTCGGCCAATAAGCCACTGGCACAAAGCTGGCGAATTTTTTTGCAATTGGCCGAAGCCTCGCTCAGTTTAATGGTGTTAGTGACCACTAATTCGTCTAGTTCAGAATCTGCAATGCGCTGCGCAGCGCTGCCCGATAACACGGGGTGAGTGGCATAAGCCAATACTTTTTTAGCACCTTGCGCTTTAAGCGCTGCGGCTGCTTCGCACAGTGTGTTTGCTGTATCCACCATGTCATCCACAATCACGCAGGTGCGTCCAGCCACTTCACCAATAATGTTCATTACCTTGGCCACATTGGCTTTGGGGCGACGTTTATCGATAATGGCCAAATCGGCATCGAGTTGTTTTGCTGCTGCGCGCGCGCGCACTACACCACCAACATCGGGCGAAACGACGACTAAATCGCCATAATTTTGCTTGAGTAAGTCATCCAACAAAATGGGCGTGGCGTAAATGTTATCTACCGGAATATCAAAAAAGCCTTGAATTTGATCAGAGTGCAAATCCATCGTCAGCAAGCGATTTACACCAACGCTAGTGAGCATATTGGCCACTACTTTGGCGGTAATGGCAACGCGAGCACTGCGTGGGCGACGATCTTGGCGCGAATAACCTAAGTACGGAATAGCAGCCGTAATGCGGCCTGCAGACGAGCGACGTAGCGCATCTACCATCACCATAACTTCCATCAACGTATCGTTGGTGGGGTGGCTGGTCGATTGCAGCACAAAACAATCTTTGCCACGCACGTTTTCTAGCAGCTCCAGCATGACTTCGCCATCAGAAAAACGGCCAACATCGGCACGGCCAAGTTCAATACCCAAATGCTTAGCTACTTGCTGTGCAAGGGCTGGGTTGGCGCTGCCTGTAAAAACCATCATGTTGCCGTTGCTCAAAGTAACATCATCCCTTTATAACTTTTGCTTTAAACTTTTATGCTTTAAATTTTTATTTTAGGCCTTTTCTACTTGCAAGGCTTAAAAAATTAAAGCGTGTAAATTACTAAAATCTACACGCTTTCTTTTGCGGACTAAAGCCCGGCTTAATATTGGCTGAGGAGGAAGGACTCGAACCTTCGGATGCTGGGATCAAAACCCAGTGCCTTAACCAACTTGGCGACTCCCCAATAAACTTTAATCAGTTAACTCAAATAGTGCGGATGATAATTGATTGCTTTTGCAACAAAACCCGTCATATTGGCAGGTTTTTTTGCTAAAAGTTCATCCGCTTTTTGTTTTGAATTAACTGCAACAAACACAGATGCACCCGAGCCGCTCATACGCGCTTCGCCATATTGACTAAGCCATTTTAAGGTGGTTGCAACTGCTGGAAATTCTTCACATACAACTTTTTCAAGGTCGTTTCTAAAATCGCTCAAACATGCACTGCTTGAAAAGTCCGCTATTTTCAATGGTTTCGTATCTTTTGTCAATCTGGAATTGGCAAATATGTCACGCGTTGACACATGAATTGGCGGCGTTAGCACGACATAATATTGTTCAGGTAAGTCAATCTTGGTTAGTTGCTCGCCGATACCCTCGGCCCAAGCATTTTGGCCGAATATAAATACGGGTACGTCAGCGCCTAGTTTTAAACCAATTTGTATTAGTTCGGCGCGGCTTAAATTAAGCTGCCACAAATCGTTAAGCGCCAGCAACATGGTGCCCGCATCCGAGCTGCCACCACCTAAACCACCACCCATGGGAATGCGCTTATCAATTGCATAATCCACCCCTAGTTTACAGCCTGTAAATTTCTGCAAGGCGCTGGCTGCTAAGCCGCATAAACATTGGCTTGCAGGCACACCATCTAAATCACTTACACGCTTAATTTCACCAGTTTTTGTGGTTTTTATGTGCAGCGTATCGTAAAAGTCCAGCAGCTGAAACACCGTTTGTAGCGTGTGATAACCATCGGCACGGCGGCCAGTAATATGCAAAAATAAATTGATTTTCGCAGGCGCTAAAAATTGCTTAAAATCCAAAAATTGCTCGAAATCTGGGTTGGTTTGAAAATCTGGCAGCATTAAAACAGTACTCGCTCGCGCAGCCACTTGGTGGCAATCCATTTTTCACCCGTCAGCACTGGCATGCCTGCATGCAAGGTGTTGTTGTCGGGCTTACCATTTTGGTCAATATTCTCAAAATAGATAGCCGCACCTTTTTTTGCAGTCACGCTCAGGCCAATATTGGGTAAATCTGTGGTGCCGCCACTCGCTGGCGTGTTCAAATACATAATGAGTGTGGCTAGCCGCTGTCCAGCTTGGGCAATGGCGGGTTGGCTGCCAGCATCAGCGGGTGGAAAAAAATCGTAATGCGGTTTATATTCGCCGCCCACTTGATAATGCAAAATTTGAATGGCTTCTTGCTGGTTCAGTGCAAAACCAAGCAACTGCGTAATGCGGCTTTCTATGGCTTTTACCACTTCATTGCTTTGGTGCGCTAAATGCGTACCGCGCGAAATGCGCTCTGGGTGTGGCACATATTGCCCAGTGGTCGGGTCCACCACGGTGGATGGTTGCATTTTAGCTTCAGATAGCGCAATCAGCGCATCACATTCGGCATCGCTCAGCAGATTGTCAAACACCAATAGGCGCGGCGAGTTTAAGCTAATCACTGGTTTAAACTGCGGCATGGATTGCCGTTTTTTTGCGACTGTTTGCCAAGCTGCGATAGTGGCCAAATTTGGCGAAGGCTTTGCATTATCCAGCTCTGCGTCTAGGTCGGCATCGTGAAAGGCTTTAATGACGGTACTGCGCGCATTCACTGCGCTGTAGCCCGCATTTTGCATGGCCGCGACCATTGATTCTAAACTGCAACCACGCGCGATTTGCGATTTTAGCCAGTCAGCTAAAGTTTCTTGTGTTTGCATTTCTTGTTTTATCATCGATTTAGGCTGCAATAGCGATAGTGCATTTTAGCGCAGAAGCGCATGCATTGCATGTTTAAGTGACAATTGTTTGCTGTTAGCAACATTAAAATATATGCCCTGCAAGCCAATACCCATGCGGCTTGCGGGGCATATTATTTTGGCTCGCGCATTAATCTATGCTGATTAATCAACGCTTATTGAATTAAATGCCGCTCCATTTTTCCACCAGCAATTTTAAATTCACTTTCTCACTTTTTAGCACAATTTTATTCGGCAAAAAAGCGCCGTTACTTTCCAAATAATTTTCAAAACCAATATCCCAACCATCTTGTTTTAGCGTGAGTAATCGGCCTTGCGCATCCCAGCTGGAAGCTTCGATTTTACTGGCAGTTGGGCGACCAACTGCCCAATCACTTAAACCCACCAGCGGCAACCTAAAGCCCAGCGTCGTTTCGGTTAGCGTTTCAGCATCTTGCGCTTTAATGCTGTGACCTTTTTGGTCGGTTAAAATGACTTGGCTGGGCGTTTTGGCAATGTTGGCAACTTTGCCACCGACGGGTGAGAATACGTCAATATTATCGGTGCTGGTTTGGTGTTGCCACTCAATACCGCCAGAAAAACCTTGTTTCTGCGTGACTACACCTAAACGGCCTTTAAGCGAAAATGCTTGAATATTGGCCAAGTTGGCCAAATGTTGCTGATGGATGGCTAAGTTTTCTGGCGCTTTGGCAATGGGTTCGTTTGGCGTACTTATGACTGGTCGTGTTGCACACGCAGACATAAGCAACGCAAATGGAACTAACAGTAAGAGTTTTTTTAAATTCAATACGTTATTATAGTTTTAATTGAATAGTTTACGAGTTGAATTTTTTGTTAGTAGCTACTAATGTCGCATTTTCTGGGTGCTCCTTTAGTGCGCTGGCCCAGATTTTTTTTGCTTCTTCTTGTTTGCCTTGCTTCCACAACACCTCGCCCAAATGCGCAGCAATTTCGGGGTCAGCTTGTACTTCGTAAGCTTTGCGCAAATTTTCTGCCGCTTTGTCTAGATTGCCCAAGCGATAATGCACCCAGCCTAAACTATCCAACATGTAGTGATCATCTGGCTGTAATGTCAGGGCGGTTTCAATCAAATTTTTGGCTTCTTGCAGTTTAATGTTACGATCAGCAAACGAGTAACCAAGCGCGTTATAGGCTGCCGCAAAGTCAGGCCTTAGTTTCATGGATTTACGCAATTCAGTTTCCATCACGTCAAGCTTGCCTACGCGCTCGGCCGCCATGGCGAAATCGTAAATAATCTCGACCGCATTTGGCCAATTTTGTGTGGCTTTTTGCAACATATCAAACGCTTCTTGCTCGCGCTTGGCTTGGTTGAGCATGCTAGCTTCGGTTTGAACCACCAACATTTGCTGCTCTGGCGTTAAATCACTTACTTCATCCAACATTTTAATGGCGGCATCTACATTTTTGGTGCGTGCAATCACGTTGGCGGCCGATAATCGACCATCTAAATAATTTTCACCTGGTTGAATTTTGTCATACCAGCTTAACGCCTTCACATCATCTTTTTGACGCTCTGCACTGCGGCCCAAATATAGATGTAATTGGTCGGGGTTTTTAAAGCCAGAGCTAATCGATTGCTGAAAATATTTATCTGCCATCACATAATCGTTCGATTCTAATGACAATATACCCACCACCGCGCTAATTTCTGGGCTACCATTTGCGCTTTCAACCAGTTTGACAAACTCAGGTTTGGCTAAGTCATATTTCTTTTGGCTTACCAATAGCTTGGCATAAGCCATGCGCACATCGTTAGCTTTGGGGTATTTGGTTAAAAAATCTTTATAGAATGCAATCGATTTTTCTGGCGACTCTTTAAGCAGCATTTGGCCTTGCATTTGCGCTGCTACTTCCCAACCTGGGCGCAGTTTGTTGGCGGCTTCGAGTGATTTTTTGGCTTCGTCAGGTTTATCTGCCGCCCACGCTGCTTGTGCCACCGCAAAGTGCGACTCTGGCAATTTTGGGTAAGGTTTGGCAAACTCTTTAACAGCGTTTAAAACCTCAATTTTATCTTTTTGAGCAGCCAGTAGGCTGGGCAAATACAAAAAACCATTGGCGCGCGTGTCTTCCTTAGCCAATAATTTTTCAATATGCGGTTTGGCTTGTTTTAAATTGCCGCTGGCCACTAGCATTTGGCTAGAAGCTTGTTGTGCTTCAACTGAGTTTGGGTCTAGCTCAGCCCATAGCGTTGCCGCTTGCAGTGCAATGGCAGGTTGGTTGGCAAACGCAGCACTGCGTGCGGCGCGTTCTGCCAGGCGAGCATCGCGTGTTTGTTTGGCTAAATCTAAAAACAATTGACTGGCCAGCACCACATCGCCACGCTGCCCAGCCACTTCACCCAATAAATATTTATATACAAACTCGGGCGTTGGCGTAGTGATGGTAGGAATCGTTGTTGCGTTAGTTTTAGTGTCTGCCAGCGCAGTCAAGCTGCTGCTTAACAAGGCAAAAGCAATCGCTATTTTTTTTAACTTAGGTTTTAACATGGGCATGTATCAAATATCCAAATATATTGTATGTATCGTTTAGTCCGTGACAGTTTGCGCAAGTTCATCCATAATTAAGGGTTGTGTGCAACGCCAATAATAGTTAAACGATATATAACTATGACTATAGCTTTTTGCATGAAACTTATCTAGTAGATTTGTTTCACAATCAGTGGTGATTTTGATTGTATGTATTTTAGAATGTTGATTTGAGTATTTTAATGCGTAATTTAATTTAAGAGTTAGCCATCATTTTATGACCAATTTTACTGTAGAAGCCATTGAGCTGACCCGCTTATATGGCGGCCGGCCGGCCGTGAGCGATGTGAGTTTTAATCTGACCAAAGGTCAAGTATTGGGATTTTTAGGACCAAACGGCGCAGGCAAATCCACCACCATGAAGATGCTCACCGGCAACTTGGCGCCTAGCGCGGGTTCGGTCAAAATTTGCGGCATCGACATGATAGAAAACCCTAAAGAGGCCAAGGCGCTGATTGGTTATTTGCCAGAAATGCGGCCGCTGTATAAAGAGCTAACGGTGGATGAGTATTTAATTATTGCCGCGCGCCTTCACAGAGTAACGGGTAAGCATATTAAAAAAGCGGTGGAGAATGCCAAAGAACGCTGTGGCTTAACGCACATGAGCAAACGCCTGATTGAGAATTTATCTAACGGCTATCAACAACGTGTAGGAATTGCGCAAGCTATTATTCACAGCCCCATGGTGGTGATTTTAGATGAGCCAACGGTGGGACTTGACCCGATTCAAATTCGTGATATTCGCGCGCTAATTCGTGAAATTGGTGGTGAGCACAGCGTGATTTTATCGACGCACATTCTGCCAGAGGTGGAAATGGTATGCGACCACGTGCAGATTATCGACAAAGGTAAGTTGGTATTTAATGGCGGTATTGATGTGCTAAAACGCCAACGTGTCGGCAATAAACTATTGCTGGGCTTTAATCAAGCGCCAAGCATAGAAGCCCTGCTAAAAGTAAAAGGAATTACCGAGGCGGAAGGGGCAGAAAACAATATGATGCGCGTGCGCTTTGCAGAAGGCGCCGATGAGAACAAAGCGGCGCACGAGGCGATTGTGCAAGCAGCGGTTAAAAATAAATGGGGCTTATTTCAAATTGCGCCAGATCAAACCAGCTTAGAAGATGTGTTTGTGCAACTAACCTTTCAAGACCAGGCTGCTGCGCAAGATGCAGTAGCTGCATAAAGAGACGACAGAAAATGATATTTAATATTGTCAGAAAAGAACTCAAAAGTATGTTCGCATCGCCCATGGGCTGGATTATTTTGGCGATTTTTACAGCTTTATTTGGCTCGCTTTATCTAAATGGTGTCAACGGTTATTTCGAGGTGATGTCAGGCGCAGTGCGCCCCGCAGAGCGCGTTGGCGTAACGCAATTTGTTGGCCAAACCGTGTATGGTTGGGCATTTTTGGTGGTGCTATTTGCGGTGCCACTGTTATCGATGCGTTTAATTTCTGAAGAACGCCGCAGCCAAACGCTGCCATTTTTGTTTAGCGCACCGCTTTCACTCACTGAGATTGTACTAGGCAAGTTTATTGGTTTAGTGGCTTTTCTCAGCATTTTGATTGCTTATATTGCACTCATGCTCTGCACACTTAATATTTGGTCAGACGTTGATTTTGGCTTTATCCTCGCCAATTCGCTCGGTTTGTTTTTACTTATCGCCAGCGCCAGCGCCGTCGGGTTGTATTTTTCTAGTCTTACCTCGCAGCCTGTGGCGGCTGCGGTGATGACCTTTATCACACTAATTGCACTTATCTTTATGGATAGAATTTTTGCGGGTGATCCCACCAATACTATCTCGCAACTATCTTTAATGAAGCACTTTCAGGCATTTTCAACTGGCTTGATTGACAGTGCCGACATTGCTTACTTTTTATTAGTCATTATCATGTTTTTGGTGCTGACCATTCGCCGCTTAGACGCTGAGCGTTTAAGAGGTTAACTTAATATAAATTTAAAAAATTATGAAAATTAACAAAAGCTTACGTTTACAAATGCTGGCACAAAGCTGGCTGTTTGTGGTGATATTTTTAGCACTTATTTTGGTGTTAGGCTACCTGTCACATCAATACCGCGTGGCAAAAGATATTACGCAGGCCAACCGCAATATCCTCACGCAGGGCAGTATTAATATCTTAAAAACCATGAAAGACCCCATCAATATTACGGTATATGCCACCAATGATGATGCCAACCGTGGCGATACATTTAGAAAAGGCATGATCGATTTTGTGGCGCGCTACAAGCGTGAGAAAAAAGACGTTAACCTTAAATTCATTAACCCGTCGTCTGAGCCAAAATTGGCACAAGAAGCCAACATTAAAGAAGATGGCGAAACAGTTGTGGAGTACAACAAACGTACCGAACATATATTTCCGCCATTTGCTGAGCAAGATATGACCAACTTATTAGTACGCTTAGCACGTACTAATCAGCAAGCGATTATGTATTTAGATGGCCATGGTGAGCGCCTGCTGCAGGGCTTAAAAAATCATGACATTGGTGAATTTGGTAAACAATTAGAAGCGAAAGGCTTTAAATTTGCCAACCCCGATTTAACCATTGCGCAAGCGGTGCCAGCCAATGGCGCCATGTTGGTGATTGCCAGCCCACAAGTAGATTTAAGCGAAATTGAAGCCAAAAAAATTAAAGCTTATTTAGAATCTGGCGGCAATTTATTGTGGCTGCTAGATAACGATAATTTGCATGGTTTAAAAGAGGTAGCCGATTATTTGGGCATTACCGTTTCGCCCGGCGTTGCGGTAGATATGACAGCGGCCACTTATGGCGCCGATGCCAAAGTGGCTTTTGCTAGCTTCTATGGTGACCATGCTATTACGCGCAATTTTCAGTTGCGTACATTGTTTCCCGAAGCGCACGAAATTGATGCGCAAGCCTCGCATGAGTTTGGCTGGAAAGTGGGGCGCTTGGTAGAAGTGGCGCCCAACGGCTGGCTAGAAACCGACAAAATTGTGGGCGATGGCAATAAGCAAAAAGTGGTGTTTGATGAGAAAAAAGATAAGCGTGGCCCGATTAATATTGGCGTGGCTTTAGAGCGTATTTATGGTAAAAAAGGCCAACGCGTGGTGGTAATGGGCAATGCCAATTTCTTATCCAATACTTTTATTACCAATGGCGGTAATTTAGATTTTGGTGTGAACATCGTCAACTGGCTGGCGGGTGACGACAAGCTGATTACTATCCAACCGATGCCGCTTAAAGACATTAACGTGACCATTCCTGCCAATGATGCCAGTCGGCTGTTGGCGATGTCGATTTTTCACGGCTTCCAATATTTTATTCCGCTGGCCATTTTTGTAGCAGGCTTTTGGTTGTGGTGGAAACGCAGAAAAGCATAAAGTCAGGCTTAATATAAATGAAAAACAGATGGATACTCAATTTGGTCATGTTGGCGCTAGTGGCGGGGCTAGTGGCTTTTTTATACCTACGACCACAAGCAAATAATGACGCGCCTGTGCAACATGAGGTGACCACCCTTAAATTAGCAGACTTCACCAGCATTAAAGTGGAGTTTCCTACCCAAGCGCCCACCACGTTTGAAAAAGTCGATGGCTTTTGGCGCATGACAGCGCCTTATAAAACGCGTGCAGATCAAATCTCAGTACAACGTATTTTGTCGATTATTGCAGCTAAAACCAAAGATAAATTTGCTGCGGCTGATCAAGAAAAATTTGGCTTAAGCAAGCCGCAATTGCGTCTAAAATTAGGCAGCGCTGCAGGTACCGAGGAATTTATTTTTGGTACCTTTAATACAGTTACCGACGAGCAATATGTTGCTTACAAAAATGGTGTATATTTGCTGTCTAGCGGTTATTCTACTGCAGCTACGACGCAAGCGATTGAAATGATTGATAAAATTCCACTAGCGCAAGCAGAGCTTAAGCAAATTTCAGGCTTCGACTATGCACGTTTAGAGCAGTGGGAGGACATCGGTTTGCAATTAGATATTACAGAAGGCAAATGGAAAACCAACGCGCCTAAAGCCAAAATTACGCAAAATGAGTTGAATGAATGGCTGGATTTTAGTTGGAAGCAAGCACAAGCCAAGCAAGTTGAACTATATACACCTGACCGTAAAATCATTTATCCATCGTTAAAAGTTAAGTTGAAAGATGGTAGCACAGTACATTTTGATAAAATTCAAGAATCGCCCGATTTGCTGTTGGCGCGCCCAGATGAAGGCCTAATGTATCACTTTAATAATGACGTCGGCTTTAACATGCTCAATCCTCCGCTCAATATTCAATAGTCGTCAAAACTTAAACATGATGTTCAAGTACTTTGCCTGAATGCTATGCCTGAATTACCAGAGGTAGAAATTACCCGCCGTGGGCTACTTCCGCTGTTAAATCAATCGGTTAAGAAAGTCACTATTCGCAATGCCAGCATGCGTTGGCCCATTCCTGCGCATTTGCCAAAAACGCTTGCTGAGCAAACTTTAATTTCATTAAACCGTCGAGCTAAATATATTTTAGCCGAGTTCGCTGACCTAGATAACACGCCAACAGGCACACTGTTGCTGCATTTGGGCATGTCTGGCCGTATTTGTTTGCTGGATAGAAATTACCCGCCAGAAAAGCATGACCATTTTGATATTGAATTTAACGGTGTAGATGGCAAGCCTGGCAATGTGTTGCGCTTGCGCGACCCACGGCGTTTCGGTGCAGTTTTGTGGGCAGGCCTGCAGCCCAATAGCCATGCGCTTCTCGGCCTGCTAGGTCCAGAGCCATTAGATGATATTTTTAATGCCAAATATTTGCATACCGAATTAAAAACACGCAGTGCTGCCATCAAAATCGCCATCATGGATAGTCATTTAGTCGTCGGCGTAGGTAATATTTATGCGTCAGAATCTTTATTTCGTGCGCGTATTCACCCCGAAACGCCCGCCAAAAACGTCACACTAAAACAGTGCGAGAAACTGGTGCGCGAAATTAAACAAACTTTAAATGACGCGCTAGAAGCGGGCGGCAGCAGCTTGCGTAATTTTTTTGGTGCCGATAGCAACCCAGGATATTTTCAGCAAGCACACTTGGTGTATGGCCGGACGGATGCGCCTTGCAAAGTGTGCAGTAAGCCGATTAAATGTATTCGGCTGGGCCAGCGCTCTACTTTTTACTGCGCGCAATGTCAAAAACGCAAGCTTTAGAATACAGTTCTAGAGAGTTTAGATGCGCTGTGAGCAAGCATCCATGAGACCTCTAGCCCATCTATTTTAAAGCCATGCTGTTTAAAGACTAGCTTATTAATATTTAACTAAAGGCTTAAATTTACTATTCTCGCACCCAGGTTTGGCTTCTGCCCAATAGTGAGAATCCAACAAATCCGCGCACTTCTAGTTTATCACCAGCTTCGTTTAGCTTCATTTTGCATTTATACACTTTGCCATTATCGGGGTCTAAAATGCTGCCGCCTTCATAGCTGCCATTTTTTTGTTTGATATCTTTAATAATCGTCATACCAATAATTTTTTGGTCTTTGCGTTCGTCAGTGCATTTATCGCAAATTTTTTCGCCCGTATCGCCTTCTAGCAAGCCTTTTTCTACCACCCCGCTAAATATGCCGTGAGTCTCACTAATGCGAATCAGCGAGCGCGGCTTACCCGTTTTATCGTCGATGCTTTTCCATAAGCCAGCAGGCGATGCAGCTAGCGCAAATGTTGAAAAGAATAGCAGGCTTAAACCAATGATTTTATTAGTGAATGTCATGAAAACCTCCTTAGTAAATAGTTTTAATGTAATAACTTAAAATTATGGCTATTTGCAATGCCACAGCTAAAATTATTGTCCAAGTGAGCCACTTTTGCCAGCGGGCTTGCTTTTGTTGTGCTGCAATAAGCACATCAATACTGGCTCGCAGCGGTGCTTCTTGCTCGGCTTGTGTTTGTTGGTTTAAAAACTGATGGACCAAGCGTGGCATTTGCGGTGCGTGTTGAATAATAAACGGCAGTTCTTTTTTTAGGGTTTTAAGTACACTACGAAAGCCCACTTGCTCGCTCATCCAGCGTTTTAAAAACGGTTTGGCAGTTTGCCACAAGTCAATATTAGGGTCTAAATCGCGGCCCAGACCTTCAATATTCAGCAATGTTTTTTGCAGCATCACCAGCTGTGGCTGAATCACCACGCCAAATCGGCGCGACATTTGAAATAAACTTAGCAGCGTGCGCCCAAACGAAATGTCCTTGAGTGGCTTGTCGAAAATCGGCTCACATATCGCACGAATCGCGGTTTCCAGCTCATCGGCATTGGTGTCTGGCGGCACCCAGCCTGATTCAATATGCGCCATGGCCACATCGCGATAATCGCGATTAAAAAACGCTAAAAAATTGCGCGCTAAATAGTATTTATCGGTATCACTCAGGCTACCCATAATGCCAAAATCTAGCGCAATAAAGCGGCCGTCATCAGTGACTTGAATATTGCCTGGGTGCATATCGGCATGAAAAAATCCATCGCGAAACACTTGGGTAAAAAATATCTCCACACCATCGTGTGCCAGCTGAGTAATGTCGATGCCTTTGGCTCTTAACACATCAATCTGGCTAACAGGCGTGCCGTGCATGCGCTGCATGGTCATCACTTGCTTGCGACAAAAATCCCAATAAACATTGGGAATTAATAAGGGAGGGCTGTGTAAACGATTATTTTTAAAGTTCCGTGCAAGCTGACTGCAATTGGCAGCTTCCAAAGTCAGGTCTAATTCATGCTCGGTATGCCGCGCAAATTCAGCCACAATTTCTTGCGGTTTTAGGCGCTTGCCCTCAGAAGAAATCGCTTGCAGCAACCACGCCAGTGATTTTATTAACGCAATATCTTGGTGAATCACCTTGTCGATATTCGGCCGCAGCACTTTTACTGCCACTTGTTGACCATCGGCCAGCTCGGCAAAATGCACTTGCGCAACCGATGCGCTGGCTACGCAAGTTTGATTAAATACGGGGAAAATTGTGTGTAAAGGTGCTCCAAAAGCCTCTTCTATGCTGGCTTGTACGTCAGCATAGGCAAATGGCGGAACGCGATCCTGTAGTTTGGCCAGTTCGTCTGCAACTTCTTGTGGCAATAAATCGCGGCGCGTAGATAGCATTTGGCCAAACTTGACAAAAATAGGCCCAAGTTTTTCTAAAGCTAAACGTAAGCGAACGCCCCGATTTTGCTGCGGCTTGCGCCAAAACATGGCTATTTTGATGATGGTGTGGAAAGGCTTAAACGCTTTGCGACCAGCAATAAATTCATCGAGTCGAAACCACAAAAATACCCAAAAAATATAAGCCAAACGAAAGTAATGCACGATTATTGGCTTTCTTTTTTTAATTGGTTGGTAAATTTTTCTAGATTCTCTATTTTTTGAAGCCGCTTTTCAAAACGCGCCACATCGCTCACTAATGTATCTACTTGACTATTAAAACTTTCTACATGGCGCTTTTTGGCTAAAATATTTTTCTCCTCTTGCCAATATTCACTCAACATTTCTGCGGTATCGGCAGCTTGTTTTTTGGCCGTGCTGAATATTTTTTTAGTGGCATCACCCATTTTATTGGCGGCAATATCACCCGTAAAATGGCTTAAATCTTCTTCCACATCCCAGCGCATATTTTGCAAAACTTTGCTAAATTCGGTGGCCAAATGTGTATCACCTGCCACTTTAAATTGCATTTTTGCAGCCTCATCACCTGCCATCATTCTAAGCAGTAGGCTGGGAGGCGCATAGATACTGGCTTCTGGGGCATATGTTTCACTACTATTTTCTCCCGCAATCGCTAAACTACCATCTTCTAAAATAATGATATTGGCCTTGGCGAGTGCGAAATAAAACTGTATAACCTTACCCGCAAACGGCACAAGGTATGGCTTTGACCATTGATTTTGGCTACAAATGTGTTGCAAAAAGCGCGTGGCTATTGGTTTTAACATTAGGTTTTATAAGCTTTGTGTAAGGCAACAACACCAGCACTTAAATTGTAATAATCGGCCTTGCCAAACCCTGCATCTAGCAGCATTTGTTTCAGCGTTTCTTGGTCTGGGTGCATGCGAATGCTCTCGGCTAAATATTCGTAACTCTCTGCATCTTTGGCAATCAGTTTACCCATCAATGGCAGCAGTTTAAACGAGTAAATATCGTACAATTTTTCTAGCGGCTGCCACACTTTCGAGAACTCTAAAACTAATAATCGGCCGCCCACTTTGAGCACGCGCTGCATTTCTTTTAGCGCCACCTCCTTGCGTGTCATGTTGCGAAGTCCAAATGCCACTATCACACAATCAAACTGTTCATCCGCAAATGGTAAAGCTTCAGCATTACATTGCATGGCGGGCACGTTTAAACCTGCGTCTAGCATACGGTCGCGACCAACCGTGAGCATGCTGGCGTTAATGTCAGTGAGGATAACCTCACCAGAGCTACCTACTTTTTTAGCAAATAGTTTAGATAAATCACCACTGCCGCCGGCAATATCTAGTACTTTATCGCCCGCTTTTACGCCGCTAATATCGGCGGCAAAGCGCTTCCAGCCGCGGTGCATGCCGGCCGACATGACGTCATTCATCACATCATATTTGCTAGCAACTGAGTGAAATACCTTGCCTACTTTTTGCTGTTTGGCAGATTCTTCTACCGTTTTAAAGCCAAAATGTGTAGTTTGTTTTAAGTTGTCTTCTGTCATGTATTACCCATTCTTTTATGCCCAGCCATTTCAAGCTTGGCAATATAATCTTGCCACATGGCCTCGTAATGTTGGCCCAAATAATACAAATAATCCCACGAATACAAACCAGTATCGTGGCCATCATCAAACACTAGCTTGACCGCGTAATTGCCGATGGGTTCGATGGCGCTGATATTCACCAGCTCTTTGCCCACTTGCAGCGTCTCTTGTCCAGCGCCATGGCCACGTACTTCGGCGCTAGGTGAATACACGCGCAAAAATTCGCAGCTGAGCATACATTCGGTGTTGTTATCAAATTTAATTTCTAACAAACGTGATGCCTGATGCAGGCGAATATCCACAGGTGTAGGGGTGGTTTGGTTAAGGCCGCTCATAAATGACTAAAAAATAAATAAGATAAGATGATAGCAGAAGCTGACACTTGGTTAATAGGCTAACAGCCAAACAGGCTGTTAGCGAATAGATTGGCGCTTTTTACCACATTTTTTATAGGCTTTTTACCGTTTGTTGCTAAAAATGAACCTTTTATCAGAAACTGCATTAAATCATAGTCAAGACGCTGCTGATTTATTTGAATATTTTAGTTGGCGTGCTACAGTGCAATTGTGAAAAATTAAGTATTTTTAATACACAAAAAAAGTAGCTACAGACAGCACATACTTTTAGGGATTAATAAGCATGGCAGAAAATAAATTAGCGCATCAGTTTGCAGCCTATTCAGAATGGCGCAAAGCCTTGGTGGACAGCATTTGCGATTATCGCAGCTGGCTTAACGAGCAAGAGCTAAACGATGCACAGATTGACCAGCGCATTACTAATTTGCTTGAGCGCTTGCGCGAAGACAAATTGAACGTGGCGTTTGTGGCAGAGTTCTCACGCGGTAAATCTGAGCTGATTAATGCGATTTTCTTTGCCGATTATGGCCAACGCTTGCTGCCATCTAGCGCAGGCCGCACTACCATGTGCCCCACCGAATTGTTGTACGACGCAACTAAACCAACATCGATTATGATGTTGCCGATTGAGACGCGTGCATCTGACGCCACCACAACTGAATACAAACGCTACCCCGATGAATGGAATACCGTGGCATTTGATGTGGATAACAACGACAGTATGGTATCTGCGTTTAAAGAGGTTAGCCGTACCAAGCGCGTCACGGCTGAAGAAGCCGAAAAATTTGGCCTGTTTGATCCAAACAGCAGTGACGATGCCATGAGCTTAAACAAAGATGGCACCATTGATATTCCAAGCTGGCGTTATGCCATGATTAACTTCCCGCACCCATTGTTAGAGCAGGGCTTGGTCATTTTAGATACGCCAGGACTAAACGCGATTGGTACTGAGCCAGAATTAACGCTGAATATGCTGCCCAATGCGCATGCGGTGTTATTTATTTTGGCGGCTGATACGGGCGTGACAAAATCTGAAATAGATGTGTGGCGCCAATATATTAGTGGCACACGGTGGAAGCAAAAAGGCCGTTTGGCGGTGCTAAACAAAATTGATGGCTTGTGGGATGAGCTGAAAAATGAAAATGAAATTGAAAAAGAAATTGCCAAGCAAGTTAAAACCAGTGCTGAGTTGCTGGGCTTGGAGCACAACCAAATTTTCCCAACCTCTGCGCAAAAGGGTTTGTTGGCTAAAATTAATGGCGATGATGCGCTGCTGGTGCAAAGCCGTTTGCCCGAGCTAGAAAAAGCACTTTCTGATGAGCTGATTCCATCTAAAAAAGAAATTGTGCGCGATAACACAAAAAACGAGATTGAAGATTTAATCGGCAACTCGAATATGATTTTAGATTCTCGCGTGGCGGGCGTGGTAGAGCAACTTGAAGAGTTGCGTGGCCTGCGCGGCAAGAACGAAGATGTGGTTGAGCACATGATGAACAAAGTGAAAGTGGATAAAGAAAACTTTGAAAAAGGTTTACAACGCTTTCAGGCGCTACGTAGCGTGTTCTCGCAACAAACCAACAAGTTGTTTACATTGCTTGGTATGGAAGCACTGAAAATTCAAGTGCACACCACGCGTGAAACCATGGTGAAAGCGAGCTTTACCAAAACAATTCGCGAAGCGATGGATAATTTTTTCTTGGATTTAAAAGGTCGTTTGGTGTCGTCTGACGCACAAATTGACGAGATTAAGAAAATGATGGACGTGATGTACGACAAGTTCAGCAAAGAGCACGGTTTGCGTAAATCAGAGCCACCAGCATTTTCAACTTTGCGTTATCAAAAAGAGCTTGCTAAGTTAGAGCGTGCCTACAAAGAGCAGTTTAACACAGCGTTTAACATGATTGCTAATGAGAAAATGACGCTGACGACTAAATTTTTTGAGACATTGGCAAGCCGCGTGATTCACGTCTATGAAGTGGCGAATCGCGATGTAGAAAATTGGTTGAAAGCAGTGATTGCGCCAATGGAATCACAAGTGCGCGAGCACCAATTGCAATTGCGCCGCCGTTTAGAAAGTATTAAGCGTATTTACAAAGCCACTGATACTTTGGAAGACCGTATCTTGGAGCTGGAAAATATTGAAAAAAGCATACGTGCACAAATGGCCGATTTGCAAATATTGCGTCAACACATGGGCAATGCTTTGGCTTATGAAAATGAGGCTGAAGTAAAAGCAGCATGATTGTTGATAGCGTAAAAAAGCCGACGATAAGTCGGCTTTTTTATTGTTTAAACATACTAAAAACACACCAGCCTACTGCAACTGCTCTGCAAGCCAATATATATAAGGCTTGTGGCGATACCAATTTGATGGCATCAGATGCGGACTAAGCAGCTTGCAGTAACAAACCTTTAATTTTTTGCATAGCTTTTTGCTCAATTTGGCGAATACGCTCTGCAGAAACACCAAACTCAGCCGCCAAATCATGCAGCGTAAGTGTGGCGTTTTCTGTTAACCAGCGCGCCTCAAGCACACGGCGGCTACGCTCATCTAAGCTTTCCAGCGCTTTGCTAAGGCCAACTGATTTTGCAGTTTCGGTTTGCTTCATTTCTAAATGTTTAGAAGGCTCAGGGCTTTCGTCCTCTAAATAGGCGATCGGGCTAAAACTTTCATCGCCGTCATCATCAACTTGCGCATCTAGCGAGATTTCGTGGCCGTTTAAACGATACTCCATCTCTAGTACTTCCTCAGGCTTTACATTCAGCGTTTTGGCGATGTGATTCACTTCATCTGGCTGCAACGAGCCCAAGCCTTTTTTCATGCTGCGCAAATTAAAGAATAATTTACGTTGTGCTTTGGTGGTGGCAGTTTTTACCAAGCGCCAGTTACGCACAATAAATTCGTTCATTTCGGCTTTAATCCAATGCATGGCAAATGACACTAAACGTACGCCGCGGTCGGGGTCAAAGCGTTTTACTGCTTTCATCAGGCCAATGTTACCTTCTTGAATCAAATCTGCCTGCGCCAGACCATAGCCCATGTAGCCGCGCGCAATGCTTACAACCAAGCGCAAGTGCGACACAATCAACATTTGTGCGGCTTCTAAGTCATTATTATTTTTTAAACGAGTGGCGTAATCATGTTCTTCCTCTGCCGTTAGCAGTGGAAAGGCCTTGATGGCACGCATGTATTGATCAAAACTATCAAGTGACGAAATTGACGGTATAGTTAAAGCGTTAATGGTAAAACTCCTTTAAAAAAGTGAAAACCAAAAAATAACAATTGCTATTTTAGCACTCTGGTTATGAGAGTGCTAGTGACGAATAGTTTCAAATTGTTACCAAGTTTTACAATTATTAAAGGCAAGGTAATTATAAAAGACATGGTACTTACAAAACACAAGACAAATAAAAAAGGACGCCGAAGCGCCCTTTTTAACTAGCCAATAAGTTTAAACACGTCTGCGATTTGCCGCAAAACCAAATAAACCAATTGCTGTTGCTAGTAAGGGCAACGCTGATGGCGTAGGCACAGCGTTAGGCGTGTAGTTAATACCGACTACATAATCATCGTAATCTGCATCGCCCGAGTATTTATCGTTAAAGCCAATTAAGAAATCAAATAGGCCAAGTGAGGTATTGTTGTTATAACCTGCACCTGCAACTGATTGGTTTCTACCTACAAATTCTTTTAGCACTACAAAGCCAAGAATTCTGCTGGCAGCATCGCCATTATCAAACGCACTATTGTTTAAACCGGAGCTGTAAAAACCAAAATCAATTAAACCAGGACCTGCAATATTCGCACTTACGGTACGTCCAAGAACATTTTCGTTCATCACTTGATTACCCAAACTTAAGTTTTGAATGTAGCGGTTATCGTAGCCGCTTTCATCACCCAAGTAAGTAGCCGAGAATATGCCACCGCCGCTGCCAGCAATAGAGAATGAGCCAAATTGACCTACATTTCTAGCGCCTGTGGTATTGGGTGATAGGTTATAATCTTTGAACTTGAAGTTGCTACCGATGGCGTTGAATTGCAGCGTATTTGCGCTTGCAAATAGTGGTGTAATCAGTAAACATGCTAGTAATAATTTTTTCATCATATTCCCCTTAATTTCTATTAGGGCTAATATAATCCAGACCAAACTATCACCACAATAGCCCGTTTGGGCTAATGGTTTTTAGCAAAAAATTAATAATATTAAGTTATTGATTTAATTAAAGATTTTGATGCAGCAAAGTAAGCTGATGTGACCCCTAAAAGTAAAGAAGTCATGCAGATGACCATCCAGCTAGAAGTGCTAGGGTAATTCAGTAAAAAACTACTTTCATACTCGGCCGCAATTGGCGCAATAGCGCGATTGAACAGGTAAATAACCGCAAATGTAATCAGCAGTGCAAGCACGCCGCCAAACAGGCCGTACAGCGCACCTGCATATAAAAACGGGCGACGAATAAAGCTTTTAGTGGCGCCAATTAAACGGCTTAAATCAATCTCGGCTTGCTGGGTTAAAATTTGCATACGTATTGTGTTGCCAATGACGGCAAGCAATAATAAAGCCAGCAAACTTGTCATAATCAGCATGGCTTGTTTGCCCAAAAGCGCCAAATAATTTAAGCGCTTCATCCACGCGCCATCCACTAGCACTTCAGCCACACCTTGCAGTTGGCGCAAGTCTTGTTGCAAGCGCGCTAAGCTGTCAGCATCTAATTGGCTCGGCTCAATAAAAAATGCATCCGGTAATGGGTTAATCTCTAGCGAGTTGAGCACTTCATTATTGGCTTCAGCAGCTTGCAGCTTGGCCAGCGCATCCTCTTTATTGACAAACTTAAAGCTTTTAATCGCTTCATTTTTTTCTAGCGCGGCTTTAATATGACCAATCGCGTCTTCGTTATTGTCACTGGCTAAAAATACGCTGATTTGTGATTCTGTTTTTACATGGCTGGCAAGACCATTTAAGCTATGTAATACCGAATAAAGCACGCTTGGCAGCGCCAACGTTACGCCAATCGCTAGGCATATCAACAGTGTATTGAGCTTGTTGTTGTTAAAGCGGCGCAGCACCAATTTAAGCGCCTGCATATGTTGTGTTAGCCAGCTATTCACAAGCGCGCCTCTAAGTTGGCAGGCATCTCTACATTAGTCAATTTACCCTGATTAAGATGTAGCACTCTGTTATCGTAATTGGCATTCCCAAGCGCATCGTGCGTGGCAATAATCACCGTCACACCCACCTGCTGAAACGCAGTAAACAGCGCCATAATATCCTCGGCATAATTGCGGTCTAAATTACCTGTCGGTTCATCGGCAATCAAAATACTGGGCCGTGACACCACAGCGCGTGCGATTGCTAGCCGTTGCTGCTCGCCACCCGAAAGCGTAATTGGCATGGCTTTTTCTTTACCCAATAAGCCCACTTTATCAAGCGCTGCACGAATGCGCTTACCCGCTTCAAGCCCCGTAATGCCGTTAATTGCCAACGGCAGTGCTACGTTGTGGTAGCAATTGCGGTCATACAATAATTTATGATCTTGAAACACCAAGCCAAATTTGCGCCGCACATAAGGCAATGTGGATTCTTTTAATTTACTCACATTTTGGTTGTTAATTAGCACCGTGCCTGATGTTGGCCGCTCAATTGCTGCTATCAACTTTAATAAGGTACTTTTGCCCGCACCAGAGTGACCTGTGACATAGACCATCTCGCCTTGCTCAATGGCGAAACTCATATTACTAATGGCTTCGTGGCTACCAGGGTAGCGTTTGGTGACTTGGTCAAAAGTAATCATAACTGGATTATATCGCTAAATAATATACTTTATTGTAGCCAGAGTTAATTTATGCACAACAAAAGAGGAAAATAAATGCCCTGGGAGTCAATATCCATGCGGGTTGTAGGGCAGTAGTTTTAAGTAGATTTAAGTTTGATTTAAAAGATTTTTTACGTACTAGTTAGTAAGTTTCTTCATATATTTTTAACTCTTTAATGCGTTGCTCAGCTCTGCTAGTCATGCACATTAAATACATAGCGCCACGAATGGTGCCATCCGACCAATAAGTATAGGTGGTATCGCAATCTGCTTTTCGAAACTTAACCCATAAACGCTGGGCATCGATAAAGTTCTTTTTTAACTTCGATTTATCAGTGGAATTAGAGGGATCGCGACTGATTTTATCCATTTGCTTTAATACGCGTTGATAAACCAGATTTAATTTTAACTCGACTTTATCAAGCTCAATTTGCTCACATGCATTGACGTCCAGCGTTGAGACAGCGCGCTCACAATCAAGCGCAAATACTGTGCAAGTGTAAAAAAATAGCATTAAAAAGATGAGTTTATTCATCAATCAATCATCGCATCAACAAACGCTTGCGCGCTAAACGGCCGTAAATCGTCAATCGCCTCGCCGATGCCAATATAGCGAATTGGAATAGGGCGCGCTTCTGCTATTGCAGCAATGACGCCACCTTTGGCGGTACCGTCGAGCTTGCTTAGCACTAGGCCAGTCACGCCGAGCGCGTCGTCAAACGCTTTGACTTGGCTGACTGCGTTTTGGCCCGTATTGGCATCTATCACCAATAAAATTTCGTGCGGTGCGCCAGGGTAGGCTTTGTTAATCACGCGTTGCACTTTTTTAATTTCGTCCATTAAGTTATTTTGTGTTGGCAAGCGGCCAGCAGTGTCAGCAATCACAATATCAATTTTTTTGGCAATCGCAGAATTTACCGCATCAAAAATTACCGCCGCTGGGTCGCCGCCTTCGCTAGAAATTACTTGTACTTCATTGCGAGTGCCCCACACTTGCAATTGCTCGCGCGCAGCGGCTCTAAACGTATCGCCAGCGGCAATTAAAACCGTGTTGCCTTCGGCCTGAAAACGCTTGGCCAATTTACCAATAGTGGTGGTTTTGCCTGCACCATTCACGCCTACCATCATAATCACAAACGGCAACTGGTTTTCGGTGTCTAGCCTAATTTCTAACGGGTGTAAAACAGCCAACAACTCTTGTTTAAGTGCTTGTTTTAATGCAGAAGTATCTTCTAAATTTTCGCGTTTAACGCGTTTTTTTAAATTGTCTAGTAAGCGCTGCGTAGCCGCCACGCCGATGTCGGACGTGAGTAAAATCGTCTCTAATTCTTCGTAAGTTTCAGCATCAATTTTGCCGCCGCCAAACAGGCTATTTAGCTGGCCGCCCAACAAGTTGCGCGTTTTAGATAAGCCTTGTTTTAAGCGTTCGCTAAAGCTTGGTTTGGTAATTTCTATAACAATATCTTCTGATGATGCTCTGGGAGCCAATACCGGCGCGGCTTGCAGAGCATCATTTTGCTCGCGTGCATTTTCAGAAGATATTTCAGGTTTAATTTTGGGTGAAGTTTCTTCTGAAACCGTGTCTGCAATGGGTGCAACTTCTGGCTCTGATTTTGGCTTTTTCTTAAAAAAATCAAACATAATTTTGCTTTAAATATTTATTAAGCCGTATTTTAGTCGTAAACTCCCACCCACGCACGAACTAAACTAATTTGTCGCATGTCATTAGTGTGTTCATTGAAAATCACCGTATTTTAGAAAGAGATTTTGTGTTTAACATTAAAATTTTGCTATTAAGTTTGAGTCTATTGCCAACTTTGGCACTAGCCGAGATTCAAGAATTTAAACTCGCCAATGGCATGAAAATTATCGTGCAAGAAGACCGCCGTGCGCCTGTGGTCGTCTCACAAGTGTGGTACCGCGCTGGTGCTTTGGATGAAGTAAATGGTAAAACTGGCGTGGCGCACGTGCTAGAACACATGATGTTTAAGGGTACTAAAACTTTGAAGGCGGGTCAATTTTCGCGCATGATTGCGGCGGCTGGCGGCAAAGAGAATGCTTTTACTGGACAAGATTACACCTGTTATTTTCAGCAGCTAGAAAAATCACACTTGCCGCTTTCTATCAAGCTTGAGGCAGACCGCATGGCGAATTTGGTGATTACCGATGCGGAGTTCGCCAAAGAAATTAAGGTGGTGATGGAAGAGCGCCGTTGGCGTACCGAGGACAAGCCGCAATCTCGCGTTAACGAGCAATTTCAATCAACCGCGTTTAAAGCACACCCTTACGCGCGACCAGTGGTGGGTTGGATGAATGATTTAGAAAACATGACCGCCGCCGATGCGCGCGAATGGTACAACAACTGGTATGCACCCAACAACGCGACGCTGGTGGTGGTGGGCGATGTAAAAGCGGCTAACGTAGTAAAGCTGGCCAAGCAGCATTTTGGAAAATTAAAAGCCAAAAAACTGCCTGCGCGTAAGCCACAAACCGAGCCGCCACAAATGGGCGAGCGCCGTTTGGTGGTAAAGGCGCCAGGTAAGCTACCTTATTTGGCCATGGGCTTTCATACGCCAACTTTAGTCGATAACCCCACTACGGCCGAGCAAGGCTGGGAGCCTTATGCGCTAGACGTGCTGGCAGGCGTGATGAGCGGTAATGATTCTGCACGGTTAAACCAAAAACTAGTGCGCGAAACCTCGGTCGCGATTGACGTAGGCGCGGGCTACGACAGTACTTCACGCGGTCGCGAATCTTTATTTGAGCTAGTCGCCACGCCCGCCGAAGGCAAAACCGTGCAAGATATTGAGGCTGCTTTAATCGCCCAAATTGAGTTGATTAAAACGAGTGGCGTCACGCAGCAAGAACTAGACCGCGTAAAAGCGGCGGTGATTGCGGCTGATGTGTATCAGCGCGACAGTATGTTTTACCAAGCCATGCAAATTGGCCAGCTAGAAACCATGAACTACAGCTGGCGCTTGCTGAAAGATTACCCTGAAAAGTTAAAAGCGGTGACTAGCGAGCAAATTCAAGCGGTGGCTAAGAAGTATTTGATTAAAGATAATATGACGGTGGCGACGCTGGATCCGCAGCCGATTGATCCGAATGTCATACCCGCCAAGCCTTACGTCAGATAATGAAAACTTTAAACCTCCCGTCATTCTGACAGGGGCGATAGCGAACCACGGAATCCATAGAATGTTGAATACTTTAAAAAACTTAATTTTTATCACTAGCTTGTTGTTAGCTAGCACAGCCAACGCCGCCGTTAAAATCAGCCACTGGCAAACCAGCACTGGTGCGCAGGTTTACTTTGTCGAGAATCACGACCTGCCAATTATTGATTTAAGTGTTGCTTTCCCTGCTGGTAGTGCGCGTGATACTAAAGCCACATCGGGCGTAGCGGGCGTGACGCGTTATATGATGACGCTGGGGGCAGATGGCATGAACGAAGAAGCCATTACCAATGCATTTGCCGATATCGGTGCCAATATGGGTGGCGAGTTAGACGTCGATCGTGCTGCATTTAAGTTGCGCACACTCACATCAGAAAGCGCCAAAGCACTACAAACTTTTAACAAAATTTTGCATAAGCCAGACTTTCCGCAAGCTATATTAGAGCGTGAAAAAACGCGTATTGTGGCTGGCCTAAAAGAATCGGCCACCCAGCCAGAAAGCATCGGTAGCAAAGCCTTTATGCAAGCACTTTACCCCAATCACCCCTATGGCATGGATGAAAGTGGTGAGATTGAAACCATTACCGCCATGAAGCGCGATGATTTAATTGCGTTTTACAACACCAATTACACCGCCAAAAGCGCTGTCATCGCGCTGATGGGCGATATGACAGAAGCCCAAGCCAAAACCATTGCAGAAGACGCTGCCAAAGGATTACCACAAACCGCTGCTGTGCCAAAAATTGCCGAGGTAACTTATCCGCAAAGCGCTAATACGCAGCGCATTGCACACCCTGCCTCGCAAGCGCACATATTTCTAGGTTATCCTGGCATCAAGCGTGGCGATGCCGATTATTTTGCGCTGTATTTAGGCAACTATGTGCTGGGTGGTGGTGGTTTTGTATCGCGCCTCACAGAAGAAGTGCGTGAAAAACGTGGCTTGGTGTATTCAGTTTACAGCTACTTTATGCCGATGGCAGAAGTAGGGCCATTTCAAATTGGCTTGCAAACCAAAAAAGAGCAAGCGGATGAGGCGACTAAAGTGGTCAACGCCACCGTGGCCAAATTTATTGCTAATGGCGTAACAGAGAAAGAGCTGAAAGCGGCTAAAGACAACATTATTGGCGGCTTCCCGATGCGTATTGATAGCAATGCAAAAATTTTAGATTATTTATCGCTGATTGGTTTTCACAAACTACCGCTGACTTACTTGGAAGACTTTAATAAAAGTGTGGCAAAAGTGACTGCCGCACAAATTAAAGATGCGTTTCAACGCCGTGTAAAACCTGAGCATTTTGTCAGCGTGACAGTTGGCGCCCAGTAAGACGCCAACCAAAAGTGAGTCGCGCAATAAGCGAGCCGCACAGTAGCTTAATAAATGGTTAAAATAAGGCTTTAATGTTTTTATTAACATATACAAAGCTTTTTTTTGCCAAAATCGTTTCCATCCAAATCAACTAAATCTAATCAAGTCCGCATCAATGCAGGGCTTTGGCGCAGCCGCCTGCTCAAATTCCCAGATGTTGATGGTCTGCGCCCCACGCCAGAGCGCGTACGCATCACGGTTTTTAACTGGCTTGGGCAAGATTTAACAGGTAAAACTTGCCTGGATTTATTTGCAGGCACAGGTGCGTTTGGGTTTGAGGCGCTATCGCGTAATGCCAAAAATGTGACAATGGTAGAAAATTCAAATGTAGCTTACAAGGCACTTCTGCAAAATCAAACACTGCTTTACAATCAAACAAGCCTAGCCGAAAACTGCCAAATTCTGCAGCAAGATGCATCACATTTTTTGGCCAGTAACTTACAATTATCTAGGCAAAAATTCGATATTATTTTTTGCGATCCGCCATACAACAAAGGCTGGCTAGATAAATTATTACCAGTTTTAAATCAGTACCTTACTCAAAATGGCGTGCTGTATGTGGAAGCTGAATTTGCGATTAAATCAGACACAATTTGGCATGTAAAAAAACAAGATAAAGCGGGCAATGTGTATTATCATTTAATTGAGTTAAATAACGAGAATATCTAATGGCCAAAAATCGCATTGCAGTTTACCCTGGCACCTTCGACCCAATCACCTTCGGGCACGAAGATATTGTGCATCGTGCTGCCGCATTGTTTGACGAAGTGATTGTGGCAGTAGCTGGCAGCACCAATAAACGCACGCTATTTAGCTTTGAAGAGCGCGTATCGTTGGCACAAAACGTATTTAAGCAAGCTAGCAATATTAAAGTGATGGGCTTTAGCGGTTTGCTGATGGAGTTTGTGCAGGCGCAAGGCGCGCAAATGGTGATTCGCGGCTTACGTGCCGCCAGCGATTTTGAATATGAATTTCAATTGGCCGGCATGAACCGCAAGTTATTTCCCAAGCTTGAGACCATTTTTTTAACGCCATCCGAGCAAACTATGTTTGTTTCCTCTACGTTGGTGCGCGAAGTAGCCACGCTGGGTGGCGACGTGCATCAGTTTGTATCGCCTACGGTAGATGCAGCAATTAAAAGTAAACTAGGAAAATAAAAAATAAATTTATGGCATTGCTGATTACAGATGAATGCATCAACTGCGACGTCTGCGAGCCAGAATGCCCCAACGGCGCCATTTATCAAGGCCAGGAAATTTACGAAATTAACCCCAACCTATGCACCGAATGCGTTGGCCACTTTGATAAACCGCAGTGCGTAGCAGTGTGCCCAGTCGATTGCATTCCGCTAAACCCCGATGCGGTAGAAACGCAGGAGCAACTCATGCAAAAATATTATTTACTGACAAAAAAGGACTAAAATGCGCGTATTACACACCATGTTACGGGTGGGCGATTTACAACGCTCGATTGATTTTTACACCGATGTACTGAGCATGAAATTGCTACGCACCAGCGATTACCCAGACGGCGAATTTACGCTGGCATTTGTGGGTTATGGCAACGAGTACGACAACACCGTGCTAGAGCTTACCTATAATTACGGCAAAACCAGCTACGAGATGGGCGGCGCTTATGGCCACATGGCGATTGAGGTGGACGACGCCTACACAGCCTGCGATGCCGTCACTGCCAAGGGTGGCAAAGTGGTGCGCCCCGCTGGGCCCATGAAACACGGTACGCTAGTGATTGCGTTTGTGGAAGACCCAGACGGTTACAAAATTGAGTTCATTCAAAAGGGTACTATTGAATATCCTCGGTGATGACCGAGCTGAATATCCTCAATGAAAATCGAGCTGGCTACCCTAGATGAAAACCGAGGCGAATCCTCACTAATCGGCACGCCATCTAGTAAAATGTCTTGGGTTTTATACTTGCTAGAGTGCAATAACGGTGCTTATTACGCAGGCATTACCAACGATTTAGAAGCGCGATTTGCAGCGCATATGGCGGGCAAAGGCGCACGTTATACGCGCGCTAACCCACCCATAAAAATTATCGCCTCAAAACCATACCTAAATCGCTCAAGCGCTAGCGCGGCAGAAGCGGTATTAAAAAACTTACCAAGAAGTAAAAAACTCGGTTTTTTTATTGAATGATTGTTTGATGAATGATTTTTTAAATAATAAACAAGCGTTATTAATCGCTGTAGAAGCTGCTCTAGCAGGTGATTGGCATAAGTCACACAACATCGCGCAAGATTATTCTGACCCAATCGCCAATTGGGTTCATGCCGTGTTGCACAAAATTGAGGGCGATGAGTGGAATAGTAAATATTGGTATGCAAGAACGCATGGCAAAAAGTTTGAGGATTTTAGCGATGCGAGTGCAGAGTTAATTGCCATTCAAAACACTTTAATTAACGCATAAACAAAAACAGCCCACCGTAGCGAGCTGTTTCAATCAAAAAATGGCTGCTAAATCAAATTAATCTACGCTGCTAATTATTTGTGTTTGGTCAGACAAAGTTGCGAATTGCAATTGGCCATTAATAATAACAAAGTGCGCATCCTGCATGCCATTTTCTTTTTTGACAGCATCATGATAAATCCACACTGAGCCCACTTTGGTGCCCAAAGTATCTTTTAGCGATTGAATCTCATCTGGCGCTCCAAAATTGTAGCCAAGATATTCTGTTTTAGTATTTGCCAATACCTCGTAAAACTTGGCAGATGAAATGGCAATGCCATTGTTGTTGTTACCTTCGTGAAAACCAGCAGCGTTGGCTTGCAGGCTAGATACAACTAAGCCACTAACCAATACAGCATTGATAACCGACTTACTGATGAACTTTTGATTCATAATTTTAAAACTCCTTTTGTAAAGAGATTTCATTATAGCTAGTAGATGTTTCAGTTAAATGGCACCCATGTAACTGGAATGTAAGGCAGGGCTAAATAGTGTAAGCAAGATGTAAATAAGTGCGTTTATCAAGCCTTTTTAGCTAAAAATGAATTCCCTATAAGCCGCATGGATATTAGCTTGCAGGGCATAAAATTAAAAAAAATATGCTTGCCTGTTGCTACTTTTATGGCGGTTTACACAACCTCCTACAAAGCCGTACACAATAATGTGCTAGCATATTAAATTACTCATCAAAATCACTCACCAAATAGGAAATTCACATGCACGTAAGTTATGAACTGGCACAACAAATTGTAGATAAAGCCGTAGAAAAATCGAAAGAAATCGGCGTAAAAATGTGCATCGCTATTTTAGATTCAGGCGGCAACCTAAAAAGCTTTACCCGCATGGATGATGCGTGGGTGGGTAGCATTGATATTGCCATTAAAAAAGCCAAAACAGCCTGTCATTTTGCCATGCCTTCAGGCGAAATTGGCAAACTTTCTTTGCCTGGCCAACCACTTTATGGCATCGAACATTCTAACGATGGCTTAATTACATTCCCGGGTGGCCTGCCGATTGTCGATAATGAAGGCATGCTGGTTGGTGCCATAGGCGTGAGCGGCGATTCGGTAGAAAACGACCATATTGTGGCACAAGCGGGTGTCGATGTTGCGGGTGTATGCAATATGCCGAAACACCCTTGGCGCACATAGTATTTTAAATATAATTTTTTATATATTTACTTAAATAGATGCCCTGCAAGCCGCATAGATATTGGCTTACAGGGCATCTTTTTATGCGCATTTAAGTAAACTAAGTTTAGTTTTAAAGCATTATCATAAAATCTTATACACCATCATAAACCCAGCGGTCACCATGCCAGTGAGTGCCAGCAGGAAT
>JANOQW010000006.1:0-62551 GCA_031422335.1 Methylophilaceae bacterium
GGTTGGGGCGCATAATGCAATACATGAAGCGAATCATTGTGAGACGCCAAACTTAAAAGGAAATTTATCATGTGGACAACACCAGCAGCTACAGAAATGCGTTTTGGCTTTGAAGTAACAATGTACGTAATGAACAAATAAGCAAAACTAATTTTTAGTTATTGCTTAAACAAAAGCCCGCTAATTGCGGGCTTTTTTGTTTTTATAATGATGTGTTTTAAGGCAAAAACACCTGTGCTACAACCCGCATGGATATTGCCTCTCAGGGCATATAAAATATACTGATTCTAGGCAAAAAATGCCTTTTATTACATATGTTAAAAAAGCATTGGCACTAAAACCAATAACAAGCCAAGCATTGAAATTAGCCAGACAATCGTTCTAACCACTGGCACACCAAACGCATATAGTGGAAAGTACACCACTCTAGCAATTAAATACAATAGCGAACCCCAATAGCTATAAACGCTAAACGATTGCGTAACGGTCACAATTAACACCGCCGCTGCAAATAACGGAAACGTCTCAAAAAAATTCGCCTGCGCCCTAAAAAGTCGCTCTGTAAAAGCACTTAATGCAGGTGTTGCACCATCACGCGCGCCCATATTCCACTTAGTGCCTAACTCTTTAGAGCGCACATTGCCCGCCACCAAAATATGCACCAAACCTAGAATAACCGCCCATGCTAGGCAGGTCAGTTCTATTGTCATGCTTGAATTCATAGTGGAATCCTTTTTAAGTTTAAGTTGCAATAATACTTTTTTCCACACCATAAAGTGCCGCTAAATCAGAATCGTTTAATACTTTTAATCCGCGAATCGATAACACATGTGAGGCAATGACTTCAATTGGATGCGCTTCTAGATTATATAAATTAGTATTTTTCATGGTAAAACCTATTGCATAAGTTAGCTGAAAATATAGCCAGGATAGCGTTTTACTACTTAAAACATCTAATCAAAGTATGCCCTGCAAGCCACTATCCATGCGGGTCATAGGGCACGTTTACTTTACTCAAACGCCTTGCTTCAAACTTTCTTGTATAAATGGGTCTAGGTCACCATCTAACACGCCTTGGGTGTTGCCGATTTCTACATTGGTGCGCAAATCTTTAATGCGGCCTTGATCTAGCACGTAACTGCGAATTTGGTGGCCCCAGCCAATGTCAGTTTTAGCGTCTTCAATCGCTTGCTTGTCGGCGTTACGCTTGTTTAGCTCTAGGTTATACAGCGCGCCGCGCAGCATGTTAAACGCTTCTTCGCGGTTGCGATGTTGGCTTCTGTCGTTTTGGCATTGCACCACCACATTGGTAGGTAAATGCGTAATGCGCACCGCAGAATCGGTCTTGTTAATATGTTGGCCACCCGCACCGCTGGCTCGGTAGGTATCGATGCGCAAATCAGCGGGGTTAATATCAATTTGGATTGAATCATCCACTTCGGGGAAAATCTGCACGCTGGCAAATGATGTATGTCGTTTGGCGTTGCTGTCGAAAGGCGATTTTCGTACTAATCTGTGCACACCATTTTCGGTGCGTAGCGTGCCGTATGCATAATCGCCATTCACCTTCACGCTGGCGCCTTTAATGCCCGCCACGTCGCCATCACTTAGTTCTAACACTTCTACTTTAAAGCCTTTGCGCTCGCAATAGCGCAGATACATGCGCAACAACATATTGCACCAATCTTGCGCTTCAGTACCGCCACTACCCGATTGAAACTCGATAAAACAGTTTGCCCCATCTAACTCGCCCGAGAACATGCGCTTAAATTCCATGTCGGCAATTTTTGTTTCTATTTCTTGGCTGTCGTTATCCACACTTAATAGCGTGTCGTCGTCGTTCTCTTCGCGCGCCATATCAAATAGCTCTTGCGAATCTTTAATGCTGCTTTCTAGGTTTTGCAGATTATGTACAACCAGCTCAAGACTACGTTTTTCTTTACCTAATTTTTGCGCCTTATCCGCGTTATCCCACACTTTGGGATCTTCTAACAGACCATTTACTTCTTCTAATTTTTGCGCTTTATTTTCAAAGTCAAAGATACCCCCTGAGCGCAAGGTGACGCGCGCTTAAATCGGTAAGGCGGTTGAAGATGATATTGAGTTGTTCGGCTTCCATGATGTTTCTAGCTAATTTTTAAAACGCAATTATAGCGCTTTTTACAAGCTATACTGCCTTTACAATTTCGCCGTCTTCTTTCACAAAATCGCCAATATGCGGGTTGTCTAAAATGTCTAGCACCAGCTCACTTGGGCGGCAAAGTTTAGTACCCTTGCTGGTTTCTACAATTGGCCGATTAATTAATATAGGATGCGCCAGCATGGCATCTAGCAGCGCATCATCACTTAAACTTACATCATCTAAGCCCAATTCGTCGTAAGGCGTGCCCTTCTTTCTAAGCAATGCCCTGCAACCCTCACCAGTATTGGCTGCCAGGGCAGTCAATTTCTCTCGTGTTGGCGGATGAATTAAATACTCAACAATTTCTGGCTCCACACCGCTGGCGCGTATCATCGCTAAAGTGTTGCGAGATGTTCCGCATGCAGGGTTGTGGTAGATGGTAACTTTACTTATCATATTAAATGCGTGCCTTTCTCACAATCAAAATAACAATTAATACTGCAAGCAATTGCGCAGTAATAAATCCCAACACATCGGCTGGCGCAATGCCGACAAACGTATTTGTTAAACTACGCGCAATGGTCACTGCAGGATTGGCAAAAAAGGTGGAGCTGGTAAACCAATAGCCAGCCGTGACGGTGAGTGCGACTAGCATTGGGGTTTTATCTGGCATGGCAACTTTCTCTTTGGCAACTTTAACGCCCAAATAAATTACACTAAGTAAAACTAAGGTAGATACAAGTTCACTTACCCAAATGCCAGCGCCGTTTCTAGCATTATCTGCTTGTTGCAAAATTGGCAGTCCAAACATTAAATGCGTTAACCAAATGCCAGCAATCGCCCCAGAAAATTGCGCACATACATACATATAAAGCGAGCGCGCATTCAGTGCTCCCATACGCCAAAAAATGAGGCTTACCACTGGATTAAAATGCGCGCCTGAGATTGGTCCCAACAATGAAATGAGCACATACAAGCCACAGCCAGTAGCGATACTGTTGCCAAGCAAAGCCACTGCTGCGTTGCCCGCACCAAGCGACTCGCCCATGATGCCCGAGCCTGTGATTACCGCCAACAATAAAGCGGTACCAATAAACTCGGTGATGAATTGAGTATATAAATTTTTTGTCATATTTTTGTCATATTTATTTGATTAAAGGCTCGCAGCTTTTAGCTTAAAAAGCTAAACTGTTTGTATTATAAAGTCAGTTTAAAATAAGTCTAATTCAATTCGGTTCTTCAGGGAGAGCACACATGTCAGGTAGCATTTTTAGTCGGTTAATGTCCGCCATTACCCCGCACAGCGATAATTATTTTGTGCTATTTAACAACTTAGCCGATTGTGCGGTGCGCGCGTCCAAAGTGCTGGCCATGATGACAGCAGTGAGCGACGAAGATAAATTTGAGCAGCATTTTGCCGAGATTCGCAAAATTGAAAGCGAGGCGGATGAATATACCAAAGAGATTCTACTCTCGCTGCACAAAACTTTTATTACCCCGTTTGACCGTCGTGAAATTCGCGAGCTAGCGATGGCGCTAGATGACATTATCGACTTTATGGAAGATATTCCGCAAAGTGCAAAAATTTACGGCCGCTCAAGTTTCACGCCTGAAATGGTGGCGCTGGCGCAAATCCTGTTACGTGCCTCAGAAAAAGTACGAGAAACCGTGCATATGTTATCTGACATGAAAGACGCTGAGCGCATTATGCGTAATTGCGAAGAAATTAGCGCCATTGAAGGTGAGGCCGACCATGTGATGCGTGCAGGCATGTTCCGCTTATTTGCCGAGGAAACCGATGCACGCACGCTCATACGCTCGCGCGAATTGTACGATTTGTTTGAAGACGCAGTGGATAGCTGCGAGGATGTAGCGGATGTGATTCACGGCGTTGTGCTAGAGCGCATTTAAGGGGATTAGTCATGGAACAAGCAATTGTCATTATGGCGTTGCTCGTGGTAGTCGCCCTCATATTCGATTTTATGAATGGCTTTCACGATGCAGCAAACTCCATTGCGCTCATGGTTTCTACACGCTTACTTACACCACAAGCAGCGGTGTTATGGGCAGCATTTTTTAACTTTATTGCGTTTTTAATTTTTGGCACAGCAGTGGCCAAAATGGTGGGCAAAGGCTTAATCGACCCCGATATCGTCAATAATGCGGTGATTTTTGGCGCGCTGTGTGGCGGCATTACTTGGAACGTAATTACTTGGTGGCTCGGTATTCCTTCATCGTCATCACACGCTTTAGTGGGCGGCTTAGTAGGTGCAGGCGTAGCCAAAGCTGGCACGGGTGCCATTATTGCAGCTGGCCTCATTAAAACCTCAGCTGCTATTATTTTATCGCCATTGTTTGGCATGTTGCTGGCGCTTATTTTAATGGTATCGGTGCTGTGGATAGTCGAAAAACGCTCGCCCTACCCCACTGAAAGCCGCTTTAATAAAATGCAATTTGTGTCGTCATCGTTATACAGCTTGGGTCACGGCGGCAACGATGCACAAAAAACCATGGGCATTATCACGGTGTTGTTAGTCGTTAATGGCTATCAATCAGATTTTGAAGTGCAATTTTGGGTGATTATTTCTTGCCACTTAGCCATGGCGTTGGGTACCTTATTTGGTGGCTGGCGTATTGTGCGTACCATGGGCATGGGTATTACGCGTATTCGCCCTTCGGGTGCATTTTGTGCGCAAACCGCAGGCGCTATTTTTAGCCACTTATTTAGGTATTCCCATCTCTACCACGCACACCATTACTGGCGCTATTGTCGGCGTGGGTATTTCACGCCGTGCTTCTGCCGTGCGTTGGGGCTTGGCCTCACGCTTGGTATGGGCATGGGTACTCACCATTCCGTGCTCTGGCTTAATTGCTGCGATGGCTTATTATTTTGGCCGGACGATTATGTAAATAAAGATATGTAAACAGCGATGTGATAATTTAGGTAGTTAATATTTAACTATTCAAACTGCGCTAATTTCGTCGCTTGTTGATATTTTTCTAGCTTGTAGTTGGCTTGCACAGCACGATAAAAATGCAGCATTTGGTCTGCTTTGGCGCTGGCAGTCCAATATTTGAGTGCATAAGTTTTACCCACATCGCCCAAAATAGCGAGCGCCATTGGATTCATCAGTAATTCATTCACTTTTTGTGCAAATAGCACTTCATCTTCCGTCGCAATGTATGCGCCTTGCCCCTCAACCAATATCGATGCAGTTCCCAGCTCGGCAATCGCCACCACGGGCGTGCCTTGCGCCATCGCCTCTAGCAGCACCAAACCTTGTGTTTCACTTTTCGAGGCAAATACAAAAATATCGGCTGCTTTATAACAGGCGTTGAGTTCAGTATTGCGATCTAAATAGCCAATAAACTGCACGTTTTTTTCGAGACCTAATGTTTTAGCCAATGCATGCAAGCTAGCTTCTGCTGGCCCTTCGCCAGTAATCACCAATAAAATATCTGGCTGTTGCTGTGTTAATTGCTTCAACATTTTCAGCAAAAAACCAATATTCTTTTCATGCGCTACACGCCCTACGTACAGCAACATTTGTTTGCTTAACGGGATATTGTATTTTTGTCTAAACGCATCGCCATCTACCTCTGCAAAACTGCTGGCTTGCAGGCCTGTGGCAATCACTTCTGCAGGCACACTGACGCCGTAGCCGCGCAATACATCTAGCATGGGTTTTGAAGGCGCAATAATCGCATCTAATTGATTACACTGTTTTTTTGAGATAAGTCTAGCCAAGTTTTTGGCCGCAGAAGTAGGAATCCAAGGCAAATAATGGTGCAGGTAATCTTCAAAAAAAGTGTGGTAAGTTTCTAGCACTGGCAAACCTAATTTTTTGGCAATTTTTAAACCTGCAAAATGCGCAATAAATGGTGTGTGAATATGTACCAAATCAAAACGCATCTGTTTCAGTTTGGGAATTAACTTAATGATTTCGCCATACTTCATCAGCTTATCTTCTGGGTCAAAATAAATGCTGCGTGCTGGCACGCGCGTAATCCATTTTTCATCTATGGCTTCGTCTGTCGTTTTACTATCATTATCTTGGCCATAATCTGGTGCTATCAAATGCACACTGTGACCCAGCTTTTGTAGCTGCTCTGTAAAAGTGCAAATGGAAGTAGAAACGCCGTTCACTCGTGGAAAATAAACATCTGAAATAAGTAATATATTCATTAAGTTAACTCTATTTAGTTAGATGGATTTTAACTTTTTAATATGACATTTACGTGATGAAATTTATAAAATTTTTCATACAATTGTCACAAATAAATCACACTAGATTCATGCTGTAGTTTGATAATGCGCCGCATGAAAGTACATTTTTTAAGTAAGTTGCTGTGGGCGATACCGATTAGTTTTTATGCGCTTGATGCCAATGCCTGGGGTTTGTACACGCATATTTATTTCACGCAATATTTGCTGCTGGCTGTACCATTACTTGGGAATAAAGTGCTAGGTGCAAAGCAACTGCATCCAAAAATCCTGCAGGCCATTCAACAATATCCCAAGCTGGTATTAGCAGGCGCCTGTTTACCCGATTTAGCATTAGTTTCTAAAGCCTTTAATACCACGCACCAGTGGCATATATCCGAGCAAATGCTGGCAGCCGCGCGCACCGAGCAAGAGATTGCGATTGCCGTGGGATATAGCAGCCATTTATTTGTTGATGTGATTGCGCATAATCACTTTGTGCCCGCGCACGAGGCCAAATGGGAAAATAAAAATATCGTCACGCACATTGCATCAGAATGGGCGATGGATGCTTATGTGACCAAACAACTAAAGCACACGCCACACCAGCTTATTGGCGCACATTTACACTTACTAGCCGAATTTGTAGCGCCTATTTTTAAAGTGCCTGCAGAAACCGCCAAAGCCAATTTAAAGCGCTTGGCGTTTTTGGATCAACTATTACGCGCGACAAAATTATCACCAATGATTTTATGGGTGCTTAAAAAACGCGATGTGGAATTTATTAAAAACCTGAACTATTACTTAGCCAAAACCGAGCATGCTTTAGGCCAGTTTCACCATGCACTGCAAGGCAAACGACCCAATTGGCAGCCTGAGTTGCACAACTTAACCGTGGATGAATTGATTGCTTGGCGCGCGCAGTGTTTGGGCGATTTACGCCTGCACATGTTAAACCCGGTGGATTTTTATCACGCTAGCGAAAAAATTTCGGCTAGCCATTAAACTAGATAGCCTAAATTAAATATATAAGGCCAAATTGATTGATATGGCTGCAATAACGTAGCCAATCGCTGCGCCAGCCAATACATCACTAGGGTAATGCAAGCCTAAAATGACGCGTGACATGGCTACCATCAGCATAAATGGCATCAAAATAATCGCCAATAGTGGAAAATAAAAAAGGGCCACCAAACCAAATGCCACTGCATGCAAGGTGTGCCCAGAGGGGAAGCTAAAACGATCAAGCGGTTTACCAGTGACAAACACATCTTGATGCACCTGATACGGGCGCGGGCGATGTGTTTTGTGTTTAAGCCATTTATACATAAGGGTGCCAGTAAGGCCAGCCGCCAGCATGTGCAGCACAGGCTTAACGCCTTCACCTTGCTCCACCGCCAAAATACCCAACATCAGCGCGTACCAAAATACGCCATCGCCCAAGCGGCTGACGACGCGAAACCAATTGCGAACAAGCGTGTATTGGCTGGTGTGGCTTACCGATACGCACAGTGCGCTATCCCAGGCTTGCATACGATTGAGTACTTGATTCATGCGCATATGATGACCTCGCAATTTATTATCAGGCAATTTTTCATAAGGCCATGATGCGGGCGAATGATGACAGTTTGATTTACGTTAGATGAAGTTTTTGTGACGCAAGCTATTGATATATAACGGTTTATACTGTTATTTGTAGCAATATTTAAAAAGCTATTCACTGTCGAGAGAAAACTAATGCCCTGCAAGCCAATACCCATGCGGGCTACAGGGCAGATGTTTTTATTATATTGCTTGCTTAACCAGTTTGCTTAATTGCGGTGTTTTAACTTTAGTACTAAAACCATGCACGCCAGCAGCAGCGTGACAATGTTAGCCATCAGCACAGGCCAACTGCCAATTTTAAAGCCATAAATAATCCAACCCAATACCCCTGCCGTAAACATACTGTACATGGGCAGTGAAACGCCCGATAAATCGCGCGTTTTCCAAGAATGATACGCCTGCGGCACAAAGGCAAAGGTGGTTAAAAATGCCGAGAAATAGCCGATAATTTCTGTTGTGTTCATATCAAATTTTCAATCTAGTGAGGTATGAAAGTTAATCCAATCGGTGTGTATCTTATCCCAATCTTGCAGCGCCAAGCCATGCGTACTAAACAATTCGCGAATTTGTACTGAATCCCACTTTAATACGTCCTCCAAAATAGGCACCAGCACGCTCACCGCATTATCGCTAAGCACGGTTCTATTGGCAATGCGGCCGATAGATTTCGTTTCAGACACCGCAATAGTATGCCCATCGCGACTATTCACATCGTGCATCACATACAAATCTGAACTGCCATCGCCAATATAAATTACCCGGTCACTGCTCATCTGCAATTTTGCTCGATTGTTTCTAATATTGCCACCTTGCCATTGCCCGCTGGCACATGGTGAATGGCGCAAATCTCGCCTGTACTCTCGTCAAACTCCAGCTCAGAGCCAAATATATGCTCAGGCGGCACTATATTTTCTAATGCAGAGCGCACCACCAACGCAGGCCCTGCCGAAATTACTTAAAAATCAAAGCGATAGCCGTCTATGCCCGCGCTCAATATTTCGGTTAGCAGTTTCACATTGTCTTTCAGCCGTACTAGCTTGCCAGCCTCCACCAAATGCTCACGCCGCACGCCTCTAAAAGCTGGGTCGTGTCGCAGCAAATACGCTAACTCTGCACCTTGTTTTACTAAGTTAGTGCGCGCTAAACCTGCCACCTTTTCAGCAAAATCACTTACGCCCACCAGCTCCGCCAACACATGGCCAGAATCATTAAAACTCAAGGTTTGGTCAAAATCGCTGGCAATTAAATTATCAACCGTATAATCAACGGTTGTCTCTGTTCTCGTGCTTGTCATCTTCATCAGCGCTGCCTTTAACATGCAATATTTGTAAACGTGCATAAGTCGTGCCAGTTTAAGTTTAATCGGTTAATCTATTGCAAAACCCCTATAGATACTGGCTCTTAGAGCAGTTTAATAATGGAATTTGACTGGGTGATGACAACAATTGAGCTTGTGAAATGCGTTAAAAAAGTGCATTTTAAAAACATGCAAGCATAGTGAAGAATAAGCAACGTAATGATAAGATACTCATCATGATAAAAGTGACATCACAATTTATACACGCTTTAATACTCACGCTTCTCTGCACCTGTTCGGCTGCCAGCCCGCCTAAACCAAACGAACCTGGCGACATACTAAGCAATCGCAGCGCTGGTTGTGGCGTACCTCAAAAAGGTACAGATAAATTCGTGACCACGAAAATTAATGTGCAAAATCAAGAGCGGACCTATCATCTGCGCATTCCAAGCACATACGACCCTAATCGTGCATATCCCCTTATTTTTCGCTGGCACGGCGCAGGTGGCAATGGGCTACGTGGTGGCCTAGGCATTGAATACATCTCTAAAGATGATGCCATAGTGGTTAGCGCGGCCTCCTTGGGAAGATATTGGCGCAGCCATCCTAACTCGATTGATTTACTCTTGTTCGACAGCCTACTGCAAACCATCTCAACCCAATATTGTATTGATGACAAGCGTATTTTTAGCTATGGCTTTAGCGCTGGCGGCACCTTTAATAACCTTCTCGCCTGCGAGCGAGGCGATGTGTTGCGGGCAAGTGCCGCTATTGCGAGCGGCCTAGCAGGCAACAATTGCAAAGGCAAAGTCGCTAGTTGGTTTTTGCACGATGCAGATGACGAAGCAGTGCCAATAGCCAAGGGAAAAGCAGCACGTGACCGTGCACTTGCTATCAATGGTTGCTCTGCAAATACAATTGATGAAGGCAACGGCTGCGTGCGCTATCAGGGCTGCGATACAGCACCTGTAGTTTGGTGCCAGTCAGCAGGCATTGGCCACAATATTCGTGGCGACTTTGCCCCAGCGCAAGTTTGGAAATTTTTTCAAAGTCTTCAGTAATATTACGCAGTGAAAATTAATACTAGGCACTACTGTAGCCGGTGAAATGCATTCCTTATATTTTTTAGTTATTAAAATATAATTAAAAGTTATTTATTGATATATCAAGCACTTGCTACAATCAACTATTAAATTTTAATTACCTTCCATGAAAATACGCCATTTAGATTTAGAAGACAAAGATATTAGCCAGCCACATATTGAGCTGGGCCTGCCACCAGCAGAGTTTGATATAACCCATGCCTCTGAACACCCACTTCTAACAATCACAGGTCACATCATCGTAGCAGTATTAACCAGCCTTATTTTGTTTTTTACCTATCAAGTATTTTTTGGTGATAACAAACTTAGTGGAAGTGAAATTGTTGGTAGCGCATTGCAAAGCCCAATATTTTGGAGTGCAGTTGCAGTTGGGCTTGTAGCACAAGTGATTGATGGCGCATTGGGTATGGCGTATGGCATTACCTCAAGCAGCTTTTTATTGGCAGTTGGCGTATCGCCTGCAATGGCTAGCGGCGCCACACATTTGGCTGAGGTGTTTACTACTGGGGTTTCTGGCATTGCCCATTTAAAAATGGGCAATGTAAATAAAAAGTTGTTTTTTAGCTTACTGATTCCTGGCATTATCGGCGCACTAATAGGTACTTATATTTTGGGCAGTGTAGATGGTAAAGCGCTTAAACCATACATCAGCATTTATTTGTTGCTAATGGGCTTATACGTTCTCAGCAAAGCCTTTCGTCATATAAAACCTAGACATGAAATTAACACCGCAAAAATTGCACCATTAGCACTTTTTGGAAGTTTTATGGATACCACAGGCGGGGGCGGTTGGGGTCCAATTGTTACCACTACACTGGTAGGGTCTGGTCACGACCCTAGAACTACTATAGGCTCAGTTAACTTAGCCGAGTTTTTTCTCACAGTTACAATTGCTGCTGCATTGTTTTCAATTTTAGATCATACCGTTTGGATAATTGTAGCTGGCTTAGTCGTGGGTGGTTTATTTGCTGCACCGTTTGCAGCTTATATCACTAAACACGTTAAGACCAAAACCTTGCTAATATTAGTGGGTAGTCTAATTAGTATTATTAGTTTATTTAATTTATATAAAGCTTTTTAAAACACTAGTCTTATCCAACTAAACTAGCTTGCTTTACTAGCTAGTTACCTTTTTAACCACCTCCGCAATCTGTTCGGCCAATTTTTGCACTAGTTTTGCATCTTGGCCTTCTACCATCACGCGGATTTTTGGCTCGGTGCCTGATGCGCGCAACAGCACACGCCCAGTGTCTTTTAGCTCTGCCTCGGCACTTCTAACTGCTTCCTGAAGTTGTGGCATGTTTAGGTCTAATTTCGTTTGGTTTGCTTTTGGTTGATAGGTCACATTGATGAGTACTTGCGGAAATAGCGCTAAGCTTGATTCCGCTAATGTTTTGCCCGATTCTTTTAACGCATGCAGCACTTGCAGCGCGGCAATAATTGCATCGCCGCTGGTGTGTTTATCTAGCGTGAGAATATGCCCAGAATTTTCGCCGCCCAGCTTCCAGTTTTTCTCATTCATCAGCTCCAACACATATCGATCGCCCACTTTTGCGCGCGCAAACGGAATTTGGTGTTTTGCCAACGCATGCTCTAGCGCCAAGTTAGTCATGAGTGTGCCCGCAACACCGCCTTTTAGCTTGCCTTTGGCATATAAACCGAGCGCAATAATATATAAAAGTTGGTCACCATCTAACAGATTACCTTGCGCATCTACCATCATCACGCGGTCGCCATCGCCATCAAAGGCAATACCTAAATCGGCTTTGTGTTCCACCACCGCTTTTTGCAAAGCTTGTGGATGGGTAGAGCCGACTTGCTCGTTAATATTCAAGCCATCTGGTTTGTTGCCAATGGCAACAACTTCTGCCCCAAGCTCGTGAAACACATCGGGCGCTACATGATAGGTGGCGCCATGCGCGCAATCCAATACAATTTTTAGGCCGCGCAAATCTAAATGACTGGGGAATGTACTTTTACAAAACTCTACATAGCGGCCAGCGGCGTCATCAATACGCCGTGCTTTACCCAACTTGGCCGATTCCATCACTTGCATCGGTTTTTCTAGCTCGGCCTCAATCGCATGCTCAATTTCGTCGCCTAGTTTTGCGCCTTGCGCAGAGAAAAATTTAATGCCGTTGTCATAATACGGGTTGTGCGAGGCAGAAATGACAATGCCCGCCTGCGCCCGTAGCGCGCGCGTGAGATAAGCTACTGCGGGGGTTGGCATTGGGCCTACCAGCAATACATCCACCCCCGCCGCAGATAATCCCGCCTCTAGCGCGGCCTCTAGCATATAGCCAGAAATGCGCGTGTCCTTTCCTACCAACACTGCTGCGCGTGTTTCTTTACCGATCAACCCTGCTGGGCGGTTATTTGCTAAAACGCGGCCTGCGGCATAGCCCAAACGCATGATGAAATCTGGCGTAATAGGATGCTCGCCCACTTTGCCGCGAATGCCATCGGTACCGAAATATTGTTTGCTCATTTTTATATTCTCTTCTATTTTTTATTGCAATGCAGTGACCACTTTAAGCGCTTCCATTGTCGCTTTTACATCGTGTACCCGCAATATTTTAGCACCCTTCATGGCGGCTATCACGCTGGCCGCAACGCTGGCATAAAGTCTTGCATCCACATCGTTGCCAGTTACCTGCCCTAATACGGATTTACGCGACAAACCCACCAACAATGGCTGGCCTAGCGCTGCAAAGCTATCCAACTGCTGAATCAGTGTAATGTTATGCTCGCGCGTTTTGCCAAAGCCAAAGCCTGGGTCTAGTACAATTTGTGATGCTCTGCAACCCGCACCAATACTGGCTTGCAGACGTGCTATCAGAAAAGTTTTTACATCGTTTACTACATCGTTATATTGTGGATTTTGCTGCATCGTTTGTGGTGTGCCCTGCATGTGCATTAGGCATACGCCCACGTTAGATTTTGCAACCACTTCAATTGCGCCATGCTCTTGCAGTGCGCGCACATCGTTGACCATGCTGGCACCGGCGGCAATGGCGGCTTGCATCACGGCGGGTTTATAAGTATCTATAGAAATAGGAATATTAACTTGACTGACCAAACCCTCAATCACTGGAATCACACGGTCTAGTTCTTCTTGCAAGCCAACTGGTGTGGCGTTGGGGCGGGTGGACTCACCACCAATATCCAAAATACTTGCGCCTTCTTGTACCAACTTTAGCGCATGTTGAATCGCTAAATTGGCTGCAGCAAATTTGCCACCATCTGAAAATGAATCAGGCGTGACATTAACAATGCCCATCACGCGCGGCGTTGTTAAATCAAGCTGAAATTTTCCACAATCAAATATCATCAATAAATAAGGGCTGACATAAATCAGCCCTTATTCTAACATTAATCAGCTTTAGCTTTTTGCAGTTAACTTTTAGCTGTGGGTTGCGGCACAGGCGTGGCGCTATTGCCAGAAGATGAGCCACCAGTATCACTTGGCCTCACTTTTGGCTGACGCGGTTTAGGTGCACGCACTGGAATGCTCGCCATAATGTCGTTAATTTGGTCGGCATCAATGGTTTCATATTCCATCAGCGCCGCTGTCATGGCTTCAACCTTGTCTTTATTGGTTTCTAACAAATGCCGTGCAATGCCGTATTGCTCATCCAAAATACGTTTAATTTCGGTATCCACTTTTTGCTGCGTGGCTTCAGATACGGTTTTGCTACTCATGCTGCCAAAAAACGAATCTTGCTCGCTACCTGTGTACACCATAATACCCAAGCTATCACTCATGCCATACTTAGTCACCATATCGCGCGCTAATTTAGTGGCACGTTCAAAGTCATTGCTTGCGCCAGTGCTCATTTGATGCATAAAGATTTCTTCGGCAATACGGCCGCCAAATAGAATCGAAATCTCTTCCAGCATTTTGTCTTTGTAATTACTAATGCGATCAAACTCAGGTAATTGCCAAGTTAAACCCAGCGCCCAACCACGCGGCATAATGGTGACTTTATGCACAGGATCTGCTTTTGGTAATAGTTTAGCGACAACCGCATGGCCAGATTCATGATAGGCCGTGTTGCGACGCTCTTCTTCACGAATCACCATTGATTTACGTTCTGGGCCCATGTAAATTTTGTCTTTTGCATCTTCAAAATCTTCCATATCGACTGTACGTTTGCTGCGACGCGCGGCGAATAAAGCAGCCTCGTTTACTAAGTTAGCCAAATCTGCACCACTAAAACCAGGCGTACCACGCGCGATAATATCGGCTTTGACATCTGGGTCAATTGGTACTTTACGCATGTGCACCAGTAAGATTTGCTCACGACCTTTAATATCGGGCAAGCCCACCATCACTTGACGATCAAAACGGCCTGGGCGCAATAAGGCTTTATCTAAAACATCTGCACGGTTGGTTGCGGCAATAATAATCACGCCGCTGCTAGCCTCAAAACCATCCATCTCCACCAATAATTGGTTGAGGGTTTGTTCACGCTCATCGTTGCCGCCGCCAGTACCCGCGCCCCTACTACGCCCCACAGCATCAATTTCATCAATAAAAATAATGCACGGTGAATTCTTTTTGGCGGTTTCAAACATATCGCGCACACGTGCTGCGCCTACACCGACAAACATCTCCACAAAGTCAGAGCCTGAAATACTAAAGAATGGTACTTTGGCCTCACCCGCAATGGCGCGTGCAAGCAAGGTTTTACCTGTACCTGGAGGGCCTACAAGTAACACACCGCGCGGAATACGCCCACCAAGCTTCTGAAATTTGGTTGGCTCTTTTAAAAAGTCCACTAACTCAACTACTTCTTCTTTAGCTTCATCACAACCCGCTACATCGGCAAACGTGGTTTGGTTGCTACTTTCATCTAATTGGCGCGCTTTACTTTTGCCAAACGAGAATGGGCCGCCACCTTTACCGCCGCCTTGCATTTGGCGCATAAAAAATATCCACACACCAATGAGTAAAATCATCGGGAACCACGACATAAAGATGTCCATCAACAAGCTGCGCTGTTGCTCTGCCTTAGCCTCAACTTGCACGTTGTATTTAAGCAAGTCGTTCACCATCCACAAATCATTCGGCGTATAAGTACTAAATTCTTTACCATCTTGCGTTTTGCCGCGCACCACGCGGCCGTCAATTTGCACGCTAGCAATGCTGCCATCTTTTACTTGCTGCATAAATTGCGAATATTTGACTTGCGTTTCATCATTGGCTTTGCCAGAAAATTGTTGAAATACAGTCATTAGCACCAGTGCTACCACTAGCCAAATTGCAATACTTTTTGCGATATTATTCACAGCTTATTCCTTGAAAATACGAACATTTTTACGACTTTATCTTGTTACTTAAATTCTAAACCTATTTTTTACCTAAACACTACTTTTTTCCTAAACCCAGTAAATACACTTCGCTACTTCTATCTCTTGATGCTTTGGGCTTGCGCGTGACTACTTTATCAAACTGCTGCCGCATGGTTTTTACCATCTCATCAAAACCTGCACCTATGAATACCTTGACTAAAAAATTGCCATTTGGTTTCAACCAAGCTTGGCTAAACTCCAACGCCAACTCGGTCAAATACATCGCTCCTGCTTGGTCCACGTCACTTATGCCACTTATATTGGGCGCCATATCTGCAATTACAAGGTCAACTGGTTTATTATTTAATGCAGTCTCTAGCTGTTTAAGTACAGCAGCATCTCTAAAATCGCCTTGAATAAACTCCACGCCAGCAATGCCAGTCATGTCTAAAATATCTAGCGCGATGATTTTACCTTGGCCTTTTAGCCTCTGCACCGCCACTTGGCACCAACTGCCGGGGGTGGAGCCTAAATCGACAATGGTCATGCCCGGTTTAATTAGTTTATCTTTGTCGTCAATTTCAATCAGCTTATAAGCGGCGCGCGCGCGATAGCCTTCTTTTTGTGCACGTTTCACAAATTCATCATTCAGATGCTCTTGCATCCAAGCCTTACTGGTGCGACTAACTTTCAAGTTTGGCCTTCAATTCTTGCATTCAACTTTGACCTTCAATTTAAAAACTTACCTTCGTGTTAAAATACGTGTACTAAAAGGATGACAATGAAATTAAATACCAAACAAATCGTGCATTTACGTGGCTTAGCGCACAGTTTAAGCCCTGTGGTAATGATAGGCAACAACGGTCTCACCGACAACATATTCAAAGAAATTGAGTTGAATTTAAACGCGCACGAGTTAATCAAAATACAGGTTGCGGGCGATGACCGCGATGCACGCAAAGCTATCTATGTGGAAATTTGCGCTAAAACCAATGCTGTTGCCGTGCATCAAATTGGCAAACAATTGGTGGTGTATCGCGCCAGTGAAACCATTAAAGAAAAAGCCAAAATTCACATTCCAAAACTATAACATGCAAAAAACGATGCTCTGTGAGGCAGTATCCATGCGGGTTTCACGCATGAATAAGCATCTTTAGCTGGTATATTCTGCGGGAACATCCCTTGCAGTTGGAGGGCGGTTGTTAAAAGTCTTAATCTAGCGTACTTTTAGTACCAGCACAAAACCCAGCAAACATTGCAGCAAATACGCCACGCTGGCTATGCCGTGCCAAGTTTTAAATCTATCAGCAAATACGCTTTGCATGACATCATTGGGCATGGCGCTGGCTTTTAAATGCGCTAATATCGGCTGAACGCCAAAATGACTGGCTAAAATCAACAGCAGCATCAATACCACCGCCCAAAAATAACTTTGTTTCAGCGCGCTGGTGCCAAAATCTAACAGGCGTTGAATCAACAAATAAAACGCGCTGGCCAAGCCAATATAACTGACAATATTAAACAACTTGCCCGCCAAACTACCCGCCAGTTGTTTATCTTGCATCGTATCAAATAATATATACGCAGTAAGCCCAGTCATCCACAGCGCACCCACCCATAAGGTAACAACGATTAAATTAACCCGTGCTAGCATGTTTAAATGTAGCTCACTTCTAGCACTTCTAGCTCTTTAATACCGCCTGGGGATTGCACTTCGGCAATGTCGCCCTCGCTTTTTCCAATTAAGGCGCGCGCAATCGGTGAGCCAACAGAGATTTTGCCGCCTTTAATATTGGCTTCATCCTCACCAACAATTTGGTAGGTTTTGGCATCGCCAGAATCTAAATCTTCAAAACGTACCGTTGCGCCAAATACCACGCGACCTTCGGCATTGAGTGTTTTTGGGTCAATCACAAACAAATTCGATAATTTGGATTCCAGCTCGGCAATGCGTCCTTCAATAAAACTTTGTTTCTCTTTTGCCGCTTCGTACTCGGCATTCTCAGATAAATCACCCTGCGCGCGCGCCTCGGCAATGGCTTGAATCACCTCAGGCCTATCTACACTGCGCAGACGTGCCAGCTCTACTTTCATCATTTCTGCGCCTATGATGGTAACGGGGATTTGATTTAATGCCATACGTTGTTGCCAATCTATAAAGTAAAAAAATAAACCACACCCAGCTGGGCGTGGTTTTTATCATTTAATAATTAAGTGTAATTTAAACTAATCTATAGCGCAAGCGATTGAGTGCAAGCAATCGCTTTTTATACAGCTCTAGGCTTACTAAAATATAAAGCGTTTAAGCAAGTCTTTTATGTAAGTCTTGCAGTGATTCTACAGTTAGCTCGTGCGAATACGACATGCCCATGCAGGCAGCCTTAGCGCCAGCTAAAGTCGTGTAGTAAGCCACTTTATTTTGCAACGCGCTGCGGCGAATCTCGTAACTATCCGCCACCGCTTTTTTGTCTTCGGTCACATTCACAATAAAGCTAATTTCTTGATTTTTAATCATATCCACTACATGCGGCCGACCTTCGGCTACTTTATTTACCGCTGTTACGGTTAAGCCATATTCTTTTAGCACGTTGGCAGTGCCCTTAGTAGCCACTAATGAGAACCCAAGCTTTGCTAGGTCGTGCGCAATATCTACCACTTTTAAATGGTCTTCATTGCGCACACTAATAAAAGCGCGGCCACCTTTGGGCAGCTTGGCCGATGCACCGAGTTGCGACTTCACAAATGCCTCGGCAAACGTAGCGCCTACGCCCATCACTTCGCCAGTCGATTTCATCTCTGGGCCTAAAATAGTATCAACACCAGGGAATTTGATAAACGGGAACACCGCTTCTTTGACCGAGAAATATGGCGGAATGACTTCTTTGGTAACACCTTGCGATTTAAGTGACTGCCCCACCATGCAGCGCGCGGCAATTTTGGCCAATTGCAAGCCGCAGGCTTTTGATACAAATGGTACGGTGCGACTGGCGCGTGGATTTACTTCTAGCACATAAACCGTTTCACCTTGAATCGCGAATTGCACGTTCATTAAACCTTTAACGCCCAGCGCCAGCGCCATTTGTACGGTTTGTTCGCGCAACACATCTTGCAATTCTTTGCTTAAGCTATACGGCGGTAAAGAACAAGCCGAGTCGCCAGAGTGCACGCCCGCTTGCTCTACGTGTTGCATAATGCCGCCAATCAGCACATCTTCACCATCACAAATGGCGTCCACATCAATTTCCAGTGCATCATTTAAAAAGCGGTCTAGCAGCACGGGTGAATCGTTAGACACTTTCACCGCCTCGCGCATGTAGCGCTCTAATTGGCTTTGCTCATGCACAATCTCCATGGCGCGACCGCCTAAAACGTAAGAAGGTCTAACCACTAGCGGATAACCAATTTCATTCGCCGCAATCAGCGCCGCTTCAGGCGTGCGCGCCGTGCGGTTTGGCGGTTGTTTTAGGCCAAGTTTATGCAATAATTGTTGAAAGCGTTCGCGGTCTTCAGCGCGATCAATTGCGTCAGGGCTGGTACCAATAATCGGCACACCGGCTTTTTCAAGCGCACGCGCGAGCTTCAAAGGCGTTTGGCCGCCGTATTGCACTATCACGCCGACTGGCTTTTCAATATGCACGATTTCCAGCACGTCTTCTAAGGTCACAGGCTCAAAATACAAACGATCAGATGTATCGTAATCGGTAGAAACGGTTTCTGGATTGCAATTGACCATGATGGTTTCATAGCCATCATCGCGCATGGCAAACGCCGCGTGCACGCAGCAATAATCAAACTCAATACCTTGACCAATTCTATTTGGCCCGCCGCCCAACACCATAATTTTTTTGTTAGCGGTTGGTGCAGATTCACATACTTGCTCGTAGCTAGAATACATATAGGCGGTGTTGGTGGCAAACTCTGCCGCGCAAGTATCTACGCGCTTATACACTGGGCGAATATTGTGTGCTTGACGATAAGCACGCACCGCATGCTGGTCAGTTTCTAACAACTTAGCTAATCTACGATCACTAAAACCACGGCGTTTTAGTTGGAACAGCGCTTCTTTATCAAGGTCGGCAATGTGCTTGCCTTTTAGGGCGTTTTCGCGCGCGATAATATCTTTAATCTGCGCCAAAAACCACGGGTCAATTTTACTAATGTTAAATACTTGCTCGATGCTCATGCCCAATCTAAACGCATCGCCAACGTACCAAATGCGCTCTGGCCCAGGCTCACCCATTTCTTTGGTAATACGGTCAATATCATTGCTAATTTCATCTAGGCCATCTACGCCCACTTCAAGCCCGCGCAAAGCTTTTTGGAAGCTTTCTTGAAAAGTACGGCCAATCGCCATCACTTCGCCCACCGACTTCATTTGCGTGGTTAAGCGGCTATCTGCCTGAGGAAATTTCTCAAAGGCGAAACGTGGAATCTTGGTCACAACATAATCGATGCTCGGCTCGAACGACGCGGGCGTTTGGCCGCCTGTAATGTCGTTCTTAAGCTCATCCAGAGTAAAGCCCACCGCCAATTTAGCAGCCACTTTGGCAATTGGGAAACCTGTCGCCTTAGAAGCCAGCGCAGACGAGCGCGATACGCGCGGATTCATCTCAATCACTATCATGCGACCATCGTCAGGGTTGATGGCAAACTGCACATTCGAGCCACCCGTTTCTACGCCCACTTCGCGCAACACCGCTAGCGAAGCGTTACGCATAATTTGATATTCTTTATCGGTCAGCGTTTGCGCAGGCGCAACGGTAATGCTGTCGCCAGTGTGCACGCCCATTGGATCTAGGTTTTCAATCGAGCAAATGATGATGCAGTTATCCGCTTTGTCGCGCACCACTTCCATCTCATACTCTTTCCAGCCTAGCATGGATTCTTCAATTAACAATTCTTTGGTTGGCGATGCGTCTAAACCACGCTCGCAAATTTCTACGAACTCTTCGCGATTATAGGCAATGCCACCACCACTGCCGCCCATGGTGAACGAGGGACGAATAATAGCTGGATAGCCAATACTGCCCTGTACTTGCAAGGCTTCTTCCATGCTGTGCGCGATAGAAGAACGCGCTGAACCTAAGCCAATTTTGGTCATGGCTTCTTTAAATTTTTGGCGATCTTCTGCTTTGTCGATGGCTTCTTTACTGGCGCCTATCATCTCCACATTGTATTTTTCCAACACACCGTGTTTATCTAAATCGAGCGCACAATTTAGCGCAGTTTGCCCGCCCATAGTGGGCAATAGCGCGTCTGGGCGCTCTTTAGCGATTATTTTTTCAACCACTTGCCAAGTAATCGGCTCGATGTAAGTCGCATCCGCCATTTCTGGGTCAGTCATAATGGTGGCAGGGTTTGAGTTCACCAAAATGACGCGGTAACCTTCTTCGCGCAAGGCTTTGCAAGCTTGTGCGCCAGAGTAATCAAATTCGCAGGCTTGGCCGATGACAATTGGCCCTGCACCGATAATGAGGATAGATTTAATGTCGGTACGCTTAGCCATTACGCTACTTTCCTGTTCTGCATCAGCGTTATAAATTGATCAAACAACTCACTCATTTCTGTGGGTCCTGGGCTGGCTTCTGGGTGACCTTGAAAGCTAAATGCAGGTTTGTCGGTGCGGGCAATGCCTTGCAAACTGCCATCAAATAAAGATACATGGGTGATTTTTACGTTTTTCGGCAGCGTATTCGGGTCAGCCGCAAAGCCATGGTTTTGGCTGGTGATATAGACGCGCTTAGTGGCGACATCTTGCACTGGATGATTGGCACCGTGATGACCAAATTTCATTTTCAGGGTTTTTGCGCCCGAAGCCAGCGCCAACAACTGATGCCCCAAACAAATACCAAAAGTCGGAATGCCCGTTTCTACCAGCGTTTTAATAGCACTAATAGCGTAATCACAAGGCTCTGGGTCGCCTGGGCCGTTAGATAAAAAGATGCCATCTGGTTTATATTTTAACGCTTCTTCGGCGCTTGCTTGCGCTGGCAGAACAGTCACTTTACAGCCGCGCGATACTAACATTCTAAGGATATTACGCTTAACGCCGTAATCAAAAGCAACGACATGGAATTTTGCATTTTCAGGTTTGGTATAACCTTTACCTAACACCCATTCGCCAGCGCCGTGATCAGATGCGTTGAATTCATAAGCGGTTTTGCATGAAACCACTTTGGCTAAATCCATACCGGCCAATCCTGGGAATGCTTTCGCATTAATTAGCGCAGCAGTTTCATCAACCTCGCCCGCCATGATGCAGCCTGCTTGCGTACCATTTTCGCGTAAATGCCGCGTCAGCGCACGTGTATCAATATCGGCAATAGCAACGATATTGTTGGCTTTTAAGTAATCGCTTAAGTTTTGTGTGCTGCGAAAGTTGGATTCAAGCAAAGGCAAATCGCGAATAATGAGGCCTGCTGCATAAATTTTGCCTGACTCTACATCCTCAGCATTGGTGCCAGTGTTACCAATATGCGGATAAGTCAGCGTAACAATTTGCTCGGTGTAGGATGGATCAGTGAGGATTTCTTGATAGCCTGTCATTGAGGTATTAAACACCACCTCGCCGATGGTATAACCTTGTGCGCCAATAGCAATGCCTTTAAAAACAGTTCCATCTGCTAAAACTAGTAACGCCGGGACTGTGATTGACACCGCTGTTGTTGACACCGTAAAGCTCCTAAATTTTCGTGGCTACATATCAAATGCTAGATATGCAAAACGGGAGGAGCTTTGTAGACTCTTCCCGTTTCAGAATTGCCGAATTATAGCGGAATTTAGCCCAAAGTTCAAGCCAAGAAACTAGCTAATAATGGATTATTTGTAATAGCGCGCAATACTTTGCTGCTTTAAAGATGACGATAAAATATAAATTTAACTGCCCTGCAAACCGCATGGATATTAGGCGGTAGGGCAGTTAAATTTAAAGCAATGATAAAGCTAATGATTAATCCGGCTGATAAATATGATAACAATTACGGCCCAACCGCTTGGCTACGTACATCGCGTCATCTGCACATTTAATTAGGCGGCTAGGGTTATCGCCATGCTCGGCATACAGCGCAATACCAATACTGACGCCCAATTGCAAAGTGTGTTGCGCAATGACAAAAGGCTTGGCTAACTCGCTCAGAATTTTTTCTACGGTGGTATTCAGCTGGGTTAAATCATCAAGCTTGGGCAATAGCACCACAAACTCGTCGCCACCCACACGCGCCACGGTATCTTCTGCGCGCAATAATTCGGTCAATCGCACGCTAGCATCTCTAAGTAATTGATCGCCAACCAAATGGCCATGCGTGTCATTCACCAATTTAAAATAATCTAAATTTAAAAATAATACCGCCACCTTACACTGCTCACGCGCAGCTTCTTTTAGAGCTTGTGCCATTCTATCCTCCAACAAACGGCGATTAGGCAAGCCTGTTAGGTCATCATTATTGGCCAATAAGGATAATGCAGAAGTAGAGCTAAATAGCTGCGCCAACAATTTTTCGCGCTTTTTGCTTTGAATAATCAAACCAGCCAACACCATGAGAAAGAATAAGGTAATAATGCTGGGCGCGATTACTTTTTTATACACTTGCTGGCGCCAATTGCTGGCGGCCACATCAATACCCAGCATGACAAAATTTGACGTTTTGACCGTAGTGGCAAGCGGCACATGCGCACTTACCCAAGTACCCCAACGGTCTGTTACTGGGCCTTCCACCAGCGGCTGTCTATTTTTCAGACCATGCACCAGCGCACCACTTGCTTCTGAAAACAGGTCGCCCAAATGTGAAATTTGTGAGGCTGGCTGCGGGCTGGCATCCAACAAAAATCTTACTTGCGGTTTGTCATTGTCGTTTTCTAAATAAAGTAAATAAATAAAATGGCAATTTTTATTGGCTCTACAAGCACTATTGAGCTGTTGTTCTAGCAGCGCTAAATCAGCTTTTACTAGTTGCTTTGGGTTGGTATTTAAAGTGTTGGCATGTGGTAGCCAATCAATCGATTGCTCGATGGTGCGTGCATAAACAACTAAATTATCCCGCATTTCCTCATCTTGAGATTTGGCGACATAAAATATATACAACAAGCCAATTAATAAAGTCAGGAAAAATAGCATCCAGTACCAATACTTGGCCTGATCTTGAATGCGCTTGAGTTTAATAGGTTCGAACATAAAATGGATAGGACGCTAAACTAAGTTAAGTCGCTCTATGTGCGTAAATTAAGCCAAGCGCAACACATCACGCATATCAAACAAGCCTGTTTGCTTGCTTTGCAAAAATTTAGCAGCGCGTAGCGCGCCCAATGCAAACGTGGCGCGGCTGCTAGCTTTGTGGGTAATTTCTACTCGTTCGCCTGTGCCAGCAAATATAACCGTATGGTCGCCCACCACATCGCCACCACGCAGCGTGGCAAAGCCAATTTTTCCCGCTTCACGCTCGCCAGTGACGCCTTCACGCGCGTAAATGGCACAATCTTTTAAATCTTGTCCCAAACCAGCCGCTGCAGCCTCACCTAATCTAAGGGCTGTGCCAGAGGGTGCATCTACCTTATGGCGATGGTGCATCTCAACCACTTCGATATCGTAGCCTTCATTTAATACTTTGGCGGCTTGCTCAACTAAACTGAGTAGCAAAGTCACGCCCACACTCATGTTAGGCGCAAATACAATGGCAGTTTTTTCGGCGGCCGCTTCAATTTTAGCTTTTTGCGCTACTGTAAAACCTGTGGTTCCAATCACATGTTTTACTTGGTGTTGTTGGCAAATACCCAAATATTCCAAGCTAGCTTCTGGACGGGTAAAATCAATCAGCACATCAGCATCTTGCAGCGTTTCTGCCGCATCATCACTAATGTAAACCCCTGTATTTTTACCCACCTGCTCACCTGCATCGCGGCCAATACTGGCGCTACCTGCCCGGTCTAGCGCACCAAATAGTTGCAGTGCAGCATCACCAAACACGCCTTGAATCAGCGCTTGCCCCATGCGCCCACTGGCACCTGCAATGACTATTTTTAATGCCATTTAAAAACCTATCTTTTCTAGCATGCGCTCAAAGTAGCCTGGCGCTTCTTCCGCTGGTAATGGCGACTCTATTTTTTGCTGCTCAAGTTTTTTAGGCTTAGCTGCTGTTGGCGCTGCATTATTTTCTATTGGCGAAGCCTCAGCTGGCGTTTGTAGATTTTTTAAGTCTAAATTTCTATCCATTCTAAATATCAAACGCTCGCCTGCTTTGGCGGCTGGCATTGGCACTGGTATTGGTGCAGGCGAAGCCATTTCAACTTGCGGTGCTTCTATTTTCGCAGGCGCTTGTATTTTCGCAGGCTCTTCTATTGTTGGCAGCGCTACTGGTTTTGTTATTTCAACAGGCGCGGCTTCTATTACTGGCGCTGTGACTACTGGCTCTTCTACTGGAGGCGCTTCTGTTGTTGGCGTTTCCACTGTTGGCGCATCTGGTAACAATACGCCACCGATTGGCACCGCTAAAACACTTGGCGCATCAATATTAGGCACTTCTATTAGTGGAGCATCGCTAGCAGGCGCACTGGTATTGGCTTCCAGCGCATCTGTTTTTGCTGGTGCAGATTGCACTTTGTCTGCTTCTTTTGCAATCTCGTCTTTTTTCCAAAACTTCAGCTTGTCTGTCCAACTTTTTTCTTCGCTAGGTTTCACTGACTCTGGCTTAGCGATTGGTGTAGCTACTGCTTTTTCGTCATCTTTCCAAAACTTAAATTTATCTAGCATGCCTTGTTCTTGCTTGGGTTTTGGCTCTACAGTGATGGTTTTAGCCACACTGCTTTCATTGCCAGTGGCCGCGCCAGCTGTGCCCTCTGGCACCACATCACCACGTACTTTGGTGAGTAAATCTTTATCAAAATCTAAAATTACCCGACGTTGCTCGACAATTTTGCCCGCTTGGCGCAATTGGTAAAAGTAATCCCAGCGATCTTTATGAAAGCTATCAATAATGAGTGGTGAGCCCATAATAAATTTAACTTGCGATTTGGTCATGCCAGGCCGCAACTGCAGCAACATTTTAGAGGTGACGACGTTGCCCTGCTGAATATCCATTTTAAATGGCTTAACCGTGGGCACCACAGAACCGCAGGCAGAGAGCAGTGCAAAAAGAATAATTAAAAAATAGCGCATGAATTTATGGAGTTAAAGACTTATTACTAAATTGGCGTTAATATAACACGATGCGGTTAAGGCTAAAACCTTAAAAGTGGTTTTAGTGTATTTAGCCGCTGAATTTACAGGGTAAAACGAGCAAAATTATGCATGATCAAAAAGATTTAAAAAACGCTGGCCTTAAAGCGACACTGCCACGTTTAAAGATTTTAGAGCTGTTTGAAACCAGCAAAGAACGCCACATGTCGGCCGAAGATGTCTATAAAGTATTAATCACCACGGGTGAAGATGTCGGCTTGGCCACGGTGTATCGTGTGCTCACACAATTTGAAGAAGCTGGCTTATTGTTGCGCCACCATTTTGAAAGTGGTAAAGCAGTATTTGAGCTGAATGAAGGCACGCATCATGATCACATCGTTTGTGTTAAATGCGGCCGCGTAGAAGAATTTTACGATGAGGAAATTGAAAAGCGCCAAAAAGATGCAGCAGAGTCGCGCGGGTTTGTCATGCAAGAACATTCGCTGATGATTTATGGTATTTGCAAAGAACAACCTTGCGGCAAGAAAAAGTAAAGTTTTAAAGTCATCCTAATGAGATAGCAAGACGTTAATAAGGTATAAAAAAATCTATTAAAAAAAGTATTTACGTAAAAATATTTATTTAGGGAGCACAACATGTTAAAACAATATTCCTCCGCTTTATTTAATCAAACTTTAAAGTATTCACTTGCACTGGCACTAGCTGCCAGCATCAGCGCCTGCGGCACCAACCCAGTCACCAAGAAAAAAGAATTCCAATTTGTATCGCAAGATAAAGAAATTGCTATTGGTAAAGAAAACTACTCGCCTGCACGCCAATCACAAGGCGGCGATTACATTATTGACCCCGAATTAACCGCCTATGTACAAGGCATCGGCAATCGCTTAGGCAAAGTGTCAGATCGCCCAGAATTACCTTACGAATTTGTGGTGTTAAATGATTCCACCCCCAATGCTTGGGCGATACCTGGCGGCAAAATTGCGTTTAATCGCGGCTTGCTTTACGAGCTAAATAGCGAGGCCGAATTAGCCGCAGTCATGGGGCATGAGATTGTGCATGCGGCGGCACGCCACGGCGCCAAAAGCATGGAGCGCGGCATATTTATGCAAGGTGCCATGATTGCGGTGGGCATAGGTACGGCAAATACTGATTACGCTAACTTAGCAGTTGGCGCATCGCAATTAGGTGCGCAGTTAATTGGCAGCAAATATGGCCGCGATGCAGAAAGTGAATCTGACTTTTATGGTATGCAATACATGAAAAAAGCTGGTTACGACCCTGCTGCCGCTGTGACACTGCAAGAAACCTTTGTGCGATTAAGTAAAGACCGTAAAAGTGATTTTATTACAGGCTTATTTGCAAGCCATCCACCCTCTCAAGAACGTGTTGATGCCAATAAAGTGACCTTAGCCAAAATGGGCGCAGGCGGCGATATGGGCAAAGAAGCCTATGCTAAAAATGTAGGTAAATTGAAATCTACCCAGCCTGCCTATAAAGCTTATGACGACGCCATTGCCGCACTAAAAAAGAATGACACCGCCACCGCCACCACCTTGGCACAAAAAGCCATTGCCGGTGAACCGCGCGAACCGCGCTTTCAAGAGCTACTAGGCGATATTGCGTTAAGCCAAAAGAAAAACACCGATGCGCTGGCCTATTACGATAAAGCCATAAAAATGCAGCCCGATTACTTTAAACCGCACGTGCAAAGCGGCATTGCGCTATTTAACATGGGTAAAAAAGCGGAGGCTGAGCCATTTTTAAAACGCGCCAATGAACTGCTACCCACCGCGCCAGGCCATGCTTTACTTGGCGATATTGCCGAAGGTCGTGGCGATATTGAGGGTGCCCTAAAACATTATCAAATTGCCGCCAGCTCAAATTCAGAAATGGGCAAACAAGCAGGCGAGCATGCAGTTAAATTAGATTTACCGCGCAACCCAGCCAAATATATCCGCAGCGGCGCGCAAGCTGATAATAGTGGCAACTTATTTGCCGTGGTAGAAAACGCTACCAGCTTGCCAGTGGGTCGTGTGCAAGTACGCGTGGTGAAATATGATGCGCAAACAGGCCGCGCCGTAGGCCAAAGCCAACCGATGATTATCAACGGCGTACAACCTGGCAAACGTAACCAAATTAATACGGGCGAACGCGTAAAAACCGCACAAGAAGCGCAACTATATAAAGTAGTGGTAGAGGCGGCAGAGTTGGCGAAGTAATAATGCCGCGCCACACTGCAATATTGTATGCGGTCCTATTTACCATAACCCCTCAAACTATCTGGGCTACCCCTTCTATTGACCCAGCTGTTGTTTTTACTAACACTGGCGGTCGATGGGATGCGGAAAATAGCCACGGTTTATATAGAGTAACCGTATGGAACGCAGGCTTTGAACATGTCTCTTCTGGTGTACTTGCTGAATGGGTGGCTGATCCACAAGACTCAAATGAATCAAGCAAGGTCATTTACGCAGCGCAACTGGTTGAGTTAGGTCTTTATAGCTTTCAAATGCCTACTATTACCCAGTTAAAAGAAGGTATTCGCATTAAACTTAAAGGCATCAATACGTACCAATCGAATCAGCGTGTTTCCTGTATTTTTGAGCTTAAACCCAACAATGCCGTCTTAACAATTAAGCCATGTGCCCCAGAAAAATGAGTCGAATTGCTATTGGCGAACGCGTGAAAACGCCGCAAGAACCGCAGCTGTATAAAGTGGTGGTTGAAGCGGCAGAGTTGGCGAAATAATATTTATACTGCACATAGAGTTACATGCACCCTACGAAATCTGCTTCTCTTTTATATGCTCTTTGTGCTATCGCACCAATAGGAATTTGGGCTATTTTAATTAGCTCATCTTTCACAATTAGTGACCCATCCATTAAAGACGTTCAGGAGTTATTCAAATATCTATTAGCTGATACTTCTAACAAGAAAATCTTTATTTGGTTAATCTTGCTTCCAATCTACTTACTAAGCGTTTCTATTATTTATCTAACACCATTAGCTCAGCAGCGTCGGTGGTAAATTGCGATACTAGTTGCCACTGTTGTAGTTACGGTTTACTCACTTATTCTTAATTTGTCCTTAATTATCGTATTACTATTTGCCATTTATTATTCATATCGGTGCATCAAAACACCTAACCCATCTATCAAACGGGATACCTAACGATTGTGCTTAGCGGGTTTTAAATCCCCTTGCCGCACCTTCGGCTTGAGCGGCAGATGGTAGACGGCGAGGACTGTTCGAGCAAAGCGAGTTCCGCAGCCGTCACCCAGATGCGGCGCTAAGACCGAAGGATAAAGCGGTAGCGGGGTGCCGTTTTCTTGGGTTACTTTCTTTTCAGGCAGTTAAAAGAAAGTGACTAGGCGTCGGGCTACCCCCGACAAGGTCTTTAAAGCCACTGGATTCCGTGTCAAGCACGGAATGACGGTGTAGGTAATAACAAAATGATTATTTTTGCGCAAAAATAATTAAAGATAAATGCCCTGTAGCCCAATATCCATGCGCCTTCCAGGGCATGCTTTTTAAACTAATCAACTAAACTTTTAGCATCTCTTTCGCATGTTCTCGTGTGGTTTCGGTAATTTGAATGCCACCCAACATGCGTGCGATTTCTTCTATACGCTCGATTTTATCTAAAGCTTGAATATGGCTTAAAGTTGCGCCATTTTGTTGCGATTTGCTGACTTGTAAATGCTGTGCAGCTTGTGCGGCTACTTGTGGCAAATGAGTAATCACCAACACTTGGCGCTCTGCACCGAGTTGTTTCAGCAACTGCCCAACCACTTCTGCAACGCCGCCGCCGATGCCAACATCCACTTCATCAAAAATCATGCAAGGCACGCTACCTTGGCTTGCAGTTGTCACGTGTAGCGCCAAACTGATTCTAGAAAGCTCGCCACCAGAAGCCACTTTGTTCAACGGCCTTGGCTCGACACCTGCATGACCTGCCACTAAAAACTCGACTGTTTCTAAACCATTACTTGTCGCCTCACAAGCAGTTAATGCGACATCAAACTTACCGCCGCTTAGTGAAAGCCGTTGCATTTCAGCACTGATTTTTTGACTTAACGTTTTGGCGGCCGTTTGGCGACTTGCGCTTAGTTGCTTGGCGGATGTTTGATATGCACTTAACGCCTCGACCTCTAATTTCGCCAGCGCGCCATCGTTGGCAAAGCTTTCTAGCTCGGTCATGCGCGCTAAATCTGTACTCAATAAATCCGTCAAATCTTCTGGCTTAACGCGATATTTTCGCGCCATGTTATGCACTGCTTGAATGCGGTTTTCAACCTCGTTTAATCGTGCCGGGTCTAGCTCTGCACGTTGCAGATAACGATTTAGCGAACGCGTAGCCTCTTCAATTTGAATCAAGGCAGAATCTACGCCGTCGGCCGCTTCTTTTAATTGCGCATCAAATTCTACTAAACCAATCAGCTTGTTTTGCACTTGCGTCAGCATGCTTTCAACCGCAGGTTCATTGTCGCTTAACATGGCAATACATGCCTCTAAACCGCTTAGCAAACTAGCCCCATTGGCTAACTTATGATGCTCAGCTTGCAATTCTTGCCACTCTTCTGCCGCAAAATTGAGCTGTTTAAGCTCGCGTGTTTTATCGCGCAATTCGGCTAATTCATCTGCAAAGGCGACCGAGTTCTTCTCAACTTCTAAGCGCTTTTGATTTAAACCAGCCCACGTTTTATATTGCTTAGCGACTTGGTTAGCTAACTCTACACTGCCAGAAAATTCATCTAAAATTTGCCGTTGCGTGGCGATTTTAAGCAAAGAGTGATGTGCATTTTGGCTGTAAATATCCACCAACAATTCGCCTAGTTCTTTTAACTGGCCAATGGTAACCGCCGTGCCGTTAATAAAGCCGCGACTGCGCCCATCCGCATAAACAACACGCCTGAGAACCAATATCGGCGAGCCTTCCAGAGCATTGTTTTCGAGAAATATAGCGGCGTTTTCATTATTCGAAAACGTAGCGCTAATATCCGCGCGCTCGGCACCAGCGCGAATCACCGCACCATCGTTGCGCTCACCCAGAGCGAGTGAAAGTGCATCAATAAGAATGGATTTGCCTGCGCCTGTTTCGCCCGTGAGCGTGGTAAAGCCGCTCGAAAATTCTAAATCGAGCGCTTCAACAATAATAAAATCGCGGATGGATAATGCTTGTAACATGAATTAAATCAACCCCAATTGAGCTTATTACGCAACATCTCGAAGTAGCAATAATCGCTGGGGTGTAGCAAGGTCACTTCTTGCGTGGCGCGTTGCACTACAATTTTGTCGCCCTGCTCTAGCGGCAACTGAAACTGGCCATCGTAGCTCACGTAAGCCTCATCAATTTGTACTAAATTCACCTCTACTTTGCTATTGGCATTAAGCGCAATGGGTCGGTTACTCAATGTGTGTGGGCTAATCGGCACTAGTGCGATTGCATCTAAATTGGGGTGCAAAATAGGCCCACCTGCCGACAAAGAATAGGCGGTGGTGCCTGTGGGCGTGGCTAAAATGAGGCCGTCACCACGCTGTTTGTGCACAAATTTGCCGTCCACTTCTACCTCTAGCTCTATCAAGCGCAAATTACTTTTTATCACCACGTCATTAAGCGCAACGCCAGTGTGTACCTGCTTTCCAGCCCGATAAACATGCGCTGTTAGCAACATGCGCGATTCGGTTTGGTGCGCTCCTGCTAAAATGCGGTCTATGCTCACCAGCATGTCCTCGGCGCGTAAATCGGTTAAAAAACCAAAGCGGCCGCGATTGATGCCCACCAACGGAATATCATCATCAATCAAGCTGCGCGCCACGCTGAGCATGGTACCATCGCCGCCCATCACAATGGCTAAATCTATTTTATTGCCAATTTCGTCTAAACTAGCGGTATTAAAACCAGTCAATTCGGCATGCTCTGCAGTATTTTTCTCTAGCCAAACCTCGATATTTTTAGCACGTAAATGGCGCGCTAAATCGGCCAAATCCGCTTGCATCATCTGCAACGCAGACGCGTTCATGTATTTGCCAATAATGCCGATAGATTGAAATGCTGTCATGGCTTAATTAAATCATAAGTTTGGGCTATTCTCAAAGCACTAAATCGGGCAAAATACGTCATAAATTTATGGACAAGCGCGCGCAGATTCTTTTAAAGACTTTAGTCGAACATTACATTAGTGATGGTCAGCCGATTGGCTCGCGTACGCTGTTACAGCACAGCGGCCTAGATGTTAGCCCGGCGACCATTCGCAATGTCATGTCAGATTTAGAAGGTATGGGTTTTATCGCTAGCCCGCACACTTCTGCAGGTAGAATTCCCACACAAAAAGGTTACCGGCTGTTTGTCGATACGCTGCTGACTGTGCAAACTTTAGATAACAAAGCGGTGAATCAATTAAAGAGCGGCTTAAGCTCGCCCAACCAACACGAGCTAATTAATAGTGCGGCGGATATGCTATCGCAGCTTACCCAGTTTGCAGGTTTGGTGATGATTCCTAAACGTAAAACTTTGAGCTTTAAGCATTTAGAATTTTTACCGCTCACCGAAAAACGTATTTTAGTGATTATTGTGACCAGTGACGGCAATGTGCAAAACCGTATTATTTTGAGTGAAAAACCGTATTCAGCCAGCGAGTTGACCCAAGCCAGCAATTACTTTAATGCCAATTTTAGCGGCCAAACATTTGAAGAAGTGCAGCTAAAATTGCATGCCGAACTAAAACAAATGCAAACTGACATGAAAAAACTAATAAATGATGCTCTGGAAGCTAATATCCATGCGGGTGCTGGCGATGGCAAAAATGAAGGTGTAGTGATTGCGGGCGAACGCAACTTATTAAACATCGACGAACTTTCTACCAACGTGAACAGCTTGCGCAAACTGTTCGAGATTTTTGAGCGCAGAACTTCACTGATGCAATTGCTAGACACCAGCCAGCACGCAGCAGGCATACAAATCTTTATCGGCGGCGAATCGGGTTATTTAGCATTAGATGAATGCAGCATGGTCACAGCGCCGTATGAGGCGGATGGACAAGTTGTTGGCACATTGGGTGTGATTGGCCCGACTAGAATGGCGTATGAACGCGTGATACCAATTGTGGATGTCACGGCGAAATTATTATCGAATGCGCTGAGTTCAGGTGCTTAAGTACTTGCGGCTTGCCATCACGTTGTTGCGCGGTACTCACCCCTCGACGTACTACGTGTACAGTCTCGGGTTCTGCGCTCCGTGCGCCTTGTGCTGCTTTGCCTCAGCTACTTAATCATCCTGACTCAATATTTTCAAATGGTTATTTTTAAAATTCATATTGCTAAGAAAGACAAGGCGCGAGTTCAAAAATTGGGCGCGCATATGTTTTATATGTAAGGATAATTTTTGGATGGGCAACGCAGTATTTCAACAGAATATGATTTTTTAAAGGTAAGCATTTATGGCGTATTACAAACCCGAACCTAACTATACCCACGGCGACCAACTAAAAATTGGTATTTTATTGGCGAATCTTGGTACGCCAGATGCGCCCACTGCTAAGGCATTGCGGCCTTATTTAGGCCAATTTTTAATGGATAGGCGCATTGTCGAAATTCCGCGTTTTATTTGGTGCTGGATTTTGCATTGCATTATTTTGGTGATTCGGCCCAAAAAATCAGCCGCAAAATACGCGCAAGTGTGGATGCCGGAAGGCTCGCCTCTAGCTGTGTATTCACAACGCCAAACCAATATGTTGCGTGGGTATTTGGCGCAAAAAATTAACTCGCCATTTGTAGTAGAACTGGGCATGAGCTACGGCAACCCGAGCATGAAAAGCGCCATTGAAAAACTAAAGGCGCAACATTGCGACCGTATTTTGGTGTTGCCATTGTTTCCGCAATACGCCGCCAGCAGCACCGCCGCCGTATTTGATGCGGTTTGGAAAGTGCTGCTTAAAATGCGCAATGTGCCTGGCATCCGCACGGTGCGCGGCTATCACGACCACCCTGAATACATTTTAGCGCTTGAAAAAAGCGTACTTAAATATTGGGAAATTAATCGCAAACCTGATTTTGCCGCTGGCGAGAAATTGGTGATGAGCTTTCACGGCGTACCCAAGGTACATTTAACCAAAGGCGACCCTTACCACTGCACTTGCCATAAAACGGCGCGCTTGCTGGCCGAGAAATTAGGCTTAGATAAAGCACATTACCAAGTGGCATTTCAATCACGTTTTGGCAAGCAAGAGTGGCTAAAGCCCTATCTGGCAACCACTTTAGCCGATTTAGGTAAAGCCAAAACCGCTAGAATTGATGTGATTTGCCCAGGTTTTAGCAGCGATTGCCTAGAAACGCTGGAAGAAATTGCCATGGAAGGCAAAGAAATTTTTACCCACGCAGGTGGCGGCGCATATAACTACATTCCCGCATTAAACGATAACGATGCTTGGATACACGCGCTGACTGAAATTACGCTAGAAAACTTGCAAGGCTGGGTGAGCAGCGATTGGGATAGCACGCAAGCTGTAAAAGACAATGCCGCCACAAAAGCCAACGCGCAAGCTTTGGGTGCTAGCCAATAAGCGTTATAATGCGTTTATGATTATTATTACTGGCGGCGCAGGCATGATTGGCAGCATCATCGCCTGGCACTTAAACACTAAGCTTGGACGTGATGACTTGGTCATTGTCGATCACATTACGCACCAAGCGCAGTGGCAAAACTTGGTACATCGGCACTATGTTGAATATTTAGATAAAGACCAATTATTTGATTTTTTAGATGCTAATGATGGAGTCGAAGCCATTATTCACATGGGCGCCATTAGTGCCACTACTGAAACTGATTTTAATAAATTAGTCGAAGCCAACATTCACTACAGCCAAGATTTATGGGGTTGGTGCACAGAGAACGGCGTACCATTTTTCTATGCCAGCTCAGCAGCAACCTATGGTGATGGTAGCGCGGGTTATGATGACGCCAACATAGACAAGCTGCGCCCGCTCAATGGCTATGGCTACTCCAAACACTTTTTTGACCAATGGGCATTAAAGCAAACACCAGAAAACTCGCCACCTGTATGGGCTGGCTTTAAGTTTTTTAATGTATATGGCCCCAACGAATACCATAAAGAGCGTATGGCCAGCGTGGCTTTTCACACCTTTAACCAATTTAAACAAACTGGCAAAATGCAGTTATTTAAAGGTACTAAAGTCGGCATAAAAGATGGCGAGCAGCAGCGCGATTTTGTCTATGTAAAAGATTGCGCGAATATTGTGGCGCATTTTTTCAGTTCCAGCCAAACCAACAAGCCAACACCAAATGGCATTTACAATATTGGCACTGGCCAAGCTCGCAGCTTTAAAGATTTAGCCGCTAATGTGATGGTCAGCATGGGTAAAACGCCGAACATTGAATACATTGATATGCCAGAAGATTTGCGCGGCAAATATCAATATTTTACTGAGGCGCCGATGGCAAAATTGCGCTTAGCGGGCTATAAATTACCAATGACCAGCTTGGAAGATGGCGTAAAAGATTATGTGCAAAACTACCTGATGCAAGATGACCCGTATTGTTAAGGGAGAAAAATATGAAATATATTGATTATTTAAAAGGTGAACACGCCGCACATATTGAGATGTTTGCGGCTTTGCCTAGCTTGTTTAGCCAAATTTCCGATGTGGGTATTTTGCTGCAAAATTGTATTAAAAATGGTGGCAAAATTTTGCTGTGCGGCAATGGCGGTAGCGCCGCCGATAGCCAACACATTGCGGCAGAAATTGTTGGTAGATTCAAAAAAGAACGCAAAGGCTTGCCTGCCATTGCACTAACGACTGATACTTCCATCATTACCTCAGTTGGCAATGATTATGGCTATGACTACATTTTTGCACGCCAAGTGGAAGCGCTGTGCACACCAAAAGATGTGCTGATTGGCATTACCACTTCTGGCAACAGTGCAAACGTGGTGCGTGCGATAGACGCTGCTAACGAAATCGGCGCAATCACCATTGGCCTGACAGGTGGCAATGGTGGAAAAATGACAGCTCTATGCAAACACAATATCATCGCACCTAGCAGCGTGACAGCGCGTGTACAAGAAGCACATATTTTTATTGGGCATTGCTTGTGCGAAATTTTAGAGTCTGACTAAGTGCTTTTAATGCAAAACTTGATTGAAACCGTCAAACAATTTGGTACTAAAAAAACGCATGCGCTAGTGATTGGCGATGTCATGTTAGACCGCTATTTAATGGGCGAAGTAGGTCGCATCTCACCCGAAGCGCCGGTGCCAGTGGTGCTGATTAAAAGTGAAGAAACGCGCGCAGGCGGTGCAGCTAATGTGGCGGCTAACTTGGCATTATTGGGTATTGCAACTAAGCTGATTGGCTGTGTGGGCGCAGATGCTGAAGCCAAAAACTTAAACCAACTTATCAAAAAAATGGGCGTAACCGCCAATTTAATTGCCAGCAAAACGCGCCCCACCATCGCCAAGACGCGTATTTTGGGTGGCCATCAGCAAATGCTGCGGCTAGATCAAGAAAGTCATGCAATATTCAGCCGAGAAGAAAACGATGCTTTGCAAGCCAATATCCATGAGGCTCTCAAGGCATCACCACAAATAGTCATATTATCTGATTACGCAAAGGGCTTATTAAGTGAAGCCATTTGCCAAGATATTATTAATATTTGTAAGGCACAAAAAATCCTCGTGTTGGTTGACCCAAAAGGCAGCGATTACAGCAAATATGTAGGCGCCACGGCGCTCACCCCCAATAAAAAAGAAACGGCGGAGGCCTGTAATACCACAATACAGGATGCAGATTTAATTGCAAAAGCCAGCGCGCTAAAAAGTAAGCTGGCATTGCAGTTTATGGCTGTTACCCGTGGTGAAGAAGGCATTAGTTTAATTGAATCAACTGCACACCACTTACCTGCCACTGCACAAAAAGTGTTTGATGTATCTGGTGCGGGCGACACGGTGATTGCGACGTTGGCGGCTGGACTGATGCATAATTTAACGCCATTACAAAGCTTAGAGTTGGCGAATATTGCTGCTGGCGTAGTGGTGGGAAAAGTTGGCACGGTGCCAATTTGTAAAACTGATTTAATTGAAGCCTTAACCGCACAACAAGGCAACACGCAAGCGCATAAAATTTGCGATTTGGCTGAATTAAGTTTAAAAGTGAATACTTGGAAGCAAGCCAAACAAAAAATTGTGTTTACCAATGGCTGCTTTGATTTGCTGCATGCTGGCCATGTGACTTATCTGGAAGCCGCAAAAAAACGTGGCGATAAACTGATACTTGGTTTAAATACAGATCGCTCAGTCAGCGCAATAAAAGGCCCAACGCGACCTGTGGTGCACGAGCAAGATCGTGCGCGCGTGCTGGCGGCGCTAGAAAGCGTGGATGCGGTGATTTTGTTTGACGAAAACACGCCGTTAAAACTGATTAAGACCATCAAACCAGACGTGATTGCCAAAGGCAGCGATTACATTGCAAGCCAAGTGGTGGGCGGCAAAGAGGTGCAAAGTTGGGGCGGCGAAATTGCACTAATAGAATTGGTAGAAGGCCGTAGCACCAGCAATATCATTAAAAAACTCAACACTTAATGGCTCAGAAAATCTTAGACAAAATCTTAGTCTTAGGCCCAGCATGGGTAGGCGATATGGTGCTGGCACAAAGTCTGTTTAAAACCCTCAAAATTAATAATCCAAACTGTATTATCGACGTGGCCGCACCCGCATGGACATTGCCTTTGCTAGAACGCATGCCAGAGGTCTCAGGCAAAATTGCACTGCCATTTAAACATGGTGAGTTGGCGTTTTGGCAACGCTTACAATTTGGTAAAAGCTTAAAAAATGCAGGCTATACACAAAGTATTATCCTCACCAATTCATTTAAATCTGCGCTGCTTCCACTCGCTGCTGGCATCAAAAAGCGCACTGGATTTTTGGGCGAAATGCGTGTTGGTTTAATTAACGATATTCGCCCATTAGATAAAACTAAGCTTAAAAAAACGGTAGAGCGCTTTGTGACGCTGGGCTTAGACAAAAATGAAGAATTACCAAAAAGTATTCCGAACCCACAATTAAGTGCATTGCCAGTAGCCGCATGGATATTGGCTTCTAGGGCAGGTATTTTAGAAAATAAAAGTAAAGTTTTAGGCTTATGCCCAGGTGCAGAATACGGTGAGGCCAAACGCTGGCCTGCAGAATATTACGCCAAAGTGGCGAATGAGGTGCTAAAAAATGGCTGGCAAGTAGTATTGTTCGGCTCAGACAAAGATGTACCTGTGACCAGCCAAATTAATACATTCACACAAAATAAATGTGTTGATTTAGGCGGCAAAACAAAACTGGGCGAAGCGATTGATTTAATGTCGATTTGCGATACCGTGATTAGTAACGATTCTGGCTTAATGCATGTGGCGGCGGCACTTAGCAAAGAAAATGGTAAAGAAACTGAGCATAAAAAACTTATCGCCATTTTTGGCAGCAGCGACCCCTACCATACGCCACCTATGCAGCCAGATGCAGTGATAGCGTATTTAGGGCTAAGCTGCAGCCCTTGTTTTAAGCGCGAATGCCCACTGCAAGGCGATGCACATTTGGCCTGCTTAAAAAATATCACCCCACAAAGAATAATAGCTAAAATTTAAAAAATAAAACCATGCAATTTACTATCCCCAACTTTTTTAACCAGACTGATCGCGTTTCACCCAAAAAACTTTTTTGGTGGGTTGTGCTTGCCAGCATGCTACTGGCTGGCTGGATGCAGTATATTCAGCATGGCTGGATTAACCCTGATACAGTCCTCTATTTTGAACAGGCGCGTTTAATTGCACTGGGTGATTGGACCGGTGCGATTAAAGTGTTTAACTGGCCGCTATATGGCGCGTGTATTGCAGCAGTGCATAAAATCACCAGCTTAAGCATTCATCAATCGGCACAAGTGCTGAATATGCTATTTTTTGGCATTGCCACCGCCAGTTTTTTAACTATTGTTCAATTGGCAGGTGGCGGTGCCCGAGTCATGCTAGCAGGCACACTATTGCTATTTGGTGGCCAATATTTAGTGGGTGACGTGCTGGAAATGCTGCTGCGCGACCAAGGGTTTTGGGCATTTTATTTAAGTGGTTTAGTGTTTTTTATACGTTACGTACAGCACAATAAATTAAACGATGCATTACTTTGGCAGGTATGCATAATGATCGCCACCCTATTCCGCATTGAAGCCATTTGTTATTTAATTGGCCTGCCGCTTTGTTTGCTGTTGATGCGTGAGCTTAGCTGGGAAAATCGCTTACTGCGCCTACTAAACACTTATTCAGTTGCTATTTCTGCGCTGATTGCGATTACTGTAGCAATTATTATTAGTGACGATTTAAGTATGCGCAATTTTGGTCGTCTGCAAGAAGTATTTTCGTTGAATTTATATCAAGAATTTACACTAAAGTTTCAGACTCAAGCGCACATCATGTCTAGCCAAGTGCTGGGGAAATATCTAGAAGACTTTGCTGTGATGGGTTTATTGTTGACTTTTATTTATGTCATGATTGCAAAAATAATCTCTGCTACTGGCATATTTGCTACTATTTTTGCTGGGATTACGCTAAAAAATCATGGCGCAAATATACAGCCGAAAGCCTATTTGGTGTTGAAAGCTACTGCGCTTATCGCACTTATCAGCATGGCGCTAATTATCGTAAAAGTATTCGTGCTATCTGGCCGCTATGTGGCTGGCTTAAGCTGGGTACTGCTGGTGCTTGGCGCATTTTATTTTGCTGCACTATTGGCAAGTAAACAGAAAAGGATAGCCTTCATTGCTTCGCTTGTGGTGATTGCACTTTGTCTTGGATTGGTAAAAAATATCTTGCCGAAACGCCAAGGCTATAACTACCAACAACAAGCAGTAAGTTGGTTAAAAGCCAACAACAAAGAAAGAAAGCCTGTTTTTTATGATGAAAAGCGTTTACGTTATTATGCAAATGCACCATTTACGTTTGAACCTGACGACTGGGAATACCTATCAAGGAAAACTCAGTCTGCATCAATACATGACTATGGCTACTTGGTAATTAGTCACTCCAGCAAGCACCCAGAGAGAAAACAATTTTTAAAAGACCATTTACCAAGCCATCAAGAAGTTGCTAGCTTTAATTCCGTTAAGTCTAACAATAGCATTGTCATTTATCAACGTAAATAACGTAAGATAGCGCACTGATCGCCCTACGACATCCGTTAGAAAGATATTTTATGCAGGCACCTTGTCCAGTTTGTAACCAACCGTCAACTTATAATTTTAGTAGCCGTGATTTAATGTTTAATCATGATGAGCGCTACGATTATCACAATTGTGTCGCATGTCACTTTGTATTTCAGCACCCACTGCCAAGTTTAGAAAATATTGCTGCTTTTTACCCAGACGATTACAGCGTCTATGAAGAACAGTCGCGTCTAAAAAATGTAAGTGGTATCAGAAAATCCATTTTGAAAAAATATTATAGTTATTCGCATTTGTCTACCTCAGCTTTTAATGATTTAGTAAGTCCTATTTTTAAATTATTTAGCCCTAAATATGAATTGCCATATATTAAAAATGGCAAATTACTAGACGTTGGTTGTGGCAACGGGCGCTATCTGGATGGGATGAAAAAACTAGGATGGCGAACCCAAGGGGTTGAATTTAATGCCAGCGCAGTTGAGGTGTGTAAACTATCTGGCTTAACTGTGCATCATGGAGATTTGTTCTCAGCACACTTTGAATCAAACAGCTTTGATGTCATCAATGTCAGCCATGTGATTGAACATGTGCCCAATCCTATGACATTTTTCACTGAACTTGCCAGAGTGCTTAAACCTAAGGGATCATTAGTAATTAAAACCCCTAATAGCATGGCCTTGGGCAGAAAGTTATTTAATACCAATTGGTATGCCAACGACGTACCCAGGCATCTTTACTTATTTGCATATCAAAATTTATCTGTTTTAGCGAATAATTGTGGGCTAAAAATGCAGCTGTTCAAAACAGACTCTACACCGAAAATTATTTTAAATAGCCTAGATTACGTCACCGAAAACACACAAACACCGTCTAAAAGAGTGAAGTGGAAACGAGTTTTGGCAAGACTGTATGTATGGCTGGCAAAGTATAAACAACAAGGCGATGAAATTTTCGCTGTATTTACAAAGCAGTAATGCATAAAAATATTTTATTCATCTCGAAAGGCGAAACGGCATCCTCCACGCGCTATCGTGCACTGCAATACTTTCCGTTTCTCAAAGAAAATGATTGGATGGCTAGCCACTGCACTATCTCAGGTGGCATTATTCCCATTTTCAACACCTTAATTACAGCCAGCAAGGCCGATATTGTGGTGTTATTGCGTAAAACTTTTCCAAAGCCAATATTTTGGCTATTACGGAAATTATCAAAAAAGCTTATTTTTGATTTTGATGATGCTATTTTTTGTAATACAGATGGCTCGCACTCACATACTCGCATGCAACGCTTTAAACACACCATAAAAAACTGTGATTATGTTTTTGCAGGTAACGGTTATTTAGCCGCACATGCAAAACAATTTAACGCTGCAGTAGAGATTATTCCTACCTCAGTAGATGCAGAAAAATATAATCTTAATTGCCAAAAAGAAGCACAAGCACTTACACTTGTGTGGATTGGTAGCAGCTCAACCAAGAAATATTTAGTCGACATTCTGCCTCAACTAGAAAAAGCGGCTGAGTCTGTCCGTGATTTACAACTCAATAACATTTCTGATTTTCAATTATCTAGTCCTACTTTAAAGATTAACAACATTCCCTGGCACGCAAAAACTGAATCTAGCGAACTTAATAAAGCTGATATTGGTATTGCACCCATGTTAGACAGTAATTGGACTAAAGGTAAGTGCGCACTTAAAGTGTTGCAGTATATGGCTTCTGGCTTACCTGTCATTTCCTCACATTCTGGGGTGAATGCTGAAGTTATTCAGGACCAAGTCACTGGTTACTTGATGAAAGAAAATGAAGATTGGCCTGAGTTAATTGTAGCGCTTCAGCACAAAAAATCTCTGCTACAACAAATGGGTCAACAGGGAAAACTATTCGTCAATAATGAGTTTTCAATGCCTGCAATATATCAAAAAATATTAACTATATTAAACAGGCTTAGCTAAACTAAAATGCGGATATAGGGCTTGCTTACAAAGGCTTTGTTGTTGTTTACTTAAATGACTTGCATCAAAATAGGCATCAAAAAATACCTGCCAAAGCGATCCATCTGCAACTTGTATGTCACTTTTATAACGATACAGATGTTTAAAATTACGAAGTATGGTGCTGTAAAATAATGCCCAAGGATAAATGCGCATATCCGCTATATCAATCAAACCTAATACTCCCTGATGATAAACAACATTGCCTAAATGTATTGAGCGGAAGCAAACTCCTTCGTTGTGTAAACTGGCGATAAACATACCTAGCTTTTCAAATATTTCATTATTTGCCAGCCTCGAACCTAGCAAATTACGCACAGTTTCGCCTGCGAGTGGTGCATAAACTACAGCCGTGAAATTTCTGTTTTCTATATGATGTAGCGAAATAATATCGACTGTTGGTATGCCCAGTTTTTTTAAGCGTTGGGCATTTCTACAAAAACTGCGCGCATTTGAATAGATAAAACTGCTGCTAAACCAGCCACGCAAACGAAATGCTTTAAGTATATTGCCGTCTGGCAGCAGCGTCACTTTAATGCCATGCTCGTCTTGCTCTAACGTTTTGCCGCTGGCTTGCAGTCGCGCTAGTTCGGCTTGTGTCATAAATTGACTTTTCATGCCAGCATGTCACCCATATTTTTATAGCTAATAATATTATTTTCGGCACAAAACTCACGCCAATCTTTCACTTCTGTCCAATCGCTTAAAAATACAAAATCAAGCCCAGCCTTACAAGCAGCCTGATAATCATACTTGCTATCACCAATAAATAGCGCTGGTAATTGAATATTGCCGTTAGCCATTTCGTGTGCAAGCACTTGTTCTTTGGTATCAGGGCCGCCAAAAATGCCCGCCTCAAATAATTGCGCCAAGTTGTAGTTTTGTATGTTTCGGCGTGGGAAAACTCTTCTTAGCTCTGCTTGATCACCGCCAGAGAGCAGCATCCATGCGGCTTCTGGCGTTGCTGTTTTTACGTGCATTAAATCTGGTGCAATTTCGCATTGCATTAATGTTTCATCTAAAATATCTTCAAACGCGGCTAAATATTGCTGTATTAATTCTTCAGTGGCTGCCTGTTTTACAATTTCTTTTAGGTAATATTCAATTTTTCCATTACGTGGAAAGCTGCCTTTAGTTACGTGATGATGTACCAACGCTTGCGCCTGCTCATCAGTACCTCCCATGCGTTTTGCCACTGTAAAATAGGCGTCAATTTTGGTTTGGTTGCTGTTTAGCACCACGCCATCGCAATCAAACACAATAGTTTTATATTGTTTTAAGTCTATTTTCAACAATTAAATTCTACTCAATAAAAGCACGAGGGAAAATACCTGCCCTGCAAGCCAATATCCGTGAGGCTTGCAGAACATTAAAAAAATTAACAAGAAAAATGGCTACAAAAAAAGGCTGTACACACAGCCCTTATTGTAACTTAAAGATGGCTTATGCTGGCTGAATGGCGCTTGCCTCGCGGGCTAACTTAGTAATATGCGCCCAATCTTTACGTGCCACTGCATCAGCTGGGGTGAGCCAAGTGCCACCGCACACCACCACATTGGGCAAAGCTAAAAACTGTGGTGCGCTTTCAACCGTTACTCCGCCAGTTGGGCAAAATTTAACGTCACCAAATGGGCCTGCAAAACCTTTAAGCAAGTTAATGCCGCCCACTGCCACTGCAGGGAAAAGTTTTAAAAAATAATAATCATCGGCGTTTGCTGTCATAATTTCTGAGCCCGTAGAAACTCCTGGTAACAATGGCAAGCCAATTTTACGGGAGAATAGACCAAGCTCACTGGTGTAGCCTGGGCTCACGGCAAATTTACAACCTACATCTAAACTTGCTTGCGCATCCTTTAAGTTACGCACGGTACCACTGCCCATAATCGCATCTGGTACGTGCTTGGCAATTTGCTCCATGGCTTGCAGCGCGCAGCTTGAGCGCAGCGTCACTTCTAACACGCGAATACCACCCTCAAGTAATGCTTCTGCCATAGGCACGGCGTCTTCTACTTTATTGATGACGATAACCGGGATTACTGGGCCTTGTTTGGCTAAATCTAATGTGTTCATGTTTCTCTCTAAATATTTAATTCGATTTTTTAACTATTTGAATAATACTAGCTGTTTCAAAATAAATTTTAGCAAGGCACTTGAGCGAAAACAGTACGTTTTTGTACGGCGAACGAAAGTAACACAGCCAAAATTATATTTTCAAACAGTTACAACCAAGTGATTGCACCTTCTTCGGCTGATAATACGTTTCTGCGCATCCCACCAAACAACTCACGCCCTAAACCATGTGAGTTATTTTGGCGTTTAATATCAGAAAGTTGCTCGACTTCTCGCTCGGCCCACTCATCTTCATCTACCAGCACATTCACCATGCCCACCGTAGCATTTAGACGGATAATGTCGCCGGTTCTTACTTTTGCTAATGGGCCGCCTGCAGAAGCTTCGGGCGTTAAGTGGATAGCAGCTGGAATTTTGCCAGAAGCGCCGCTCATGCGGCCATCGGTGACAATGGCTACCATAAAACCTTTATTTTGTAGCACAGCAAGTGGCGGCGTCAATTTATGCAACTCTGGCATGCCATTGGCTTTGGGTCCTTGAAAACGCACTACAGCCACAAAATCACGCTCTAGCTCACCGCGGTCAAATGCCTCTAATAATTCTTCTTGTGCATCAAACACAATGGCGGGCGCTTCAATAATATGCCTATCTTCTGGCACCGCAGAAATTTTAATCACGCTACGTCCTAAGTTACCTTTTAGCAAGCGTAAACCGCCAGATTCATTAAATGGAAACGCTGCTGTGCGCACGATGGTTTCATCCGTGCTCTCTTTTGGCAAATCTTTCCACACCAAAGTATCATTTTCCTTCACAGGTAATTTGCCGTAATCGCGCAAGCCACCATAGGCCACGGTAAACACATCTGGATACATATAGCCTGCATCAATAAGCTCACGAATCACAAATGCTGGGCCACCTGCGGCTTGAAACTCATTCACATCCGCTTTACCGTTTGGATAAACGCTTGCCAACAATGGCGTGGTTTTGGCCAGGTGATAAAAATCGGTCCAATCAATCATAATGCCGGCCGCGCGTGCCACCGCCACCCAATGAATCAGGTGATTGGTAGAGCCACCCGTTGCGAGTAGCGCCACCATGGCGTTCACAATCACGTGCTCATCCACCAGTTTACCAATGGGGGTAAATTGTTCTGGCTTGGTATTGGCCAGCACCATTTTCACTGCTTCACGTGTCAGCAATTCGCGCAATCCATCATGCGGATGAATAAATGCTGCACCTGGCACATGCAAGCCCATCGCTTCTAGTAACATTTGGTTGCTATTGGCGGTGCCATAGAAAGTACAAGTGCCAGCGCCATGATAGGCTGCGTTTTCTGATGCCAATAATTCTGGTCGGCCAACTAAACCTTGTGCATATTTTTCGCGCACTTTACTTTTTGCGGTGTTATCTAATCCAGTAGACATAGGCCCAGCAGGCACAAATACGCAAGGTAAATGACCAAAATGCAACGCGCCTATTAGTAAACCTGGCACAATCTTGTCGCACACACCCAGCAATAGCGCAGCATCAAACACATCGTGCGAAAGCGCTATGGCAGTACCCATGGCAATATTATCGCGGCTGAATAATGACATCTCCATGCCTGGCTCGCCTTGTGTGATGCCATCGCACATGGCTGGAACGCCACCCGCCACTTGCACCGTAGCACCATGTTTACGTGCTTCATCGCGCAAAATTTCAGGGTAATTGGCATACGGCTGATGCGCAGAAAGCATCTCGTTATAGGCGGTGACAATGCCGATATTGGGCGCTTTTTCTGCAAAAATACGTAGCTTATCGCTGGCTGGCATGGCGGCAAAAGCGTGCGCTACGTTAGCACAACCTAAGCGCTCTGCACCTTTTTTACGGTTTAACATTGCGTCAACACGGTGCAGATAAGCACTGCGTGTTGGGCGGCTTTTTTCGATGATGCGTTCGGTAACTTCTACGTGTGATTGTTTCATAAGAATATCTTCAAAAACCTACTACCAAAATAAACTGCACTAAAATTAAAGACTGCACCCCGATTATCGCTAAATACAGTGCATCCGTCAATTTAAACACTGCTACAGCAGGTAATGATTCATTAACATAACATGCCTGCAATCCTTATGGATATTGGCCTGCAGGGCATGTTATTGAGATTGTTAGCGCTTTTATTATGTACTATTTTTTGGTAACTAAAATATCTTCTAGCATTAAATACTCTAAATCGCAGCCATAAAACATATTCAGTGCATCTGCTGGGCTACAAATCATCGGTTCGCCGCGACGATTGAGTGAGGTATTCAGCACCACCGCGTTGCCACGCAGCTTTTCCAAGTGTTCAATCAATTCATAATAGCGCGGATTCGTCTCACGCGTCACCACTTGCGCACGTGCCGTACCATCTTCATGCACCACTTCGGGAATACGCGAATTCCATGCGGGGTTTACATCGAAGGTAAACGTCATATACGGCGCAGGGTGATTCGTTTGCAGGATATCTTCAGCTACAGTATCTAACATACTTGGGCAAAATGGACGCCAACGTTCACGGTATTTGATTTGTGCGTTAATGCGATCCGCCACGCCTGGGTAGCTGGGGTCGCCCAAAATACTGCGGCAGCCAAGTGAGCGCGGCCCAAACTCCATACGGCCTTGAAACCACGCCAATGGGTTACCTGCGGCTAATAATTCAGCGGCTTTTTGCGGGAAATTTTCGACTTTTGTGAAGATTGGCTTATTTGGGTGTGCCTCGCACGCAGCAATACATTCCTCGCTGGTAAAACTTGGGCCTAAATAGGCGTGTTGCATTTTTTGGATGGTTTCACCCGCCAAATGCGCAGCGTATGTCGCTGCGCCTAAGCTAGTGCCATTATCGCCAGAAGCTGGCTGCACAAACAGTTCTTTGACATGCGGCATGGCAATAATACGTTGATTTAATTTAACATTGAGCGCGACGCCGCCCGCCATGGCTACCTTACCCGTTTCTTTAATAATATCGCCCAAATAATAGTCAATCATTTGCAAGGCTAAATCTTCTAGCAGCTTTTGCACACTGGCAGCATAGTGAATGTACGGGTCATCAATCTCATCGCCACTGCGTTTTGGACCTAACCAATCGATAAGTTTTTGCGTAAAGTAAAAACCTTTTGATTTTCCATCAGCGCCAGTTTCTTTATAACGGCGCAACCCCACCACATTCACATAATCGGTGTTCACAATCAGCTCGCCGTTTTCAAACTTGGCCAAACGACTAAAATCATATTTGCTGGCATCGCCAAAAGGCGCCATACCCATCACTTTAAATTCGCCATCGAGCATATCAAAGCCCAAAAACTCGGTAATGGCGCCATATAAACCGCCTAAGGAATCTGGGTCGTAAAACTCTTTAATTTTGTGGATTTTGCCGTGTTCGCCATAACCAAAAAAGGTGGTGGCGTACTCGCCTTTACCATCGATGCCAACGATGGCCGTTTTTTCTTTAAAACCGCTTAAATGGTAGGCACTAGAAGCATGCGCCAAATGATGCTCAACTGGCACAAATTTAGCTTTAGTTAAACCCAACTCTTGCATCAACTTCAATGACTTATCGCGATTTCGCCTAAACCTTCTATTACCGTTAAAAATCGCATCCAATGCACGATCAGGCGCATACCAATAGCGCTTGGCGTAATGCCAGCGCGCATTGGTGGAAAGTGGGATTTCGCCATACGGAAACGCCACAATATCCACTTGTTCAGGCTTGATACCTGCTTGTTTTAAGCAGAATTTCGCAGCCTCGTAAGGGAATTTATTTTTAGCGTGCTTATCGCGAATAAAGCGCTCTTCTTCTGCCGCTGCAATAATGTGTCCGTCTATTAAAATCGCTGCTGAAGCGTCGTGCCCTAATGCGCCAGAAAGTCCTAATACAATCATTAAATTAACTCTTTATGTTGAAAAATGCCCGCTTTTTCAAGTGGTTCATGGTCTTCGTAAATCACTCTAAATGTCTTCACAAACGCATTATACAATGCATTGTCGGCTTGCCAATTCCGCATAAAACGGCGCAAGTCGCGCATATGTGCACGCTCGAAAAAAAACGTGCTTTGGCGTTGGCGCATGCTATCTAAATCTATCAGCACTGGTTTGTTATCAACCACCTTAATGTTGCTTGCTTTCATATCGCCATGTGATAATTTTAGTAAATACAACTTATAAAACAGCGTGACGATATTTTTTACCGTCTCAGCACGCTCAGTTTTGTTATGCGTATTTGCAAAATACTCAGCCACATCTGCCGCATCGATAAACTCAGACAACAAGTAGGCTTTGCCACGCAGGCCATATTGGCGCGTTTCTAGCAACATCAGCGGCTTTGCAGTTGCAATATTGAGAAGTTTTAATCTATACGCGTTTGCCCAAGCACGAGCCGCGCGGCTAGGTTGTAAAGCGCGCTTTAAGCCATGCCAGCCGTTTTTAATGTTGTAGCGCTTTAAAGCTACCTGTTGGGCATTAAATTCAAAACGCACCACTGTAGCGCTATTGCCGTGCTTAAGTGGTTGCAAGCTTTGCGCTATTAGGTCATCTAATACTTCCGGCGCAAACCCTAACTGAGCTAAACTATAGGAGCTGGCAACTGCCAAAAAATGGCCGCTCGGTCTAGCCACAGTCACATCTGTGCAAGTTCTAAATACTTTTTTATCAGCATAGTGCGATACCGTTTTTTGTCTTATTTTTTTGGCTAAACAATAAATGCTGGCAAACTGTTCAACATCAAATGCTTGATTAATGGCAGCACAATAGGCCTCTACACTGTCTTGCATAAAATCATCATCTAACGCATCAAATTTCGATAAAAAAGTAGCCAAGTTATGCTGCTTTTGGCTTCGGCTATAGGTTTGTTTAATGCCATCACCATCAATTGTATAAATACTATCGTTACCCACTAAAAAATTATTTAAATGAATATCAGCTTGGATTAAGTTGGCAAGATGCAGTTGCGCCACCGTTTGCGCTAGCTTTGTGGCCATATCACGACGGTTTAGATAATTTGCACTTTGCATAAAACTATTTGCATTTACCGCATTGTTAATGGCAGAAAATATTAATATTGGTTGGCTTTTTATTGTAGTTTCAAGCAACAGTTCAGGCATTAAAATATTGGCATTTTGTAAAAGCTTTATCCCACCTACCTCGCGAGCCGCATGGATATTGGCTCGCAGGCCGATAAAAATCTTAGCGTAAGTTTCATGTGTATTAAACAGACATTTACAAACTAAGCGCGCATTTGGCAAAACGCGCGCAATTGTTAGCACTTGTAACGTTTCATTTGTGTCGCAAACAATTTGATTGTTTTGCACACCAAAGCTTGCCAGCAATGCAGAATTGAGTAATTCAACCATTTTATTGCAACCAGTTGATCAGTTTCTGTTTGATACGAACCAAGACAGAATCTTCGCCACCAAAGCGTTTTTTTGCGCGTTTATCACGCTTTTTAGCCAATTTTTTAACATCTGCAATGTTTTTTGCAGAGTCATTTGGACGCGCTACATAGTTAGTGTGACGTGATTCGCCAGTATCATTGGCAACGGGTAGCGCTGTGTAATAATAAAGTGCAATCGACTTGCGCGTTACGTCTGGCGGCGTAGTCAGCGGCTCTGGATGGCCATGAAAGCTATCAACATCGGTATTAAAAATCACACAGCGGTTGAACAATGGTGCAATTTCTTTTGCCTTGTGCATCATGGATTTATCCCACAACTCCAGCTTGCCACCATAACTATCTTGCCAATTCTTATTTAGGTAAATCAACACATTTACGCGGCGAATCAGTTGCAAACCTTCATTGACACGAAAGTCTGCGTGAATACCCAGTAAACCGCCAGTTGAAATCTCGTGAAAGCCACCCCCCGTAAAATACGGGTCTGGCAATAAGCCTTGAATATTAGTAATACCTTCTAAAAACTTGAGCATGGCGGATGAATTAAAAAAACCGAATAAATTTCGCGTAAATTCATCGCAATCTGCAGGCAATATTTGGCGCTTAAACTGCCCACCATAACCTTTTTTATAGATTTTATCGTGCGTTTTTTTGTCCTCTGGAAAGTGCTGTAATATTTGCTCAGCTAACTCAGCTGGCAAAAAATCATCAATGACCGCATGGCAAAATGGCTCTGCAAAAGCGTAATCATCCATTTGTGCTTGGCCAATTTTTAATGCTTTTTCGTCATCCAGCTGCAAGCCTTGTTGGCTTTGTATGGGTAAAAAACCTGTACTGTTTTGGGTCATCTTCGATATTTTAGGTCTTAATTAAGCCGCTTATTGATATTTCTTTAGTAATTCAAGTTTGCGCTTTACGCGCCTGTTCATGTCATCATAACCCCGCACCAGCCCTACTGTACCAGCTTCTACGTGGTCTAAATATTTAAACAATTGCATCGCAGAAATGGTTTTAATTTGCTTACCAGTATTCAGCGCAACATCTTGCAGTGTATAACTAGGAATACGATCTTGCATAAAAAATGTGTGTTTATTTTGCTGTATCCATTGCACATCCCACAGCGCAAAAAAACTTTTTATATATTGTTCTTTGTAGGGTTTTGGCTCGCGTCCCTCAATACCAAGAAAGCGCACTGTACGCCGCGAGTAATGTTTGCAAAAACGCGATGCTAAACGCCAATAACTACGCAAATAGCCACGATTAAGCTGCTCTAAACAGCCAATCGCCACAATATTTGGTTTATTTTGCACACCAGCCAATAACATTTCAAACACTTTTGGCTGGTAAATGAAGGTGTCTGTATGCATTAAAAACAAATACTGGCAGTTGATTTTTGGCAGCACCAAATCTAGCGCGTTGCCATGCGCAGCAAAGCCTTGCTCTTTGCCTGCAGCTTTACGCTCCATCAAATGTATCCAATCTAAGCTACGCAGATAGTTTGTGCTGGCATCTTGCGAATCGTTATCCACCACCCAAACCTCGGTAGCTTTTGGTATTAAGCCAGCATCTAAATGCTGTTTTAACAAAGACAAACTAATCTTGGTAAGCTCTAACGTTTTGTAATTCACCATTACAATGGCAAAAATTGGGTTTTTATCAGTCATTTCAGAGTGGCTTAAGCCCGATTGGCACGACGTCTAATCAAGCTATACAGCAGTTTATCAAAAAAACTTAGGTCACTTTTTTCTAAATAGCTTTTTATAAGCAGTAGCTTACTTTCATCTTGCCAGCCGATTGCATGCCTTAAAAATGCAGCCAAATCAAAATAAGCGCGATACCAGGCCAGCGGCGAGAAACGCGCTTTTTCTAAATCAATTACCGCAATTTCTGTTGTATTGTCTGATGCAGATTCTGCATTTTTAACAAAAATGTGTTTTGGATAAAGCGCTCGATGCACCATACCAGTGTCATGAAAGCGCTTAATTTCCGTAGCTATTTTTTTCACTAAGCTTTTCTGTTGCGCCAACTGCAATTGAGTTAAATTTATTGTATCTAACGGTACAAAGTCGGCTAAATTTTCGCTAATTAAAATAGCTTGTTTAGTGGCTAGTTTTTCTGCGTAATAAACCACTTTTGGCGCGCCAATATCACGCTTTTGTAAAAATACTAAATTTTGAAACTCGCGCCTAAAAGTAGGTTCGCCAAAGACGGGATGCAGCCAACTTTTGCGTCCATGATTTTGCTGTTTTTTCACAAAAATGCTTAGCGATTGCCCATTATCCGTTTGCAGCACTAACTTACCTACACCGCTCCAGCCGCCACGGCGCTCGTTTGGTGGCTCAAACCAAGTTATTTCGCGCGCCCAAATCGCCTCGAAATCAGGCAGTTGGTGTTGTGCAAATATTTGCTGATAATGGGCAGATTGAAACAAATAAATACGCAGCTAAATTTATCAAAGATACATTATATCAGTCAATGCAGTCGCAGTCGCATCGTGTTCATATCACGTATAATCATATTCGTTTATGTTATCAATACTGTTAAAACCTCTTGCTTACTTGCCGCTACGCGTATTGCACCTGTTAGGCGCCGCTTTGGGTTGGCTACTTTTTTATGGTATGCCACATGCCAAAAAAATAGCCATTGCCAATATTAAACAAAGCCAATTGGTCAATAGTAAGATTGAAGCTTATGAAATCGCCCGCCAAAGTTTTGTGTCGCTGGGAAAAACCATGCTAGAAACACCAGCGATTTGGCAAAAAAAAGAGTCTGAATTATTGCCGATGGTGAAACATGTGCATGGTTGGGAGTTGGTAAAAGACGCTTTAGCGCTGGGTAAAGGCATCATTTTTTTAACGCCGCATTTAGGTTGCTTTGAAATTACCTCTATTTATTATGGCAGCAAACATGCCACTACTATTTTATATCGTCCGCCCAAGCTTAAATGGCTGCAAAGCCTGATGAATGCTGGCCGCACACGCACAGGTGTGACACTGGCTGAGGCCAACGCTAGCGGCGTACGCAAACTAATGCAGGCGCTAAAACGTGGTGAGGCGATTGGCATTTTGCCCGACCAAATACCCAAGGCTGGTGAAGGCGAATGGGCGGATTTTTTTAGCAAGCCTGCTTACACCATGAGCTTAGCCAGCAAGCTAGCAGAGAAAACTGGCGCGGCTGTCATCATGGCCTTTGGCGAACGCTTAGAAAACGGCATGGGTTACGCTATTCATTTAAGTAAAATAGATAGCATTGCCACACCAGCCTTATTAAATAAGGCAATTGAGGCACAAATCGCCCAAAAACCAAGCCAATATTTGTGGAGTTACAATCGTTATAAAGTACGCAATCACGCGCTGAAAAAGCAAGCACAGATTAGCGAATAGCAGATTTTTCTTTGGCTAAACGCAGCTGAAACTTTTGGCTATTAAATTTCGCTAATAATTGTTGTGCACGCTCTTCTACCTTTGCCCAAAAAGCATCTGTTTGTAGCAAATAATGTTGTTTAATTACACTGAAATCTGCCGCAGTTAGTCCAATTTGCAACATCGAAAAATACAAGCCTGCCATGTCTTTCATCACCGTAGCGCCATGGCTAGGCTGGCCTTGCAGTACGCGGTGTAAATCAATTAAATGTAGGTTTAAGTTACCTCTTTCGAACTCGGTTTTCTTCAAAATAAAATGGCATAAATAGAAATCGCGATGGCACAAACCTGCAGCATGAAGTTTACTAGCCAATTGTGCTATGTCTTTAAAAACATCTGCCCTGCAACCCATATCTGGCGCGCTTTCCAGCCATGCTTTACCAACATCTTCCAGCGTCAAAATATCGCCTAAATCTTCTGTCATCACAAAAGATTGCATGCTTGCTGGGCTGCAGCCGCGCTGACCATAAGCCACTAATGGCGTGGTGGCAATGCCAATTGCATCTAACTTTTCAATCGCTTTCACTTCTGTCATCGCGCTTAAAATAGGTAGTTTAAAAGTACTCAAATTTTTAACAATTTCGCCCCAGCCCACGCCAAAATGCTGCTTAATAAAATAGCTTTTATCGCCGATAGCAATTTGCATCGTTTTGCGGCCAGGCACGTCTCGAAACGCCTTGCCTTGCAAGTTCATGCAAGCTTCAAAAATATCACCTTTTAGATGCGCTTTTAACTCATCTGGCACGTGCAGCTGTTGATTAAACACAGCCTTAAACATTGCGCTCTTTCTTTGCTTTAGCATGTTTGTTATTGGCTAGCTTAATCAAAATCTCCGCCTCGGCACTACCATCATTTTCTTGCATTAGCCTTTGTGCTTGTTTTAGTCCATTATTGGCCCACATTGATTTGTGTTCGCTTGTACGCATCTGTGCAAATAGCGCATTAAAATTTTCTTGCTCAAACGGCATTTCGCACACCAAACCTGCGTTAGCGTCCTTCACATAATGCGCGTAACCGCAACTGGCGGTTACCAGCATTGGCGTGGCGCTGGCCATGCCTTCCAAAATCACCAACCCGGTATTTTCGCGATACGCTGGGTGAGCACACACATCAGCGCCCTGCATCAATAATGGAATATCTGGCCGACCTTTTGAAACCACCACATGATTTTGTAAGCCTAGTTTTTTTGCCATTTTTTCAAATTGTCTAGGATTATCTTGCCCAACAGCCACCAAGCGGGTATTAGTTCGTAGCACATCGGGCAAAGCTGCTAAAGCCAAAATCGCGCGATCTAGCCCCTTCATGGCAAAGCCAGAGCCTGTGAGCAAATAGACAAAATCGTCAGCAGCAAAATTAAATTGTTGGCGCAAATAGGCCTGCGCTTCTAATTTGGGTTTTAGCTTAAAACGCTCGGGCAACAAACACGGTGGAATATAATGAAAACGCGTACTTTGCGTGCCATACCACTTGGCAAAATGTGGCTGCTCAGATAAAGAAACAGCTAAAATTTGTACGTTAGAATCGCTAGAAAATACCGCTTTTTCGCAAGCAGTAAACCATTTAAAGCGCGGCAGTAATCGATACAAAAAATTGCGCTGTTGGTGCGCCCGCTCAATAAAACACGGGTCGGCAGCAAAGTGTGCGTCTAGCCCTGCCATACGGTTATAGCCAAAAATATAATCAAAATTACCAGTTTTTATCTGCAAAAAAGTTGCATCGATAAATTTTTGGTAGCGTTGAAAATTAAACAAACCTGTTTGCGACAGCACATGTGCGCTAATACCAGTTGGCTGCTCACCCTGCCAACTCATAGTAAAAATTTCTACCGCATGGCCGCGTTTTAGCAGCTCATTCGCCGTGCGCAGCATATCGCGCTGCATGCCGCCGTAAGGAAAATATTTAAAAATAATAAAAGCAAAACGCAATTGGTGGCAATCGATAAAGCAAAAACCAAATTGTATGCGAAAATACGCTCTATGCAGCGCATTTTAATTGTCAAAACCTCGTCTTTAGGTGATGTTATTCACTGCTTACCTGTCGTTAACGATATTCATCTGCATTTCCCCGAGGCGAAAATTGATTGGCTGGTAGATGAGTCTTTTGCCGATATTCCGCGCATACATGCAGGTGTAAACCAAACATTTACCGTGGCCATGCGACGTTGGAAAAAGGCACTTTTAAGCCCACAAACTTGGTCAGAAATTATAGAATTTAAACAAAAAATACAGCAAAATCAATATGATGTAATTATAGACACACAAGGCTTGCTAAAAAGCGCGCTGGCGATGCGCTACGCCATTGGCATAAAACATGGCTACGATAAAAACTCAATTCGTGAGCCAATTGCCAGCATGTTTTACGATATTACTCATGCCATTTCGTATCAGCAACATGCAGTCACGCGCAACCGCGCGCTGGCGGCAATGAGTTTGGGCTATGCAGTGCCAACAAATGCGCCCGATTACGGCTTAGAGAGCAAAAATAGCATGCCTGCAAACCGCTCTGCTATTGGCTCGCAGGGCATCAACTTTAATGTTGATTTAAAAACTGATTATATAATTGCACTGCATGGCACCAGCCGTGACAGCAAACTCTGGCCAGTTGAAAATTGGGTTGGTCTGGGTGGCGAATTGGCTAAGCAAAACCTTCAACTAGCGTTGCCGTGGGCTAACAATGCCGAATTGGTGCGTGCTAACCTAATCGCCAGCCAATTAAAAAATACAACCGTTTTGCCCAAATTAAGCATCACAGAATTGGCCAGCGTAATTGCCAACGCCAAGGCTGCCATTGGCGTGGATACAGGCTTATCGCACCTTGCAGCCGCACTGAATATTCCCACCATTGCCATTTATACTGACACCAACCCCGCACTCACAGGCGTAATGGCAGGCAAATTTGCGCCCGCCATTAACTTGGGCGGCATTGCGCAATTGCCCAGTGTGAGTGAAGTTTTAAGCGCTTTAAAACCACATATTTAGCTGCATCTTATTTTAATGTCCTGTAAGCCGCATGGATATTGGCTTACAGGACATCGTTTTACTCTCGGCTATTTTTAAGTATTTTTAAAACAATACTTGAAATGCTCATGCACATCCCCACATTTGCAACAGTGTTATTAAGACTTAAACCAGAAATAAATAGGGAAAACACATGCACGAGAATGAAGAAAACGAATCTATAAAAAGCAAGCAAGCCGATGAAGTTTCTGCTGAGCAAGTTCAGCCTGATGCACCAACTGCTGAAGAAAAAATTGCAGCGCTAGAAGCCGCATTAGAAGAATCCAAAGCCAGCGTGTTGTACGTTAAAGCCGAAGGTGAAAATATTCGCCGGCGTGCCATGGATGACATTGATAAAGCGCGTAAATTTGCTTTAGAGAAATTTAGCAACGAGTTATTGGCTGTAAAAGACAGCTTAGACGCGGCGGTGCTGATTGAGGCTACCGATGTGCAAAGCTATAAAGATGGCATTGAAATTACCATTAAACAGCTGGCTAGCGTGTTTGAGAAGTTTAACATCGCCGAAGTGAACCCAATGGGTGAAAAGTTTGACCCGAACAAACACCAAGCCATTAGCATGTTAGAAGGTGCGGGCGAGCCAAATACAGTGACGATGGTGTTGCAAAAAGGCTATACGTTGAATGAGCGCGTATTAAGGCCTGCACTGGTAATGGTTGCAAAATAAGTGTTGTAAAGTAGGTTTGCCAAATAATGGCCTTAAAATTACTAAGGCTATTGAAAAGATAAAAACTTACCCCACATTAAATTCATACTTCAACCGCATAGCTTTGTAATCACATAGTTCGAGTTGATTAATTATTAAAGATTGAATAAGGAAACAGAAACATGGGCAAAATTATTGGGATTGATTTAGGTACAACAAACTCTTGCGTCGCAGTGATGGAAGGCGGCAAGCCACGCGTGATTGAAAACGCGGAAGGCACACGCACTACGCCATCGATTATCGCTTACCAAGAAGATGGCGAAATTCTCGCGGGCGCACCTGCTAAACGCCAAGCTGTAACCAACCCAAAAAATACGCTGTACGCGGTTAAACGTTTAATCGGCCGCAGGTTTGATGAAAAAGAAGTGCAAAAAGACATTAAATTAATGCCTTATAGCATTGTTAAAAATGATAACGGTGATGCTTGGGTAGAAGTGCGCGGCGTGAAAATGGCACCACCACAAATTTCGGCTGAAGTATTGCGCAAAATGAAAAAAACGGCCGAAGATTATTTGGGCGAAGAAGTGACCGAAGCGGTGATTACCGTGCCAGCTTACTTTAACGATAGCCAACGCCAAGCCACAAAAGATGCAGGCCGTATTGCAGGCTTAGATGTTAAACGTATTATTAACGAGCCCACTGCGGCAGCGTTAGCGTTTGGTTTAGATAAACAAGAAGGTGACCGTAAAATTGCTGTGTATGACTTAGGCGGCGGTACATTTGACGTTTCGATTATTGAAATTTCTAACATTGATGGCGAGCACCAATTTGAAGTACTCAGCACCAACGGCGATACGTTTTTGGGCGGCGAAGACTTTGATAACCGTTTAATCGACTTTTTGGCCGATGAGTTTAAAAAAGAAAATAATGGCCTAGATTTACGCAATGATTTATTGGCCAAACAACGCTTAAAAGAAGCAGCAGAAAAAGCTAAAATTGAGCTTTCTGGTGCTACGCAAACTGAGGTGAATTTGCCTTATATTACTGCTGATGCGACTGGGCCAAAACATTTGGTGGTGAAAATCACCCGCGCCAAATTAGAAAGTTTGGTGGATGATTTAATCGAGCGCACCATGGGCCCATGTAAAACCGCCATTAAAGATGCGGGCGTAAAAATTGAGGATATTACCGATGTGATTTTGGTGGGCGGCCAAAGCCGTATGCCAAAAGTGCAAGAAAAAGTAAAAGAAATCTTCGGCAAAGAACCACGTAAAGACGTAAACCCAGATGAAGCGGTGGCAGTGGGCGCGGCTATTCAAGGTGGTGTGCTTAAGGGCGATGTAAAAGATGTGTTGCTGCTAGACGTAACGCCATTGAGCTTGGGCATTGAAACCATGGGCGCGGTGATGACCAAAATCATCAAGAAAAATACCACGATTCCAACCAAGGCATCGCAAACTTTCTCAACTGCTGAGGACAACCAAAACGCGGTAACGATTCAAGTGTTGCAAGGCGAGCGTGAAATGGCCAGCGCCAATAAATCGCTAGGCCAATTTAATTTAAGCGATATTCCGCCAGCACCACGTGGCATGCCGCAAATTGAAGTGACTTTTGACATTGACGCCAACGGCATTATGCACGTAAGCGCCAAAGACAAAGCCACTGGTAAAGAAAATAAAATTACCATTAAAGCCAATAGCGGTTTAAGCGAGGCTGAAATTCAGCAAATGGAAGAAGATGCCATTAAATATGCCGATGAAGACAAAAAATATCGCGAGCTGGCCGATGCGCGTAATGCCGCAGATGGCATGGTGCACTCCGTTAAAAAATCGCTGGCTGAACATGGCGACAAGTTAGACGAAGCTGAAAAAACCGCGATTGAAACCGCATTGAAAGAAGCAGAAGAAGTATTACAAAGTGACGATAAAGATGTGATTGAAGCCAAAACCAATGCACTGACGGAAGCTGCGCAAAAACTCGGTGAAAAAGTGTACGCGGCCGAGCAAGCAGAGAAAAATACGCAAAGCGCGCAGCCTAGCCCAGAAGGTGAAAAAACGGTAGATGCGGAAGTGGTAGATGCCGAGTTTGAAGATGTGAAAAAAGACTAAGATCTAGTTTTTAGTGGGCAGTCGATAGTCGTTAGTATCAGATTTTTTGATCTAACGACTTTTGGCTATTCGCTAGTAACTAACGACTAATAACCACCAACTAACGACTAAATTATGGCTACCAAAAAAGATTATTACGAAGTTTTAAGCGTGAATAAAGACGCGACGGAAGAAGAGATTAAAAAATCTTATCGCAAATTGGCGATGAAGTACCACCCTGACCGCAACCCCGATAACCCAAAAGCTGAAGAGCAATTTAAAGAGGCCAAAGAAGCCTACGAAATGCTATCGGATGACCAAAAACGTGCCGCTTACGACCAATATGGCCATGCTGGTGTAGAACAAGGTGCGGGCGGTTTTAGTGGTGCTGGTGCAGGTTTTGGCGATGCCTTCGGCGATATTTTTGGCGATATTTTTGGTGGTCGTCAAGGTGGCGGGCAGCGTAATAATGTGTATCGCGGTGCCGATTTACGCTACAACATGGAAATTAGCCTTGAAGACGCGGCAAAAGGCACTGAGACAAAAATCCGCATCCCAGTGCAAACTACCTGCGAAACCTGTAAAGGCAATGGCGCGCGCCCTGGCACGCAACCTGTTACTTGCACCACTTGCGGCGGCCACGGCCAAGTGCGCATGCAGCAAGGCTTTTTTTCGGTGCAACAAACCTGCCCAAAATGTCACGGTAACGGCAAAATGGTGAAAGACCCCTGCCCCACTTGCAGCGGCGCTGGGCGTGTTAAACAGAACAAAACGCTGTCAGTCAAAATCCCCGCTGGCGTGGATGAAGGCGATAGAATTCGCTTAACTGGCGAAGGCGAAGCTGGTGTCAATGGTGGGCCAACTGGCGATTTATATGTAGTCGTTCATTTAAAAGCCCACGAAATATTTCAGCGTGATGGTGGCAATTTACATTGCGAAATGCCGATTAGTTTTAGCACTGCGGCGTTGGGTGGCGAGATTGAAGTGCCCACATTAGGCGGCTCTGCCAAAATGAAAATACCAGCAGAAACGCAAACAGGTGGCGTATTCAGATTAAAAGGCAAAGGCATTAAACCATTAAGGCAATCTGACCATGGCGATTTAATGGTGCATGTGGTGGTAGAAACACCAGTAAAGCTCACCGAGCATCAGAAAAAATTATTAAGCGAGTTTGACGTCAGCACCCAAGCCGACGCAGGCAAACACAGCCCAAGAAACAAAAGCTGGGTAGATAAAGCGAAAGACTTTTTTGGGTAACTTAAGCTGGGCCGGCCAGACCCCTTTAATTGATTCATTTATGACATAATATCTTTCAAACTTAAATTAATTCAAACAACTAATAACTGAGGATAGTCTTTATGAAAGCTTTTTATAGAGTAATTATTTTTCTTGGGATTTGTGCTGTTCTAATCGGTATTCGCGCTTTATGGGTTGGATATAATGAAATCAACAATTCCGAATCTAACTCCGAATTGCTTGTTATGTCAAAAGAGATTGAGGACTTGGCTCTCGGAAACTCTAAACCTGACCCTTGTATAGGAGCAGCCCACCCTGATATTGATCTTGATTGCCTAGCATACAATTATAAGGATCGTCCTATTATTGAGGCAAGAAAGAGAGAGCGTCTTGAGAGCTACAAAAATAGATTAGAATCAGATGGAAGATCCTTTCTGTTTTTTGGTATTGGTTCTTTGGTTGTAAGTGCTTTATTACTTACGTTTGGATTTGGGAAGCTTGGAGATTTGTCCAAACGGCAGCCTTGATGCAGAGTGAAGATATAAAAAAAGATCGGAATCGCGAAGCTCATGAGAGAATTGGTCGTGCTATAAAGAATGAGTATTATTTTGAAGCTATCACGATTCTGGAGAGCATCATAAGGGATCGAATATTTAGCTTCCTACTAAGCACTGGCTGTTTATCTGAAGGCGAGTTAAACAGACTTAGCTTTGCTCAGTTGATAACTTTATGGAAAGTTGCAACAAAAAACCCTGGCTGCATATGGACAGAATGTGAATCACTTATTTCTAACATTGACGCATGGCGTATAGAAAGAAATAAATACGTACATGGCTTGGTCAAACTACCTTCCAAAAAGGCAGTCGTAACGACAACCGACTTTCTTACAGGCGCTAAAAAAGCAGCAGAAAAAGGACAGCTATTAGTGGATGAAATAAAAGCATGGAGGAAACAGCAAACAGCTATTAAATCCGCCTATACAAGAAAAAATTGAATGAATTAGCTTTGCACTAACTATATAAAACCTCGTATATTTATGGCTCGCGTATAGAAACCCCTGCTGCCATGCCGAGCAACGCAATCATGGCGGGAGTTTTCGGCGAGGACTGTTTGAGTCCAAACAAGCCTTGATTTGTGAGGCTTGTAAGGGCGAGTTCCGCAGCCGCCCGACTTGATGAGTAGCGCAGGGAAGCCGAAGGCCTTGGCAGGTGGTGTATTTTTCTTTGATTACTTTCTTTTGGATATTCAAAAGAAAGTGATTAGGTGTCGGGCTACCCCCGACTTATTTCTTGAAGCCACTGGATTCCGTATCAAGTACGGAATGACGGAAAAAAATAGATTGTTTCTTAAAAATAAGTAAAAACCTTTGCCCTACGAGCCAATATCTATGCGGCTTGCAGGGCAGCCATTTTTCTCGAACTTTTAAAGTAAAAACGTAGTCATAATTGTGCAGTATAGATTTATTTGTGGGCGAGCAGCTGTGCTTGCCAACTGAGTCTAGCGGCTGCAAAACCAGTCGCACGCATCACTTGGCAGCATGCTGCAAGCCTTCCTTGACCGTTCATAAGGAGGAGTCGTGATGAAACGCATCTATTTTTTAATCCCCAATATTGGTATTGCCAAAAAAATTGTTGATGTGCTGCTGCTGGCACGGGTGGATCAACGCCATATTCATGTGCTGGCCAAGCGCAATACGCCGTTGGAAGACTTGCCCGAAGCATCATTTTTACAAAAAAGTGATTTTGTGCCTGCGCTAGAACGCGGTATGGTATTTGGCGGATTAACTGGCATTGTATTGGGCGCAATGTTGATGACTTTTCCTGGGGAGCTTGCATTAAACGGTGGCACCATATTAGCCACGTTTTTAATTGGCACTGGCTTGGGCGCATGGATATCGAGCATGGTGGGCAGCAGTATTGGCAACAGCCAGCTAAAGCATTTTGAGCCTGCCATAGAAAGTGGCAAATTTTTGATGATGGTGGACGTGCCGCGCAGTCGTGTAGAAAGCATTGAAGAGCTGGTAAAAAAAGATTACCCAGAAGCGGTTTATGAAGGTACCGAGCCTACTATGCCAGCTTTTCCGTGATGCTGACACTTTAAAAACCCTGCCCTGCAAACCAATATCCATGCGGCTTGCAGAGCATGTTTTAAAATGAATATATTAAATAATTATATTTAAAAACTATTTAAAACTTATGTGCGCCATGGATGTTTCGGCATATTGCAAACACCAGCAACATCGACACCCGCTTGTGACACAATATGATCATTTTCAACCGAATCGCCACTTACGCCAATAGCACCCACTAGCATACCTTCGTTATCGACAATTGGCAGGCCACCTGGGAATGTAATCAAGCCGTCGTTAGAATGTTCGATGCCGTAGAGTGGTTGCCCAGGCAATGACAGTTTGCCGATTTCGCCTGAAGGCATGGCAAAATGACAGGCTGTTTTTGCTTTTTTAATAGCAATATCAATACTGCCCACCCAGGCGTCATCCATACGGGTAAAGCTTTTTAGGTTGCCACCCGAGTCTAAAATGGCGATGCACATTTTAACGCCTATCTGTTTCGATTTTTCTACGGCTTTATCTACAATTTGTTGTGCTAGTGTACTAACTAATTTTACTCAAATTAAAGGAAATTCACATGCACGTCAGTTATGAACTCGCACA
>JANOQW010000007.1:0-68343 GCA_031422335.1 Methylophilaceae bacterium
GGCAGATACAGTGCTGCTAAAGCGCGCCTATGATGGCATGCAGGCCAAGCTGGATGAGGCTTGGGCCAATCGCATGCACAATTTGCCTTATAAAAATAAATACGAGGCTTTGATTATGGCCAGCATTATTGAAAAAGAAACCGGCAAAGCGAGTGAGCGGCCGATGATTGCGGGCGTGTTTATCAACCGCTTGCGCATTGGCATGCGCCTGCAAACTGACCCGACGGTGATTTATGGCATGGGCGATAACTATAATGGCAATATTAGACGCAAAGATTTAACTACCGATACGCCCTACAATACTTACACGCGCGATGGCCTGCCGCCGACGCCCATCGCCATGCCTGGCTTGGCGGCGATTCAAGCGGCGCTAAACCCAGAAAAAACCAAAGCGCTATATTTTGTGGGTAAAGGCGACGGCAGCCATCAATTTAGCAGTAACTTGGTTGAGCATAATCGCGCTGTGGCAAAATATCAGTTAAAAAGAAAAGTGAATAAGTAAGTGGTAAAAATAATGTCTAAAGCAGCCAAATTTATCACCTTAGAAGGCATGGATGGCGCGGGCAAAAGTACGCATATACCCACCATTATTGCGCAATTACAAGCTACCGGCATAGAAGTGGTATCAACGCGTGAGCCAGGTGGAACGGTGCTTGGCGAGCAATTGCGTGCATTATTATTGCATGAGCCGATGCACCCAGAAACTGAAACTTTGCTCATGTTTGCGGCACGCCGTGAGCATATTGCCAAAGTGATTGCGCCAGCATTAGCGCGCGGCGCGTATGTGCTGTCAGATCGTTTTACCGATGCCACTTTTGCCTACCAAAGTGGTGGCAAAGGCGTAGCTGGTAATAAAATTAAGCAATTAGAAACGTGGGTGCAGGGCGATTTGCAGCCAGATGCGACGATTTTGTTTGATGTGCCTGTAGAGGTAAGCTTGGCGCGGCTTGCAGGTGCGCGCGAACCTGATAAGTTTGAGCGCGAAGGTGCAGTTTTTTTTGAAAAACTGCGCAATGCTTATTTAGTGCGTGCAAAAGAAAATCCACAGCGGTTTTATGTGATTAATGCTAATCAAACGCTAGAAAATGTTAAATTAGAAGTTAATAAATTGCTTGAACTAATTATTTTAACTAGATGATTTATATATAATTAAATTACTATGTACAGTTGGCAAAAACCTCAATGGCAACACATTATGCAGCATGGCGCAAAGCTGCCGCATGCCTTGTTACTGCGTGGTCGCGCGGGTACTGGCAAGCAAGATTTCGCACTTGATGTCGCCAAAGCTGTGTTGTGCGTACAAGCAACTGAGTTACAAGTTGCTTGTGGCAGCTGCCAAAGTTGTAATTGGTTTACAGAAGGCACACACCCAGATTTTATGTTGATTGGGCCAGAGGATGCGGAAAATGCAGACGATGTTTTAACCAATACAGCAAAAAAGAAAACTGCTAAAAAACCCCAAATATCCGTTGCTAAAATACGTCAGCTGCTTGATTACTTGACGCTTTCTAGCCATCAAGTGAATAGCTATCGGGTGATCATTATAGCGCCAGCCGACATGCTAAATGGCGTATCGGCCAATGCGCTACTAAAAGTGTTAGAAGAACCGCCAGCCAAAACCTTATTTTTGTTGGTAACTAGCCAACCACAACGCTTATTAGCCACCATTACCAGCCGCTGCCAAGCAGTTGATATGCAGCTGCCAACCAGAACTGAAGCGCTTGCATGGTTAAATGCACAAACAGTCAGCCATGCTGAAAGCGTGCTAGATTTGGCTGGTGGCGCACCTTTATTAGCACTAAAAATAGCCGAGGAGGGCGAAGTGGGTGCAAGTTTACTTAAAAACTTGGCGCTTGGCGCTAAACTAGACCCATTTGCATGCGCGCCGCTGTTTCTAGCGCTGGGCATGGATCGTGCGATTGAAACGCTGCAAAAATGGCTATTCGATCTGCAAAGCTACAAACTGGCCAATAGTTTGCGCTATCACGCGCAACAAGCCAACGCCTTGCAAGCTTTGGCTAAAAGCGTAAACTTGCGCTTGTTATTAAGCTTTCAGGATAAGTTAGTTGAGGCGAAAAAAACTGCCAATCATCCGCTAAGTAATGAGGCGCAATTAGAGAATATATTGCTACAATATGCACAATTGTTTACAGTAATTAAATAAATTGCAATAAGAATACTTTTAAGGCATTCAGCTAAATTATGAACATGCAAGCCAATACTGACCAAATAAAAGATGCCGCCAACAAGCCTGGCGTGCTGTCACTGGCCATCAAAGAAAAATCTGCGCTGTATGCCGCCTTTATGCCTTATGTCAAAGGTGGCGGTTTGTTTATTCCCACCAATAAAAACTTTAAAATTGGTGAAGAAGTGTTTATGTTGTTAAGCTTAGTGGATGACCCGATGAAGCTAAAAGTGGTGGGCAAAGTCATTTGGATCACGCCCTCGCCACAAGCCAATCGCCCGCAAGGCATCGGCGTACAATTTAGCGAAAAAGATGGCGGCATTGAGGTTAAGAACAAAATTGAGGCCATTTTAGGCGGCGCATTAAAAACCAATCGTGCCACGCATACGATGTAAGCTATTTTTGGCCTGCCCTGCAAGCCAATATCCATGCGCCTTGCAGAGCAGTATGTTTTGTATTATTCATTGCATTTATTTAAACCTTGTTATTAAAACCCTGTCTATCAATCATGTTAGTTGATTCTCACTGCCACCTTAATTTTTCTGAGTTTACCGATAACATGCTAGCTGTGCGCCAGCTGATGCAGGATTCAGAAGTTGGCCACGCGCTGTGCGTATCTGTCACCTTAGATAAATTTCCCGAGGTGTTGAGCTTAGCTGAGCAGTTTGAAAACTTTTATGCCTCTGTTGGCGTGCACCCAGATTACGAAGATATCGAAGAGCCTAGCGTGGAAGCGCTTGTTAGCTTGGCACAACACCCAAAAATAGTCGCCATTGGCGAAACCGGGCTGGATTATTTTCGCCTAACAGGTGATTTAGAATGGCAACGTGAGCGCTTTCGCACGCACATTCGTGCTGCAATTTTGGCAGGTAAACCATTGATTATTCACACACGCAGCGCAGCAGAAGACACTTTACGCATTATGCAAGAAGAGGGTGCCAATCAAGTGGGCGGGGTGATGCACTGCTTTACCGAAAATTTAGAGGTGGCGCTAGCTGCGATTGATATGGGTTTTTATATCTCGTTTTCGGGCATTGTCACCTTCAAAAATGCCACCCAAATTAAACAAGTGGTACAGGCTATTCCACTCGATAAAATTTTGGTAGAAACTGATTCGCCCTATTTAGCACCAGTGCCGTTTAGGGGCAAAACCAATCAACCGGCTTACGTAAAATATGTAGCGCAAGAAATCGCTAATTTGCGCGGTACTAGCTTGGATACAGTGATGCAAGCAACTACAGATAACTTTTTCACGCTATTTAAACACGCCAGACGCGTGCAATAAGCGCATAGCAATGCAACTTACCATGCTAGGTGTCGGTTCCAGCGCAGGCACGCCAGTGGTGGGTTGCAGCTGTGCAACTTGTTTATCTAATGACGCGCGCAACAAACGCTCGCGTTGTTCTAGCTTAATAACGCTAGATTCTGGTGAGAATATTCTCATCGACACTGGCCCAGATTTACGGATTCAATCGTTACGTGAAAATATTCAACGTGTGGACGCCGTGCTTTATACGCACACGCATGCCGATCATCTGCACGGCATAGACGATTTACGTGCTTTTTGTGTGTTGCAACGCAAACAAATACCACTGTATGCCAAGCAAGACGCAGTTGAGCATATTACGCAAAAATTTGGCTACACCTTACGTGAGCCATCTGATTTTTGGGAAATGCCCGTGTTGCGCACTGAAGCTGTCCAAATGACTTTTGAGTTATTTGGTGTAACAATTACGCCAATTCCTGTCATGCATGGAAAAAGCCATATTTTTGGCTATCGCATAGGCAATATGGCGTATATGACAGATGTATCTGAAATTCCGGAATCATCATTTTCCTTACTGCAAGATTTAGACATAGTGTTGTTGGATTGTTTGCGTGAAAAATCGCACCCAACACATATTAACTTTGAACAAAGCTTGGCTTACATCGGTCGTATCGATGCTAAACAAAGTTATATGATTCACATGACACATGATTTAGAATACGCATCATTAAGTAGCCAACTGCCAAAAAGTGTATTTGCGGGCTTTGATGGCTTAAAATTAAGCTTTAGTTGATATGCTGATATGGGCTTAGTCAACAAAATGCGTCTAATCGCGTTAAATTAAGTAATGATTCAATTTAAAGGAATAAGGATACAAAATGTTCAGTAATTTAGTCACAATAAAGAAAATTTTAGCCATTAGCCTAGTTTTTGGCTTGTTTAGCGCTGGCCAAGCGTTTGCGGCTGGCAAAACTTATACGGAAGATGAATTTTTAACTAATTTTAGTGGAAAAACAAAAAAAGCCATTACGGCTAAGTTAGGTAAACCAACTAAAACAGCATTATCTGTTAAACCTAGCAATGCAGGACAGGTGACTGGTAAAAACTTAGATAAAAAGAATAGCAAACCAGTAAAGGTAGAGATGTGGTATTACGGTAATGTCGTCAAGTATGATAAAAAACGCACTTACAAAGAAACTGAGCTTACTTTTGTGAACGACCGTGTGATGAATATTGCATTTTTTAATAACAGGTAATTTAATAGGTATGTAATTGATTTAAATAGCCGAGATTCAAACCTCGGCTATTTCTAATCTAATTTACTTCGCATAATGTATATTATGTTAAATTAAATATGCGCCTACCTGCAATACTTACTTTAATGTGAATTTATGCAACCAGTAATCCACGCTTAACTTGCCTGCTCCGCTGAACAATAATGGCAATAGCATCAATAAGAATAATAACGGCAATTTGTAGTTACCGAAGCCATCGCCTGCCTTATCTGTAATGCGATAGCCTGTGAGCAATTCAGATAAGGTACTCCAATCCGCTGGCCAGTGCACGGCTGCGATTGCCACAATGGTCAGTATGATAAGTGATAGCGAAAAAAATCGTGTGGCAATGCCAAAGGCTAAGGCAAAGGCACCAATGATTTCAAACCATGTAGCTATGCCCCAGCTAAGGTCTGGCGGCAACAAACTGAAGGGAAATGGAAAGCTAATGTCGGCAAACCAATTGCTACCATTTAGCTTTTCTAAGCCTGCCTCACCAAATTCCCACGCCAATATTGACCGTAATAAAAAGTGCGGTAACCATTCGCCTAATTGGTTGAGTTTGCTGATAGTTAATTGGTGATACTCTGTAAATTGACTAGCTGAAAACATATTAAGACTCCCGTATCGTTATAGTATGTAATGATTGGTCGCCTAAAAAGCTTAAGCCTTACACTAATTTAGTTTTACGGCTGCATTAATATTCATTTTATATTTGTAGTAAACACGAATACCTAACAACAAAATGAGCACAGCAGCGTAGTATATTGGCTCGGTTAAATCTTTTTTGACCAACATCCAATAATGTACTACAGCCAAAATAGCAATGACATAAACCAATTGATGTAGTTTTTTCCACTTGGTTTTTAAGCGTTTGATCATGTAGCTGTTTGATGTAACCGCTAATGGAATGGTCAGTAAAAATGCAGCAAACCCAACTAAAATACGTGGGTGCTCAGTTACATCAATTAATAATTCATCCCAAAGAAAAGCAAAATCTAGCCAAACATAAGTGGTGATATGCAAGCAGGCATAAAAAAACATAAATAGCCCAAGCATACGCCGCAATTGAATTTGCCATAGCTGCCCTGTTAATAAGCGGATTGGCGTCATACTTAAGGTAATCAGCAAAAAAACCAATGCCCAAGTACCAGTGGAATGCTCGACAAACTCAATGGGGTTAGCCCCTAAATCATCGTTAAAACCCAGCCAAAACAAGCGCACAAGTGGCAGTAAAGCAAGCAGCCACACGGCTGCCTTAATGTAAACAATTTGTTGTTTGTTCATTATTGCATCTAATTAAAAGTTATTAAATAAGTCCATACCAGCGTACATCTGCCCTACCTGCTCGCTATAACCGTTAAACATTTTGGTTTTAATACGACCGCCGAACAAGCCCGCACCTATTGGCTTTTCAGACGACTGTGTCCAACGTGGATGATCTACCTCGGGGTTTACATTGGCATAAAAGCCATATTCGCTAGGGCCAGATTTAGCCCAAGTGGTTAATGGCATTTTTTCTACAAATCTAATTTTAACGATTGATTTTCCACCTTTAAAGCCATATTTCCACGGCATGACTAATCTAGCAGGCGCACCATTTTGATTTTGCAATAACTCGCCGTACAAGCCCACCGCTAGTAGTGTCAATGGATTCATCGCTTCATCCATACGCAAGCCTTCGGTATAGGGCCAATCGAGAATAGGTGAATTTACGCCCGGCATGGTTTTAGCATCGTTAGCAGAGATAAATTCAATATACTTGGCGTTACCCGTCGGTTCTGCCCATTTCACCAAGCTAGCTAAGGGCAAGCCTAGCCATGGCACTACCATCGACCACGCTTCAACACAGCGATGACGATAAATGCGTTCTTCTAGTGGTGCTAGTTTCATCAGATCTTCTATGCTGATGGTTTTGGCTTTTTTTACTTCGCCTTCTATACTTATTGCCCAAGGACGTGCTTTAAATTGTGATGAATATTTGGCTGGGTCAGATTTATCGGTACCGAATTCATAATAATTATTATAAGTTGTCACATCCTCGTATTTAGTCAGCTTTTCGCCAGCACCATAAGCAGTTTTTTTGTAGCCCGCTATTTTTATGCGACTGCCAGGTTTAATGGCAATTTTTTCTGCCTTTGCAGACGCATTAGCCCGCCCTAGCAAGCGCGCATCACCTTCAGTAGTTCCGCCGCTAACTGCGGCTGCACGCACCTTGGCGGATAACAATAGCGCAGAACCAGCAGCCAAGCCAAAGCCAGCAGCTTTTATGAAGCTGCGACGGTGATCAAACACCTCGCGAGTAGTAATTTCTGAAGGTTGAATATTGCTAGGGTTAATCGCTGATTTATTTAGAATAATCATATACTTGCCTTTTTAAAATTTATTACTACTCAGCTTAGTCGCGCATTAAAAGCAAAACTTACACTTTATTTTAACTATAAAGCTTTAATTACTCAGCTTTTTAAGCGAGGCTTCAATCTCGGCGGCTAAATCAGTCTCTCCTATGCTTTTAGCCATAGTTGATGCATCGGCTAGCATGACTTTTGCGCCAGCTGTGTCGCCCGTGGCCGCTTTATTACGCGCCAAGCCAAAATTAGCAACAGTTTCATAATATGCGCTACCGTTATTTTTGCTAAACTTAAGCAGTTTGGCATAGGTATTTTCAGCGGCTGGATAATCTTTTGCCAACTCGTAAACACGGCCAAGTGCCACGCTGGCATTGGCATATTGCTCGCGCGTACCCGATTTGTCATGCATTAGCGTGGCTTTTAATTGGTATTCAATCGCTTCATTATTTTTGCCAAGCGCGCTGTAGGTGGCACCCAAACGCTCGAAGTCGTCGGCGCGTTCGTTATCATTCATGGCCAATTTACTGGCAGCTATATAGCTAGCCAATGCTGCATTTAAATCTTTATTTTGCGTATGTGCATCGCCAATTAGTTGCAAATTCACCCGTTTATATTTACCCATGTGTTTTTCAGTATCACAAATTTTAATGCTGGTCTCGTAACTGGCAATTGCCTCGCTAAATTTAGCGTTATTTCTGTGTAAATTACCAATAAAAATATGCGTCAAAATCTGCTCAAAGCCAGGCTGAGATTGCTTTTCAGCCATTTGTAGTGCATTTAGCGCATCGTCATACTTGCCAAGTGAGCCTAGCGCCCTGCTCTTACACAACAAACCATCGCGATTGTTGCTTTGCAGCTTTAAAATTTCCTCTGCGCTAGTTAATGCACTGTTTGCATCGGCTTTATTCAGTGCGGCATTGCAGACAGAGACTTTATCTGTTAGCGAGTCTGCATTAGCATTAAAACTTAATAAAAACAATGCTGTAAATGCAGAAATTAAAGTAGTTTGTATAATATTGTTATGCTTCATTTGTCATTAAACCTATTAAAAAATTGTTCAAAAATCTTGTTAAAAAACTACAGTCAAAAAAGCGTTATTTGTATTTTACTTGCAACTTCTGACGTTGTTTCACTGCTTTTAGTTGCCAAACCTTCTATCAATGCCATTAAACCTGCTTCATCAATGATTGCCACATTTAAACTTTGTGCTTTTTCTAACTTGCTGCCTGCCTCTGCGCCCGCCACAACATAGTCAGTTTTTTTAGAAACGCTACCACTCACCTTGCCGCCTGCCGCCTCTATTAAGGCTTGCGCGGCATCTCGACTTAAATTAGGCAATATGCCAGTCAGTACTAAAGTCTTACCTAACAACACGCCAGTAGCGCTTTGCTTGCCTGCAGTTTCTGGCCAATGCACGCCCAACGCTTGTATGGATGCAATCACTTCGCGATTATGTGGCTCGCCAAAAAATTGCAAAATCGATTCTGCCACAATTGGCCCTATATCATTTACTTCTAACAATGCCTCAGAAGGCGCATGGATAATGGCTTGCAGAGCACCAAAATGCGCAGCTAAATCTTTAGCGGTTGCTTCACCCACATTGCGTATGCCTAAACCATAAATAAAACGCGCTAGCGTCGTCTGTTTGCTGTGGTTCAACGCATCAACCACGTTTTGCGCTGACTTTTGCGCCATGCGCTCTAAATTGGCCAGCGTTAGCACATCTAGCTTGTAAATGTCGTCCAAAGTTTTGACTAAATTCGCTTCTACCAACAAATCGGCCAGTTTTTCACCCAAGCCTTCAATATCTAGTGCGCGGCGGCTAGCAAAATGCGTAATGGCCTGCTTGCGCTGTGCTGGGCAAAATAAACCACCCGTGCAACGTGCCACTGCTTCATCGGCAAGCCGCTCAATGTGTGAATCACATTCTGGGCAAAGTGTAGGCATAATGAATTGGCGTGCTTTTGCGGGGCGATTTTCTAATACCACGCTCACCACTTCAGGAATCACATCGCCCGCTCTTCTGACAATCACCGTATCGCCGATGCGAATATCTTTACGGCGCATTTCATCTTCGTTGTGCAAAGTAGCATTGGTTACATTAACACCGCCAACAAACACACTTTTAAGGCGTGCCACGGGCGTAATAGCGCCTGTGCGGCCCACTTGCACGGTAATATCTTCAACAACCGTTGTGGCCTCTTCTGCAGGATATTTGTGCGCAACAGCCCAGCGTGGCGCGCGCGAAACAAACCCCAACTCGTTTTGTTGCGTAAAATTGTTGACTTTATACACCACACCATCAATCTCAAACGGCAAGCTGGCGCGCTTAGCACCTATGTTGGCGTAATACTCTTGCAAGCCCGCTGCGCCTTGCTTAACGGTACGCAAGTCGCTCACTGGAAAACGCAATTCAGCTAAATAATCCATCGCTTCAGCATGTGATGCCTTGGCAGGTGCGCCGATATTGCCTCGCGCTATTAATTCTCCTAGGCCATAGGCAAAAAAGTGTAGCGGCCGTGTGGCGGTGATTTGTGGGTCTAGCTGACGCAAGCTGCCTGCAGCTGCATTGCGTGGGTTGGCAAATAACTTACCGCCCTGCTTTTCTTGCGCCATATTTAAGCGCTCAAAATCTTTTTTAAGCATCAGCACCTCGCCACGCACTTCGAGCAATTGCGGTGGATTTGGTGTAATTAGACGCGTTGGAATTGCCCGAATAGTGCGTAAATTATGCGTGACATTCTCGCCCGTGTAGCCATCACCGCGCGTCGCGCCTTGCACAAACAGGCCGTTTTCATAAGTAAGCGTAATCGCCAAGCCGTCAAATTTTGGCTCAACCGCGTACTCAACACTTTCCATGCCCAAACCTTCGCGAATGCGCTTATCAAACGCCAACAACTCATCATCGCCAAACGCGTTATTCAGCGATAACATGGCTTGGCGGTGAGTGATGCTTTCAAACGCACTTAAGGCGTTGCCGCCAACACGTTGCGTGGGCGAATCTGGCGTAATGAGTTGTGGGAATTGTGTTTCTAAATCGACCAACTGGCGATACACACCATCGTATTCGCTGTCAGAAACAGTGGGTGCATCCAGCACGTAATACTGGTAATCGTGCTGAGAAATTTGTAATCTAAGCTGGGATATTTGCTGGCGTGCTGCTTCCAAATCAAGCATGAAAATAAACAAATACTAGCTGAAAAGGCGCATGCTGCTTGGGCTGCCTGGCATCACGCCACGCGCCACCATAGTGGCATGAATCACTTTAAGCTGTTGCCTAATTTTTTCAATTTGCAAATTACCCAAAGGTTTTTGGTTGTCATCCACCAAGTTAGCATTTAGGCTAGTTGCCATTTTTTGCGCTGTAGTAATCATTTGGTTAAACACTTGCTCGCAATTATTCACTTTGGGGATTTCAATCTGCAAGGTGATACTTTTGAGCACATTACTGCGCAAGCTTTCTGCGGTAAATGGTACGTTATTGGTATCAATCGCGGTAAATAAAACGGCATCGTTGGCATAACAGTAAAACTTACCATCGTCTTTTAGCAACATGCCGTTAGCCTCAGCCAGGCCTTTAAATTTGGTGCCATGAATCGCCGCATCGCCTTGTGCAATATGTACGCTCACCATCTGATCGACTTCAATGCAGAACTGGTCTAGCTCTATGGCACGCTGCAATGCATCGCCGCTACCCTGCCACTCTACATGCGCATTCAAACTCAAACCTGCATCTTCCACCGCAAACTGAAATTTATTCAGTAGATTTTTAGCCACTGGGCCACCGCGATCGGCCAGCTGCAAGCTACAAGCCACTTGTTTAAAGGCGTTTGAGCTAGTCGTATCAATATCTTGCCATTTATCATGCTGGTCTAGCCCATGTAGCGTGCTAGGCAGTGAAATGTGCCCTAAAGACTCTTTTAAGGTAGTTAAATCTTGGCTATGAATATTTTTGTTGGCATATAAAATAGCGGTTAAATCAATTTGCGGATGCGCTGAATCGGGTAAATTGACTTGCGCTGCTTGAATTTTTTCGTGCAACACCGCTTTTACAATCGGCTCTGCCATTTGCTGCTCAGCTGCTAACTCTGCTTCCAATTCTTCTTCAGCCGCTTCATTAGAAGAAACTAAAATTTGTGCTTCTACATAGTTATCTGCTTGCGCTTGCTCTACTTGTGCCTGCTCTGCCTTGGCTGATTCAAATTCGTCATCTGCAATCCGCATCTCGCCTGGAACAGTGTGCTGCATAAATTGCTTAGATTTCTCTGTTACTTCCGCCAATTCTTTATCGATCACATAGGCATCGGTATTGATGTGAAAATCATCCGCCAGCACATCTTTTTGCGGCACAATAAAATCACTGCTAACCTGCTTGCGCAGTTTTTTCTCTTGCAGCCAGTTGTAAGCCAGCACGCTGCCAATAATAATGGCGCCCAAAATAATTAATGCTAATTGCAAATCAGACATAGGGTTATTCTACTTCTAAATGTATTCTTGTTTTCATTTTAAAAGCATTTGCTTGAAATACGATTAAGCCTGTCATTCTATTCAGTTTGTAGTTCTAGCGCTGCTTCAATATCCACATCCACTATACGCGAAACACCAGATTCTTGCATGGTAACACCAATCAATTGCTGTGCCATTTCCATGGTGATTTTATTGTGCGAAACAAATAAAAACTGTGTTTTTTCGCTCATTTTCTTTACCATGCTGCAAAAACGCTCAGTATTGCTGTCATCCAGTGGTGCATCCACCTCGTCCATCAGGCAAAATGGTGCAGGGTTTAACCTAAATAACGCGAATACCAAGGCGATTGCTGTCAGTGCTTTTTCACCACCGGATAATAGTTGAATCGTGGTATTTTTTTTGCCTGGCGGCTGCGCGAATACTTGCAAACCTGTATCTAAAATTTCGTCGCCAAGCAGCTCCAACTTAGCTTGGCCACCGCCAAACAGCGTGGCAAATAGCTCGCCAAAATGTTGGTTGGCGGTATTAAAGGTGTGCATCAATTTATCGCGCGTTTCACGGTCAATCTTCTTAATCGCATCTTCCAGGGTTTCGGTGGCTTGCGTTAAGTCTAGCATTTGGCTGTCGAGATAAGTTTTACGCTCGGTTTCACTGGCCAGCTCTTGAATCGCGGCTAAATTCACCGCGCCCAATTCCTCAATGTCTTGCTGTAATTGCATGGTTTTACGCACTAAATCACTCGCTTTGGCGTTTTCGGCCAAGCCTGCAGCTAAGTCTTGCTCATTTTGGCCATTATCCAGCAAACCAGATTGGCATTGCTCAAAATACAAGCGCGATTCTTGCTCTTTTAGGCGGCTTTGCTCTACGTTATCACGCAGTGGGTGTAATTGCTGCTCGTGCGTCATGCGTTCGCGCTCTAGCGCTTGCATCTGTGTTTCAGCCTCAGCCAAACGATTACGCGACCCTGCCAACGCGGTTTCGCGCAATTGTTTGCAATCTATGGCTAGGCTCAAATTAGTTTTAAGCGTTTCCATTGGCGTGAGTTTTAAAGTGGCTTCTGCCTCTGTTTGGTGCAATAAAAAAGCACTTTTTTCTTCATTATTTACATTGATTTTATTGTTTAATTCATTGATATTATTAATAATAATTTTTTTATTAAATTCAGTTTCTTGATGTAATTTTTCTGCTAGTTGAATCGTATCGCGCGAAGCTGAATACACTTGCTCTGCCTGTTGCTTGTTACTTAAGTCATTATTTTTTGCTGCTTCCAGCGCGCCCAATTGCGCTGTAATAGATTGTAAAGCTGCTTGCTTATTGACTTTGTCGGCTGTGAGCTGCATTAATTTTTCATTGCTTGTAGCAACTTCCGCTTTAATAGCGGTTTCGCGCTCTAACGCGACGTGCTGCGCCTGTTGCAAACGCGCCAATTCTAGCTGCTGTTGATAATGCAAACTGCTGGCTATTTTGAGCTGCATATTTTCATGCTGCTGCTGCTGGCGCGCCTGCTGCAGCTTGCTTTCAGCGGTTTTAAGTGCTTCACTCACTGTGTGTAAATTTTGCTGCAAATTGGGCAGGTTTTTCTGCAATCTGTCTAATTGTTGCTGGCGCTCTAACACGCCGTGCAAACTAGAGTTTTCGCCGTAATAACTCACGCTGTGGCGGCTAAAAATGTCGCCCTGTGCATTGACCAAAATTTCGCCTAAATTAAGATGCTTAATTGCCTTCTCTGGAGCATCGCCAGGAGCCAGACTGTTTGAATCAAGCAAGTATGCGCCTGCCAGCCAATCTGCTAAAATAGATTTTGTATCAACATCGCAATTTTTAATCACGCTAATTAAGGGTGTCAAACCTGCATTTGGTTTGTTTGAGCTCTCATTTGTAGTTGCCCTGTAGCCCAATACCAGCGCGGCTGGTGGCCTAGCACTTGATTCATCTTTATCCGCAATTAAAGCGTTGAGTTTCGTGCCCAACACCGCTTCTAACGCCACGCTCCAGCCCTCATCAATTTTAATTTTTTGCCACAAACGTGCGTTATTCTTTAAGCCTTTGCTACTCAGCCAATCGCCCAGCTTTCCTTCTGCATTTACCGATTGTTGCAGTTTCTGCAATGAGTGAATCTCAGCATCGGCTTGGTTAGTAGCGCGCTGTGCTTGGTTTTGTTGCTCGCGCAATTGATGCAAGCTAGCTTGCAAAGTTGCTTCGTCAGCACTTATTTTTAGCAACGCTTGCTCAATCGCCATAATGCCCTGCTGCGCTTGCTGCAATGCGTCTTCACTGGTTTTTAATTGTGCTTGGTCTGGTAATGCTAAGTTAGATAAATCTGACGTAAGTCTTTGAATACGCTGCATACTCTCCTCAATATTTTGGCTTAAATATTGAATGCTGCTCGTTTCTATTTGAATGCGCTGATTCGCTTCAATCAGCGTTTGCTGGCTTTTTTGCGCGAGTTCATTGGCAGCTTTAAGTGCCAACTCTTTTGCGGGCAGCGTTTGTTTTAGCGCCTCTAACGCGGTTTTTGCTTGTAGTTCAGCTTGCGTTGCGCTTTCTAGCTCGGTTTTTCTTTGCGTTAAATGCTGTTGAAAATCCGCGCCAGCATTGGCATTGCGCTCCAGCGATTGGCTTAATTGCGTCAATTGTTGCGCCATGCGCTCACGCGCTTCGGCGTTTTGTTTGACTTGGTTTTCTAGATTAGAAACCTCGGCATTGGCCTCGTAATACGCTGCTTGCGCGGTATTGATGCCCTCGCTCGCTGCATAATGCGCTTGGCGGCTTTGCTCCAGCTCGGCCTCACTTTTACGTAAGCTGGCCATTTGCGCCTCTAGCGCGTTGACCAGTTTTTCTACCGTTAACTTAGTTTTCTCCCAATCGCGGCTGGCATCACGTTTTTTCAGCAGCCACAACTGGCCATCTGCTAATTTATAAGCGGCTTGCAGGGCATGATATTGCTGTGTGACTACCGCTTGTGATTCTAGCTTGGTGATTTGCTTTTGCAGCTCGCGACAAATATCTTCAACCCGCGTCAAATTCTCACGTGTATCTCTAAGCCTTAGTTCGGTTTCACGGCGGCGTTCTTTATACTTGCTAATGCCTGCTGCTTCTTCTAAAAACACCCGCAGCTCTTCAGGTTTGGCTTCTACAATACGCGAGATGGTGTTTTGGCCAATAATCGCATAGGCTCTGCCACCCAAGCCTGTGCCTAAAAATAAATCCGCTACATCGCGTCGGCGCACGGCAGAGTTGTTGATGAAATAAGTCGAACCTTTTTCGCGCTCGATGACGCGCTTGACTGAAATCTCGGCGTATTGACTCCACGCGCCACTTGCGCCGCCCAAGCTGTTATCAAAAATCAGCTCAACAGAGGCTCTGGATATGGGGTTACGGTTGCTAGAACCGTTAAAAATTACTGCATCCATGGCATCGGCACGCATTTCTTTAGCTGATGATTCGCCCAGCACCCAACGCACCGATTCCATGACGTTAGATTTTCCGCAACCATTGGGCCCAACTACGCCCACACGTTGACCGTGCAAATGAATAGTGGTGGAATCAACAAACGATTTAAAGCCAGCGAGTTTTAAGTGGGTTAAGCGCAAGATTTTCTTTTAAGATTTTATTTTAATTTGGGGTTTTGCTTTATGCAAAGTGTCTAACGATTTATAATACCGCTATTATTTGATATGAAGACCAATATGTCTAGCACCAACTTACACGATAGCGTTACAATTTTAGGAAACCTTAGCGCGCAGCCCTCTAAAACGCTAGAAACTTTTCCTAATCCCAACCCCAATCGCGATTTTCATATTCACATGGAAATCCCAGAGTTTACTTGCTTATGCCCAAAAACAGGCCAGCCAGATTTTGCCGTAATTACCTTAGATTATATTGCCGACCAACTTTGTATAGAGCTTAAAAGCTTAAAACTTTACATCGTGTCATTTAGAAATGAAGGCTGCTTTCACGAAGCCGTCACCAATAAAATTTTAGATGACTTAGTTGCAGCCACACAGCCACGCTTTATGCGTGTTACCGCAAAGTTTTATGTGCGTGGCGGTATATTTACCAACGTGGCGGCAGAGCACCGTAAAGTAGGCTGGCAAGCGCAGCCAAAAGTGGATTTATTGCAGTTTGAGTCGCAAAGCAATGCACGCGGCTAAAGCACAAATTGATTGACAACAAGTCTACTCGTCATTAATATTGCGCCTTCTCGAATTGTTGTCAATTTAAGAACCCAAATTTAGTAAAGATTTTTGTAGTACGCGGGGGTATAGCTCAGCTGGGAGAGCGCTTGCATGGCATGCAAGAGGTCAGCGGTTCGATCCCGCTTACCTCCACCAAATTTGTGAGTTTAAATTGTAAATTCTAGTGGCAATTTCGTTTTAGAAAATGTAGCAAATAGTGTAAAATAATTGCTTGCAAAATACAGCAAGTGGTATCGGTTTAAATTCCAAGGTCCCCATCGTCTAGAGGCCTAGGACACCTCCCTTTCACGGAGGCGACCGGGGTTCGAATCCCCGTGGGGACGCCAAAAACTAAAACGCCACCGTAAGGTGGCTTTTTGTTTTGTGGCTTTGCTACGAGGTACTTCGAGCACCCCGCTGGGCTCGAATAAGCAATCACTGATTGCTTGGACGCGTAGCATAGCGAAGCGGTCTGAGCGTAAGCGAAAGATGACAGAATCGCCCTAAGGCGAGGTTGGCACAATCCTACAAGCCAATATCCATGCGCCTTCTAGAGCATCTATTATTAAGTGTTTTAAGCTGAATGTAGTGCATTTAACACATTGCGCGCTTCTAGCGCGACTTCTGAAGCTGTCAGCCCGATTGGCCCTGCACCCTTTTCTACAAGTGCATCTGCCGCTGCGCCGTGTACATAAACACCTAATTTTGCGGCTTGCAACCCGCTTAAACCTTGCGCCATTAAGCTGCCGATGATGCCGCTTAGCACGTCGCCTGTGCCGCCGCTGGCGAGGCCGACATTGCCGCTGGTATTGACAAAGCAACAGCCATCGTGATGCGCGCAAACGGTGCCTGCACCTTTAAGCACGCAGGTGGCGTTTAGTGAATTGGCTAATTTAAGTGCGCTTTCGGTACGGTTTTGTTGAATATATTCGACGCTAACACCTAACAACCTAGCAGCTTCTCCAGCGTGTGGCGTTATGACAGTTTCTACGTTACGGCTGATAACAAGTGACGCTAAATGCAGATCACTGGCGATTAAATTAAGCGCATCGGCATCTAATAACAAGGGGATGTTTTGCGCTAGCCAGTACTCTAGCAACTCGAAAGCGGTGCTGGATTGTCCTAAGCCTGTGCCAATAACCACACAATTGAGTTGGGGCAGTTTTTTAAGCGATATAGTTGAGCGCAGCATAATTTCAGGCTGCAATAAATCAACACTTGGCGCATCTTTACACAGCATGGCCGCATATACTCGCCCTGCTCCGCTATGCAAGGCTGCCCGTGCAGCCAGTAGCACTGCGCCTACCATACCTGTGTCACCACCAACAATCACCACGCTGCCAAACGTGCCTTTGTGCGCATCTCTATTACGTGCTGGCGTTACAGCTTGAAACATGCTTTTAACTAATGAGTGAGAATTAGGTTCTATCATTTAGTCGCTACGGATTCGTCGGAATTTCGATTAAACCAAATTTCTAATAAGGTAATGGTAATAATAAGCGTGACTGGCCCTAAAATAAGCCCAGCTGGCCCAAACAACAACAGCCCACCGACGACAGATAAAAAGGTAAGCATGGTGTGAAGTTTGAGGCGATTGCCAACAAAAATTGGCCTTAGCAAGTTATCGATAGTGCCGACAACCAATATTCCCCATAGTGCAAGTGTAAGCGCGCTGCCCCAATTGCCTTCTAAGGCCAAAAACACCACTGCTGGCCCCCAAACCACAAAAGCGCCTAACATGGGCACAATGGCCAATAAACCCATCACTAATCCCCATAGCAATGGCGCTGGCAGATCCAGCCACCAAAACATGAGGCCGCCCAAAAAGCCTTGCACGGCGGCGATGGCAAATGTGCCGTAAACAGTTGCGTGAATGGTATCGCCCACGCGCTTATACAGCCTGCCCATTTCTGCCTGCGAGAGTGGCGATAAAAACATAATCGACTTCAACACCAAACGTCGATCGCGCAGAAAAAAGAATAGTACATATAAAACCAAACATAACCCTATAATTTGAAATACCGAACCTTTAACAATAGCACCAGCAGTGACTCCCAGCCATTCTGTAAAAGTTTTCAGCGTACCTGGCAAGTCAATATAATGCTCGGCTTTGTCTAATATTTTCGCCAGTTGTGGCTGCGCTTCTATGGTGCGCCGCCATTCGCCAGAGGCAACTTTGGTCTCGATTAATTGTGTGCCTTTTAGTGCTTGCCCTACTAATTGCTCCCCCACAAATATCGCTGGCAAAACTACAATTGCACCAATTAACAAAATAGAAACAATGGCAGCCAAACTAGGATGTTTAATCTTAGATTCTAGCCAGCGCTGCAGCGGCGTAAACAAAACTGCCAGCATCAGCGCCCATGCCAACACAGATAGAAACGGCACTGCCATGCGATAACATAAGTAAACGCCCAGCACGGTGGCTAGCATCAGCACCAGTGTTTGCACATGATCGCGTGAGCCCCAATCTTGCTCGATTGGCGTTTCTGTTGGTTTGGTTTCTAGTTTACTCATTTGAATATCCAATAATCCCTAAAAATACTCTAACAAACCCGTAGGCAACCCATGAAGTAAAATGTTTGAGCTTGCTAGTTTGCTGCCATTCGTAAGAAGTAACACGATAGGCATTATCAATTGAAGCGTTGATTTCAGCTCTTAATTCAGCCGCAAACGCCGTATCTTGCACGACTACATTGGCCTCGTGCGCCAACAATAAGCTAAATGGATCAATATTAGACGAACCTACAGTGGCCCAATGATTATCCACCACTGCAACTTTGCTGTGCATAAAACTTTTACGGTATTCGTATATCTCAATGCCGCCATTTAAAAACGCACTATAGAAAGCGTGCGTGGCAAACATCAAAAAATATTCTTTACGGCCTTGCAACAGCAATTTAACGACTACCCCACGCGCAGCCGCTGCCAACAGCGCCTGCCTGAATCTTTTGCCAGGCACAAAGTAAGCATTTGCAATAATAATCTCGGATTTAGCTTGTGCTATTGCCGCCAAATACGCTATTTCAATATCGCGCCTATGCAATACGTTATCACGCGTCACAAATGCGGCTTTTAAACCTAGCATTTTAGTCTTCTGCAACGCCTGAAATTTACTTGGAGTCGGATGCTCCTTCAGTAGTCGAATTTTTACCCAAGCCATGCGGCGCCAAAGCTTATAAACACTTTCAACAATAACGACTAATAACGCACCTTCTATTCGTACCGCGTAATCAATACGCGGCGGTACCTGATCAGGCACATCATAGTCATCAATAATGTTAATGCCGCCTACAAAGCCAACCATGCCATCAACTACCACAACTTTACGATGCAATCGCCGCAAACGTCTTGTTTTAAATGTCCAAGGTGATACTTTAGGTCGATAAAAAATCACCTGAACGCCCGCATGCTCTAGTTCTTTAATATATGCTGTGGATAAATCTTTGCAGCCAAATCCATCCAGCAAGGCATTCACAACAACACCGCGCTGCGCTGCGCGCATCAGTGCATTGCCAATACGGATTCCAGTTGCGTCCGCTGCGTAAATATAAGTTTGCAAATACACTTCATACTGGGCACCATCAATCGCTGCTTCTAATGCTGGGAAGTATTCTGCGCCGTTGCGTAATAGCTTGATGTGATTGCCACTGATAAAATGTGTCATATTTTTACTAAAGTCGCAGAAAGGATTGCGTGGTCGGATACTTTTATAAAGCGTACTCCAGAGTGAACTTGTACATGCTTCACATCAAAACCACGCGCATAAATACGGTCCATTCTTAACATCGGCAACCAAGCAGGGAAGCTGCGCGCTAGCTTACCCGTATAATGTTCAAACACTTCTCGCACTTGTAAACGCTCAGCAAATACACGGCCTGCACGCGTGCTCCAATCATTAAAATCACCGGCAATAATCAGTGGTGCATTGTGCGGTACATGTTTGTCTACATAATCGGCCACTTCTACCAGTTGCTGACGGCGCCAATGTGCAAACAAACCAAGATGCACGCAAACCGCGTGCAATGGTGCATCCCAGCCTGGTATGTTAATTTCACAATGCAGCATGCCGCGTTGCTCTGAGCTATGCGCAGAGATATCCGCATTAGTGGTTTTAGAAATTGGAAACTTAGATAGCAAAGCATTGCCATGATGCCCTGCGGGATACACTGAGTTTTTGCCATAAGCGAAATCAGACCAAAGCGTATCTGCCAAATACTCTACTTGCCCAGATGTAGAAGATGCATTTATGTGTTTGCCATTTTTAACATGCACATCTTGCACTTCCTGCAAAAAAATAATATCTGCATGTAATTTTCGCAGTAAATCACGCTGCGTTTGCAAAACAAAACGCGCATTAAAATGCGTAAAGCCCTTGTGGATATTGAATGTAGCGATGCATAACGTGTTGTACAAGCTTAGCTCACTTAATTAGGTTTCCATCACATTGATAATACAGCATTATTCTTAATGAAAAAATTAGAATAAGTTTAGGTATCGCTAAATTTTTAGAAATAAATATCTGCTATTTGTATTTGGGTATTGCCAATAAGCATCGAGAGCATTCATGGTTCAACTAAGCAAGTAACTTTAAGCTTGTTCCCTCTTTAAATGGCATTGTGGAATGTTTAATTTCCCAATGCTTTTCATCGACGATTTCACCAAACGAAATTTCCATATCTAGCCAGTTAAGTAGCTGTTCACGGCTAGGTTGATGGATGTCTATACAAACTAATAACGATGACGCATTTGGCAATACACTGCAACGCGGCCTAGCATAGGCCACGTAGCGGCCTACGCGCATTTGATATGCTGGTACTACTAAGCCTGCATGATTTACGCCATTAACAAATGCAAAACTAACAGGCGATTGACTATTTACTAACCGCCGCCAAAGCTCTAAATATGGGCTATCTAGACCAGTTTCTATCAGCGTATTTTCATCTGTAAATAGCATTTTACCGATATCGCGCACGCCAGTGGCTGGTTGAAAATCTATTTCACGCAGCCACTGGCAAACGTCAGAGGTTTTTTCGTTGCCGATTTCTACCTGCGTAACGCCTGCAAAGCCTTGTTGCTGCGCCAGTATCAATAAATCTGCATCTGTGTAATCAGCCAGTGCCGTCACTGAGCTGATTTTATTGCGCGTAATAGGCAGTCGAATATCAATGTGATAGTGTTGTGACTGCATCCAAAACACTAGGGAGCGATCATCTTTGCTTGCAGTGGTTTCTAGCAGATGGCGTTGCCATACGCCAATATAATTTGCTGGTACAGATTGCGATGCGGTCAAAATATAATGCTTACAATGCAGTTAAGAATGACACACCAGCCGCACCAATAAAGGCGTTGGCTGATTGATTGGTCACCAAGCCATAGTCATCGCTTTGCAAGCGTTGCACGCGATGGCGATGATACGCAAGTAATAACTTACGCATCGGGATCACCGGTAATAATTGCGAGTCACCAAATAACTCGTCATGCAATTTAGGCAATTGAAACCACGCAGCGATTGGTTTTTCGTGGTGTGCATTATGGTAGGGGAAATTTAAAAAAAGTAGGTTAAGCCACGGATATTGCAGCGAGGTTAAGTTAGAAAAAGTGTTGGCTTGCTCATAAGCACGATCTCTCACTTTACCATCGTTAATTTTTCCACCAGACTCTGCCAATGTATCCTGCAAAAACACATCATAAGTATGCTGAAACGCATCAGCAAAACGTAGCGCAGTCAGCATGATGCTGTAGGCCAGCAAATACAGCAGCCAAGCTTTAACTGATAGCCAAGCTATCAAGCCAAACATTAAAGCTCTGACTATAACAATAGCGGTTAAACGTAGGCGTTTATGTTGCAATTCTGGCCGAATAAATGGCAAAATAATCACCAAAAAATGCATCAAAATTTCTAGCGCAGGAATGTACATCCACTCCAAGGCTTTGATAGTATTTCGGGCAAAACTAGGCATATCACGCATTAAATGTTGCACATTAAAAGTGAGCACATCTGCCCTATCTACATGATGATGCATATGCTTGCTACGAATTTCTTCAAACGTGCTGTAGCAACTGCCGTTAATCCAGCTCATCAAAATGCCCCAGCGACGATTCATGGCTGGTGTTTTAAAAATACTCCAATGTGAAAACTCGTGCAGTAAATAAGCGCTAATAATCAAGGCTTGTGCAGTAAGTAACACGCCTGCTAAATTCATCAGCCAATGGCTGTTAAACAGCATATAAACACCAAGCGCATAGCCAACAAACACAAAAGTAAAAGCCAAGCTATTGGGCAAAATACTTTGTTTAGTTTTAAATGCATTTAACATTTATTTAAACCCCCGCTAGATAAGCACGCCAGCCGCCTAAGTGGCTAATATCTGCGGCAGATTGCGTGGCATAAGCTTCACACATAAAACCTTGCACAAAACTACCATCCGCCAAGGTGAGTGTGCCAAAACCCAATGGCGATGGCACGCCAGCCACAAACTTGCCATAGTTTTCAATCGGCAATTGCCAAACTTCTAATGCAATCGCACTACCATTTTCATTCACGCGCAACAAGCCAGGTCGCGGTGGGTTAAATGCGCTCAACTTAAAAAGTTTATAGTTGGCCGATGTGCTGGTGGCTTTTACAAATGTGCCACCCAAATTGGTGAGTTGCGCGTTAAGCGGCAAGCCTGCCATGTGTGCGCCGCAAACCGCCACTTCTATCATATTGTTCGTCATTTTTATTCCAATCTTCTTGCTAAATTAAGTAGCGCGTCATCACTAAATGCAGGTGCGCTTAAGGTAATACCAAAGCCCAAACCATTGCTCTGCAAACCAATAGGCACGGCGGTTGCAGCCATGTCTAATAAATTCATAAAGTTGGTGTAATAACCCAAATTAGTATTGGTTTGAATCGGGTCGGCCTGCACCTCGGCAATGGTATAAATAGTGCCTGCAGTGGGCGTGACCAAAACATCAATCCCAGGCACATTAATCTGCTGCCAAACTGCGTCAGCCTTGCGTTGCAGCGCCTTTAATCTGTACATGGCCGCATAGGTGTCGGCTGCGCTAAATTTTGCTGCATTGCCAATAATTTGCTTGGTGACAGCGAAAATACTGTCTGGATTTTCATCAAAAAACTGTCGAATGGCTTGATAGCGCTCGGCCACCCACGGACCTTGATATAACAAAGCTGCAGTTTCTATAAAAGGTGCGAAATCGATTTCTACCGCCTCGCCGCCAATCGCTTCTAGCTGACCTATGGCTTGCTGAAACAATTGTGGTGTTTCTTGGTTACCAAAAAATGCCAGTTGACTCAGTTTTGGCACGCCAAATTTAAAGTTTTCTGCAAAATTTGGCATCACTTTACTAGGCGCTTGGCGCGAATACGCATCATCGATGTCAAAGCCTTGTGCAACTTGCAACACCGCTGCCGCATCCTCTACATTTTTAGCAAATATCGATACGCAATCTAGCGTGCGACACGCAGGCACTACGCCAAAGGTGCTTAGCAAGCCCAAACTTGGTTTTACCCCAACCAAATTATTAAATGCGGCAGGCACACGGCCAGAGCCTGCGGTATCGGTACCCAAACTAAAACTTACTTGCCCCAAAGCAACCGAAACTGCAGAACCCGCGCTAGACCCGCCCGAAATGTAAGTAGGATTCATGCTATTTTTGCAGACGCCGTAAGGCGAACGCGTGCCGACCAAGCCCGTGGCAAATTGATCTAAATTAGTTTTACCAATAGGAATCGCACCAGCATCAATCAACTTTTGTACTACAGTTGCACTTTTTTTTGGCATATAAGCATAGCCTGGACAGCCCGCCGTTGTTAGTGTTGCAGCTAGGTCAATATTATCTTTAATGGCAAATGGAATGCCAAATAAAGGATAATTGGCAATATCTTGGGCTTCTAACTTTTTAGCATAAACCAGCATTTCATCCAAAGATAAACGTGTAATCCAAATATTATGGCTATCTTCATGGCCAATTTCTGCATCTAACTGTTTGACTAATTCACTTGGCGTAAGCGCACCAGAAACATACAATCTGCGCAAATAGGCAATGTTTAAATTCATTTTATTCTATGCCTCTGCGACTAATAATAAATGTTGGCCTGCTGAAATGGGCGCGCCTTCATTGCATAAAATTTTGCTGACTTTTCCTGCACAGCTTGCAGTCACTGCAATTTCCATTTTCATTGATTCGATAATCGCCACTTCATCACCTGCCTGCACAAGCTCACCTTCGGCACGTAATACTTTCCACAAATTACCTGCCACGTGCGAGGCAACAGCGCTTTGCCCAGCAGGAATCTCAAATACCACATCTGCTCCAGTTGATTCTACTTCTTGACTATAATTGGCCTGTCCGCTGGCTATCCAGCGTTCGCGCTCTGCATTAAACGCAGCTTGCTGTGTTGCTTTAAAGGCATTGATGCTGGCAGATTGTTGCTGCAAAAATTGTTGATATTCGCTTAATTTAAAGGTGGTTTCTTCAATTTGTAAAGAGAATTTTCCGTGTAAAAAATCAGCCCGCATCTGTAATAATTCATCGGCGCTAACCGGGTAATAGCGAATTTGATCGAACAAACGCAGCAACCAAGGTGCATCTATTTTAAAGTCTGGTGTTGTGTTCCAGCGGTTCCAAATCGGCAAGGTACGGCCAACCAATTGATAACCGCCTGGGCCCTCCATACCATAAATACACATGTAAGCGCCGCCTATTCCCACCGCATTTTCAGGTGTCCAAGTACGCGCAGGGTTATATTTTGTGGTGACTAAGCGATGGCGTGGGTCTAACGGCGTGGCCACGGGCGCGCCCAAATAGACATCGCCCAGGCCCAAAGTAAGATAGCTGGCATTAAATACAATGTCTTTTACTTGCTCAACACTACCTAAGCCATTGATGCGGCGAATAAACTCAGTATTGTTGGGCTTTGGCTGCAGCGAGCACCAAGGCGCATCTTTACGCACCGACTGTGTGTATTTAGCCACCGCCAATTGAATTGATGGATCCTCCCAACACAATGGTAAATACACAATACGCGTTGGCACCTCCATCGTTTCAGTGGATGGTAATTCTTGTTCAGCTTGCTGCAAAATGCTAATCAGCTTATCAACGGACAAAACAAGGCTATCGTAATGCACTTGCAACGAGCGGATGCCAGGCGTCAAATCAATAATGCCAGTTATTTTTTGCTGGTTTTTTTTGTCTTGTAGCCACAGCATCAACGCATGCACGCGAAAACGCAGCGTTAAATCTAGCTCTAATTCACCATACTCCACCAGCAAGTTTTTATCGCCCGCTTGACGATATGCTACTTTTACTTCTGCATTGTTTTGCTGCGAGACATACAATATAGGGCTGGAAGCCGCATGGATATTGGTCTGCAGAGCATGTATTTTAATGTTTGCATCTGTATTAAGTGATTTATCGTTTAAGTCTGCAATCGTTGCATTTTGTGCAAGCTCTAACTCACGCGCCTGAGCCTGCGTTAGCTGTTTAAACCTAATTTTATCGCCCGCTTTTAATTGCCCCATTTTCCACAACTCGGCTTGCACAATGGTGGCTGGACACACAAAACCACCTAAACTTGGGCCATCTGGCCCCAAAATAATTGGCATATCACCGGTAAAATCAATCGAACCAATGGCATAGGCGTTATCGTGAATATTGGATGGATGTAAACCCGCCTCACCGCCGTCTGTGCGCGCCCACTGCGGTTTGGGCCCAATCAGGCGAACACCAGTGCTGTTAGAGTTGTAATGCACTTCATAATCGGTGCTAAAAAAAATATCAATATCTTCTTGCGTGAAAAAATCTGGCGCGCCGTGTGGGCCATATAACACGCCAATCTGCCAGTGATTGTTATACTCAGGCTGTAAGCTGGGTGGCAAAAATCGCTTTTCTAAATTTATTTTATCTAGGCTTAGCTTTTCTATTGGAGCAACATGCAGCACATCACCCACTCTCAGCGCTCTACCGCCATGTCCACCAAACTGACCCAGCGTAAAGGTTGATTTGCTGCCTAAATAATCGGGCACATCAAAACCGCCCTGCACTGCCAAATAAGCACGGCAGCCTGCAGCATTAATTTTGCCCAACTTTAGTACACTGCCCGCCTTAATGGTCTGCGATTGCCACCTATTGATAGGCTGGCCGTCTAAAAGTGTTTCGATTGGTGCGCCAGTAATCGCAATGACGCTATCGTTATTAAATTTAAGTGTGCAGCCAATCAGTGTAATTTCCAGCCCTGCTTCGCCTTCGGAATTTCCTGCTAATTTATTACCTAAACGAAAAGCCAAGTGATCCATTGGGCCAGATGGTGGCACGCCGACATGCCAATAACCAAGCCGACCTGGGTAATCTTGAATCGTCGTCAGCACTCCGCCATCCAGCACATCGATAGTATTGGGTTTGTATGCAAAAGTGTTCAAATAACGAGTAATTTGCTTGCCTGCAGGGAACACGTCATCGGCCAAGATTTGGCGCAAATATTCCAAGTTGGTTTCTATGCCGCACAAGCTCGTTTCATTTAACACTGTGCGCAGCTTACTCACTGCCGCTGCTCTATCATCTGCATGCACCAATACTTTTGCGATGAGTGGATCGTAAAATGGTGAGACTTCACTGCCTTTTTGCACCCAAGTATCTACCCTAACACCTCGGCGCGCATCGGGCGAAAACTTTACTTCGGTAAGCACGCCACTGGCAGGTTGAAAATTTTTATTCGGGTCTTCTGCATACAGCCGTACTTGAATGGCATGGCCGCTTGGTTGATGCTGATAACTATTTAATGCATCTGTTTCGCCAGCAGCAATGCGTATCATCCATTCCACCAAATCGACGCCAGTGACTAATTCTGTCACGCCATGTTCTACTTGCAGGCGCGTATTCACTTCTAAAAAGTAAAACAAGCCAGACTCGTTGTCGTACACATATTCCACCGTGCCAGCAGATCGGTAATGCAAAGCACTGCCAAGTTTAACAGCTGTTTCACAAAGTGCTTGGCGCGTTTGTTGGCTAATATTGGGTGCTGGCGTTTCTTCTATTACTTTTTGGTTGCGCCGTTGCACACTACAATCACGCTCACCCAACGCAATCACTTTACCTAAGCCATCGCCAAAAATTTGTACCTCAATATGCCGTGCGGCTTGCACGTATTTTTCTAAATAAATGCCATTGTCTTTAAAGTTATTTTTAGATAAGCGTTGCACAGACTCAAACGCAGACGCTAATTCTTGTTCTGCCCATATGAGCTGCATACCAATGCCGCCGCCGCCTGCAGTGCTTTTTAGCATGACGGGGTAGCCAATATTTGCTGCTTCCGTCTTGGCTTCTGCTACATCTTTTAACAAACCAGTACCTGGCAATAAAGGTACATTATTTTTTTCAGCTAGATTCCTAGCCGTATGCTTTAAGCCAAACTCGCGCATTTGCGCAGGCGTGGGGCCAATAAACACAATGCCTGCAGCTTCACATGCCTCTGCAAATGCCGCATTCTCGGATAAAAATCCGTAGCCTGGATGTATGGCCTGCGCACCAGCATCGGCGGCAACTTGTAGTATTTTTTGTAAATTCAAATAGCTCTCAGCTGCAGGTGCAGGGCCGATACACACTCCCTCATCTGCATCTAAAACATGGCGGGCACCTGCATCGACTTCTGAATAAATGGCAACCGATTTGATGCCCATTTTTTTGAGTGTGCGAATAATGCGGCAAGCGATTTCACCGCGGTTAGCAATTAATACTTTAGTAAACATAGCGCACCTCCGCGGTTAAATCGCTTGCCTGGTCTTCGACCGACAAGCAATTTGGCTTCGCCGCTGCGCCGCTTAAAAGCGGCTGGTCACCTCTATTCGCAATCAGCACTTTTGTAAACATAACAACCTCTAGTGTGGGTCGTCCCACGCTGATATTTGCTGACAGGCCGTCCTGCAGCGATTTAGTTAATGTTTAAATGACATTCCAAATCAGTAATTGCACTGGCGTCGGATTATAGCCATTGCACGGGTTATTCAGCTGTGGGCAATTTGAAATCAGCACCGTCACATCCATCTCAGCACGCATTTCTACATATTTACCTGGCCCTGAAATGCCATCAGCAAATACTAATGCGCCTTCCGCTGTCACTGGTACGTTCATAAAAAAGTTGATATTACCAGTGATGTCGCGCTTACTCATTTGATGAGCGCATTCGCAAGTATTCAGTGCATGCATAAAGCTATCGCGACAGCTGTGCATGGGGCGTTTATCTAATGCATAGCGCGTGGTGTTACTCTCAGCAGAGCATGCACCACCTAGCGTGTCATGGCGGCCGCAAGTATCGGCCACAATGGTCAACATGGCATTGCCTTCAGATGAGTAAAGCACCGAGCCCGTTGTTAAGTAAAGCTGGCGTTGCCGCGCAATTGTGTCTACCGCGCTATATCGCTCTTCTGCATTGTGTGCGTTATAAAACAGCGTATCTACCGCTTGGTTGCCTTCAATATCTAAAATACGGAAAATTTGACCTTTTTTAACCAATGACATCCACGGGTCGCCTGCATTACAAACTTGATTGAGTACAGCATTTTTTGGTTCTAGCACGCTTTCGGTCATCATAAACAGTATCTTTCTGTATTCACAAAACCACGGCCATTTTGCAGACAACTGTTACGGCAGGTATCATCACGCGCAGCATTGCCAGCATGCCAAGCGCTTAATTTAATGCCTGCAGGTTGATAGCTAGTTTTTGGGTCTAGCGGATGCGGTGCAGCCGATAACACCAACAGCACATTCATGTCAAAGCGAATATCGACGGTGCTGCCAGCTTTGCTGTTGTTTGCAAAGAAACTTAAATTACCTGCTTCATCTGGTGTTACCTTGCTAAAAAAATTTACACTTGCCGTTAAATCACGTTTGCCCAAACCATGTTTTGCTAGCTCGATCAGCAAGCCATCTTTGCCATTGCGATACATATCATTTCTATGTGTTTGGTAGCTGCTTACCCCATATTGCGCGGTCACCATATTCGCATCACTCACGCCGCAAATAGTGTCGTGCCAACCAACATCATCAGCAATAATTGATGCCAACACCCGCCCCATATCGCTATAACAGACATTGCCTTTGGTTAAAAAAGCGGTGTGCTGCGCTTTTAAGGTGTCAGATAAGTTGTAGCGCTCTAGCTTATCTGTTGCGTTATAAAACAAAGCCGAACAATTGGCGCCGCCGCCTAAATCAGTCAGCCGCAAAGCCGTACCACGCCGCATCAAGCCAGACCAGTGATTGCCGCCAGGAATCAATTCTTCCCAAAGTGTTTTGTTATCTTCAAATTTAACGGACATTACTATTACCTAATTCTTTTAATATGGCTTCTGTATTTAGCGCTCTGCCAAAAATGCCGCCTTCAACTGCTACCATCTTGATTGCAGCAGCATGTAGTTCTTGGTAAGCCGATCCGCAAGCATCCGATACCAGCACGCATTCATAGCCGCGATCTATGGCTTCTCTTAATGTAGAACTCACACAAACTTCAGTCGTCACACCGCAAATGATGAGCTGTTTAATCGCATGAGACTCTAATATTTGGGCTAAATCGGTCTGGTGAAAAGCACCGTAACCCGGTTTATCGACTATCGGCTCACCTGCTAAGGGTCTTAGCTCGTCAATAATATCGTGACCGTATTCACCACGTATCAACAACCTACCCAAAGGCCCTACGCCACCAATTTTCGCACCAGCCTGCTTGCTGCGCGCCAGCTTGGTGGGCGTGCAATCAGTCAAACCTGCTCGATGCCCTTCCCGCGTATGAATCACCAACATCGTGCTACTACGCGCAGCATCTAGCAGCTTAGCAATAAATGGAATTGGTTTTCGCAACGCGCTCACATCCATGCCTGCCGTAGCCGCGTAGCCACCTGCATCGAGAAAATCTCGCTGCATATCAATAATAATTAACGCACTTTGCGTCATTAAGTTAGCTACTTAGCCAGCGTTTTAACAAAGCTGTCATCCAGGGTAGTTTTAATCGCTACTGGTTTTTTGATTTGGCCACTTTTCATTAAGATTTCATTGATGACTTCGCCGCTGACAAAATAAGATGTAGTATCTTTACCAGGTAAAAAGCTAGCTGCCATTTCCTTTTGTGGAATATTATAAACGCCTGATAGTTGCTCTAGCGCCTCTTTGCCAGAAACGCCAATGGCTTTACCAATAATCTCTGATGCTTCTTTTGGGTTGCTGTTGATGTAAGCCAGCCCTTCTAAGTAAGCTTTTACCAGTGCAGAGATGGTTTTGCGGTTCTTTTTAATGTAGGCTTCGTCAAACACCATCACGTCAGCAATCAGGCCTGGCGCTTCTTTAGATGAATAAATCACTTTAAATTTTTTGCCACCATCCATCGCCAAAATTTGCGATACATTGGGCTCGTAAGTTGCGCCAGCAGGCACCGCTTTAGACGCCATGGCAGATGGAATTGCCTCTGGCGCCATGTTGATTGGGCTAATATCCTTCACACTCATGCCATTCACTTTAAGTGCATAAGAAATTAAAAAATCTGAAGGCGATAGTGGTGAATAAGCCACTTTTTTGCCTTTTAAATCAGTAATCTTGTTAATTGAGGCATCTGCCAATACTGCATCGCCGCCGTTAGAGTAGTCAATCGGCATCACCACTTTTAGTTTTTGGCCTTGCGCCACTGCGCCAATGAGTTGGTCGTAAGTCATTAGCGAACCATCTACTGCCTTACTGGTGACCGAGCTGGGCAACATGGCTGGATCTGAAAAAGTTTTTAAAGTCACTTGTAAACCTTGTTTTTTGTACATGCCCATGCCTTCGGCCACATAAAAAGGTGAGTAACCAATCCAAGTGGTGAGTGATAGCTTGACTGGCGTGGCAGCAGCAGCTGATGCAGATAAAGGCGTAACGAGGGCGCTTGCAAATAAAACTGCTGTTAGTAATGTAGGTAGTGCGAGTTTACTAAATTTCATTTTCGATCTCCAAAATTAAATAAAAATAGTTAAAAAATAAAATCTAAAACATGGTTAAAGTGCTTGGTTTTGTACTTGCTGTGTCATACGCTCTAAAAGCTCATAATCTGTGTGCATACCTGCAGTTTCGCGAATACGCGTCAAAATCTCTCTTTTTTGCTGTAAAAATTGTGGCGAATGTTTCATTTCTTGATCGCGTTTATCGGGTAAATCTACCTTGTAAATACTGTCAATTCTGCCTGGGCGCGGCGCCATCACCACCACACGCTGACCTAAGTAAATAGCCTCTTCTACATCATGTGTGACAAAAATAATGGTAGTTTTTTCTAACTTGGATACATACAAAATTAAGTCATGCATTACTTCACGCGTTTGCGCATCTAATGCACCAAATGGCTCATCCATCAGTAATATTTGTGGCCGCGACATGAGTGCTCTCGAAATGGCCACCCGTTGCTGCATACCGCCAGACAGTTGATTAGGATAGCTATTGCGTACATGCGTCAGCCCCATTAATTCCAGCATACAATCCGCGCGTCCAGAAGCCGCTTCTACATCGGCAGAACTTAAGTTTTCACGGCCAGTTTTAAGCCGACGACTAAATTTAATATTCCCAATCACGCTAAGCCATGGGTATAAACTATAATTTTGAAACACCATGGCACGGTCAACACCAGGTTGATTAATCACTGCGCCATCTTGCAAAATTTGGCCAGATGATAAGCTTTCTAACCCACCAATACAGCGTAACAATGTGGATTTGCCGCAACCTGATGCACCGACAAAGGTGACAAATTCACTATTAGCGATATCTAGATGAATATCTTGTAGCGCAATCACGCTATCTGCACCGTTACCAAAGGTTTTATGGGCGCTGACAATGCTAATTTTGGTCATATTATTTTCGCTGTACATGGTTAGCTTTTGAAATATAACCAAGGAAAGCTTTTACGATGTAGCAAGCGGAAAAGCTGATCTATCGCTAAGCCAATTAAGCCAATTAAAATAATGCCAGCAAATATTTTGTCGGTTTGCATAAAGCGTTGCGCGCGCAAAATGGAGTAACCTAAGCCAGAGTTTGCTGCCACCAGTTCTGCTACCACTAGGTAGGTCCAAGCCCAGCCCATGGTCACCCGCAAGGTATCTAACAGTGCTGGTTTAGCTGATTGAATAATCACCAACGATACAATTTCACTTTTATTAGCGCCCATGGTGTGCGCGGCTTCTATCTGATTCATAGGCACACGTCGAATATCCTCTGCCACCATCAATACCATTTGAAAAAAAGTGCCGATAAAAATAATGGCAATTTTAGAACTCTCTTCAATCCCCACCCACAACATTACTAATGGAATAAACGCCACCGCAGGCATGTAGCGAATAAAATCCATTAGTGGTTCAAACATGGCTTTCATGGGCTGATAAGTGCCTATTAACACACCCAATGGAATGGCCAAGATGGCAGATAATGCAAAGCCAGCAAACACACGATAAGTACTTATCCAAATATCGCCCATGAGTGATTCATCTTTAAACCATGCCAATGTACGAGACAGCACATCGAGCGGACCAGGCATGAATACTTTCTCTACCCAACCGCTCACAGAAAGTAGCCACCAAGCAGTGATAGACAAAACAAATCCCGCCAAAGCCAACAACCAATAAGCTTGGTGACTTAAGCTGCCACGAATCACCCAAAGGCTTTGCCAGTTAGCTTTTAGTGTAGAAAAGATAGATTGTATTGAACGCAAATCAGCACCAAAGTAAAATAAAAATCGAGAAGGCGGCATTAAAAAACGCTTCCTCCCGGGCTTTTATCCCTCCGTGTAGCCGATTGCAAGTGGCCGACAACTCTTGGACCAGACATTTGTTATAAACAAATCGGAACCCTAGTTACCTTTTTTGAAACTGTAGCGGCTAATAATTAAATAACCGCTTTCTCGTTATATTTACACCAGCAAACAGTATGCCAATATTCTATATATTAAATTTAACATATAAATCATGTAGTTAAATAAAATATTCTTAGCAAATAACTATTGCTGGCAGATTAAATGCACTATATAAGTGCGCTGATTTTAGGATATGCACAGTTTTGAAGATGGATCTTGCGTTTGAATTGACAGCTGAGCGCGGCTAATTTGTGTGTTGAAGGCTATTTTTATATTGTTTTTTCTTACTTAACACACTGATTAAGCGCAACTTCCGCCTGCGTGCATTTGGTTTCAGCACCATTTGATACGCTGTCTTTAAATGTCTGCCAGCCAGATTTTTCTTTTGCTGTTTCTTTTTTAGTTTCTTTAGTTACTTGTTTAGTGGTTTCTTTTTCAGTGTTAGCCTCTGGCTCCTTACTGGCAGAGGCTTTTTCTTCAGCAGGTTTCTCTGAAGTTGCTTTGGCTGAATCGGCAATCGTTTTTACCTGAACCGGCTTTTGCTGACTAGATTTTTGCTGGCTTGGCTTTTGTGCTGTCGTTGTTTTAGTAATTTTGTCTTTCTCTGTTTTATTTGCAACAGCTTCAGTCTCAACCACAGGCTTGGTCTCAATAATGGTTTCTTCTGTAATTGGCGCAGTTGATTCTGCGATAGCTGCATCAGCGGCTGGCTCTGCTGCCTGCTCTATTGAAGGTGTTGGCACAGGCTGAATTTGCGCAGGCTGAACAATGGTAATGGTCGGCTCAACAGGCGTCACCACCACTTTCGCCAGCATAGAAAGCGCCGCAAGCGTTAACACGCCTAAACCAACATAGGTCCAATTGAGGCCACTGGCAATGGATGGCGCAGCAACTATGCCATCCGCAGCAATTGCAGATTCTTCGGCTGCGCTTTCCTTTAGCAAACGCACTGCATACACATCATGCTCGTGCGCGTGCATTTCATATTTTTCAAACATTTGCGCGATTTCTTGCGTCAGTTTAGATGCCATCTCAAAATACACGTTTGAGACTAAAATTTGATTCGGATTTGCAAAGCGCATAATGCGCTGCGCTTCGTCTATGCCCTCGCCCACAATATGCTCATTAACGGTGCGCACTGCGCCTAAATGAACACCAAATTGTACGTACAATGGCGTAGCATTGTGTTGATTATGTTTTAAAATCTCGTCTCGAATAGTAATCGAGATAAATAGCGCGTCTTCCAATGCATCTTCTGGCGCGCCTTTACAGGCAATGACAGCACCACCAGCGGTATCAATAATGTTGCGATCGGCTTGCGGAATATCCAGCACTGCATTCTCAATAAACGCATTAAATAGCCGTTTAATCTCCAGCTTCTCAGCACCGGTTTTTTTAGCATAATCAATTAAATCTAGTGCAACGATGCTGCAAATCGACGTTTTATTCGTGAGTTCATTCATCATATTGGTTCTTGTTCAGCTGTTAGATTGCTATCTTAATCACAAAAACTTAATATTTCAATGATTTAAAAGGATACAAAAAATGATGCTCTGCAGGCCGCATGGATATTGCCGCCCAGAGCATCTGTTTAAATGTTAAAACAAAACTAGGGCATTGTTTTAACTACGTTTAACAAACAATTCCCAGCGATACTTTGCCCAATAATAGGCATCCATGATGGACAGTGCATAAATAAAGATACCCCCTGCCAGCTTGCCCACCATGGAGATATGCGGCTGCGCTAGGTTGAAGGTAATCAAACCTAAAATGATCATAAAACTGAGCATGACCAAGCCTTTAAGTGGCGTGTTATTCACCACCTGCCCCATGCCTGGCAATAAAATGGCGATGAGCAGCACCCACTTGGGTGATAGCGGTGCTTTTACTGCTGCCGCTTTTTCTTCTGTAGTCTTAACTTGTTTATTTTTCATGGTCTGTTTTTCTGAAAGTTTTATACTGCTTGTTCAAGTATTTGGCGAACAGCGATGGCTTGATTGAGCAATGCCTCGACCACTTGTTTACTCATCGGCGTGTCGTTGTAAACAGCGTTACGCATAATTAAATATTCGCCCCTATCTGCTTGTTTGGCCATGTAGGTGAGCCGCACAAAATCTGGTGTAATTAGCAATTCTTTCATTTTTTCATCGGCAAATAGTATGGGCACATGCTGCTCCAGCAGGCGCATATCTATTGGCTGGTGGAAGTACTTAATAATGGCATGTTGCGGCCAATTAGGCGGAATAGTTAAGTTGCCATCCCATTGCCAAGAGGGGCTGTAAAACTCGTTATTGGCTGGCCGCACAATCAAATCCAAGCTGCCAATTATCGGTTTGTTTGCGGCAACTTTTACCAACAACCACAATGGCGGAAGCTTGCGCCAAGCAATGGTGTCTTCAACAACGCTTAGCGCAACTTGATAACCTGCATACTGGCCTTGCAATACTGGTAGGTTGGCTTTATCAGTGCTGGTCTGCGCTTGTTGCAGCAATGCTTTACAATCATCAAACACCGTATTTCTTGCGACTAGTTTGCGGTTAGCATCGCGCTGGTATTTGCCAAACATGGCGTATACCAGCGCAGCTAATATTGCAAAACCTATTACATGCATTTTAAAACGTTACTTCAATATTAACGTCAGCAAATCAATAGCCTTTGGGTCGCGGCCAAGGCATCGAGAATTGATCGGCACGTTTTACATATTTGTAACGACGTAACACAAACCAAATAGAGGCCAAGATATAAAACGCCATAATCGACAGCAGCGTTGCGCCATAACCCAAGAAAGTTGCAAAGTACGTTGCGCAACACAAAATAAGCAAAGTAATGGCTGGCAGCGGATGGAACGGATGAACGTAGCCACGGTGAATGCTGCCGAGTGGCCACATTTTTCTAAATTTGATCATATTAAACGACATAAAGGTGTAACCCAGCAAGCCTGACAAAATTGAGAAAGTAATCACTTGATCTAACAAACCCGTAAACGCAAACGAGATAGCAATGGGCACCAAAAAAATAATACTGCGATATGGCGTGCGGTATTTAGGGTGAATAGCGCCAAAAAACACTGGCATGTAACGATCGCGCCCAAGCGAGAACCAAGCGCGTGAAGCATCGTTAATACAACCATTGGCAGATGCAATCGCCGCAAAAGCGGTGGCAATAAACAACATGAGCTGAAGTTTAGAGCTACCCAGCAAAGTCGCTGCATCATACATAGGCGTCACCGCTTGGCCTAAATACTGCCAAGGCATTAAACCGCTGGCCACATACCAAGTAATGGTGGCTGCCACTAGCAAAGTCAACATGCCGCCTAACGTGCCGAGCGGAATAGCGCGACCTGCTGAGCGTACCTCTTCTGCTGCTTGGCAGGTACCTTCAATACCCAAGTAATACCACATACCAAACTGTAAAGATGCAATCACGCCTATCCAGCCATATGGCAAATCAGTGAGCAAACCTTGATGTTGCAAGATTGCCCCTTGATTTAATGGATCAACCGCAAAAAACAACACCACCAAAGCCATAAATGCCAAGAAAGTAATGACTAGATTAATGGTAAGCGCCATAAACACACCGCGGTAATTTAGCCAGGCTAAAACTGCCACTGTCAGAACCACAAACGGCTTGGGGTCTAAATCAGCAAAGCCCATGACGGCCGCACCAGACTTCATTAAATCGCCCACCACCAGCGCATCTGCCGCACAAAGCATGGTGTAAGCCATCACCAAGTAAAGCCCCACATTAAACGCCATCAGCGGCCCAATAATATGCTTGGCTTGCGTGTATTGCCCACCCGCTGCTGCCACGGTGGAGGTCACTTCAGAATCGATCATCGCCACACAGGTATAAAGCAGGCCAATGACCCAGCAAGCAATCAGTGAAGCATAAGCGCCGCCTTTGCCCACCGTGAAGTTCCAACCCATAAACTCTCCCACCAACACAATACCCACGCCCAGTGCCCAAATATGAAACGGGTTAAGCACTTTTAGCATGGATATGCGTTTACCACTATTTACTGCTGTATCGGTAGCCATTATCGTTGCCCTCCATCTAAATCAACGCCGTGCACAATATCATCTTCGCCTTCGCGCGAACTCATTAAATATTCTTCATCGTATTGCGAAGATACCATTAACGCATCTACCACCATCCATGCCAGCAAAACGGCCGATAAGCCCCATGCTGCGTACACTAAAGCATTCCATAATCCCATGATGTTTCTCCCTAAATGTGAGAACTGTTAAAATTCCCAATTAGTTGCTTAATAAATGATTAATCGAATTTTTCCGCAATCACTTCGCGATACTGTTTGTCTGACACTTTAAGTACCAAAGCAAAATAGCCAACCACCACAATGATGGTAATTATCAGCATCATTGGGTCTATGGTGTAATCAAAACGGTTGTTAATGATAGTAGCGGCCGTTTCTGGCGTGTGCCCCAGTTTTATCCATTGCGCTTGCATCACTTCATTTTGCTCTAGTGATTCCCAAGTGGCAGCTGGCGCTACTTCGGCAGTGGCAACGGCTTCAGCTGGTGCTGGTGCTGGTGCTTCTTTCATTAGTAAAGGCAGCATCAAGCTGGCATATACCAACACTAATACCAATATCGTATCAAACATCTGGCCCATTAAACCCTGCTTGGGTGGCGTGTAATTTTGTTTCATTACGCTCTCCTATTCTGTTGTTTGGCTGCTAGATTCGCGTCCAAATGTTGAATATCTAAGCCATAGATATAATCTTTATCTTCTTTAAGATGCTTGGTCATAGCGTAAACGGAGGCGGTATTGAAAACTAACAGAACAAAACTAGAGACATAGAGTGCAAGCCGAATATTTTGGTCTTGGACTATATTTAAGATGGCAAACAGCACAAACAATATCGTGGCCCACAACAACGCTACATCAAACCATGCCAGCCAACAATCACGCTGATACATGTCATCCATGCGTTTTTTTATATCATTACTCATTACATTCTCCTCATCACTTTTAATAATTTTAATAAACTGCGATGTACGTAATTAGCAAAATAGAGAGTAGTCACCAGAATGGTGAGGAGAGGAGATAACGATGTAGGTGCAAACTATTTAACATGCTAACAAGCCCTTTTATTCAGGTAAAACTTGTATCGACAAAAATAGTGAAACAAAACAACTAGAAAAGATGAGGAAGCAGTGCGTTTATCAATGGACAATAGTCGCATTACTAAGCAAATGCAAGGGAAGGTATTCATGCATGCTAAATAAAGCAAACCGTTCATACACTGCTTCCTTTTTAAAGCCCAGCAATTAGCTGGGAAGATAGCTAAAAAATCAAAACCTATAAATTTAAAATTTGGTGATTCCTGGTATCCAACTAGTTCCTGCCAACGGCACTTGCGCCATGGCTGAGGCTTCTATGGTTAATGCCACCAAGTCTTCAGGTTCTAAATTATGCAAGTGCGATTTGCCGCAAGCCCGCGCAATCACTTGCGCTTCCATGGTCATCACCGCTAAATAATTGGCTAGCCTTTGGCCTGCTTTCACTGGGTCAACACGCTTCATCAGCTCAGGATCTTGCGTGGTAATGCCTGCTGGGTCGCGACCTTCGTGCCAATCATCGTAAGCGCCCGCGGTGGTGCCAAGCTTGTTATATTCAGCCTCTAAATGCGGGTCGTTATCGCCTAAGGCAATTAACGCTGCCGTACCAATCGCTACAGCATCTGCGCCTAAGGCAATCGCTTTGGCCACATCTGCGCCATTTCTAATGCCGCCAGATATAATCAATTGCACACTATCTTTACCATTGCGATACACACCCAAATCTTGTAACGCTTTTACTGCAGGGCGAATTGCAGCCAATATAGGCAAACCCACGTGCTCAATAAACACTTCTTGCGTAGCAGCGGTACCGCCTTGCATGCCGTCTAGCACTACTACATCGGCGCCTGACTTCACCGCCAGCGCCACATCAAAATAAGGTCGCGTTGCGCCAATTTTTACGTAGATGGGTTTTTCCCAATCGGTAATTTCACGTAGTTCATTGATTTTAATTTCCAGGTCATCAGGCCCTGTCCAATCAGGGTGGCGACATGCAGAGCGCTGATCAATCCCCTCTGGCAAGCAGCGCATTTTTGCTACGCGCGCGCTGATTTTTTGGCCTAGCAACATGCCTCCACCACCTGGTTTTGCGCCCTGTCCAATCACCACTTCAATCGCGTCAGCTTTGCGTAAATCGTCAGGGTTCATGCCATAGCGTGAGGGCAAATATTGGTACACCAAGGTCTGAGACTGACCGCGTTCTTCGGGTGTCATACCGCCATCGCCCGTGGTGGTGCTGGTACCAGCGAGTGTCGCACCGCGGCCGAGTGCTTCTTTAGCAGGGCCAGAAAGCGCGCCAAAACTCATGCCGGCAATAGTCACTACCGTTTTTAAATGGATTGGTTTCTTGGCAAAACGTGACCCTAAAACCACATCTGTGCCACATTTTTCGCGGTAGCCTTCTAGCGGATAACGGCTCACCGATGCGCCCAAAAACAGCAAATCGTCAAAATGTGGTAACTTACGTTTCGCGCCGCCACCGCGAATATCATAAATGCCTGTGGCGGCGGCGCGGCGTATTTCAGACATGGTGTACTCATCAAATGTGGCCGAATAACGTGGCTTAGTTTGTGGTGGCTTATGTTGCATTTCTTTATTTTTCACATAAGTATTTTTCACGTCTTTATGGTCATCCATTTTAGTATTCTCCTGCATTATCAACATGAAAATGGTATAGCGTGCGTGCTGAGCCATATTGCGTAAAGCTCTCTGGCTTAATATCGGCATGGCCAGATTTAGCCAGCAAATCTACAAGAATTTTTTTGCTTTCCGCGTCCATGGTTTTCACTTCGCAATCTGCGCCTAGGCTTTTAACGACGCCACGCACAAAAATTTTGGCTTCGTAAATAGAGTCGCCCAAACCTTCACCCGCATCGCCTAAAATCACCATATTACCGGCTTGTGCCATAAAGGCCGAAAAGCTGCCAACCGAGCCACCCACCACGATATCCGCGCCTTTTAGTGAGATGCCGCATCGTAAACCTGCGTCACCATCAATCAGCAGCAAGCCACCATTGGCGGTCGCACCAGCGGCATTGGATGCAAAGCCTTTCACATGCACTGTACCTGACATCATGTTCTCGGCTACGCCACTTCCAGCGCTGCCTTCAATCGTGACCTTAGCAATTTGGTTCATGCCCGCCGCGTAGTAGCCCGCATGGCCTCTGATGGCGACATGCACGTCCGCTTTTAAGCCAACTGCGATGCTATGCGCGCCGTTGGGGTTGTCTATGCTGATATATTTTCCGTTTAAACCCTTAGCGTCACCATGCAGAAATTGATTCACTTCGCGTAGAGGCTTTTTATCCAAGTCAAAAGTTAGAGTTTCCATAGGTATAACTCCTTGGGTGAAGGCTCAAACACCTTGGCATTTTTAATATCTGGCAGATGCGCTAATGAGCGAAATTCAGAAGCAATCGCCACATAATCATCATGCTCAGCGATTATCGCGGGCTTGCAGCCGAATGGATCGCGTATTAAAGCCAACTCATTTTTAGTGCCCATAAGCAACGTATAAAAACCATCCAACTCGTCAAAACCATGATTTAACGCGGTTTCTAGATCATCTCCTTCTTGCATACGCCATTCCAAGAAGCGACAAGCGGCTTCGGTATCATTGTCCGTTTCAAACTCAATGCCATGTTTTTCTAGCTTGCGGCGCAGGCTGTGCGCATTGCTTAATGAGCCGTTGTGCACCAAGCACCAATCTTGCCCAGCGGTGAACGGGTGCGCGTGAGCTGGCGTGACCGCCGATTCGGTCGCCATGCGCGTATGTCCCACCAAATGCGTACCTTTAAAATCTTGAAAGCCGTAGCGCGAAGCCACTTGCGCTGGCGTACCAACGTCTTTATAAATATCCATCAATTGACCAATAGACAACAAATGTAATTGTGGGTAATGTGCTTTTAACCAAGCTTTAACCTGCGCGGGTGCTAGTGTTGTCGTCATCACCGCATGATTAGTTTTAGCCTCAATGCTGGCTTTGCTATTGAGTGATTTTTCGAAATCAGTCGCTAAATTTTCCCAATCAAAATCTTCTGTACCAGAATACACACTGAATTTTCGTTCATCATTCGCCACAGGTGCGCCAAACATGGCCAAGCCCGCAGAATCTGGACCGCGTTCTGTCATGCCAATCAGCATGGGCAACATCAGTTTGCCAATGGTGTCGCGCATTTCAGGGTTTCTTACCAATAAGCCTACAATTCCACACATATTTTACTCCTAGCGTACTACATTAATATAACTATTTAACTTTATGTTTTAATTAAATATATTATTAGAAAAACTCTACATAGCGTTTAATTTCCCAATCTGAAACATGGCGCATGTATTCAACCCATTCCGCACGTTTTAGCATTAAAAATTCGCTGCTTAAACCATCGCCAAGCGCGTCGCGAATCACTGTATCCGCCTCAAATGCATCTAAGGCTAAATTAAGATTTTGCGGCAATATGTCGATTTTTTTCTCTTTTAACTGCGCGGCTGAATAATCGTAAAGATTGTCGCCATTACCCGCACCAGGATGCAGCTCGCGTTTCACGCCATCTAAACCCGCCGCAATCACCGCTGCTGTGGTCAAATATGGGTTACAACCGCCATCTGGTAGGCGCAGCTCTAAGCGGCCATAAGGAATGCGCACCATGGTTGAGCGATTATTGTTGCCATAAGATATGTACGCAGGCGCCCAAGTCGCGCCTGTGAGCGATTGACCGACCACAAGACGTTTGTAAGAATTGACCGTCGGCGCAGCCAGCGCGCAGATTGCAGGCGCGTGTGCCAGCAATCCACCCAAAAAGTGATAAGCCAATTTCGACAGCCCATGACCCGTTTTATCAGAATCATCTTGAAACAGCGTTTTTTTACCATCTCCAATCGACATGTGCATGTGCATGCCATTGCCAGGGCGGTTACTAAAGGGTTTTGGCATAAGCGAGCAAATCATACCGTGTGCATTGGCGATCTCGCTGGCGGCCATTTTGAATAATATAAAATCATCCGCGCTTTTTAAGCAGTCTGCGTAGGTATAGTTTATTTCAAACTGGCCATTAGCGTCTTCGTGATCGATTTGATATACGTCTAAACCCGCCGCCAGCAAAGATTCTGTGAGTTCTTCAAGAAAAGCCGATTGCCTTGTAATGCCTTTGTAATCATAGCAAGGCTTGGCCAGCGTGTCGGTGTCATCCATCGGAGCTATCGCGCCATGCTCATCACGATGCAGCAACGAAAATTCAGGCTCAAGCCCAGTGTAAAGCGTCCAGCCTTTTTCGCTTAAGCGCGCAATTTGCTTTTTCAACACCACGCGCGAGTCGTATTCATAAGGTTTATTATTGACATGGCCATCGCACACAATGCGCGCATAACCTGGTTGCCAAGGGATTAGATTGAGCGTTGCAAGCTCACCTACTGCCATATAATCAGGTCCATTCGGCGCAATGCCCATACCCCAAATGGCGCCACCAGCGAAGCCTGCGCCTGCGGTTAGAATATCTTCTAAATGGGCAGCTGGCACCGATTTCACTTTTGCCACGCCATGAATATCCACAAACTGTGCCAACACATATTTTACCTTGTTATCTTTTAAAAACTTTTTTGCTTCTGCTAGTGATTTCATTGTTCGCCCCTGATAATTTTATAACCTGAAATTTTATTAAAAGTTTCTAATTGAAAACAGTGCTTTTAAAACCAAATCTATACGCCTTGACCCTAAATTCAAGCAGTTATTTCTTCAGTCATTTCATCTAAAATATGTCGCATATAATCACCATAAGTGCCGTCGCACCAAATTCTGTAAATCGTTTCGCCAGCTAATGATTGCCGTAAAAGTGTGGCCGAAATACCAGCCACTTGCGTCATCCCCAATGTATTATCTACGAGCGTAGCCTCGCTTAAATCAAGTTCACATAGCTCAGATAATATATTGGTAGCATGGCTACCAGCCAATAGATAAGCGGCATCTGCGTGTGGTACTTTATATACGCCTGTGACTCGCTTACTATCTTCTGCCAGCTGTGTGCATGCAACTCCACCTGTTTGATCTTCTATTACAAACTCGCTTGAACCCAGACGCAGCACCAGCGTATTATTATGTAAAACCCAACTGTTAGCAGATTTAGGTAACTTAACACCATGACCAACTAGCCATTTTTCGGCATTAGGGCCTTTTACGCCATAACGCGCAAACGTACTCACATCGGTTACATCAAACAATTGCATCTGCGCCACCTTTATCGGTTTTAAAAAACGGCGTTTGAACTACTGTGGCCGTTACCAGCGAGCCGTTATCGGTACGAATTTGAAAACTGGAGCCAACGGCTTTTTTGGCTGGATTGACATATGCCAAACCAATATGCCGATTCACAAATTGACTGAAGCCGATACTAGTCACGCGGCCTTCTATCGCTTGGCCATCCATCACCAAATTACATTCTAGCGGTAATTTCCCCCTAAAACTTTCTGCCAAAGTAAACGGTACCAGTTGTTTTTTAGATTGTTTTTTAGCGATAATTTTTAAGCTTCTTTGGCCAATAAAAAATGGCTTTTGCATTTTTACCGCCCAGTCGGCACCAATTTCAAACGGATTAGTTAAACCATCGGTATCCATCCCCGGCAAATAATGCCCCATCTCTAGCCGCAACAAGCGCTGCGCATCGGTGCCAAATGGACGAATACCATGCTGCTTACCAGCGTCGAGTAGCACCTGCCAAACTGTTGGCGTTTGCTGCATTGGCATGTGCAACTCATACGACAAATCAGAGACAAAAGTCACTCGGATAACTCTAGTCTCAATACCTGCTACTAACGCTTCACGCATGCTACTGTTGGGAATTGCAGCTAAATCTATATTAGTCACTTTAGCTAAAATTTGTTGGGCTGCAGGGCCTGCAATATTGATGGCACCGAATGCACCTGTTACATTGACCAAGCCAATATTGAGCTGCCACATTTGTTGACAGCGCTGCATTTCACGATACACCAAAGCTGCGTTAGAGGTGCCAATCGAAAGATAAAATAAGTCATCCGCCAAGCGGCTAGCAATGCCATCATCTACCACCACACCCGATTCATCCAACAGCAATAAATAGCGGCAACTACCCACTTTTTGGCTAGCATAACTACCCGTGAAAAAACGCTCTAAAAATTTAGCAGCATCAGCGCCATGCACTTCTACTTTACCGAATGAGCTGCCATCAATGATGCCTGCCTTATTACGTACCGCAAGCGCTTCGGCTTGAATGGTATCTTCTGTCGTTTGACCAGCTTGCGGGTAGTAAGCAGCCCGCTTCCATGCGCCAATATCAGTAAATACCGCACCTTGCGCAGCATGCCAACTGTGCAAAGCGGTATGCCGATGCGGGTGAAAGCTGCGCCCTGCCAAGTGACCAATTGGTGTGGGGTGAAAGAATGGGCGTGAAGTGGTCGTGCCAATTTTTTCTACTGGTAAATGACGAATCTTAGCCAAGAGTCGAATCGCATTCATATTGGAATGCTTACCTTGACTAGGCCCCATCCCTACCGTGGTAAAGCGCTTCATCAGCTCGATATTATCAAAGCCTTCTTTTGCCGCATTTTCAAAATCTTTAATCTGAATATCTTCGTCAAAATCAACAAAGTTTTTGCCTTTTGGGTGCGCTACCATAGGGTAAGGATGACTTGGGAGATAGGCTTGGCTAGACGAGTTGCCTAGGTATTTTTCAACTTTAATCTCTTCAAACTTATGCCCTAAATAGCGTAATGCATCATTGGCCGCGCGCGCACCATCCGTCATGCGTTGCGCTAGTTCAAAAACGCCATTCACTTTACCTGCCGCAAAAATGCCTTCTGGCAATTTGGCTGGTACAAATTGCTGCACGCCATAATCAAATTGCATAGCCGTACCCGCTTGATACAGTAAGGCTGCAGCCGGCGCCCAGCCTGCACTCATTGCAATACCATCACATTCCAAGGTAAAGCTACTATCAGTTAATGCGATACCATTTTTTTCATCGTAAGGGCAAATTACCGCAGCCCGTACGCTGGATTTATCTGATGTTGCTAAGGCTTCGTAAACACAGTGCGCGGGATAAATTTTAACGCCCGCTTGCACCAGTGCAGCCGCATGCAAGCCACCGTTGCTGCCAGTACGCATATCTACCAACGCCAACACCTTACTGCCCGCTTCTAATAAATCTAATGCCACGCGGTAGCCATAATCATTGGCGGTGACTACTACGCCGCTATTAAATGGTTTGGTGGCATAGCGATGAATAAGGCGCTGCGCAGCAGAGCCCAACATGATGCCAGGCAAATCGTTATATCTAAACACTGGTGGCTGCTCAAACGCGCCGCTTGCCACAATCACCGATTTGGCACGCACTTTTGAAATGCCATCTGCCCCCACAATAGGAATCAGATGATCTGCGTAATAACCAGCGGCATATGCGCTTGCATACACAGTAATATTGGTGTGCTGCATTACTTTGCTGACTAAATCATTCAAATAATCTGTTGAAGCTTGGTTACCAGCTTGGTCATAAGTCAGGCTGCCGCCAAGCTGCGCATTTTCATCCACCATTATCACTTTTACATTAGCGTCTGCCGCAGCGAGCGCAGCAGATAAGCCAGACGGCCCCGCGCCGATCACCAGCACGTCACAATGCGCATGCAGCTTGCGCTTCAGCGTGCGCGGAAAGTTGAAATTGGTAATACCTAGCCCCGCAGCATTGCGGATAAGCCTCTCCCAATAAGGAAATAACCAGCGCGGCTTGTAAAAAGCTTTATAGTAAAAACCCACAGGCAAAAACGGTGAAAGTACATCAATAATGCGATTTTTATCTTTTTTAACGCCGCCAATCGTGTTCACAACATGTAACACCATGCCTTCTTTCACTAGTGTTACATCGGCGCGTATGTTGGTGTCTAGGCCATCGGTCATCAAAATATTCACATCGTGATTCGCTAGACTTAAAATGCCACGCGCACGGTGATATTTAAAGCTGCGCCCTAGCACTTTTTGGCCAGCAGCCCACAGTGCACTAGAAATCGTGTCGCCTTCAAATGCAGTAAACACTTCCCCTTCAAAGCTAAAATTAATCACTTTTTCGCGATTAATCCATTCACCTACTTGTTTTGGGTTACGCAAACTCATTTTGCTACCTTTGCATGCATATCAGACAGCAAATAGGTGCGAGAAACTTTATCAGTCAATGTATTGCGTTCGGCAATAAACCAAGTGCCGCTGGGGCTGTGATACCACCACTCTTTTTTGTCCCCTGGTGTACCCTGACGGTTATGCACATAGGCCGCCCATTCAGCGTCTGTGCAAGTGTCTGGGTTGGGAGCAACACGATATTCACCACCGAAAATAAATTCGCTTAATGGGCGCGTTCCGTTAACTGGGCAGGTAAGTAATTTCATAGAAAATCCATTTTTCGGGCGAATTGCTGCGTTGCGCGGTGCTCGGAATCCTCATGTAATAAAACATACATTCTGGCTCCTGCGCTCCGTGCGCCTTGCACTCCATCCCGAAATTCTGAATTTTTAGAGGCTAGCATAGACATTAATGACCTACCGAGGCCGCGCCCTTTTCACCTGTGAGTTCATAATCTTCAAAGCGTGATAAGCGAAAAGTGTGAATCAATTGGTGGTTACTATCATTGGCAATGGTAGCAGCCATGGTTTTTCCACTAATCGGCGTCGCTTTAAAGCCCCAAGTACCCCAACCTGCATCTAAATAAAAACCTTCAATCGGCGTTTTACCCATAATCGGCGCAAAATCTGGTGTCATATCTGCCATGCCGCCCCACTGCCGCACAATTTTTATGTTAGATAAAAATGGGAACATATCGAGCATGTGCGCGGTTAACCCTTCCACAAAATCGAGCGTGCTACGCGATGAATGTACTTCGTAAGGATCTAGCGAAGAACCCATTACTAGCTCGCCACGCGAAGATTGGCTAACATAGACATGCAAGCTGCCTGATACCAAAATTTGATTTAACCACGGCTTCATTGGCTCGGTCACGCAGGCTTGCAAGGGCTGAATAATAATCGGTGTTTTTAAATCTACCATCTCGGTAATACGGGGCGTAAAGCCTGCAACCGCGCATAACACTTGCTTGGTTTCGATATAACCTTTATTTGTGTTCACACCGCACACTTTGCCATTTTTAACATCAATACTCAGTACTTCGGTATTTTGATAAATCTCAGTGCCGTAACTATCTGCGCCACGCGCATAACCCCATGCCACGCCATCGTGTCGCGCAATTGAGCCTGGCGCATGGTATAAAGCCCCTAAAATAGGTGCTTGGCCACTACAGCTAATATCAATTTGCGGGCAGGCTTTTTTAATTTCATCCGGGCCTACTACGCGGCTAGCTACACCCATGTGTTTATTCACCTCGGCGCGCCAACGCATGGTGCGCAAGGCAGAATCGGTATGCGCCAGCGTAAAATGGCCACGCGTAGAATAGAACAAATTGAGGTCCAGCTCTTCAGATAAACCTTCGTAAATTTTTACGCTGGCATCGTAGAAATTAACGCCTTCTGGTGTGAGGTAATTTGAGCGCACAATGGCCGTATTGCGGCCAGTATTGCCGCCACCAATATAGCCTTTTTCTAGCACGGCTACATTGCTAATACCATGGTCTTTACCCAAGTAATAAGCGGCGGCCAAGCCATGGCCACCGCCGCCAATAATCACGACATCATAGGATTTTTTTGGCACCTCAAGTGCCCTAAAAAAACGCTTAGCTGGGTAATCTTTTTTGAGTGCGTATTTAAGTAACCTAAATGGCATTGCTAAACCTTAAAGCGCTAAAAATTATTTTAATATTCACACCGTATTTAGCCATATTTGCCAATTCACTGTCAAGCTATTATGAAACTTTATTTCTTTATATGAAACTTAATGTTAAACTTAAAGTTCAATAAAATTATGCTTTGATATTTAATACAGCAGTCATTATGATTACTATCATGTTACTAATTCATATGAAACTTAAGGTTTAGAATGGTCTCAACACCAAAAATTCTAACGAACAAAGTTGAAAGTACTAATGCTGAAAGTACTACGGCTGAAAGTACCAAGCTAGACGCTGTCAAATCTGATATTCAAAATAAATCGCTGGGGCGCCATCTTGGCAACACCATACGCCAACTACGCTTAGAACATAATTTAACCATTGCCAACGTGGCTGAACGCGCTGGCATTAGTCGTGGCATGCTGAGTAAAATTGAAAATAGCTTAGCTGCTACTAGCCTAGAAACTTTAGAGCAGCTGGCCAATGCGCTTGGTGTAACGCTTGCCAAGTTATTTCAAAACTATAATTTACCGCGCGGTGCGGCGCAGCTGGTTAAAAAGGGTCAGGGTATGGAGGTGGTGCGTCGTGGCACTAAGGTTGGCCATACTTATCAGCTGCTGGCTTACGATCAAGGTCCGCATAAAACTTTTGAGCCATTTTTAATCTCGTTGGAAGATTCGCTTGAGCAATTCCCCTCATTTGAGCATCCTGGCACTGAGTTTTTGCATATGCTTGAAGGTATATTGGAATACCGCGTAGGCGAAGAAACTTTTGTACTCAAAGCAGGTGATTCGCTGACATTTCGCGGGGAAATTCCGCATCGGCCAGAAAATTTAATTAAAACACCGATTAAATTTTTAGCCATTATTCATTATGATTCACCTATGCAAGCCAACGAACAAGAGCAAGCTGAGGATTAAGGGTGGAAAATATTAGTTATGGTGCTGCCAAACAAAGCGATATTGCAGATTTAGTTAATTTGTTATCGGTACTATTTAATATCGAGGAAGACTTTAAGCCAGATGCCAGCAAACAAACCGCTGGGCTAGTATTATTGTTAAACAGCCAAGCTGGCAGCATACAAGTGGCCAGAAACGCTGCAGGCAAGATCATCGGCATGGTCACTGCGCAGTTGGTCATTTCCACCGCACAAGGCGCAGCTTCTGCTTGGGTAGAAGATATGGTGATTGATGTAAATTATCGGAGGCTGGGCATAGGCAAAACCTTGCTACAAAACACCTTGGCTTGGGCCAAACAAAATGGCGCCACGCGCGCGCAGCTGTTGGTAGATACGGCAAATACAGATGCGATTAATTACTACCAGCAGCTTGATTGGGAATCTACGCAATTGCAGGCGCGCAGAGTATTTATATAGCATTATTTATTGAATAAAATATATACATGTAATTTTATATGCCCTGCAAGCCAATATCTATGCGGCTCCCAGAGCATCTATTAATTAGGCTGTTTTAAACTTTAATCAAGCGCTTTTACAATGCTCTCGACCACATGTTTTGCATCGCCAAACACCATCATGGTTTTATCTAAATAAAATAACTCATTATCAAGCCCCGCATAGCCCGCTGCCATGCTACGTTTATTGACAATAATGGTTTTGGCTTTATACGCTTCCAAAATGGGCATGCCATAAATAGCGCTACCAGCCATTTTGGCGGCAGGGTTCACCACATCGTTGGCCCCAATCACAAACACCACGTCGGTTTGGCCGAATTCATTATTCACATCTTCCATCTCTACCACTTGCTCATACGGTACATCTGCTTCTGCTAAAAGTACGTTCATATGCCCTGGCATGCGCCCTGCAACTGGGTGGATGGCATATTTCACGTTGACACCTTTTGCAATCAACTTGGTGGTCAGCTCTTGCAAAGCATGTTGCGCGCGCGAAACTGCTAGGCCATAACCTGGCACAACAATCACCGTATCGGCATTGCCCATTAAAAACGCCACATCATCTGCCGAGCCAGATTTCACGGCTTTTTGTTCACCGCCAGTCCTATCCACCGCCGCTTCTGCACCAAAGCCACCCAGCATCACCGCAATAATCGAGCGATTCATGGCCTTGCACATAATGTAGGACAAAATCGCGCCTGACGAACCCACGCAGGCGCCTGCGATAATCAACACTGGGTTATTCAGCGTAAAGCCAATACCCGCCGCTGCCCAACCAGAATAACTGTTGAGCATAGAAACTACTACGGGCATGTCTGCGCCGCCAATGGGGATGATAAGCGTAATGCCCAAAATGAGTGCAAAACCACACATGGTTAAAAATACGGTTTGATTGCCTTGCAGGTAAAACAAAATGCCAAAACCTAGCATCAACAAGGCCAGCACGAGGTTGAACAAATGCTGACCTTTGAAAATCACTGGTTTGGAGCCAAATTTACCTGAAAGCTTGCCAAAAGCGACCACAGAAGCGGTAAAAGTAATCGCACCAATAAACGCGCCTATAAATAACTCAATGCGCTGAACCGATGTATGTGTCTCTGCCGTATTAAAGATAGCAGCAATGGCGATTAATACCGCTGACAAACCTACAAATGAGTGCATCAGCGCCACCAACTCTGGCATTTTGGTCATCTGCACGCGTTTTGCCGCCAAAGTGCCGACAATTGCACCTAAAACAATCGCCCCCGCAATCAGTGGCATGATGAGATTGTGGCCAACAAAAAATGTGGTAATCACAGCAATCGCCATGCCTACCATGCCAAGCGTATTGCCTAGCCTTGCACTGGTTGGAGATGCCAGCCCTTTGAGCGAGAAAATAAATAACACTGCCGAGATTAAATAAGCAGCACTTGTGAAATTAGGATTAATGTCCATTAGTGTTTGACCTCGGACACTGACTTTTCTTTTTTCTTGAACATTTCCAGCATTCTACGTGTGACTAAAAAACCGCCAAAAATATTAATCGAAGCCAAAAAAACGGCTATTGAAGCCAAAATACTGGCTAAATTTAAGGTACTCGCATCAATAGTCACCGTTTGTAGCATCGCTCCAACAATCACAATACCTGAAATCGCATTGGTCACCGACATCAAGGGCGTATGCAGTGCAGGCGTTACCGTCCACACTACGTGGTAGCCAACAAAAATAGCCAGCACGAAAATGGTGATATTTTGCATGGTGAGCAATTCTGTCATAAGCGCTTTCCTATTTCTTTTCAGTCACTATTTTTTAATTAATTGGCCGTCTTTGCACATCAAACTTGCTGTCACTAACTCGTCATCCGCAGGGATATTCAATTTCCCTTCAAATATTAATAGCTTCAAAAACTCTAAAATATTACGCGCATAAAATGCCGAGGCATCCGTAGCCACCAAACTGGGTAAATTGGTATAGCCGACAATGGTCACGCCATGCTTCATAATGACTTGATTTGCCTCGGTGAGCGGACAATTGCCAGCGCCCGTTTTACTTGTGCCTGCCGCCATATCGATAATCACTGAGCCAGCTTTCATCATGGCTACCGTTTCGGCATGAATTAACACAGGCGGCTCGCGGCCAGGAATAAGCGCTGAGGAAATGACAATATCGGCCTCTGCGGCTCGCTGGGCAACGAGTGCAGCTTGCCGTTGCATCCACGAAGCTGGCATTGGTCTTGCATAGCCACCAACACCTGCGGCAATTTCTTTTTCTTCTTCTGTTTCATAAGGCACATCTAAAAACTTAGCGCCAAGTGATTCTATTTGCTCTTTTACTGCAGGTCGCACGTCAGAAGCCTCGACCACTGCGCCTAATCTTTTAGCGGTAGCAATCGCTTGCAAGCCTGCAACCCCTGCCCCCAACACCAATACCCGCGCGGCTTTCACCGTGCCTGCCGAAGTCATTAACATAGGCATAAAACGTTGATAAAAATGGCTAGCGAGCAACGCAGCTTTGTATCCCGCCACATTGGCTTGCGATGACAACACGTCCATGCTTTGTGCTCTGGAGTTTCTTGGAAGCGCCTCAAGCGAAAATGCCGTGATGCCCTGTGCGGCCATGGCGTTTAATTGTGGTAGATTAAAAGGCTCTAACATTCCAATTAACACAGTGCCCGATTTCATGGCTTTAATCTCGCTTGGCTCTGGCGCACGTACTTTTAGAATTAGATCGGCTTCAAATACCTCTTTTGTGGAAACAATCTCAGCACCAGCTGCTTGATAAGCTGCATCTGTCATGCTGGCAAGTTCGCCAGCACTTTTTTGTATGAAAATTCGGCAACCTAAACCAACCATTTTTTTAACAGTTTCAGGTGTCGCAGCGACGCGCTGCTCTTCGTTTTTAATTTCGACAGGAATACCAATGACGAGTGAGTGATCTCTCATTTTGCTATCTTTATGCTTCTACGCATTCTTGATTAGCAGCGCTGCAAATTTCCACAAAGCTAGTCACGTCAAGCGAGCTACGCCCAACCAAGCCGCCATCAATGTCTGGCATGGCAAATAGCGCTGCTGCATTGCTTGGGTTTAAACTACCCCCATACAAAATTTGCACATTTTCAGCTCTATTGATATCGCATTTTGCAATGCGCTGCCGAATAAACGCATGTACTTTTTGCGCTTGTTCTGGTGTGGCAGCAATGTCTGTACCTACGGCCCATAAAGGCTCATAAGCCAATACGGCTTTCCTTAACACGTCTGCCCCATAGCGGCGAATAATCGAATCTAACTGTCGTCCCACCACATACTCTGTCCAATCTGATTCGCGCTCCTCAGCAGATTCCCCCATACAAAAAATTGGGATTAAACCCGCTTTTTCTGCCGCCTCAAAACGTGTCGCAGCCGTGTCATCAGTTTCGTGGAATTGAATACGCCGCTCTGAGTGCCCAACAATCACGTATCTGCAACCATAATCGGTCAGCATATACGCAGACACCGCGCCCGTCAGCGCTACATTTTCGTTAGCACATAAATTTTGTGCGCCCCAAGATATGTTGGAACCCTGCAAAAGTGCCTGCGCTTGTGAAATGTAAGGGTAAGGGACACAGACAGCAAAATCTGCATGCTTTAAATCTTGCACGCCTAATTTTAAGTTTTGCAACAAAATTTGGTTTTGCGCCACGCGCCCATTCATTTTCCAATTACCGACTACTAATTTACGTCTCATGTTTTTCTCATTGGATAAGTTTAGCTATTTAACGATTGCAGCAAACTCGCCTTTTGCATAACGCGCTGCCATATTATCTAAAGAAATCACTTTTATTTTAGAGGCTTGTCCTGCACTGCCAAATGCCTCAAAACGGCTTTTACACACGCTTCTAGCGGCAATTGTGGCTGCCTTTAAAAATGCGCGCGGGTCAAACTCTGCTGGGTGATGCGCCATTTCTTTGCGTATGGTGGCGGTCATGGCTAAGCGAATATCGGTATCGATATTGATTTTGCGCACACCATTTTTAATGCCTTGAACGATTTCCGAGACTGGTACACCATAAGTCTCTTTAATCTGCCCACCATATTCACGAATCATCTGCAGCCATTCTTGCTCGACACTGGATGAGCCGTGCATCACTAAATGCGTGTTGGGAATGCGTGCATGAATGGCTCTGATTCTGTCCACAGAAAGTATATCGCCAGTCGGAGGACGGCTGAACTTATATGCACCGTGGCTGGTGCCAATCGCTATCGCCAGTGCATCTACTTGGGTGGCTTTTACAAAAGTAGCGGCTTCATCTGGGTCTGTAAGCATTTGTGCGTGGCTTAAAACACCTTCTGCCCCACCACCATCTTCCTCCCCTGCTTGCCCAGTTTCTAGTGACCCAAGCACGCCCAGCTCACCTTCTACCGATACGCCCACTGCATGCGCAGCCTCGACCACTTGGCGGGTCACATTGACGTTGTATTCAAACGAAGCTGGCGTTTTAGCGTCATCCATCAGCGAGCCATCCATCATGACGCTAGAAAAGCCGCTCCTCAGCGCAGTCTGACAAACTGCTGCCGAGGCGCCATGATCTTGGTGCATGCATAACGGAATATGCGGATATTGCTCGATAGCCGCCTCCACCAAGTGGCGCAAAAATGGCTCGCCGGCGTAGCCTCGTGCACCAGCCGATGCCTGTAAAATCACTGGGCTGTCGCATTCGTTAGCAGCTTGCATAATGGCATGAATTTGCTCCATATTATTCACGTTAAACGCGGGTAATCCATATTGATGCTCTGCTGCGTGATCGAGTAATTGTCTGAGTGAAACCAGTGCCATAGAATATGTCTCTTATTGTTGAATTAATTAGTCACTTATACTAATGTTTAAGTTGAAAAAATTGTAAAACCTCGTCTAAACGATGAATCAATCTATCTGGATTTGCTGTCGCAATATCTCGCCCCGCGTTGTAGCCATAAGGCACCGCCCAGAAAGCCACCCCAGCGCTTTTCGCAGTAGCCATGTCGATTTCAGAATCGCCAACAAACAAGCTATTTTGTTTACTTTCATTTAATGAATCTAAACAATGCGCTATTACCGCAGGGTTGGGCTTTTTAACTGGTAAGGTATTGCCAGCCACCACCACATCAAAAAAATCTTGCATGTTGTGCTGTGCCAATATTTTGCTGGTGTAAGGCTGCTCTTTATTCGTCACCACTGCTTGTTTGATGCGTTGATCTTTAAGCTTACTTAAGGTTTCTATTACTGCGGGATAAGGCTTGCTCATCGTACCCACCACGTTTTTATAGTGCTGCATAAAGCTTTCCATCACCGTTTTCCAAGTATCAGTAAGCTCAATATCGTTTTTATTTGGCCAAGCCTGCCGCATCAGCCAAACCGTTCCATTTCCTATCCATGACGTCACTTGTGCTTCGCTGACCGTATTGTGGCCATATTGGTTTAAGGTCGCGTTCACAGCCATCGCAATTTCACCCGCAGTATCAATTAAAGTACCATCTAAGTCGTACATCACCAATGCCAATTTAATGATCTCGTAGCTGCATCAAACGCAAAATCATCGGTGTAAAAATTAACTGCATGGCCAAGCCCATTTTACCGCCTGGTACCACCAGCGTATTCGGACGCGACATAAGCGAGCCATGCAACATCGAAAGCAAATATGGAAAATCAATACCTTTAGGTTGCGCAAAACGAATCACCACCATGCTTTCATCGGCGCTAGGGATATGCTTGGCAATAAATGGATTGGAAGTATCTACCGAAGGCACACGCTGAAAATTAACGTGTGTGCGCGAAAACTGTGGGCAAATATGGTGAATATAATCAGGCATGCGTCGCAAAATGGTATCCACCACTGCCTCAGGCGAATAACCACGTACCTTTTGGTCGCGGTGCATTTTCTGTATCCACTCTAGGTTAATAATCGGCACTACACCTACCAATAAATCTACGTGTTTGGCCACATTCGCCTCATCACCCACATAGCCGCCGTGCAAGCCCTCATAAAACAACACATCAGCATCTTCTGCACTATCACGCCACGGCGTTAGCGTACCTGCCGTTTGTTTATAAGGCACGCCTTCTGCTTCTGTGTGTACATATTTGCGCACTTTGCATTGACCGGTTTGACCAAAGTTTTTAAACGTATCTTCCAAAGCCGCTAATTCATTGGCTTCTGGGCTGAAATGGCTGAAATAATTACCAGGAATTTTATTGCGTTTATTGAGTAAAGCATCCATTTCCTTGCGCTCATAACGATGCATGGAATCACCCTCAATCATTTGCGCACGAATGTTTTCTCGTCTAAAAATATAATCAAAACTCTCCATCACTGAGCTTGTACCTGCGCCAGATGAGCCTGTAATCGCGATTACGGGATATTTTTTAGACATTGTTAGCCTTTATTATTCATAAATTATCTATAAAAAGTACGTTCATTAAATAATGGTAAGTGTTCATCGTTACCCTTGTCATAAGCGTCGTGATAACGCACCACATGCTCAACCTCGTTTTTAGAGCCCACAATAATCGGAATACGTTGGTGTATTTGCTCTGGCGTCACATCCAGAATACGCATTCTGCCAGTGCTTGCTGCGCCGCCCGCTTGCTCTATTAACATCGCCATTGGGTTAGCCTCGTACATCAAGCGCAAGCGGCCCGGTTTAGTCGCATCTTTACTATCTTTTGGATAGAGATAAATGCCGCCACGCATTAAAATACGGTGAATATCGGCCACCATACTGCCGACCCAGCGCATATTAAAATCTTTTTCGCGCCTGCCTGCCGCTCCCGCTTTGCACTCAGTAATATAGCGCTTGATTGGTGGCTCCCAAAAGCGTTGATTGCTTGAGTTTATTGCATATTCTTTAGTGTCAACTGGTACTTGCATATTGGGGTGCGTGAGCAAAAACTGTTTGCTTGCACGATCCAAGGTAAAGCCATGCGTACCATTACCAACAGTGATTACCAGCATGGTACACGGGCCATATAGTGCATAGCCTGCAGCCAATTGCTGTTGACCAGAAATCAAGTAGTCGGCTTCATCTAAGTTAGCTTTATTGGGAGCTTTTAGAATGGAAAATATGGTGCCAATCGATACATTCACATCCACATTGGATGAACCATCGAGTGGATCAAAAATCACTAAAAATTCGGCTTGTTTTGACTTATTTTCAACCGTTATCGGTAAATCCACCTCTTCTGACACCATGCCAGAAACTAAGCCTGTGGCGGCTAAGCAGGCAGTGAAGATCTCATCACTGACAACATCCAAGGTTGCCTGCGTTTCACCTTGCACGTTTTCACTATTTAATTTTCCGTAAATATTCTTGCCCACATTATTATTAATGGCGCCGTTTTCAGTCAGCGCAGATATGGCTTGTGTCGCCTCTGCTATGGCGCACATTAAAGTAACTAGGCTTTGGCTTATCTGTACATTCTGCAAAAAACCAGCTAGATTTGTTTGTATTTTATTGTGCATTTTATTGACTTGCAGAAAACACGCGTGAGGCGCGAATGTCAGCTTCTGTAATTAAAGACAAATCCTCAGCTGTGGTTTGTTTTTTGTGCTGTATGGCATCGTTAAATAAGCGATTCGCCTGGCGCAAACGTGCTCTATCTAAAGCATTGCGAATAGAGCGTGCATTGGCAAAATGTGGCTGCTGTTTACGTTTTTGAATGTATTCACACATAGCAAGTTTGGCATTTTCATCCAAATTATAGTGCATCGCATCGCTCATTAAGGTGGTGATTTCTAATAGTTCTGTTTCATTATAATCGGGAAAATCAATGTGGTGCGCTATACGCGATGACAGCCCAGGGTTAGATTTAAAAAATGTAGCCATACGGTCTTGATAGCCCGCCAAAATCACCACCAAGTCATCTCTATAATTTTCCATCGTTTGTAATAAAATCTCAATGGCTTCTTGGCCGTAATCGCGCTCGTTTTCTGGCTTATACAGGTAATACGCCTCATCAATGAACAACACGCCTCCCATGGCTTTTTTAATTATTTCTTTGGTTTTTGGCGCGGTATGCCCTATGTATTGACCAACCAAATCGTCACGCGTGACGCTAATGACATGGTTTTGCCTAATATAGCCTAAGCGGTGCAGCATCTCAGCCATTTTAAGTGCAACCGTAGTTTTGCCTGTGCCTGGGTTACCAGTAAAACACATGTGTAAGCTGGGTTTAGCGGCTTCAATACCTAATTGCAACCTAGCCTTGGTAATTAGCAAATAAGCAGCAATCTCACGTATGCGCTGCTTTACTGGCACCAAGCCGATTAAATCTTGATCAAGCGCGTCTAACACCTCATTAATATGAGATTCTTCTAGCAAAGCTTGAATATTGATTTTGTCGGCCATACTGACTAGTAGCGCTCGCCCTCTGGTTTATCAGTCGCGTAAGAATGAATGGTATAACGTATATTACGCCCTTCTGTTTCTTGGCGCACCAAGCTAAAACCAGGTTCGTTTGTAGGACGATTCACTATGTAAGACATGGTCGGACTTTCTACGCCGTGTTGTGAGCTAAATGCCATCACACGTATATAATGGTTTGGAAAAGTTTTGCGGCAATTATTGATTTCCATCAAAATACCAGCTGGGTCTTTCAAATCAAACATTGGCGCACCATACATGTCCCAATAAGTGTTACGTGGATGTGGGTCATCGGTATATTCCACCGAAATCGCCCAGCCTTTGCTCAACGCATATTTAATTTGCGAAGTAATTTGCACATCAGTTAACGCTGGCAAAAACGAAAACTGGCCTTGCGTGACGATTCCATTTGGGTTAGTCATCATAATAAGCTCTCCTTAAATTTTTAAAACCCGAATATTTAAAAACTGGTCGTTGCAGTTGGCACAAAATCAGCCGTATCAGTCGATTCATAATTGAAAGTAATATCCTTCCAAGTATCAATCGCCGCGCGAAGTGGGCCACACCATTTGGCAGCATCTTGCAAAATCTGCGGGCCTTCGTTCCAAATATCGCGGCCTTCATTGCGCGCCATTACCATGGTTTCTAACGCAACTCTATTTGCAACAGCACCTGCTTGAATGCCCTGCGGATGACCAATCGTACCGCCGCCAAATTGCAGCACCACGTCGTCACCCAAATAAGTCAGTAATTGGTGCATTTGCCCCGCATGAATACCGCCAGAAGCCACTGGCATACATTTATTCAGTGACGCCCAGTCTTGCTCAAAGAACAAGCCTTTTTCTAGCTGCTGCGGCGTATGATCATCAAGCAAGGTATCGTAAAAGCCGCGAATCATCATGGGGTCACCTTCCAGCTTGCCCACCACCGTGCCTGCATGAATGTGATCCACGCCCGCCATGCGCATCCACTTACAAATGACGCGGAAATTCATACCGTGATTTTTTTGGCGTGAGTAAGTCGAGTTGCCCGCGCGGTGCAAATGTAAAATCATGTCATTAGCCCGTGCCCACAGCGCCATGCTTTGAATCGCGGTGTAGCCAATGACCAAGTCAATCATAATAATGACAGAACCTAACTGCTTGGCAAATTCTGCACGTTTGTACATTTCCTCCATGGTGCCAGCAGTCACATTTAAATAGTGGCCTTTAATTTCGCCTGTGGCGGCAGAAGCCTTGTTCACGGCATCCATACAATACAGAAAGCGATCGCGCCAATGCATGAAAGGTTGCGAGTTTATATTCTCGTCATCCTTCATAAAGTCTAAGCCACCTTTAAGGCCTTCGTATACCACTCGGCCATAATTGCGGCCAGATAACCCTAATTTAGGTTTAGTCGTCGCGCCTAATAATGGGCGACCAAATTTATCTAAGCGTTCACGCTCTACTATTACGCCTGTCGCAGGGCCCTGAAATGTTTTCAAATATGCTACAGGGATACGCATATCTTCTAGTCGAAGCGCCTTGACTGCCTTCATGCCAAAAACATTGCCAATAATGGATGCAGTCAAATTGGCAATTGAGCCACCTTCAAATAAATCCAGATCGTAAGCAATGTACGCAAAATATTGCGCCTCAATTTTTGTACCCTCGCCAGTATTAGGCACTTGCTCAACCCGATAAGCTTTGGCGCGATACATCTCACAAGCTGTCAGCCTATCTGTCCACACCACTGTCCAAGTGGCAGTAGAGGATTCGCCGGCAACTGCTGCGGCAATTTCTTCTGGGTCGCTACCCGCGTGTGGCGTGATACGAAACATCGCAAGCAAATCTGTATCTTTCACCTGATAATCAGGCTGCCAGTAGCCCATTTTTTTGTATGGCAGCACACCCGCTTTATAGCGTTCTGCGCCTTCTTTGATGGTTTCATTTTTACTCAGTTGGCTTGCCATTTATATTACCTCGCGCTTAAATTAATTTTTTAAATACGAATTTAATTTACAAATTAAATATACATAGCTACTTTAAAAGTGTTTAATGTTAAGGTAAAGTCATAATTAATTTAGGGTTAATTAAGATTTACTTAACTATATTTTGAATTTATATTTTAGAGGTAAGTACATGCGTAATCTGACACTCAGGCAAATTAAGATATTCTTAAGCGCCACTAAGCACATGAGTTTTACTCGCGCTGCCCTAGAGCTGCACATTTCAGCGCCAGCCATCTCAATGCAGATTAAAGAGATGGAAGAAGATATGGGCGTGACATTATTTATGCGTGAGAATAAGAAAATTGCGCTAACCACTGCAGGTGAATATTTTTTAGTTTACGCACGGCGCGTATCTAGCACGCTGATTGAGGCCAGCAATATGATGGAACGGCTACGTGGCACCGAGTTAAAAGCCTTAAAAATTGGCTTGGTGAGTACGGCCAAATACTTTTTGCCACATATGTTGGTGGAATTTAAAAAAGATTATCCCAACCTGCAAATTAAAGTTGAAGTAAGAAACCGCCAACAATTAGTAGAGTTGCTGCGCGATGGTGAGCTGGATATTGCCATTATGGGCCAGCCACCAAAAGAAATGGATACGCGCGTGGAAGCATTTGCCAGCCATCCGCATGCGTTTGTGGCAAGTACAACAAATATGCTTGCAGGTAAGATAGATATTGCTCCAGACGCCTTAAATAACTTCGAAATAATTTCCAGAGAGCCGGGTTCTGGTACACGCGCTATTATGGAAAATTACTTTACCGAGCATCGTATTTCACCCATTGTGAATATGGAAATGTCCAGCAATGAAACCATTAAACAAGCGGTGATTGCAGATTTGGGTATTTCATTTGTATCGCTGCACATTATTGGCAACGAGTTGGCAAACAAGCAACTGGTGGTATTAGATGTGCAAGACACGCCCATTATACGCACTTGGCATGTGGTGGCTTTGGGCAAGCGCAACGCCAGCCAAGCAGCAGAAGCATTTAGATATTTTATGCTAGAAAAAGGTGGTGAAATATTGGCAAATATTTTTTCCAAATCATAAAAATTAAATTAAACCTTTTAATAAATTAGTGCGTTCGCACTTTATTAGTGCATGGATTAGCTATATGCACAATACCAATCATTCTATCAAAAATTAAATTAATTTAATATAATCAATTACTTATATAAATATACATACTTGGCATGGCATTTGCTAATTATTAATCATGTTAAAAGTGATGATTATTGATAATGAGATTAAACGTAGCAAGACCCTAAAGCAATCTCTAATTGATAATGGGTTTATGGTGGTTGCACATGTTGAGAACGATATGCATTTGCAATCTAAATGTTTTGAGTTAAAGCCAGACATTGTAATTATTGATACCGACTCACCCAGCCGCGATACTTTAGAAAATATCTGTGTAATGAGTATGCACGACCCGCGGCCAATTGTAATGTTTACGCACGATGGCGACAAGGAGCAAATTAAATTAGCGACGCGTGCAGGCGTAAGTGCTTATGTTGTAGGTTCCATACCAAGTGAAAGGTTGACACCCGTGATAGATGCCGCCGTTGCAAGATTTGAAGAATTTAAAAATTTACGCAGTGAGCTATTGCAAGCCAAAACCAAGTTAGATGAAAGAAAAGTAATCGAGCGTGCTAAAGGCTTGCTGATGAAACAACGCGGCTTAGATGAAGATAGCGCATACGAAATGTTGCGCAGTATGGCCATGAAAAGAAACATGAAATTGGCGGATTTATCTGACCAATTGTTAGAAACTGCAAGCATGCTAATCGTTTAATTAGTTTAGTAAGAAAGTTTGCTTACCCAAAGAAGGGTAAAGCAAATACTGAATGATGCTAAAGATGGCATCTAAATCAGTAAAAAAGACAAAGGCGTCTTAATACCACGGATCAATACTCGTGTTGTTAAGGCGCTTTTTTTATGCATTAATTTTAATATGGAGTTAAAAATGTCGAAAAAAAATGAGCCCGAAATTATGTCCAACACAGTAATTGTTCCAGTATCAAGTGTTATCACAGATGTTGCAATTACCAGCAGCTCACCGCTAGATAACAGCCGCCGTAATTTCTTAAAGAATAGCATAGTCGGTGCATTTGGCGCTGCCGCTGCTTTCAATATACTGCCCTCAGGAGTTAAAAATATGGCTTACGCAGCTGGCTCTGATGCACCAGAAATTAAAGAGGTCAAAATTGGCTTTATTCCACTCACCGATTGCGCACCTATTATTGTGGCGGCAGAGATGGGTTTTGACAAAAAATATGGTATTAAAATTACCCCAAGCAAAGAGGCCAGCTGGGCGGCGATTCGCGATAAAACAGTAAACGGTGAGTTGCATGCAGCACATGTGTTATATGGTCTGATTTATGGTGTACAACTGGGCATTGGTGGTCAGCAAAAAGATATGGCCGTTTTAATGTCGCTCAATAACAACGGTCAAGGCATTACGCTTTCTAATCAGCTTAAAGATAAAGGCGTGAAAGATGGTAAAAGCTTAAAGCGTTTACTCGATAACGAAAATCGCGATTACACTTTTGCACAAACCTTCCCTACTGGCACGCATGCCATGTGGCTAAATTATTGGCTGGCTGCGCATGGTATTAACCCGGTTAAAGATGTCAAAAATATTGTGGTACCACCACCGCAAATGGTCGCTAACATGCGTATTGGTAACATGGATGGTTACTGTGTGGGCGAGCCTTGGAATGCACGTGCTGTGTACGATAAGCTGGGCTTTACAGTGGCAACATCGCAAGATATTTGGGTGGATCATCCAGAAAAAGTATTAGGCACTACCGCTGAATTTGTGGCTAAAAACCCCAACACAGCACGCGCCATGATGATGGCAATCTTAGACGCCTGCAAACATATCGATGCAATGGCAAATCGCAGCAAAGTGGTCGATTTAATCTCTGGAAAAGCTTATGTGAATGCGCCTAAAGATGTGATTGGTGGTCGCTTTGTGGGTGATTACGATAATGGCGCAGGTAAAAAATACAAAGATCCAAACTATATGAAGTTCTACAACGATGGTGCGGTAAATTTCCCTTACCTTTCTGATGGTATGTGGTTTTTAACGCAGCATAAACGCTGGGGTATGCTGAAAACTGACCCTGACTATATTGGCGTAGCTAAGCAAATCAATCAGATTGATTTATACAGCCAAGCCGCAAGCCAAGTAGGTGCAAGCGTTCCAAAAAGCCCAATGCGCAGCGCTAAATTGATGGATGGGACAGTGTGGGATGGTAGTAACCCAGCAGCCTATGCCGCCAGCTTTAAGGTTAAAGCTTAATTTTAGACTGGAAAGGTTATTTTATGAACGTAGTCTCAATTCATCAAGAAATAAAAGAATCAGCTAAAGAAGAAGTTAAACCTACCAAATTACAAGTGGTTAAAACTGAAACCGAAGCCGCCAAACCTGCTGAAGTATTACAGACACAAGGCTTTGCTTGGGGCGATAAAACCAAGGCCATGTTGCAGCAACTGATTCCACCTAGCATAGGGCTGCTGCTGTTATTAGCGGTTTGGAGCATTATCTCAGTGCAAGCGCAAGGTTTGCCTGGGCCAATATCCACCTTTAAAGCGGCTGTTATTTTGTTTAGCGACCCGTTTTATGTGAATGGCCCTAACGATCAAGGCATAGGTTGGAATATTGTCAGTTCGTTGCAGCGTGTTGGTCTAGGTTTTGGTTTGGCGGCAATTGTCGGTATTCCGCTTGGCTTTATGATTGGACGTTTTGAGTTTTTAAATCGCATGACCGCGCCTATCATCAGCTTATTGCGACCTGTGTCACCTTTGGCTTGGCTACCTATTGGTTTATTGGTATTCAAGGCTGCTAATCCAGCTGCTATTTGGGTGATTTTTATCTCTGCTATTTGGCCGATGATTATCAATACTGCGGTTGGCGTCAGTAAAGTGCCGCAAGATTACATGAATGTGGCCAAGGTGCTTAATTTGAACGAGTGGAAAATACTGACTAAAATTCTTATCCCAAGCACCCTACCCTATGTGCTTACTGGCGTGCGCTTATCTATTGGTGTGGCATGGCTTGTAATTGTCGCAGCGGAAATGCTGACAGGTGGCGTCGGTATTGGCTTTTGGGTGTGGGATGAATGGAATAATTTGGTGGTCGAGCACATTATTATCGCCATTTTTGTAGTCGGTATCGTTGGGTTACTGCTAGAACAAGCTTTAATTGCTATCGCTAAACGCTTCAGCTACGAATAGGAGATTAAAAATGGAAAAAATGACTGATCGTTACGTATTTATCGAAAATGTCGATATGGAATTTCGAACCAAAAAAGGTGTATTTAAAGCCTTAGACAATATTAATTTAAATATTCAACAAGGGGAGTTTGTATCAATTATTGGTCATTCAGGCTGCGGAAAATCGACAGTACTGAACCTGATTGCTGGATTAACACAACCCACCAAAGGTAACTTATTTTGTGCTGGGCGTGAGATATCTAAGCCTGGCCCAGAGCGTGCGGTGGTATTTCAAAATCACTCGTTGCTGCCTTGGCTAACTTGTTTTGAAAATGTCTATTTAGCGGTTGAACGCGTCTTTAGTAGTGAGGCAAAAGTCAATTTAGATATGCGCACGCATGCAGCGCTAGATTTAGTGGGATTAACTCATGCCTCTGAAAAACGCCCGAATGAAATTTCTGGCGGCATGAAGCAGCGCGTAGGTATTGCGCGCGCATTGGCAATGGAACCTAAAGTACTGCTGCTGGATGAGCCATTTGGCGCGCTTGATGCACTTACCCGCGCCACACTGCAAGACGAGCTAATGCGTATTATGGAAAAATCGGGCGCAACCGCAGTCATGGTGACGCACGATGTGGATGAAGCGGTATTACTATCTGACCGTATTGTGATGATGACCAACGGGCCAAGTGCGACGATTGGTGAGATTTTAACGGTCGATTTGCTTAAACCGCGTATTCGCCTAGAACTGACGGAAGATAAGCAATATAACCACTTGCGTAGCGAAGTGCTTAAATTTTTGCATGAGCGTCATTCACGTAAAGTCGCTTAAATACTATATTTAAATACTACATTAAAGTCCCATTGTAAAAAAACATAACGAACCACTAAAATTAGAAAGTTAATGATGAAAATTTCAAAGAATCGCTTAAAAATTGTTGCAGCCCTATTTGTTATCAGCGGATCAATGCATAACGCATACGCCGAAGAGGTAGAGACCGTAGAGGATTACACCTTGCTAGATGCGATTAAACAGGGAAAATCACTTAGTAGCGTGCGTGCGCGCTATGAAATGGTTGATCAAGATGGCTTTCAATCAGCCGCAGCAAATGCGCCAAAACTAGACGATGCTTACGCCTTTACCACCCGTACTTTAATTGGCTGGCAAACCGCGCCATTTAAAAACTTTAGTTTTGGCGCGCAAATTACCGATGTGCATGAATTCAACGATGACTTTAACGACCGCCGCGACAACCAGCCTGAGCACAACAGTGGTTCTGGAGCATCTAGCCTAGATAAACGCAAATATCCAAATATTGTCGACCCAGGTTTTACTGATATTAATCAGCTATATGTAGATTGGACTGGTATAAAAAATACCAAACTACGTTTAGGCCGCCAAATTGTTAACTTAGATAATGTACGTTTTGTCGGCGATATTGCTTTCCGCCAAAATACGCAAGTGTTTGATGGTGTTTCAGTGGTCAATAAAAGTATTCCAAACACAGAGATTTTTGCCTCACATTTTGCTAAAGTAAGGCAAGTAAACACTAAATTGCGTGACGGTAATATTGATTTGCTCAATGTTAAATACCGTTGGGCGCCCACTGAATCTTTGACGGGCTATGCCTATTTATTAGATATAGAAAATTTAAGCCAAAATAACGGTAACCCATTAGCAATCGGCAGCGCAGCGCAAGGTGGCAACGGCTTGGGTGGCAGTTCAGATATTCCTACTTCTGCTACAAACATCCTCCCTCAAAATACTGATGCAAGCAGTAAAACCTTTGGTGTACGTTTAGATGGTGTACATATTTTTAACCCAACATGGAAAGGTTTGTACACAGCTGAATTCGCCAAGCAAGATGATTATCGTGGCGGCAGCCCACTAATTGATGCGCATTACTTAAAAATTGGTGCTGGCGTGGGCTACGATGTTTGGTCGGTGCGCATTGATCACGAAAAGTTATCTAGCAATGATGGTAAATATGCCTTTCAAACACCATTGGGCACTAACCACTTATTCCAAGGTTGGAGCGATCACTTTTTAGCCACGCCGCGTCAAGGCATAGCAGATACCTTTATTACCTTTGCCGGCAGCATCGAAAAAGCCAAGTTACATGCGGAATACCATGTGATGAAAGCGGATGAAAAATATCAATCTCTGACTGGATTTGGCGACAAATATGGCACTGAGTTTGATGCCAGCATTATGTATCCATTTACTGATGCGGCTTGGGGGAAAGTTGAATATGCCAAATTTAACGAAAGCGATGTCTATGGCACAAGTTTACGTGGCGCGCCACGCAAAGGTGATAAAGAGATTGTATGGGTAACTGCACAGTTTAGTTTTTAACTGTTCATTCTAGCACCATATTATTTGCATGCTCTGCAAGCCAATATCCATGCGGCTCGCAGGGAATGTATTCTCTCTTTTATGTTTGATTCGCTATAAACAAGGTAAAACGCACTGTTTTGGGTCATGCCAACGCTGCATCTGCATTTTTCGGTGCATTTTGTTGATGTTAAAACTGTGAAATTATCTAAGCCATTCAATTTAATCATTATTTTATGTTGGCATGCATATTGCAGAAACAATTTTGAATATTCTTAAGTTTAGGCTTTAAAAATGCAAAAAATGAAGTTAGTAGTGGTGGGTAATGGCATGGCAGGCATGCGAGTAGTTGAAGAGCTGCTAAAAATTGCGCCCGATATCTACGACATTACCGTGTTTGGTGATGAGCCCTACCCAAATTACAACCGTATTATGCTATCGCCCGTATTGGCGAACGAGCAAACTATTAACGATATTATTTTGAATACGCGCGAGTGGTATGCAGAAAATAATATAACGCTCTACACTAGTGCACGTATCAATAAAATTGACCGCAAAAACCGCGTAGTAACAGCTGAAGATGGCGCTACTGCCGAGTATGACAGGCTGTTATTAGCTACTGGTTCTAAGCCGTTTATGTTGCCGATACCTGGTAGTCAATTAGAAGGTGTTATTGGTTATCGCGACATTAAAGATACCAATGACATGATTGATGCGGCAAAAGTGCACAAGCACGCAGTGGTGATTGGTGGTGGCTTGCTTGGCCTAGAAGCGGCTAATGGCTTGAAGATTCAAGGCATGGATGTCACGGTGATTCACCGTAACGAGTGGTTACTAGAGCGCCAGCTAGACAAAACTGCTGGCAAAATGCTGCAAAAAAGTTTAGAGGCCAAAGGCCTTAAATTTCAATTAAAACAAAATACCAAAGAGCTTAGCGGCAGCAATGGCCGTGTGAACACCATCCACTTTACCGATGGAACCAGCCTACCCGCCGATTTAGTAGTGATGGCGGTGGGTATTCGCCCAAATTTTGCATTGGCGGAATCGGCAGGTATTCATTGTAAAAATGGCATTGTAGTCAACGACACCATGCAAACTTTTGACCCGCGCGTGTATGCAGTGGGTGAATGCGTGGCGCATCGTGGTATTTCTTACGGTTTAGTGGCTCCTTTGTTTGAAATGGCTAAAGTTTGCGCCACACATTTAGCTAATTTTGGTATTGGCTTATATAAAGGCTCTGTTACATCAACCAAGCTTAAAGTAACAGGCATTGATTTATTCAGCGCAGGCGATTTTAGAAGCGGTATTGAGGCTGGAGATGAAGAGCGCGAAGAAATTGTTTTGCACGACGCAGTTGGCGGGGTTTACAAAAAACTCGTTATTAAAAATGACAAAATCATTGGTAGCGTGCTTTATGGTGATACCGCCGACGGAGCTTGGTATTTCCAAATGCTCCGCGACGGTAAACCCATTCATGAAATCCGTGATTCGCTCATGTTTGGGCAAGATAGCTTAGGCAATACAGGTCACCAAGGCCAAGATAAAGCAGCTGCCATGACCAACGAAATGGAAGTGTGTGGCTGTAATGGTGTCTGTAAAGGCACCATTGTTAAGGCTATTCAAGATCAAGGCTTATTTACCATTGATGATGTTAAAAAACAAACCAAAGCGGGCTCTAGCTGCGGCAGCTGCGTTGGCTTAGTTGAACAAATTTTAGCCAGTGCATTAGGCGGCGGTTACGCCCCACCATCTACTAGTAAAGTGGTATGTGGCTGTACCGATAGAAACCATGAAGAAGTTCGCGAGGAAATTCGCAAAAACAAATATTTAAATATACCTGATGCCATGCGTGGCATGGCTTGGCGTACGCCCAATGGCTGTGCAACTTGCCGCCCTGCACTTAATTATTACTTGCTATCTAGCTGGCCGCACGAGGCAGTTGACGATCCGCAATCACGCTTTATTAATGAGCGTGTGCATGCCAACATTCAAAAAGATGGTACTTACTCAGTCATTCCGCGTATGTATGGCGGTGTAACCACGCCCGACCAATTACGCAAAATTGCTGATGTAGCCGATAAGTATGCGGTGCCAATGGTGAAAGTCACTGGCGGCCAACGTATTGACTTGCTGGGCGTAAAAAAAGAAGACTTAGTTGATATGTGGAAAGACCTCGACATGCCATCAGGTTACGCCTATGCAAAAGGTATTCGTACTGTTAAAACTTGTGTGGGTTCTGAGTTCTGCCGCTTTGGCACACAAAATTCTACGCAAATGGGTATTGATATTGAAAAAGCATTTGACCATATGTGGGCGCCACATAAAGTTAAATTTGCCGTCTCTGGCTGCCCGCGTAACTGCGCCGAATCCGGTATTAAAGATGTAGGCATTATTGGTGTGGATTCTGGCTGGGAAATTTACGTGGGTGGTAACGGCGGCATTAAAACTGAAGTTGCACAATTTTTATGTAAAGTAAAAACATCTGACGAAGTGCTGGAATACAGTGGTGCATTTATTCAAATGTATCGCGAAGAGGCACGCTACTTAGACCGCACCGTACATTGGATAGAGCGCGTAGGTTTAGAATAC
>JANOQW010000008.1:0-166750 GCA_031422335.1 Methylophilaceae bacterium
TGTAAGGCTGTGAATGTTGATTATGCTTGGTTTTTAAAGATATAAACCTACGATTGCATATGTCATTAAATATGTCATTAAGATAGCAGGCCTGCAAGTCAATATCCATGATGATTCCATGCATGCTCATTAACCCTCGTGGCTGCAGGCGTTGCAAATGTGAGCTTGCTTAATTAAAAATAACCATCTGTGTTAAAATTCAGTCAATTTAGTGCTTGTTAGCAAAAATTAAGCCGCTTGCGGCTTTTATTATTTAAAGTTTTTGAGGATTTATGCCAATTATTCGCTTACCAGATGGTTCACAACGTAGCTTTAATGCGCCTGTTAGCGTGGCTGATGTGGCCATTAACATTGGCGCTGGTCTTGCAAAAGCTGCACTTGCTGGCAAGGTCAACGGTAAAATCGTCGATACCAGTTATGTGATTGAGCAAGATAGCGATTTGGCGATTATTACCGATAAATCTGACGAAGGCTTAGACGTTATTCGCCATTCAACCGCGCACTTATTAGCTTATGCGGTAAAAGAGCTATTCCCCGATTGCCAAGTGACGATTGGCCCTGTGATTGAAAACGGTTTTTATTATGATTTTTCGTACAAGCGTGCTTTTACGCCAGAAGATTTAATCACCATTGAAAAGAAAATGGTGGAACTGGCTAAAAAAGATGAGCCAGTAACACGACAAGTATTGCCGCGCGATGAAGCCGTGGCGTATTTCAAAAGTATCAACGAGCATTACAAAGCAGAAATCATCGCTTCAATTCCTGCAAATGAGGATGTTTCACTGTATTCTGAAGGCGCGTTTACCGACCTGTGTCGCGGCCCGCATGTGCCTAATACTGGCAAACTCAAAGCGTTTAAGTTGATGAAGCTAGCAGGTGCTTATTGGCGTGGCGATAGTAACAACGAGATGTTACAGCGTGTATATGGGACGGCTTGGCGCAACAAGGAAGAATTAGATGCGTATTTATTTCAGCTAGAAGAAGCAGAAAAGCGTGATCATCGTAAACTAGGTAAGCAGCTTGATTACTTCCACATGCAAGACGATGCGCCCGGCATGGTGTTTTGGCATCCGCGTGGCTGGAGCATCTGGCAAGAGATTGAACAATACATGCGCCAGATGTTTGTGGATTATAACTACCAAGAAGTGCGCACACCGACGATTTTAGATAGAAGCCTGTGGGAGAAATCTGGCCATTGGCAAAATTATCGCGACAATATGTTCACCACCAAGTCGGAAAATCGCGATTACGCAGTGAAGCCGATGAATTGTCCAGGCCATGTGCAAATTTACAACAGCACGCTGCATAGTTACCGCGATTTACCTTTGCGTTTGGCTGAGTTCGGTTCTTGTCATCGTAATGAACCATCTGGTGCGCTGCATGGTTTGATGCGTGTGCGCGGCTTTACCCAAGACGACGCGCATATTTTTTGTACCCCTGAGCAGGTGGAAGCGGAAGTGGCCGACTTTATCAAAATGCTTTATAAGGCCTATGGTGATTTTGGCTTTAAATATGTGCTGGTGAAACTTTCTACTCGACCTGAAAAGCGTATTGGCACCGATGCGGATTGGGACATGGCAGAAACTTCTTTGGCTAATGCACTTAAAATCAACAACTTAGAGTTTGAGTATCAACCAGGCGAAGGCGCATTTTATGGGCCTAAAATTGAATTCACGCTAAAAGATTCGCTCGGCCGTTTGTGGCAATGCGGCACCATTCAGCTAGACCCAAATCTGCCAGAGCGCTTGGGTGCAGAGTATGTAGCAGAAGACAATTCACGCAAACGCCCAGTCATGTTGCACCGCGCTATTGTAGGTTCGATGGAGCGTTTTATTGGTATTTTGATTGAAAACTACGCAGGCGCCATGCCGCTATGGTTGGCGCCAGTGCAAGTGATGGTGTTGAATATTTCTGAAAGTCAATCTGATTACGTGTTGCAAGTTGTTGAAACATTGAAGAAAAATGGCATCAGATGCGAATATGACTTGAGAAATGAGAAGATTACCTATAAAATACGCGAACATTCGATGCAAAAAATGCCTTATTTGCTAGTAGCAGGTGAGCGCGAGATGCAGAATGGACATGTGGCCGTGCGTACCAGAAAAGGTGAAGACCTGGGTTCTATGCCGATTGCAGCGCTGATTGAGCGCTTAAAAGCAGAAGTTGAAACTAAGGTTTAAGCTAGTTTTTCTGTGATAGCGCGGCTTATTTTATTTTTAGAGATTAGGAGTCAGCAATAGCACAGGATAAAGATACACGAATCAACGGCGACATTACCGCAGCCGAGGTTCGTTTGGTGGGCATAGAAGGCGAGCCGCTAGGCATAGTAAGTTTGCGTGAAGCCTTTGCAAAAGCAGAAGAAGCCGATATTGATTTGGTAGAAATTGCGCCAAATGCAGTGCCACCCGTGTGCAGGTTGATGGATTATGGTAAGTTTAAGTACGCTGAAAGTAAGCGCCAGCATGAGCAAAAACTTAAACAAAAACAAGTCGTTATTAAAGAAATTAAGTTCCGCCCAGGCACAGATGATGGTGATTACAATATTAAAGTACGTAACATTATTCGCTTTTTAGGCGATGGCGATAAAGCCAAGATTACGTTACGTTTTAGAGGCCGTGAGATTACGCACCAAGAGTTTGGCCTAGCTTTATTAAGACGTGTAGAAGCAGATTTACAAGAACATGCAGTGGTGGAGCAATTTCCTAAAATGGAAGGCCGCCAAATGGTGATGGTGCTAGCACCTAAAAAGATTGAAAAAGTAGTCGCTAAGGCGCCAAAAGCACCGAAACCTGTTGAAAGAACAGAAGTAGCAGATAAACCTGCTGAAAAAGTAGCTGCAGTAGAAAAAGTAATAGCAGAATAATTAATTAAATAATGTTCAACATTATTTAAAAATATATACAAAGTTTTACCCTGAGTGATACGGCTTAAACGGCATGCCTAAGCACTCTTAATTAACCTCCAAGGAGAAAAAAATGCCAAAAATGAAAACAAAGAGCAGCGCCAAAAAGCGCTTTAAGTTCTTAGGTAATGGTAAAGTGAAGCGTACACATTCACATCTGCGCCATATCTTAACTAAAAAAACAACGAAGCAAAAACGTAAATTACGCGGCACTTCTATCATCTCACCTACTGACATCAAACGCGTTCGCGCCATGATGCCAACACGCTAAGGAGACCGATATGCCAAGAATGAAACGTGGTGTCATTGCTCGCGCAAGACACAAAAAAGTATTAAAAGCCGCTAAAGGTTATCGCGGTCGTCGTAAAAACGTTTATCGCGTTGCCAAACAGGCGGTAATGAAAGCCGGTCAATACGCTTACCGTGATCGCCGTCAGAAAAAACGTCAATTTCGTACATTATGGATTGCGCGTATTAATGCGGGCGCACGTGAATTAGGTTTAACTTATAGCCGCTTTATGAATGGTTTGAAAAAAGCTTCAATTGAGTTGGATCGTAAAGTGTTAGCTGATATGGCGGTGTTTGATAAAGCAGCATTTGCTAAATTAGTTGAAACAGCAAAAGCGGGCTTAGCAGCTTAAGTTTGATTTGATTTAGTTGTAATTAAAAAAAGAGGCTTCGGCCTCTTTTTTTGTTCGATGATGATGTTTTGATTTTAATAAAGAGTAGAAATGCAAATTAATCGAGGCCTTTCCCTGCTACTATTGTCTGTAATTTAAATTAAAGAAAAAATAAACATGTATTCAAAATCATCACTTATTAATTGGCTATTTTTTGATTCTGTATTTGGAGTTTTAATAATTGGTGGGTTAGTTTATTTAGTTCTAAAGAACATCAAAACTTCAAAATCCAACAGATCCTTACCTATAATTATTGCAGGCGCAATAATTTGGGTCGGAGCTTTTACTTTACCATCCATTCCCCGCTATTATTTTGAGGAAAAAGTGATGTTACAATTAAAAGGGAATAATGGAATTAAAATAGTTGAAAAAGTTAATTCTCGCGAACTAGCTGAGCCACTAACTTGGTTTTATGCGCCTGTTAAATCAATTATCGCAATAATGCCAGGCGAAATATTAAATCCTGGATTTCATATGTACATTTTTGACTTCAAAGCGGCCCCCATCGTCGCTTTTGTGGATGCAGATTGTAAAAATAATGAACTTTCTGTGGCCAAGCCAGATAGGGAAGGTATTTTACGAGTAATTACTAACACGCCTGTGAAAATGTCAGAGAAAGAAGTGCTTTGGTTTTGTAAGTTTGATTGGAGCAAAGAAAAAATAGTAGTAAATCAATAATGAAATAATTATGACAGACCATACATAATTCCATCTGTAATCATTATTAAACACCTGCTCTGCAAGCCAATATTCATGCGCCTTGCAGGGTATCACTTTTTTCTCGTATTGCTCACTGCCCAATAACGCCACTTTAAGTTAAAATGGCGCATGGCCAATTTAGAACACTTAATCGCAGAGTCGCAAGCCGATTTTGCTGCATGCACAGACATGCCCGCACTAGAAAACGCAAAAGCAAAATACCTTGGTAAAACTGGCGCGCTGACCGATGCCTTAAAGGGTTTAGGCAAGCTGAGTAACGAAGAGCGCCCAGCCGCAGGCGCAGCCATTAACGTAGTGAAGCAAGCGATTGAAGCCGCTTTAAATGCGCAGCGTGAGACGATTTTAAATGGCGCATTAGCCTTACAACTGGCGCAAGAGTCGATTGACGTAACATTGCCAGCGCGCGCGCAATCTGCAGGCGGGTTACACCCCGTAACGCTGACTTTGCAGCGTATTGAGCAACTATTTCATTCGATTGGTTTTGATGTAGCGACTGGCCCGGAGATTGAAACCGATTTTTATAATTTTACTGCGCTGAATATCCCAGAGAATCACCCAGCACGCGCCATGCACGACACGTTTTATGTTGACGACAACAATGTATTAAGGACGCATACATCGCCCGTGCAGATTCATTACATGCAAAACGCCATGAAAGAAAAAAGTGGCCCGCCGCTGAAAATTATCGCGCCAGGCCGTGTGTATCGTGTGGATTCTGACGCCACGCATTCGCCCATGTTTCACCAAGTAGAAGGTTTGTGGGTGGATGAAAACATTAGCTTTGCCAATTTAAAAGGCGTGGTGCAAGATTTCTTACAAAAATTCTTCGAGCGAGACGATTTAACGGTCAGATTCCGCCCTTCATTTTTCCCATTCACTGAGCCTTCTGCCGAGATGGACATGAGCTGGAACGGTGGCTGGCTAGAAATTGGCGGATGCGGCATGGTGCACCCAGAAGTGTTTAAACACGTCAATATTGATAGCGAGAAATATCGTGGCTTTGCTTTTGGTTTAGGTGTAGAGCGCTTGGCGATGTTGCGTTATGGTGTGAATGATTTGCGCCACTTTTTCAATAACGATTTGCGCTTTTTGCAGCAATTTAATCAATAAATAATTAGAACTTTTAAGTTTAAAATCCTATGCAATTTTCAGAACAGTGGCTTCGCAGCTTTGTAAATCCCAGCTTAAACTCGGCCGAATTAAGCCACGCACTTACCATGGCAGGGTTGGAGGTAGAAGACGAACAGCCAGCTGGCGCAGTTTTTAGTCATGTGGTGATTGGCGAAATTATTGAAGCTGCAAAACACCCAGATGCCGACCGTTTGCAAGTATGCAAAGTGAATATTGGCAAGCAGGTTTTAAATATAGTGTGCGGCGCACCCAATGCACGCGTAGGCATTAAGGTGCCCTGCGCATTAGTAGGTGCGGCCTTACCAGGGATTGCCATAAAACAAGCGCAAGTGCGTGGGGTAGATTCGTTTGGTATGTTGTGCTCTAGCAAAGAGCTGGGTTTATCTGCCGAAGCCGCAGGTTTGTTAGAGCTGCCGAGTGATGCGCCAATTGGCACAGATATTCGCGAATACTTAAGCTTAAATGACACGCTACTGACGCTAAAATTAACGCCAAACCGTGCCGATTGCTTGAGCATTTTAGGCATTGCACGAGACGTGGCGGCGATTACCGGTGCTGCTTTACAATTGCCTAAAACTACGCAGGCTGCAATTGCATCGCAGCGCACGATGGCGGTATTGGTGAATGCGCCTGAGGCTTGCCCAGCCTATTCTGGCCGTGCCATCGAAGGCGTCAATGCGCAAGCTAAAACGCCCGATTGGATGGTGCGGAATTTGGAACGCAGTGGAATTCGCTCAATCAGCGTGATTGTGGATATTACTAACTATGTGCTGCTTGAGCTTGGCCAACCGATGCATGCGTTTGATTTAGCCAAATTGGGCGACCATATTGAAGTGCGTTTTGCTAAAGCTGGCGAAGTATTAAAATTGTTAAATGACACCGAAGTAAAATTAAAAGCCGATGATTTAGTGATTGCCAGCAATAGCGGTGCAATAGCGCTAGCGGGCATTATGGGCGGTGAGGCTACTTCTGTGACCGATGCAACCACAGATATATTTTTGGAAAGCGCGTTTTTTACACCAGACGCAATTGCTGGCAAGGCCCGCCGATTGGGCTTGAGCACAGATTCATCCTACCGTTTTGAGCGCGGTGTGGATTTTGGCAATACTTTACACGCGATGGAACGCGCAACAGCCTTAATTTTAGAGATTTGTGGCGGTAAAGCAGGCAGTATTACGCAAGCAGTGACGATTTTGCCAGCGCGTAATACAGTGAACTTGCGTTATGCGCGTTTGTTATCTGTATTAGGCATTGATATTCCGCAAGCAACGGTGGGTGCGTTGTTGAAACAACTGGGGTTTGAGTTTACTGAAACGGCTGGCACATTTGCGGTGCAACCACCAAGCTATCGTTTTGACATTGCGCGTGAAGAGGATTTGATTGAGGAAATCGCGCGCCTGCACGGTTACGATAAAATTGAAGCGATTGCGCCAATCGCCAGCTTAAATATGTTACCTGCGCCAGAAGCCGCATGGAATAAGGCTGCCATGGCAGCTATTTTGACGCACCAAGGTTATCAAGAAGTGGTGACCTATAGTTTTGTCGATGCTAGCTGGGAATGTGATTTGATGGGTAACGACAAGCCTATTGCGCTTAAGAACCCGATTGCCAGCAATTTAAGTGTGATGCGCAGTGGTTTGTGGGGCGGGTTGCTAGATGCGCTGACTTACAACCTAAATCGCAAGCAAGAACGCGCCATGTTGTTTGAAATGGGTAGCAGTTATCACGCAGTTTCAACTGATGCAAAAACAAGCTTTATCGAAAGACCTAAGCTGGCAGGCATATTCTACGGGGCTTGCAGCCCAGAGCAATGGGCATCGGCCACAAAAGAAGTAGATTTTTACGATGTAAAAGCGCATGTGGATGCGCTGACAAAATATCAGGCGGAATACAAAGCTGAAACGCATGTTGCGCTGCACCCAGGGCAATCGGCGCGTGTATATTTGCACGATAAACCAATTGGTTGGCTAGGGAAACTGCACCCAAAATGGCAGCAACATTATGCGCTAACTAAAAATACTTTTTTGTTTGAGCTGGAAACCGAGCCGCTATTAGCAAACCAAGTGACCAGCTACCAAGAAGTATCTAAATTTTTGCCAATACGGCGTGATATTGCCGTGGTAGTTGATGCAGACGTACCTGTTCAGACTATTGTAAATGCAGTCAACAAGGCTAAAATTAATTTGTTGCAAGAACTACAATTGTTTGACGTTTATCAGGGTAAAGGCGTGCCAGAAAACAAAAAAAGCCTTGCATTTCTTGTACTTATGCAAGATACTCATAAAACGCTGTTGGATGTTGAGGCAGATAAAGTTATCGCCGATCTACTAAAATTACTACAAAAAGAGTTTGGCGCATCGTTACGCAATTAAGCAGTAAGTTAATTAAAAAGAAATAGCTCTGGGGATTTGCATGACATTAACAAAGGCTGATTTGGCCGATTTATTATTTGAGCAAGTAGGCTTAAATAAGCGTGAAGCAAAAGATATGGTAGAAGCGTTTTTTGAGGAAGTGCGTAGCGCCTTAGAAACAGGCGATAGCGTGAAGCTTTCAGGTTTTGGCAATTTTGAATTGCGTAAAAAATCAGAGCGCCCAGGCCGCAACCCAAAAACAGGCGAAGAAATACCTATTTCTGCTCGCCGCGTGGTGACATTTCACGCTAGCCAAAAATTAAAAAGCAAAGTTGAAGAACATTACGCATAATTTAAGTGAATATAAGCATAATTAAAGGCTAATTATTACGATGTTAGACAATTTATGTTAGATGCGTCCGCAAAAATAGCATTGCCGCCTATTCCCGCCAAGCGCTATTTCACCATTGGCGAAGTCAGTGAATTATGTGGTGTAAAGCCGCATGTGTTGCGCTATTGGGAGCAAGAGTTTACGCAACTAAAACCTGTTAAGCGTCGTGGTAACCGCCGTTATTATCAGCACCACGAGGTATTGTTGATTCGCAAAATACGAGAACTATTGTATGAGCAAGGCTTTACCATTAGTGGTGCTCGCAATCGTTTAGATGGTGCACAAGAGATTTCAGAACCAGTCACCACGCCACAGGCAACCAGTAATCAAGTTGTGGTTTCCCATGCTTCTGCATCATCAAGCAATGTGTTTGATTTTATGCAGTTTAAAACTGAGCTACATGAAGTGATCCAACTATTGCGTGCTTAATTATTATTTTCACTAAATTGTTGTAGCTAAAATGCGCCAAGTGCAATCTGCCTTGGCGCTTTTCATTTATAATAACGCTTCGTTGTGATTAACTGTTTTTCATTTAATTACAATGCGGTTCGGGGCGTAGCGCAGCCTGGTAGCGTACTTGTCTGGGGGACAAGGGGTCGCAGGTTCAAATCCTGCCGTTCCGACCAATTTAAGCTTTTCACATTAGGTTTTTAAAGCGCGTTTTACGCCAAAGCTTTCAGTAATACGATCTAGCATAATCGCCAGCAGCACCACTCCTAAACCACTCTCAAAACCTAAACCAATATCTAAGCGAGAGATGCTGGATAAAACGTCGTTGCCCAAGCCACCAGCACCCACCATGGAGGCGATAATCACCATCGATAGCGCCATCATAATGGTTTGATTAATGCCCGCAAATAAGTTAGCCATGGCACTGGGGATTTGTACTTTAAATAGAAGTTGTGTAGGAGTACAGCCAAAGGCAATGCCCGCTTCAACTTGCTCTTTATTCACTTGGCGAATGCCCAGCGAAGTAAGGCGCACCACAGGTGGCATGGCAAAAATTACGGTGGCAATGACGCCTGGCACACGCCCTAGGCCAAAAAACATGGCGGCTGGAATTAAGTAAACGAATGCCGGCATGGTTTGCATAAAGTCTAAAATTGGTCGAATTACTGCCTCGGCTTTATCATTACGGCCAGCCCAAATGCCCAGCGGAATACCCAATGCAAGGCTAATTAAAGTGGCTGAGATGATTAGTGCAAGCGTCACCACGGTTTGGTTGGCAAAACCCATATTATCAATCAGCAAGAATGCTGCGGCACAAAAGGCGGCAAACTTCCAGCCTAGCCGCCAGTATCCAATCGCAACAAATATTAGCGCTAACATCCAAAAAGGAATCCATGCTAAGCCATTTTCAATGATGCCAGTTGCAGTTTGTATGATTGTGCCAAGCTTATCTAATAAGCCTTGATCGTTATTCTCTAGCCATTTAACGCCAGCGGCAACCCACTCGCCAATAGGGATTTTGTAACTCATGCTGTGGTCTCCTTACAAAGTTTGCGTAGCAGTACGGTTTTAGTGATTGCGCCTATGTATTCGCCATTTTCATCCACCACCGGCAGCGGACAAGGGTATTCCACCACTTTTTGCAGAACTTGATTTAGCGGCATACTGCCAGGGATAGCCACAATGCCAGGCAGTAGCGCATCGCGTAGTTTTTTGCCGCGCTTATTAGCACAAGCCATTAAAGATTCTGCGGATACGGCGCCGAGTACTTTGTGCTGCTCATCTAGCACAAATGCATATACACGGTCATACATGCGCATGCGCTCTAAGGCGGCACTGAAGCCAGTTGCAGGGTCATCTGGACGCTCAAAAATAGTCACCTGCTCTTTCTGGGCGACATCTTTGGCGGTGAGGTATTTGTTGGTATCCACGCCATTAAAAAACGCTTTTACATATTCATCAGCAGGGCGTTGCAGAATGTCGTCCGAGGTGCCAACTTGCACCACGCGGCCGCCTTCCATAATGCAAATGCGGTTGCCAATGCGTAATGCTTCGTCTAAATCGTGCGAGACAAACACAATGGTGCGTTTTTGCTCTTGCTGTAATTTCATCAGCACATCTTGCATTTCGGTGCGGCGTAAGGGGTCGAGCGCAGAAAATGCTTCGTCCATTAGCATGAGAGAAGGATTAACAGACAGCGCGCGCGCCAAACCCACACGCTGCTGCATGCCACCTGAGAGTTGGCTTGGCATGTGTTTAGCAAATGTATGTAAGCCAACTTGCTCAAGTACTTCCATCGCGCGACGTTCACGCTCTTTCACCTCTACACCCGCAACTTCTAGGCCAAACGCAGCGTTTTCTATCACGCTTCTATGTGGTAGCAAGGCAAACGATTGGAATACCATGCTCATGTCTTTACGGCGCAGATTAAGCAGCTTTTCTGTGCTCATTTTAGCCACATCTTCGCCATCTACAATCACGCTGCCAGCGGTGGGTTCTATTAGGCGGTTGAGCAAACGAATAAGCGTGGATTTTCCAGAGCCAGAGAGTCCCATCAACACAAAAATCTCACCTTTGTTGATTTGAAAACTGGCATCCAACACACCTACTACTTGGCCAGTTTGCTTCAGCACCTCATCTTTATGTTTGCCATCATTCAACATTTGCATGGCCAACTCTGGTTTATTACCAAACACTTTGTGTAGATTTTTGACGACTACTTTTGCTTCTGCATTATTGCTGCTAGCTGTAATACGTTCATTTTCCATCAAGCTCCCCTTTAGTTACGCCATCAAGTTACTCGTATAATCGTTATTTATCAACCACTAAATCCGTCAATGGCTTAGAACAGCAAGGCAAAAACATGCCTTGGTCTATTTCGCGTTGGCGGATACCACCACCATGTTTCATGTCTACTTTGCCTGAGATAAGTTTACTTTTACAAGTGCCACACAAGCCTTTTCGACACGATGATGGCAAGCGCATACCTGCCGCAAGGCCTGCATCTAAAACAAATTGGTTAGGCGCACAGCTAATATGCGTGCCACTTTTGGTGAATTCGACATTGAAATGTTCGCTGCTATTAATGCCATTTTTAGTTTCAGTTGGTGCTTGTTCAGTGGTCTGCAGTTCATCAAAGTTAAAGCTTTCTTCATGATAGTGCGCCATATCAAAGCCTACTCTTTTAAGTAGTTCACGTACCGCCGCCATATATGGGCTGGGGCCGCAGGTAAATACTATACGTTGTAAAAAGTCGGGTACAGTTTGCTTGAGAATATCAATATTTAAATAACCTGTTGGTTGTTGCCAATTAGCATCAGCCTTTTCGCAAATAAAAGCAGTGCGAAAACTTGGCTGCTCTGCCATTAATGCGAGTTCTTGCCTAAAAATAATGTCATTTGGGCTGCGTGCACTGTGCAAAAAAACAATGTCTGCTTGTTCTGCCAAGTCATAAAAACTGCGCGCCATCGACATGAGTGGCGTAATGCCAGAGCCACCAGATAAGAACAAATACTGCTTGGCAGGGTGATAAGTACAACTAAATTCGCCCGCCGCACCCAATATGGAAATACTACTACCCACTAGCATGTTATCGTGCAACCAGTTAGAAACCACGCCATTTGGCTGGCGCTTAACGGTGATGGAAATTGTGTGTGGGCGGGTAGGGCTAGAAGAAATGGTGTAGCAGCGATTAATGCTTTCGCCATTAATTGTTAATTCTAAGGTAATAAATTGCCCTGGCAGAAATTTGAATATACTAGGCTTGAGAGGCTTAAAGAAGAAACTTTTGACGTCATGCGTCTCTTGCTTAATTTGGCTGCATACCAGCGTGCTATCTTGGTCAGCATTCCATGCTGAAAGATTGGCTCCCCAATACGCAGGCGTGTTCCTTGTCATATTATTTGCAGGCTTTAATTGGTATCACGGCGGCAGTATTCGCCATGGCAAGTTCTAAGCGTTGAATGTACCAGTTGGTGAACTTTTCTACTAACTCTTCAGTATAAGGCGAGTAAGGGCCAGGTTTGTATTGGACGCTATTAACGCCGCGTTGCGTACGCTCTACTAGCGTGGAATCTTGTTTGTTGGTGGCACGCCATACTTCGGCAAGTCTATTAATGTCGTAATCCACGCCCTCAACTGCATCCTTGTGCACCAGCCATGTGGTGCGCAGATGCGTATGTTCGGCATCTATCGGCAAGGCGCTAAAAGTGACGATGTGGTCGCTCATAAAATGGTGCCAGGAATTTGGTTGTGTCCAAAACGATAGCCCGCCCAAGTTACGCAGCGTTAAATCGCCTAGCAATTTTTGGCAGGCCACTCTGCCATCCATGGTTTGCGATTCGCCCGCTTTTTCCAGCGGGAGTCTTTGCGTTCTATAAGCAGTAGCGCGCGAATCCAGCAAATCAATCTCGCTAGAAGGCAAGCCACAGGACGCCCAGCGCGTGTTTTCTGCCTCTATCAAATCGCGAAACTCTTGCACTTTATGTGCATTTTCTGGCGATGGTTGGTAACCAAAACCAAACTCATACATGGAGGCTAACAGCTCAGGATGATTGGCCACGCAGTGATAGCACTCGCGGTTATTCTCCATGGTCAGCTTCCAATTACCATGTTCGACAATATCTTCTTGCAAGGCTATTTTGCAATCAGCTAAACGATGCGGCGCGATATAAGGCTCCATCGCTTGTTGCATCTCTGCAAAATCAGCAGGCGGATTGTCGTCTAGACAGATGAAAATCAAACCTGCAATATTGCCCACGTGCACCGATTTTAAACTGTGATCATTTTTATCAAATGCTTCACCCATGTGTTCGTTGTATATTAGATTGCCCGATAAATCATAGGTCCATTGGTGATAGGGGCAGACAATATTACCAACGCTGCCTTTTTGCTCGTCGCATAATTGTGAGCCGCGGTGGCGGCAAACATTATGGAAAGCCTTTACACTCATATCGTCGTCGCGCAGGATAATCACTGAGTTATGGCCAACTTCAACGCGCACATAATCACCTGGTTCAGCAATATCAGGCTCGACAGCGACAAAAATCCAGTGCTTACAAAAAATTTCAGCAATATCCAGTGTGTTAATCTCTGGGCTTAAATAAAATTGTGCTGGCAGTGTATAGCCTTTGCGGCGGTTGCTAACTAAATTGCGAATTTCAGGTGATAGTGACATGGATTCTCCTTGTTTCTTTTTTGTTTTTCTTATGACTTAAATCTTAAAACTTAGTAAGTTGATGTTCGCGCAAATAGCGCAATATCACTTGTGCTTTTTCGACAGAATTTCCCTCATTTACGACAGTACCGCCTTTGGCTTTACTGCTAATTGCATCCATTAAGCGCTCATGACCAGTTTGCTTAATTTGTGCTTTAAGTTTAATGGGTTTGCGCGGCGCTTCTAGCTGCCATTGTCTTGCATCATAGCTAAGATGCTTGCTTGTCAGTACATCAATGCTACCTAAGCTGCGGCGAGCATGCGCAAAGTGCAAAACTATTGGTGCTAATGGATGCACAGCAATAATGGCAGGTGTACTAACTAAAATATTACGGCGCTGGCCTTTCGGTAAAAATTGTAACACCTCAAGCATATTTCTGCGAAACGGGTTTTCTGGCAGATTTATTGCAAGCGCTCCAGCGATAATGGGTAGTTTCAGCTTGGCTGCTAGCAAATAAGGCAGCAAACCACTGTCTTCGGCATTTTCAGCTCGAGTTCCAGTTAAAATTAAATCAAGCTGATTTAATTGAGCAGCTAGTTTCTCAACGATATTACCTGCTGCAGACACTACTTCAATTTGGCTTGCGCCCAGCGCCAAGTAATCTTGCAAAGCAGGATTGTCTGCCTCCCCCGCGTGTAGCACCTGCACACTTGCAGCGTATTTGCTTGCTAAATTCAATGCTAACTGTAAGGCCAAGCTATCGTTATGGCTGTGGCGTGCAGCACCACTAATAGGGTGTTTGCTTGCAGAAACTAGTACCGCAATACGTTTTAGCATCATTGTACAGTCCGTTTGCTATGGGCAATTTCACTAATAAGTGCCTGCATTACATCTTCCGCATCTGCAATTACGGCAAGATCAGCGCGTTTAATCATAGGCGCACTGCTGTCGCGGTTAATCGCAATTACATGTCGACAATCTTTAATACCTTGTAAATGCTGTACAGCGCCAGAAATGCCGACTGCTAAATAAGCACTTGCGCTCACAGTTTTTCCTGTAGCACCAATTTGTTTATCGCGTGGCAGTTTACCGTCGTCCACCACCACGCGACTAGCGCCAATAGATGCCCCAAGTGCTTGTGCTAAGGTTTCTAGCGTAGATAAATTTGCTACACCATTGCCGGCAGAGACAATAAAATCAGCTTCTTCTAGCGCAATGTCGCCAGCCTCCATTACTTGTAAACCATTGTCTAGGTAAACGTCACTGGCTTGTATTAAGGTGGGCGCTTGCATAATTTTTGCCGCACTGAAAAAAGGCAGTTCAATATCAACAGCATTTGGCGCTAGCAGAGTAATTTTTGGTAGAGCCATGCTGGCCAGTTGACTGCCGCCTGCATGGTAGCTAGCGATATGTTTTGCATCTAGTTCAACTACATGCGTTGCGGCTGAAAATTGCATATGCGCAATCAGTCTTCTGCCTAAATCGCCGTCACCAATCAAATTATCTGGCATAAAAATATGCTCTGGGTTCACTGATTTCAGCACGCTCAACACGGCATTCAGTTCTACATCTGGTTCAAACTGCAGAAAGTTTAAGCGGGGCAATATCATCACTTCGTCTGCACCAATTTCAGCTAAACTTTCATTTAACTCGCCTAATATCATTACCAAGACATATGTTTTGGCGTCCGCTAAAATAGCAGCTGCGGCGATGGTTTGGCGTGCGTGCTGGTCGAGCGCACCTCTATCGCTGTGTGCTACCACTAAAAAATAGTTTGTTGCCTTTGCTGTTGTACGTAATGGCTTGTCTGAAGGAACCGATTCATCTAACTTAACTGCCTGCAATACAACACGTTTTAAGCCTGTAGTACTAGATTTTTGCTCGCGCTTAGGGTTAATTCTTATATTGTTGCGCGTTGTCATACAGGCTCCAAGCTCGCTGCTAGCAATTCGGCAAGATCCAATACTTCAGGCCTTTCGACTACGCCTTCCAGCATGGATGTGCATTGCGGGCAGGCCACCGCGACTAGCTCCGCGCCAATGGTGCGCGCATCAGCGATGCGAATATCGGGAATACGCTGTTTGCCAGCAATGTCAGTCAACGGTGCACCACCACCACCACCACAACAGCGCCCACGCAAGCCAGAACGCTCCATTTCGTTGATTTGCAAGCCAATACTTTTTAACAAAGTGCGCGGCGATTCTGTTTCATTGTTGTAGCGAGCCAAGTAGCATGGGTCGTGGTAAGTGAGTTTGCGCGTTTCGTCCGATTGGTTCAATTTCAATTGGCCACTGGCGGATAATTGCGCCAAAAATGTGCTGTGATGCAGCACTTCGTAATGCCCACCAAAAGCGGGATACTCATTCTTTAAGCTATGCAAAACGTGTGGGTCTGCGGTAACAATGCGTTTAAATTGCAGTGTGCTAAAAGTTGCAATATTACGTTTGGCCAAGCTTTGAAAGGTGGCTTCATCACCCAAACGCCGCGCAGTGTCGCCTGTGTCGTATTCCAATGAGCCCATCACTGCAAAATCTATTTTAGCTGCTTTTAGCAGCTTCACTAAGGCTCGCAAAGTGCGCTGATAGCGCATATCAAACGCGCCTTCACCTACCACCAGCAATACATCTACTGGGGTATTGGCTTGAATCGTTTTAATGTCTAAATCAAGCGCCCAATAATAACGCGCCATATTATCAAAGCCGCCAACAGTCGCGGTTTGGCGCAAATTTTCTAACGTTTGCGGCGCTTTATTCGGCGCGCTGCCTTGGGTAAGCGTCAGGTTGCGACGCAACCCAACAATCGCATCTACGTGTTCTATTAGCATCGGACATTCTTGCACGCAGGCACGACAGGTGGTGCATGACCACAGCGTTTCTGATGCTATTAATGACGGCACAATGGCTTGATTTGGTGAGCCGGAATGCCTACCAATAGGCATTCCGGGATAAGGGCTGCCAGCGAAATTGGCATCCGTACCGCTGCTTAAACCAACGACCAAATCTTGAATCAGTTTTTTCGGGTTAAGCGGCTGCCCTGCAGCAAAGGCGGGGCAAGCGGCTTCGCATTTTCCGCATTGCACGCAAGCATCAAAACCCAAGAGCTGGTTCCACTGAAAATCAGCAGGTTTGTGAATGCCAAACGCATTGTTTTCTAAATCTAAAGGTTTAAGCGCTGTGGATAATTTGCTGCTAAAACGCTCCTGCCGTGGATGAAATGCCAAATGCAACAAGCCGGCGACCGCATGTTTCATCGGGCCACCCAAGCCGATGCCGAGCGCTAATTCGGCAGAACCCACGAGTAGTAATAACGCGGCGATAACGGCGATGCCATTAGATAAAGTGGCGATTGGCAAGGTAAGCAAAAACAAACCCGCAGCGAACGCTAGCAGCGAGTAGGGCAGACGACTCCACGCACCACGCGATAGGCGGGTTGGTGTTTTTATTCTTCTTAACCACATAAAAAACGCGCCCACAAACATCACGCAAGTTGTGGTTACGATCGCCCAATTCAGCGCGGCTGAATACAGCATCAAACCATAATTAATCGCCACTAAAACTAAGGCCGCCACCGCGCCACCCGCCGTAGCTACATGCGTGTTGGCAATATAAGGTTCACGCGCGACCACGTGGTGCAAATCGACAAAATAGCGCTTAGGAATAGTAAGTAGCTGACACCAATGCCAAGCTGCGGCTTTGCCAGCGCGCCACAATTGTGCGCGCCGCCATAGACCAATTAGTAGCGTTAATGCGGCAAGCCAAAATAGGGCGGTGATGAGGTGCCGAATATACATAATTAAAAATCCAGCATGGCTAGAAGTCTTTACATAAGCGCAAAGCGTCGTAAATCGCACCATGAATATTGTGCATAGAAACGCAATCGCCGATGCGAAATAACAGAAACTCATTCTCGGCTAGATTTTCAGCAAGCGATGGTTGTGCTGTAGCAGAAAATAAAGTTTCTATATCAGTTTGGCCGCGATTTTTTGATTTATCTTTTAACTCCCAATACAGCGTAGTGTTTGGCGTAATACCGTTCTCAATCACCACTTGATCCACTTCGCGCTCTTCTAAGATTTCTGTGTATTCATTGCGTAATACAGCAATTTTTTTGTCACCCTCTACGTACACGCTTTCTAAATAATAGTTGGGCGTGGCAATTATGCCTTGTGCGTACATGCGGCGATAAAAAATAGGAAAAGTGGTACCGCCCACGTCATCCGCCACTTTGGCATCGGGGGTCACAATCTCAACTTGGCTGCCACGGCTGGCGATAAAGTCAGCCACGCCAAAACCTGCATGTGTGCCGATAGTGTCATAAACTAACACATTCTTTTTAGGCGCGATTTTCTCAGCTAAAATATCCCATGAACTTACCGCCAAGCCTTCTGCAACGCCCCAAGCGGGCACTTGACCCGTGTGGCTAGTGCCGCCAGTAGCAAGCACAATAATGCTGGGGTTTTCGGCCAAAATCATGTCAGCATTTGCGATAACTCCAAGTCTGCGGTCAATTTTTAAGCGTTTGGTTTCCATATCAAACCAGCGAATAATGCCCGCCATTTGCTCGCGTTGTGGCGCTTTTGCGGCGAGATTCACTTGACCACCAACGTTTGCGTTTTTCTCGAACAAAATGACTTCATGTCCGCGCTCAGCTGCTACCCTTGCTGCCTCTAGTCCTGCGGGGCCAGCGCCAACCACCACAACGCGGCGTTTCGCACCTTTGCTTTTGGTAATAATGTGTGGCATCGTCGCTTCGCGTGAAGTGGCCGCATTTTGCACACACAGCACATCTTGACCAGAGTATTGGCGGTCTATGCAATGGTTTGCACCTACGCATTGCTTAATTTGATCTTCTTGCCCGTTGCGAATTTTGATAATCATGTGTGGGTCAGCAATGTGGGCGCGCGTCATGCCCACCATATCCACTAGGCCGTTGGCGATTATGCGCTCGGCTTGTGTCACATCGCGTATGCCTTGCGCATGCAAAATAGGCACGCTACTGACCGATTTAATGCCCGCGGCCAAATGCACAAACGGCTCTGGCGGCAACGCCATAGGTGGCATGCAGTTAGCCACTTTGTTGTGCGTATCTGCGCCCGATCCAATGACGCTAATAAAATCAATTAGCCCGCTTTGTGATATATTTTGCGCGATTTCTTTTAAGGTTTCATGATCCAGGCCATCATCGTGAAACTCGTCGGCACACATCCGTAAACCTACGCAAAAATCTGCGCCTACCGCGTCGCGCACCGCTTGTAGCACTTGCAAGCCAAAGCGCATGCGGTTCTGCAAACTGCCGCCATATTCATCTGTGCGTTGATTGGTGCGCGGGCTCCAAAATTGGTCGATTAAATGCTGATGCGCGGCAGAAATCTCGATGCCATCCAACCCAGCAGTTTGTACGCGTTTAGCGGCGGCGACAAAGTTACCAATAATACGTTTAATTTCTTCAAGCTCAATCGCCTTGGCGTTGCCTCTATGCACAGGCTCGCGCACACCGCTGGGCGAGACTAGATGTGGCCATGGATCGCTGGCAAACACTGAGCGGCGCCCCATGTGCGTGGCTTGTATCATGATTTTGCTGCCGTGTTTGTGCATGGCTTCGGCGAGTTTGGCTAACGGCTCTATTACTAAATCAGTAGTTAGATTTACAGGCTTCCACGCACCTTGTGGCACATCCAAAGAAACGGGGCTAGAACCGCCGCAAATTGCCATTCCCAATCCACCCTTGGCTTTTTCTTCGTAATATTTAATATAGCGCTCGCCCGGCAATCCACCCGCTTCGGCATATACTTCTGCATGCGCAGTGCTGTAGATGCGGTTGGGTAACAGCAGTTTACCCAGCGTGATTGGTGTAAAAAGGTGCGGATATTGCATGATGCTCTCCAGCAGCTTTCTTAATTAACAAGCCACCACGTTGATGGCTAAGCCACCCAACGCGGTTTCTTTATATTTAGATTGCATGTCTAAGCCAGTCTGGCGCATAGTCTCAATCACCGCATCCAGCGATACGATGTGACCACCTTCGTGCATCATGGCCAAGCGAGCTGCATTAATCGCCTTCACCGCGCCCATACTATTGCGCTCTATGCAGGGAATTTGCACTAAGCCGCCGATGGGATCGCAACTCATGCCGAGGTTATGTTCCATGGCAATTTCTGCGGCGTTTTCAATTTGTTCGTTATTTGCGCCTAGCACCGCCGCTAAGCCACCTGCAGCCATCGAGCAGGAAACGCCGATTTCACCCTGACAACCCATTTCTGCCGCCGAAATGGAGGCGTTTTTTTTGTACAACATGCCTATTCCAGCCGCGGTGAGCAAAAATTTAATGATGTTGTCTTCGATTTCGGTGCTGGTTCTTTGTTGCTGGCAGAAGCGAATAAAGTAACCCAGCACCGCGGGAATTACACCAGCTGAGCCGTTGGTGGGTGCAGTAACCACGCGCCCGCCACAGGCATTTTCTTCATTCACGGCAATGGCAAAAGCGCTGACCATATCCATCGCCTGAAAATCTGAAGATAATTTGCCGCCTACTGTGCTGGCTTGTTGATGCAACAAGTGCGCTCGGCGTTTTACTTTAAGTCCACCAGGTAGCATGCCTTCGGTGTTTAGGCCGCGCTCTATGCACGCATTCATCACTTCCCAAACATGTAATAATTTTGCGCGTAAGGTGATTTCATCGGCATGATATTTTAATTCGTTCTGCCAAACCATGTCGGCGATGCTTAAGTGGCTCTGATTGCCCAAGCGCAATAAATCGGCTGCGCTGCCAAACCAATAAGGCGCAGTTTGTAAATCTTCCACTACATGATCAACTTTTGTTTTATTGGTCGCTGCAATTTCATTTTGGTCGAGTACTGCGCCGCCACCAATAGAGAAATAAGTGTTGTCATACAAAGGCTTGCCATCGCTAGAGAAAGCTTCCAGTATCATGCCGTTAGGGTGTTGCGGCAAGCTTTCGTGGCGATGAAAAAGTAGGTGCTCAGTATAATTGAAATTAATTTCTTGCTTACCCATGAGTGATAATTTACCAGTATTTTTAATGGATTCAACTAATGGCGCAATGCTGCGTGGGTCAACGCTATCAGGTAGCGCACCCGTTAGTCCAGCTAAAACCGCATCATCGGTGCCATGACCAACGCCAGTAAGCGCGAGTGAACCGTAGAGATGGATTTGTACTTGGGTGACTTGTTTCAGTAATCCAAGCTTTTCAATTTCAACAAGAAAGCGATTAACCGCCAGCATCGGCCCCACGGTATGTGAGCTGGAGGGCCCGATGCCGATGCGGAACACTTCAAATACGCTGTAGTTCATGATTTACAGTGTTGAGATACCAAAGCCATATGGCGTGGCGGCACGCTCAAGATAACGCCAAATATAATCGGCGAAACTGCGGCGAAAAATCAGTACATACGCACTATTTTGGCCATCATTGTGCCGATGCAGAAACATGCTGCTTTTACCAAAAGTTGTGCCAACCACTTTATTTTCTGTGAGTGAATGCAAATCGTAAACAGTGCAATGCTGTAAAACATCATCCGCATGTTTGCCCCGTAATATGACCGAGGTGTAGCCGCCAGAATTATCTACCACCTGGCTGTGAACGCCTACCAGAGCAGATTGTAGGGCATGTTGTAATTCAGCGCGTTTTTCACGCGGACATACTATTAACCACTCATCGGGTGAAAACCAATAGATATTACCCCATGGCGTGCCTATTAGGCTGCAGGGTAGGGTCGGTAAAGTTTCACCTAGTACTTTTTTTGCTGCTTTGGTAAATGCGGCGTTGTTACTATCACCACGCAAGCAAATGTAACTCAGAAGCGCAATTTCATTCGCCCACACGCCTTTGCCTTCATTCATAGGTTCTTGTTTTGCGGCCAAGCCAAAATGGTATAGCGGCGATTGCATGACAGGTGAAAATTGGCTTAAATTTAATTCGAGATTAGACATTATGGCGTGCTCCTTCTGCATCTACAAACACGGAAGACACGATTTTTACCGCCACTGCTTTGCCATTCGCGTAAGCGAAAATGGCATTGTCATTATCGCGTCGCTTAATACCGTCGATGACAAACCCCATCGCAATGCTACGACCCAAAAATGCGCTGTAGTAGCTAGAAGTCACATGCCCAAGCATATGCACAGGTGGTGTAATGTTGGTAGAATTAATCAACTGCGCGCCTTCTTTTAGCACAAAAGTTGGGTCGTCTGTGAGTAAGCCAACTAATTGCTTTCTATCACTACGCGCAGTATCCGAGCGGGCGAGGGAGCGCTTGCCTAAAAAGCTATACGGTTTTTTCATACCCACTGCCCACGCCATGTCTAGGTCTAGCGGCGTGACCGAACCATCGGTTTCCTGGCCGACGATAATAAAGCCTTTTTCGGCGCGTAATACGTGCATAGTCTCTGTGCCGTAGGGTGTAATATCGAATTCTGCGCCTGCGCTTAATAATTCTTGCCACACATAATTGCCATAACTCGCATCGACGTTAATTTCATATGCCAACTCGCCCGAGAAACTAATACGACAAACTCTAGCAGGCACGCCCGCCACTGTACCGTCGCGCCAATCCATGAATTTGAAAGCATCTTTACTTAAATCAATGTCACTACATAACTTGGCCAAAACCTCGCGGCTTTTTGGGCCGACTAGCGCAGCTGTCGTCCAATGGTCAGTGACCGAAGTCATATACACTTCCAGCTCTGGCCATTCGGTTTGGTGCCATTTTTCTAGCCAATTCATTACCTTGGCCGCGCCGCCAGTGGTGGTGGTCATCAAAAAATGCGTGTCGGTAATGCACGCCGTCACGCCGTCGTCCATCACCATGCCTGCTTCGTCTAACATTAAGCCATAGCGGCATTTGCCAGGCGCGAGTTGGCTCCATGCGTTGGCATAAACTCTATTTAAGAATTCGCGCACGTCTTTGCCTTGAATATCAATTTTACCCAATGTAGAAGCATCTAGCATGGCCACACCATTGCGTGCGGCCAAACATTCGCGGTTCACTGCGGCATGTATATCCTCATTATGCATATCTTGATTTTTTTTGGGAAAGTACCAAGGTCGCATCCAATTGCCGACAGTTTCATATTCAGCTTGATATTTTTCGTGACTGACTTGCATAGCGCTGTAACGGCGCGGCTCAAAAGTGTCGGCCACATGCGCGCCCGCCAGTGCGCCAAATGACACAGGCGTATAAGCAGGGCGATAAGTTGTGGTGCCGACTTCTGGGATGGTTTTGCCTAAAAATTCTGCCGCAATGGCAAAGCCGTTGACATTAGATAGCTTGCCTTGATCGGTGCCAAAACCCAGCGCCGTGTAGCGTTTAATATGCTCAATCGATTTAAAGTTTTCGCGCACAGCCAGCGCAATATCAGTCACAGCTACATCGTTTTGAAAATCAACAAAGGCTTTTACAGTAGTAGGAATGCGGTAAATAGCGTGTGCTGGGCTAGTTGCAATTTCGTTAGTTTCTAAATGCAGGCCTTTGTCGTTTACTTTTTTGCCTAAGCTCAGCAATAATTCCATCATAGTAGCAACTGTTTTCACCAAGCCTTTTTGTAGTTGAAATTCGCCAGTCACCGCACCCACACAGTAAATGCCTGCATTGGCGCGGCCATTGCTTGACACTACAAAAGCTAAACTTTCATCAGACCAAGTAGGGCGGCCACCGTCGTGGCAAAATAAATGTACGGTGGGTGATAGGCCGCCAGAGCTGGCGATGACATCACAAGCAATCGTTAGAGGTGCGCCAGAAGCCGCATGCTTATTGGCTTGCAGCTTAACCAGTTGTGCGCCTGTGACTGACGTTGAACCCAATACTTCGCTAATTCCAAAGCCCGCATAAATATCAATGCCAAGCTGTTTAAAACGTGCATCCCAATCGGCATTAATTTCATTACGCACATCGGCCAGCGTCACTTTCACGCCGCCTGCGGCTAAATCTGCAACGGCTTGATAAGCGCTGTCATTACTGGTGAGAATCAACGCATGTTTGCCACAAGCTACGCCATAGCGGTTGAAATAAGTGGCAAGCGCAGATGCTGTCATCACCCCTGGCACATCGTTGTTGCCAAATACCAACGGCCGCTCAAACGCGCCTGTGGCTAATGTCACTTTTGCAGCGCGAATGCGATGCATGCGCTCGCGGCGCTGTGTTTGGCTGCGCGCGCTATGTGGCAAATGGTCTTGTAGCAGCTCCACCGCTTGTATCATGTTCATGTCATGCAAGCCAAACGCCGTTGTTCGCGTGAATAAACTTACATTTGGCAGACTTTTTAATTCGGCTAACATGCCATCTCGCCACTCAATCGCGCTTTTGCCGCCAATAGTGGCATTTGGGGTGCTGAGTAAATAGCCACCCATTTCACTTTGCTCATCTAATAATATAACGCTCACACCGCTGCGACCCGCTAACAGCGCGGCTAACAGGCCATTTGCACCACCACCGACTACTAATACATCAGCATGGTGATGTTGGTGGTCGTAGGTTTCGGTATCTGGCACCACAGGAGATTTGCCGTAACCCGCAGCGCGGCGAATCACACTTTCGTACAACGGCCAAAAATTGGCTGGCCATTTAAAAGTTTTGTAGTAAAAACCTGCAGGCATAAAACGCGAAAAACGACCGCCTACGCTTTTTAAATCAAAGGCTAAACTCGGCCAGCCGCTTGTGCGTTGAGCCACTAGGCCATCGTATAATTCAACTTGCGTGGCTTTTAAATCGGGCGTGGTTTTTGCGCCCACATCAATTTGTACCAGCGCGTTAGGTTCTTCTGCACCCGCGCCAACAATGCCGCGCGGCCTGCCATATTTAAAGCTGCGCGCCATGATTTTAACGCCGTTGGCGAGCAGAGCAGAGGCGAGTGTGTCGCCTTGGTAGCCAATATAAGATTTTCCGTCAAAATTAAAATTGAGCGGCTTAGTTAAATCTACGCGGCTGTTTTTATTGTTGATTCTCATGCGGCAGCCTGTTCTGCATCGTAAACGGTGCGCGCTTTGTCCAATGTCCAACTGCCCGCAATGGTGTGGTTAGCCGTGTTACGCTTTAACACAAAAACTTTGCGGCAAGCTGTTGCGTGGTTCCACATTTCCCAGTGCCAACCTTTTGGGTTTTTTTTCATGAATAAATAATCGCCCCAAGCCTCGTCAGATAAAGTTTCTGGCGTGGCTGGTCGCGCAATAAAAGCTTCACCCTCGTAGTGAAACTCTTCTTCTTCGCGCGCTTCTTGGCAATGTGGGCAACTTATTACAAACATATTTTTTCCTAAAATCTAATGCGCAACGTTTTAATGAGCAACCCCAGCCGCGCCATGCTCGTCAATCAAATGGCCCGTATGGAAGCGGTCCAATGAAAAAGCAGCATTGAGTGGGTGCGGTGCATCGTGCGCGATGGTGTGTGCAAATACGTTACCTGAACCTGGCGTGGCTTTAAAGCCGCCCGTGCCCCAGCCGCAATTAAAGTACAAACCTTTTACTTTGGTCTTGCTGATAATTGGGCAAGCGTCTGGCGTGGTATCCACAATGCCACCCCATTGGCGGTTCATGCGTACGCGTGAAAACATCGGGAACAGCTCGATAATGGCTGCTGCAGTATGCTCAATAATATGCGGGCTGCCGCGTTGGGTGTAGCTGGTGTAGTGGTCAATGCCCGCGCCAATTACTAACTCGCCTTTGTCGGATTGACTGACATAGCCGTGCACAGCATTTGACATGACGACGGTGTCTAAAATCGGCTTGAGCGATTCAGACACAAAAGCTTGCAGCGGATGGCTTTCTAGCGGCATTTTTATGCCTGCCATTTTTGCAATAACCGAGCTGTGCCCGGCTGTGACGCAGCCTACGCGTGACGTTTTTATGAAGCCCTTATTGGTTTGCAAGCCTTGCATTTGGCCGTTTGCAATATCCATGCCCGTCACTTCGCAATTTTCGATAATATCCACGCCATATTGGCTGGCCGCGCGAGCGAAGCCCCAAGCCACCGCATCGTGCCGCGCCACGCCTGCGCGCGGCTGGTAGCTTGCACCCATAATCGGAAAACGCGTATCTTTGCCAATATTAATCATCGGAATACGGTCTTTCACCTCTTGCGCATTCAGTGCTAGCGCATCGATACCATTGAGATTATTGGCGTTGACGCGACGTTCAATATCGCGCATATCTTGCAAGGTATGGCCTAAATTAAATACGCCACGTTGGCTAAACATCACGTTGTAATTAATGTCTTCCGTCAGACCTTCCCAAAGCTTTAATGAGTGCTCGTACAACAGAGCAGCTTCATCCCACAAATAGTTAGAGCGCACAATAGTGGTGTTGCGCGCCGTATTGCCACCACCTAAAAAACCTTTTTCTAACACAGCAATGTTCTTAACACCATGCTCGCGAGCCAAGTAATACGCGGTTGCTAGGCCATGCCCGCCCGCGCCTATAATCACTACATCGTAGCTTGATTTAAGGGCAGGGCTACGCCATGTGGGTTGCCAACCAACATGATTTTTTAAACCTTGGCTAAGGAGTGTCCAAATGGAGTAATCTTTTTTCAATGGTGGCTCGATTTATTAAAAGCTTAATTTATTCATTACTACACTAAGCAATATTTTCATTGATTTATCTAGTACAGATTGTATTACATCAGACTGCTTTTTATACTAATACGACATGTCGTTTTTAATACAAATGATTAAAACTAAAAAGCCATCATTACCTGTAGACAATGATGGCTTTTAAAAGTTAAAACTAAACTAAATATCTAGTTTGTAAACCTAACTTACACGCCCAAATATGCCTTAACTGCTTCTAATCCTGGTTTGCCATCCACTGTATTCACACCAGCCAACCAAGCATCAAGCGAAGCAGGATTTTTGGTCAACCAAGCTTTGGCGGCCACGTTTGGAGCAACTTTGTCCATAATTGGTAACATCACTTCGTTTTCCATGCCCACATTAAATTCAATGTTGGTAATCAGTTTATTCACATTCGGGCAGCGTGTAGCTAGGTCGTTTGAAGTTACCGTATAAACCTTGGCTTCACCATAGTTAGGGCCAAAAAAGTCATCACCACCGCTTAAATAGGTAATATCTTGTTGTACATTCATTGGGTGCGGCGCCCAACCCAAAAATACAATCCATTTTTTGTCTTTAACCGAGCGGCTAACTTCGGTCAACATGCCTGCCTCGCTAGATTCCACCATTTTAAAATCTTTTAAGCCAAATGCATCTTTAGTAATCATATCGGCAATCAATTTATTGCCGTCATTACCTGGTTCAATACCATATAGCTTGCCGTCAAGTTCTTTTGAAAACTTACTAATATCGGCAAAGCTTTTTAAACCCGCTTCGTACGCATAAGTTGGCACGGCCAGTGTGTATTTAGCACCCACTAAGTTAGGTTTGTCTAAAACAGTGACTGCTTTTTCTTTAAGAAACGGCTCTAGAATCGGAGTCATAGAGGGTGACCAATATCCCAAGAAGGCATCAATTTGCCCTTTTTTAAGTCCAGCAAATGCAATGGGTACTGAAGCAATAGTAGATTCGGCTTTATAGCCCAGACCTTCTAGCACGGTAGAAGACAACGCCGTGGTGGCGGTAATGTCTGTCCAACCAATATCGGCAAATTTAACTGTGCTACAAGTGCTAGCTTCGCCACCAGCATTGGCAGTTGCTTCTGGCACTGCAGCCTCAGGTGTCGCGGCTTCTTTATTGCCGCAGGCAGTTAAAATAAGTGGAAATAAAGCAGCAACAATTGCGGCTTTAAGTAAAGCGGGTTTGGCAATTTGATTCATTTTAACTCCCTAATTATTGGTGGTAATAGTGATACTAAAGCAAATGATAACGTATCGTGTGTGCATGTTAAACAAGTATTAAATTACGACACAAAGTTGTTTAATCGCGCCATATTAATTTTAAGCACCCGCTTAACTTTAAACACCCAGGTTAATTTTAAACACTGAGTGACTCTTCGGCATTGCTTGCTTGTTGAGAGGCGCTCCTAGCCATGGCATGCAATGGCGGTATTGGCTTATGTTGATTGCGCTCCATGCTGGGCGAGTAGCCAAACAGTGTGCGATAAGATTTGCTAAAGTGACAGGATGATTGGAACCCGCATGCAACGGTCACGCTCATAATTGACATTTCGGTTTGCAATAATAAAGCACGTGCACGGCGTAGTCGCAAGTTTAGGTAATAATGCATAGGTGTCATGTTTAGCGTGTGGCGAAACATACGTTGCAAATGCCGTTGCGACAAGCCTGCGAGGCGCGCCAAGTCATCTAACGTCAGCGGCTCGTCAATATTTGCTTCCATCAATGCTGATACTTCTACCAGCGCTTTGTGGCTATAACCTACGCGCGCAGCCACAGGAATATGTTGCTGATCTTTACTATCGCGTGCACGCACTACCATAAACTGGTCAGAAATTTCTGCTACTAAATTTTTGCCGAAGCGCGCCGCCACAAATGCTAGCATCAAATCTAGTGGCGCCGTGCCGCCAGCACAAGTACAGCGATTGCGATCAATCACAAACAGCTCTTCCATAAACTGAATGGTAGGAAATAGTTCGCACAAGCTCGCCATGTTTTCCCAATGAATCGTACATTTATAACCATCTAACAGCCCAGCTTTGGCAAGCGCATAACTGCCAGTGCATAGCCCACCTAACCATATATTGTGCTTGCTCGCCTGTGTTAGCAGTTTAATTACATCGACGTTAACTGCATCTTGAATATCTACCCCACCACACACCAGCAGCACGTCAGGCATTTTATCAAAGTTAAGTTTTGTACTATTGGCAAAAGTTAAGCCATTACTTGCTTGCTTGGGTTGGCCATCCTCTGTTATTACCGACCATTGGTAAACTTCTTCGCCCAGCAGATAATTCGCCATGCGTAATATTTCTATCGCGTTAGAAAACGCAATCAGTGAAAAATTATTTAAAGTCAAAAACCCAACATGCTGGATTTGTGACATTTCTTTATGAGGCATAACCACTTTCTTAATGCAGCACTAATTAAAGTGATTTTGCACGTTAAATAACCAATTAACAATATAAACACTTAAATTTAAACTAAATACGGGCAATTTTAGGCCAACACAACAAACTTTAAGTCGTTATTGTTGATATTCAAGTGAATGCACAAAGTGGGTGCAAAATAATATTAAATGCACCAATAATTGGCACCGTAAACTGTTGTATTTATGATGAATTTTTAGTTTTTTGTGATTCTATTGTTGCAAACCACACTTGTTTGGGTTCAAAATAACTTTAATGTAAAAATTAACAAAAAAGTAGTAAGTCGGTTTTGTTATGTTTTTAGTCGTAATAGTGACTTTATGTAATCAAATCAACTTTGATAATAGGCTTAGAAATAATTAAGCAACAAAGTTTAAGTAGTTTTAAAAGTGTTTAAGTTACAAGCATTCAAGCATTCAAATATTTAAGGGATAGATATGAAAAATTTTAGTTGGTTATTAAATCGCAATGTGTTGGGCGCGCTGTGTGCAACACCTCTATTACTTGCTAGCGCGTCAAGCTATGCTGATGAAGCAGCACCAGCTGCTGAAGCTGCACCAGCGGCAGAAGCTGTTGCCGCGGCGCCAGCCGCTCCGGCAGAGCCAGCACCACCGTATACGCTTACATTCAACTTAGGTTTATACAGCAGCTATATGTTTCGCGGTGTAGATTACTCTGATGGCGCTGCTGTTCAAGGTGGTGCAGATTGGGCACATAGCAGCGGTTTTTATCTTGGTACTTGGTTCTCTAATTTAGATCCATATGGTTTCGGTAAAATCGACGCTGCACCATCTCAAAAAGGTAATCATATTGAAACTGACTTTTACGGTGGTTATGCGACAACTTTTGCAAACGGCCTTGGTATCAATTTGTTAGCTAACTACTATAAATATTTTGAAGGTCGTGATTCAATTAATGGTCACAAACAAGACACGCTTGAGTTATCTGCTGCGCTTTCTTATAAATGGTTGACTTACACCTTCTTCTATATTCCTACCGATTACTACGGCCTAGATGAAACTGATGGTGATTTAGTTCGTACAGGTAATCGTAATACAGATGGCGCCACTTATAACGAATTAAAAGTTAATTACTTATTGCCGATTGGTGATTTAAACTTTGTGGCTAAAATTGGCTATCAATACACACCAAATTTAGAGGGTAGTCAGGGTGACGTTGCTATTGGCTTACACAGAAATTTTGCTTTGCCAACTTTAGGTAAGCCGATTGAAGGTTTCAATGCAGGTGTTTACTACACCGATACCTTTGCTGTAGAGGATGAGCGCTTCTATGATTACGCAACTAGTTCTACTGTAGACACAGGTATTTTTAATAGAGACGCAAATGAGAAAAAATTGTGGTTCTATGTTAAACGCAGTTGGTAACTTGTTGATTTAGAAAAATAGGCGCTAAGGCGCCTATTTTTTTGTCTAAAGTAATGACTGTTTTTAGTTTTGTCTGTCTATGGCGGTTTTGATTTAATTTTAGTCGCAATGTAAGTTGTGTTTCGCTTATTAAGCTTTTACTATAGTTGTCAATATTGACTTAAAGTTGGAGAAGCCGCTTGCCACGTTTTGAACTACAGCAGTTGTTTATTGGTGGCCGCTATGTAAACGCTACTAGTGGTAAAGCTTTCCAAACCATCAACCCTGCCAATGGGGAAGTATTAGCCGAAGTGCAAGCTGCAAGCCAAGCAGATGTGGATGCTGCCGTTAAATCTGCGCAAGTTGGCCAGCAAATTTGGGCTTTAAAAACACCCGTAGAACGCTCGCGCATATTGCTACGTGCGGTAGAACTTTTGCGCGCACGTAACGATGACCTTGCCGAGTTGGAAACCTTGGACACGGGTAAGCCAATTTCTGAAACGCGCTATGTGGATATTGTCACAGGTGCAGATGTGCTGGAATACTATGCGGGGCTAGTGCCAGCGTTAGAGGGCAGCCAAATTCCTTTACGTGAAACTTCTTTTGTTTATACCCGCCGTGAGCCATTAGGAGTAGTCGCAGGCATTGGTGCTTGGAACTACCCAATTCAAATAGCACTGTGGAAATCCGCGCCAGCATTGGCTGCTGGCAATGCCATGATTTTCAAGCCAAGCGAAATCACGCCATTGTCTGCGCTTAAATTAGCTGAAATTTACACCGAGGCTGGTCTGCCAGATGGCGTTTTTAATGTGCTGAATGGTGCTGGACATGAAGTAGGCGCTTGGCTGACAGAGCATGCAGGTATCGAAAAAATCTCATTTACTGGCGGCACAGTAACAGGCAAAAAAGTCATGGCGGCAGCCTCAAGTAGCACATTAAAAGACGTGACCATGGAGTTAGGTGGGAAATCACCATTGATTATTTTCCCCGATGCTAATTTAGATCGTGCTGCGGATGTGGCAATGATGGCGAATTTTTACAGCAGCGGCCAAGTGTGTACCAATGGCACACGCGTGTTTGTACATCGCAGCCAGCTTGCAGCGTTTGAAAACAAAATAATCGAGCGCGTAAAGCGTATTCGCATGGGCGACCCAATGGATGAAAATACTAATTTTGGTCCCTTGGTAAGTGATGCACACATGCAAAAAGTGCTTAAACACATTGAAAAAGGTGCTCTGGAAGGCGCGCAGATATTGGTTGGGGGGGCACGTGTTTTAAAGGATAATTTTGCTAAAGGCAATTATATTCAGCCCACTGTGTTTACCGATTGCGCCGACAATATGACGATAGCTCGCGAAGAAATTTTTGGCCCGGTGATGTGTATTTTGGCTTATGACGACGAGGATGAAGTGATTCGCCGCGCCAATGACACCGAATATGGCTTGGCGGCAGGCGTGCTGACGCAAGATTTAAACCGTGCACATCGCGTGATTCACCAATTGCAAGCGGGTATTTGTTGGATTAATACTTGGGGCGAATCGCCTGCAGCCATGCCTGTGGGTGGCTATAAACAATCTGGCGTGGGGCGCGAAAATGGCTTGATGACGCTACAAAATTACACGCGCGTGAAATCGATTCAAGTAGAATTAGGTGCTTATACTTCAGTGTTTTAGATTATGAACAAAAGCCAAGAATTCGATTACGTCATCATAGGCGCAGGTTCGGCTGGCAATGTGCTGGCCACGCGCCTGACTGAAGATGCCGACGTAACAGTGCTGTTATTAGAGGCTGGCGGGCCAGATTATCGTTTAGATTTTCGCACGCAAATGCCCGCTGCGCTAGCTTACCCATTGCAAGGCAGGCGTTACAATTGGGCTTATGAGACCGAACCAGAACCGCACATGAACAACCGCCGCATGGAATGTGGGCGCGGCAAAGGTTTGGGCGGATCATCACTGATCAACGGCATGTGCTATATACGCGGTAACGCGCTAGATTACGATGGTTGGGCAGCGCGCAAAGGCTTAGAAAATTGGTCTTATTTCGATTGTTTACCCTATTTTAAAAAAGCTGAGACGCGTGATATTGGCGCAAACGATTACCACGGCGGTGATGGCCCAACCAGCGTCACAACGCCAAAAAATGGCAATAATATTCTCTATCAAGCCTTTATAGAGGCGGGTGTGCAAGCGGGTTATCGGCGTACGGATGACTTGAACGGCTTTAGCCAAGAGGGTTTTGGCCCAATGGATAGAAGCACCACACCGAATGGCCGCCGTAGTAGCACTGCGCGTGGTTATTTAGATTTGGCAAGAAAAAGGGATCAAGCACGTGCGCGACCAAACCTGACCATTGTCACGCATGCGCTTACAGACCGAATTTTGTTTGCAGGTAAGCGCGCCGTTGGTGTTGCGTATTTACAAGGTAGCCAAACTTTGCAGGCACAAGCCAAGCGCGAGGTTTTATTGTGTTCTGGTGCAATTGCCTCGCCGCAAATTTTGCAGCGCTCTGGCGTGGGCGCCAGTGATTTAATGCGCGAATTAGATATTGCTTTGGTGCATGATTTACCTGGCGTTGGCGCCAATTTGCAAGACCATATGGAAATTTACCAGCAATACGAATGCAAAAAACCCGTATCCATCGCACCGTCACTTAAGCTGCATAATCAAGCGCTTATTGGCGCAGAATGGCTATTTCTTGGCACTGGCATAGGTGCCAGCAATCAGTTTGAGGCGGGCGGTTTTATTCGCAGCCATGACAGTTTTGCTTGGCCCAATATTCAATATCACTTTTTGCCAATTGCCGTGAATTACAATGGCAGCAACCCAATAAAAGTACATAGTTTTCAGGCGCATATGGGTTCTATGCGCTCGCATAGCCGTGGTCGCGTTAAATTAAAAACCAAGAATCCGCATGATCATCCCAGCATTTTGTTTAACTATATGTCGCATGAGGAAGATTGGCGCGAGTTTCGCGCTGGCATTCGCATTACGCGAGAAATTATGAGGCAAGCAGCGCTTGCGCCCTACTTGGCCAAAGAAATCTCACCTAGTGTTGCTGTACAAACCGATGCTGAAATTGACGCATTTGTGCGCGTACATGGCGAGACTTCGTATCATCCATCGTGCTCTTGTACTATGGGTTATGATGATATGGCAGTGGTGGATAAAGATGGCAAAGTGCATGGCTTAGAAGGCTTGCGGGTGATTGATGCGTCGATAATGCCACGTATAATCACGGGCAATTTAAACGCACCTACTATCATGATGGCGGAAAAATTGGCCGATGTGATTCGCGGCCTTACGCCTTTAGAAGCATTAAAGGTGCCTGTGTACGCATATAACAATAAATGATACCCTCGGTTAGTAATTCTATCGCTATTATCGAGTTGTTGGGCGTATTGGCGTTTGCCTTTACTGGCATTATTGAGGCGCGCAAAAAAGGCATGGACTTAATCGGCGTCTATACCGTGAGCATGATTGCAGCATTTGGTGGCGGCACCATACGAGATTTACTGATAGGCAACCATCCACTATTTTGGATTGAACATTCGGGCTACGCTATCATGTTGTTTGGTTTTGCACTCGCTTCATCTTCACTTGGCGCTGCATTTTACGAAAATACAAAAGTACATAATGCTTTTGAGGTGCTAGATACGCTTGGCCTTGGACTTTTTTGTACAGCTGGTGCCAGCGTAGCACACCAGGCAGGTTGCGATTTTTACATCAGCATGTTGCTAGGTGTAGTCACCGCCATATTCGGCGGCATATTCCGCGATATTATTTGTAACGAAATCCCCAAAGTATTTCACCGCAACGAGCTGTACGCTACCTGTGCAGCCTTTGGCAGCACTAGTTTTTTAGTCAGTTTGCAATTTGGGCTTAGCTCGCTGCCAGCCATGCTGATTGGTGTGTTGGCAACTGTATTACTTAGATTTCTTTCGGTAAAATATACAATCAAACTGCCTTTATAGCGTGCACTGCTAATGCTTGCGTGACTTAAACTTGGGAACCTAGATAACGCCTATCCCAGCTGCTTACTTCATACATAAAATGCGCCAGTTCAATTTCTTTAACGTTACAGAAGGCCTCAATAAATGCATCGCCAAACATTTCGCGTGCATGCGTACTATTTTTTAGTTGTACAATGGCACTTTCTAAGCCAATCGCAATTTCACGTGGAAAAGTATAACCATCGCTATCATCCACGGGTGCAGTTGGTGTGAGTTTTTCTTGCATGCCACGTAATCCGCAAGCCAAGGTAGCCGCAATGGCTAGGTATGGATTGGCATCACTACCTGCAAAGCGGTTTTCTACGCGGCGAGACGCTGCATTTGAATGTGGCACACGCAAGCCAATGGTGCGATTATCGTGCCCCCATTGCATATTAACAGGCGCTTGTGTACCTGGCGCATAACGGCGCCAAGAGTTGAAATAGGGTGCCACTAAGGGCATTAAATCAGCCATGTATTGTTGCAGGCCCGCAATATAAGCGTGAAACGCAGGTGTCGCTAAACCTTTGTTTGTACCTATGTTTTCGCTAAAAATATTGCTGCCTTTTGCATCGACAATGCTTTGGTGAATGTGCATAGAGCTGCCATCATAATCGGCAAGCGGTTTTGCCATAAACACCGCCAATAAACCATGCTGTGCGGCAATTTCGCGCAAGGTGTATTTAAATAGCACCACGTCATCGGCCAGTTTTAGCGGATCGCCGTGTAACAAATTAATTTCAAATTGGTTGGGCGCCATTTCGTGCAGCCAAGTGTCAGTACGAATATCTAGCACATCAAAAGCTGCTTGTAAGCTTTGCCAAAAATCACGCATCTCGGCCGTCGCATTTAGGCTATAACCCATTTGGCGTTCTAGCTCTACACCGCTGCCGCGCATACTTGGTGAGGTGAAGCCTGTTGCTTCTTGGCCATCTCGTTTAAATAAATAAAACTCAATTTCTGGCGCGACTACTGGCTTTAAACCTTGGGCTTCATATTGCGCGATTACTTTTTTAAGCACATTACGCGGTGCATGCTCAGAAGGGGTGCCATCAAAATTCATGCAATCATGCAGCACCCAGCCGCGATTTTCTTGCCACGGTAGCTGTTTAAAAGTGGCGTAATCGGGCTTTAAAATGGTGTCATTATCGGTTGCACCAATCACATGCTCATCACAGTATTCGCCATTAATGGTTTGTAAAATAACTGCCCTCGCAATACGTAACTCTTTGCCTTCTGCAAAGTCGTTACCACGCATTACTTTGCCACGCAATGTGGCATTTATGGTGGGGAATACGCATTCTACCTCGCTGATTTTATGTGTCTGAATGAGTGACGCAACTTTTTTTAATGACGACATATATTCTCTTTTTAATAGGATGTATTGCTTATTTCATAGTTGGCATTACAAATTCTGAACCCATACTTTTTGATGCGGCAGGCCAGCGTGATGTGGTGGTTTTTAGGCGCGTGTAAAAACGCGCACCTTCCATACCGTAAATGTGGTGATCGCCAAATAGCGAGCGTTTCCAACCACCAAAGCTGTGAAAGGCAATCGGCACGGGGATTGCGACGTTGACGCCGACCATGCCGACTTGCACGCGGTTGGTAAACTCACGCGCCGCTTCACCGTCACGTGTGAAAATTGCGGTGCCGTTGCCAAATTCATGGTCATTCACTAATTGCAGCGCTTCATCAAATGTTTTAGCACGTACAACGACTAACACAGGGCCAAAAATCTCTTCTTTATAAATACGCATATCTTTGGTGACGTTATCGAACAAACAAGGCGCTAAAAAGAAGCCTGCTTCGTGGCCTTTGTGCGAATAGCCACGGCCATCAATCACTAGTTTTGCACCTTCTGTCACACCTAAATCGACATAGTTTTTCACTTTTTCAAAATGCTGCGGCGTGACTAGCGGCCCCATGTCGGCTTTCTCGTTTAAGCCTTGGTCAATGGTAATAGTTTTTACTTTTTCTTGCAGCTTTGCCACTAATTTATCCGCCACATCACCCACAGTTACTGCGACAGAAATTGCCATGCAGCGCTCACCAGCCGAGCCGTAACCAGCGCCAATCAATGCATCCGCTACTTGATCTAAATCTGCATCTGGCATCACCACTAAATGATTTTTGGCACCGCCCAGCGCTTGTACGCGTTTGCCATTTTTGGTGCCTGTGCTGTAAATATATTCCGCAATTGGTGTCGAGCCAACAAAGCTAATCGCTTGCACGCGTTCGTCGCTTAGCAATACATTCACTGCTTCTTTATCGCCATTCACTAAGTTGAATACGCCTGCTGGCAAGCCAGCTTGCGCGAGTAAATCTGCCAACATTAAGCTGGCCGAAGGCGTTTTTTCAGAAGGTTTCAGCACAAACGTATTGCCAGTGGCTAATGCCATCGGAATCATCCACAACGGCACCATGATGGGAAAGTTAAATGGGGTAATACCCGCAACCACGCCCAGCGGCTGGTGCATGCTGTAGGTATCGATACCCTTGCCAACATTGTCATTAAAATCCCCTTTCATCAAGTGAGGCATGCCGCAAGCAAACTCGACTACCTCGATGCCGCGTGTGACTTCGCCGCGTGCGTCAGAAATGGTTTTTCCGTGCTCTAGTGAAATGGCTTTGGCCAAGTCGTTAGCATGCTCGTCCAGTAAGGCTTTGAACTTGAACATGATTCGCGCACGTCTTAAAGCTGGAGTCGCGCTCCAAGCAGGGAAAGCAGCATGCGCAGCATCAATCACTCCACGTGTTTCATCGGCGCTGGCATTGTTGAGATGCGCTGAAACCTCACCTGTAGCAGGGTTATAAACAGGGCTTAGTCTTGAACCAGCGCCTGCAACATGCTTGCCGTTAATGTAGTGACCGATAATGCGGGTGTTTAAGTTTGCAGTGTTCATGCTAAATGCTCCAATTTATCTAAGTGTTCCAGTTTGTGTGCTTTGTGTTCAATATGATGATGGCCTAAGTCGGCTAGCGCAGCATGTTCTATAGCACTTTGTGCAGCCCAAGCTTGCTCATTTTTAAGATAGCTATTTGCGTTTAACCCCGCCTCGCCTTGGCTTGAAACAAATTTAATCGCATCTGCCAGCGTGTTAAAAATACGGTCAATTTCATTTTTTTCGATAGTCAGCGGTGGCGAAATGGCAATAATATCGCCAGTAAAACGCACATGCAGACCAAGCTCGTAACATTTTAAATAGGTGGCGAATGCGAATGCACCGACTTTGCCCGAGCCGTCTTTATTAAAGCTTGGTTCAAACTCGATACCAGCAATTAAACCAATATTGCGAATGTCGCGCACCATGGGCAAACCTTTCAAACTGTGCGCGGCTTGTTCAAAATAGTCGCTCAATCCCGCGGTACGTGCTTCTAAATTTTCTTTGGCAAAAATATCTAAAGTGGCAATCGCCGCTGCGCACGCAATGGGAATGGCACTATAAGTATAGCCATGCGGCAGCTCGATTGCGCCAGCGGCAGAGTTTTCCATAAATGCGTCGTAAATTTCGCGCTTCACTGCCACTGCGCCCATCGGCACCACGCCATTGGTTAAGCCTTTTGCGCACAATAAAATATCAGGCGTAACGTCAAAATAGTTTGCACCAAAATGTGTACCTAGGCGGCCAAAACCGGTAATTACCTCGTCAAAAATCAGCAAAATACCGTGTTTATTGCAAATTTCGCGGATGCGTTTTAAATAGCCTTTTGGCGGCAATAGCACGCCGGCCGAGCCTTGAATTGGCTCTATAATGAGTGCGGCAATGGTGTTTGGGTCGTGTAGCGTTAAAATGCGCGCCTCAAACTCGTTAGCTAGTGCTACGCCGCCATCTTCTGGCAAGCCTTTGGTAAAAGCATTTTTTGCGATGTCGAGCGGGTGACGTATGTGATCCACACCAGGCATGCCATTGCCAAACGCTTTGCGGTTTCCCGCAATACCACCGACAGAAATACCGCCAAAATTAACGCCGTGGTAACCGCGCTCGCGGCCGATGAGCTTGTTGCGTAAAGGGTTGCCGCAAACACGATGATAAGCCAGCGCTATTTTTAACGCGGTGTCAGCAGATTCTGAACCAGAATCAGTAAAAAATATTCTATCTAAATCTGCGGGCATATATTCAGCCAAGCGTGAAGCCGCTTCAAACGCTAATGGGTGGCTGCTTTGAAAAGCGGGCGCGTAATCTAGCGTTAATAATTGCTTACCAACTGCTGTGGCAATTTCTTCACGCCCATGCCCAGCAGGCACGCACCATAAGCCTGCTGTACCGTCTAAAATTTGGCGATTTGCTATGTCAGTGTAGTAATTGCCTTTGGCCGCTTTAAATAAGCGCGGCATAGCTTTAAACTGGCGATTGGCTGTAAAAGGCACCCAATAGTGCGATAAATCTGGCAGCTTGATATCTGACATGGTTTGAACCCTTAAAATCTTAATTTATTGTTAGTTTAAGTGTTTAGCATTTTATGTCAACGGTGGTTTTTTAAAAAACTAAGCAATTGATTTTAATGATTTTAAATTTTATAATGTTATTATATATTAAACACTTTTAACAGGTTTGGAAAAGCCATGGATATTGACGTTGGTTTGCGCTTAAAAATGGTACGCTTGCGCCACCAGCTATCGCAGCGTGCATTAGCCAAAAAAGCAGGCGTGGCCAACGCCAGCATTTCACTCATCGAATCTGGCAGTACTAGTCCCTCTGTCAGCGCGCTCAAACGTATCTTGGCGGGCATACCGATGACATTGGCCGAGTTTTTCTCAGACGAGTTGCCAGGCGTGGCCAGCGAAGTGTTTTATCGCGCAGAATCGCTAACGGAAATTAGTGGCGGTGAAGGCATATCGTATCGGCAAATTGGCTCGGCCAAGGCAGGGCATGTGCTGCAAATTTTAAACGAGCGCTATGAAGTGGGCGCAGATACGGGGCTTATTATGCTGCGGCACGAAGGCGAAGAGGGCGGTGTTATTTTAAGCGGCAGGCTAGAGGTAACGGTGGGTGAGCAAACGCGCATATTGGGTGCTGGCGATGCTTATTATTTTAATAGCAAGCAACCGCACCGCTTTCGCAATGCAGGCAGTGATGTGTGTACATTAGTCAGTTCGTGTAGCCCGCCTAGTTTTTAAAGTACGTTTTAAAGCACATTATTAGTTGCCCTGCAAGCCAATATCCATGCGGCTTGCAGGGCATTGTTTTTTGCATGCATCCAATTTTCTTAGCCGTAAATCGTTATAACGTCACCATCACGTGCGCTTTATAACTTCACCATCACATGCCTGATGGCGCTGTAATCCTCAATCGCGTACATCGACATATCTTTGCCGTAGCCCGATTTTTTCATGCCACCATGCGGCATTTCACTCACCAGCATAAAGTGCGTGTTGACCCAAGTACAGCCATACTGCAGCTCGGCCGCAACACGCATGGCACGCGATACGTCATTTGTCCAAACCGAGCTTGCCAAGCCATATTCAGATTCGTTCGCCCAGCCTAGCACTTGCTCCTCATCATCAAATCGCGTCACTGAGACCACAGGGCCAAACACTTCTTTTTGCACAATTTCATCCGTTTGTTTTGCGCCTGCAATAATGCTGGGTGTATAGAAAAAGCCTTTCCCATCAATCACTTTTCCGCCAGTAGTCACCTCAATATGTTTTTGCGCTTTTGCTCTATCGACAAAGCCCGCCACACGTTCGCGCTGTCTTGCTGAAATCAGCGGGCCCATTTCTACGCCATCCATTTTTTGCTCGCCGACTTTAATGGTGGAAGCCGCTAAAGATAACTCAGCAACTAGCTTCTCGTAGATTTTTTTGCCCGCATAAATGCGGCAAGCCGCCGTACAATCTTGCCCCGCGTTATAAAAACCAAACGTGCGAATGCCTTCTACCACAGACGTCAAATCAGCATCATCAAACACAATCACTGGTGCTTTGCCGCCCAATTCTAAATGCGTGCGTTTTACGCTTTTTGCTGCTGCTTCCATAATCTTTTGACCAGTCGAAATATCGCCCGTAATCGAAATCATCTGCACTTGTGGCTGCGAAATCATTGGCGCGCCGACTGAGTCGCCGCGACCATTCAAAATATTTACCACGCCAACGGGAAAAATATCAGCAATTAGCTCGCCTAATTTGAGCGTTGTAAGCGGTGTCATCTCGCTTGGTTTTAGCACCACTGTATTGCCTGCCGCCAAGGCAGGACCTAGCTTCCAAGCTGCCATCATTAAGGGGTAATTCCACGGCGCAATTGATGCGACAACACCAAGCGGGTCGCGCCGTATCATCGACGTGTGACCTGGCAAGTATTCACCTGCCAGGGAGCCTGTCATGTTGCGAATAGCACCCGCAAAAAAGCGAAATACATCTGCCACAGCAGGAATTTCATCATTCAGTGCCGCCAAATAAGGCTTGCCGCAGTTTTGTGATTCAAGTTCTGCAAAGTGGACGGTATTTGCCTCAATCGCATCCGCCAGCTTTAATAGCATCGTTGCACGGTCACGCGGCGTGGTTTTTTTGTAAGTTTTAAAAGCCGCGCCCGCCGCACTTACCGCTGCTTCAATTTGTACTATTGATGCCTCATTCACTTGCGTAATCTCCGCGCCAGTGGCGGGGTTTAGCACGCTAATAGGAGTGCCTTCGCCACTTACAAATTGGCCGTTAATGAGTAATTTAGTTTGATATGCTTGCATTGTTTACACCTTTATTAATCATACTGTGAATAAGTTAAAGTATTAAATTATGTGCTCTGCAAGCCGCATGGATATTGGTTTGCGGGGCATGTATTTTGGCCAAGTAATTTAATGTTATTTAACTGCTTTGTTGCAGTAAATTCTCTAGCCGATTGCCTGCTGCTTTATGCTGCAAAATATCAAATATTTTTTCGGCAATCACACTGCCGGCTTCAATTGGTGGCAAGCCACCAGAATAAATATTCGACAATACGCTGTACTCATATTTAATTTGGCTGTTGCCACTAAAAGTGGCCGCCAAGTTTTGCGTGGCAGCATCACTTAAGCGGTAAGCAAAATAGGCAGACATGCTGCGCGACGCAAGCGCATCGCCGCCCGGGCGCTCACCGATCAGCGTCACTATCAATTGCGCTTGTAACGTATCGCCTATAGATTCTGCCAATTTAACGCGACCAAACGGTGCCAAAATAGGTTGGCCGATGTTGAGTTTGCGGCTGTTTAAACCATCGAGCAATACGGGCAACAGTTCAGGAATGTTGTGATGAATCGCTTCTGCACTTAATCCATCCGAAATGACAATTTGCACATCATTATTTTCTGGTTTTAAATGCGCTAAGATATTGGCTTCAAGGTTTGTACCTAGCTCGGCATCGTTTAAATGTTCAGCTTTCGTATGCGCCTTGGTGTGCAATTCGCGCAGTTGAATATTGCCCATATCACTTGGCCGTAAGTCGGCGTAAATCGCCTCGCGGCCAATGGCTTGATTGGCTTTAACTAGCCTTGAGACTTTATTCGATGGGCGAGCGCCAGCGTTATCAAAGCCATAAATGGCGGGTACCGATTCTTGCAAACGCTGAAATTCGCTTGTATTTACTATACCGTTGGACGCACAAAAAATTTCAGGTTTGCCCCAGTTTTCGCCTCGCAGTACATTGCCGTCTGCATCTTCTGCAAAAATACCTTTTGAAATCGCCCAAGCTAAAAATTCTGGCGCTGGCCGCAAGTTATAAGTCTCGCGCAAGGTTTGGTCATCATGGCCGCTAGTGTCAAAGTAGGCCAACATGCGGTCTGCGCCTAAATATACGTCCATAAAAAAGTTGGCACCAGCCGCAGTAAGCAATTCCGTTGCCATTTGTTGGCCTTCCAGCGTTACGCTTGAATGCAAGGTATAGCATGGCGCCATACCCATTGGCAGACCCATCAGCTTGCCCATAAAATGATCTTGCAGGTTGGACATCATCATTTCAAAGTTATCTAGGTGTGTTTCTGGGCCAATAAAGCCTGTCACATTATTCACCATAAACGGCGAGTAACGGCGTGCCAAGCCGTAACACAGTGCCTCGGTCGTTGTCATGTCCATGCCGTCGTGCTTGTTGTAGGTCAGCTCGCTGCCTTGGCCGGTTTCAAAATACATAAAATTTTCGGCAATATCTTTTAGTGGGCCGTTTGTGCGCATGGTTTCATAGGCCTGGTCCAGCAGATCCACCGTCACATCAAATTCATCGGTGAGTGTACTTTCGGTACCTGCCAAACTTTGAAACATAATCTCAACTGGCGCGCCATTTTTTAGGCATTCCAGCTGCGTTTTAATATGCGATAACACACAAATTTGCGTTGGCGCGCCAGTCTCCGTGCGAATTCTATCTAAGTGATGAAGTGTCGCGCTGATGTTAGCGACGTTATCAATCGCTGGATTCAAGCCCAAAATCGCATCGCCAGAACCCATGCTCAGACCCGTATAAAGCAGCATGGTGATACCGCTTAAATTGTCTGTTGGGTGGTTGGGTTGTAGGCGTGAAGAAAGGGTGCCCTGCAAGCCAATAACGGTACGGGCTTTGGCAGATGCACCATTCTTTAGTTTTTTCGCCAAATAAACCAGTTCATGCACATCGAGCAATTTAGTCAGCGCTGCCACCATCACACCAGTGAGCGCAGTGCCAATTTCTCTAATTCTTATGCCATTGGATTTGAGCAATTCGTCTTTTAAATTGCCCAAAGTCATATTGGCAATTCCAGCGAAAACCGCATGGTTAATATCGTAATTCACGCGCATCACATTATCGACTTGGCCGCGAATATTGGTGAGCGGATGATCGAAAAAATGTTGCAAGCTTAAGCCAGAAAGCACAGCCCGTGCGGCTTCGCGCTCAATCTCATCTTTAGCTGCCAGGCTTGCTTTACGATCGCCTGCTTTGCTAATATCCGCCGCGCCCAGTACTTGTTTTAGGTTGGCAAAAACAAAGTTTCTATCTAACAGCGTAATGCAATGAGGTGCAGCAGGGCTGGGTTTTGGTACTTGAATATTGGCAATGGGTTTTAGCATCAACTTAAGCCAAAAAATGACACGGGAATCATGTGCTGTTGCAAACGCCCCACATGTACAAAATGCGCGCTGCGCAGCGGCACTTCATCGATGACAATTATGTTCTGCATGCTCTGCCCCCAATCGCAAATATAGTTGCCCAAAGCCTTGCCAATATTGGCCTCTGTCAATATTAGTAATGGCTGGCTTGGCGCATATTCACTGACTATTATGCTATATTTAATTTTTTGTGCAAGCGCTTGTACCTCATTCAGGCTCACTGGTTGTGATGCCTTATTTTCCAGCTCAACTTGTATGCAAGCCCCGTGCTGGTGCTTGGCTGCCAAGGTAAATGCATTACGCCATTGCGCATCAGGCATGGCTAAGTTTAGTTTAGCAATAATCGGTAAATCGCGTAGCGGTAAGCAATTTTCTTGCGGTAAAAATACAGTGTTGCCTGCTATCTCGTTGCTGTGCAGGGTCAAACCTACTACGGTGGCACGACCTTTATTTTCTGGCATTGTGCTGTGCAAATCTGCTGCCAAAATTGTAGATTGACTAATTGCTAATGCCAAATCAATACCAAAATCGCCATAGTAAGTGGTGCTTGGCAAGGTTTCTCCAGCGACTATTTTGTAAATAAGCTCACCCACACCGCCAGAGAAAGTGATGCGCGGTTGACTAAAGTTCTCAGAAATCGGCTCAGAAACAGGTATAGCCACTTGGCACAAAAGTTGGCTTATTGGCATGCTTAAAAAAGTGGCATTATGCTGCACAATCGACTCTAATAACTTGATATAAAACGCGATTATTTTTTTAGTTTCGTTGGTGGTGAATATTTCACCTATTTTTTTGTGGATATTTAAAGATTCAAGCAAAGCTAAACCATCATTGGACATTGCCAATAGTTGATAACTGCCTGGTGCAAACTTAAAATGCCGTGCGCCTACAAAGTAGCAGCCCGTTTGCAGCACATCGCCTTGCAAGCCCAGCGCAATATTAGTCGTACCGCCGCCAATATCAAGATTTAAAATGGGCACATCTGCGTGATAGCGACTTAGCGCGCCACAACTACCCATAAATGCCAGCCAGCTTTCTAAGCAAGGGTCATCTGCCGTGGCGATGACGCTTTCGCCAACCATGTCGATGATGAGTTTGGATAATGCTGTTGTATTATCTGCCTGCGCTGCCAAGCCAGTAATCATGCTGCCGCCAGAGAATATGTCTTTTATTGAAACACCGCTTTCATTAAGCCAATTGGCAATTAATTTGGCCACTTTTTCTGTGTCAATATTTTGCCTGTTGTTGTGTGTAGCAAAGGGCGTAAATACGGGTTCTGATTTATAAATAATTTGCACATCATCAAGTTGCATGTGGCCTGTGGCGCTGCTTCTGGCGACTTTTGCGCTTGCAACTAGCGCGCTGCTAGTGGTGCTGCCAAAATCTAAACCCAGCAAAGTAACGCGTTGGGTGGTTTCAGCTTGCATCTTTTGCAATATTCAGCGGCAGCGCAAAGCATTCTTTTACTTCTTCCATCACAATATAGCTGCGTGATTCTTGTGTGCCAGGCAGTGTGAGTAAAATATCGCCCAGTAAGGTGCGGTAATCGGCCATTTGTGCAATACGCGCTTTGACCAAATAATCAAAATCGCCACTGACTAAATGGCACTCCAACACGCTAGGTAATTTAAGAATTTCTTGTTTAAATTTGCTAAAAATAGCACCACTTTTGGTGGAGAGTTTCAGCTCAACAAACACCAACAAACCTAGCCCCATGGCTTGCGGACTCAAGCGCGCGTGGTAACCTAAAATCACGCCTTCTTTTTCTAAGTTTTTCACACGCTCGCCACAGGGCGTTACCGATAAACCAACTTTCTCAGCAAGCTCGGTAATGGCGATGCGTGCATCGGCTTGCAGTACGCTTAGAATTTTTAAATCAATACGGTCTAACTCGCGAATATTGTGACTGCGCATGCGCATGGTTTAATCTCACTTAACTTAAGTCTTATTTTAGATAATATTACTATTAAAAAATTATTAATAGTTAATTTTTAATGTTTTTTATAATTATTAAGATAATTATTGCCGCTTAATTTTCATACACTATGATTATTATTTTAATGAAGGTATGTATGAAGGTGCTTATTTTAGGGTCGGGCGTGGTGGGGGTAACCAGTGCTTATTATTTAGCCAAAAAAGGCTTTGAGGTAACGGTGATAGACCGCCAACCAAGCGTAGGCATGGAAACCAGTTTTGCTAATGCGGGGCAAATTTCGCCTGGCTACTCTGCACCGTGGGCAGCGCCAGGTGTACCGATGAAGGCGCTTAAATGGTTGTTTCAGCGGCATGCTCCACTGGCGGTTAAGTCAGATTTTACGCTATGGCAAATTGAGTGGACGCTAAAATTATTACGCAACTGCACGGCCAGCAGATATGACACCAATAAAGAGCGCATGGTACGTCTTGCCGAATATAGCCGTGATTGTATTGGCGAACTGCGAAAAGAAACTGGCATTGCTTACGAAGGCCGTACACAGGGCACGCTACAGGTTTTTCGCACACAAAAACAGTTGGATGCAGAAGCTAAAGATATTAAAGTTTTGCAGCGTTTAAATGTGCCATTTGAGCACTTAGACCCAGAGGGTTGCGCGCGCGCAGAACCTGCGCTAGCGTTGGTGAAAGACCAACTATTAGGCGGTTTGCGTTTGCCTGGCGATGAAACGGGCGATTGCCAAATGTTTACCCAAAACTTAGCTGAGAAAGCCAAGCTGCTGGGCGTAAACTTTAGGCAAGATGTACAAATTGAGCAGCTGTTGACTGAAAATGGAAAGTTATCAGGTGTGCAAATTAGCACAAAAAATGGCGTAGAAATGTTGCAAGCTGATCAATATATTGTTGCGCTGGGCAGTTACTCGCGCCAACTCATGCAAGGTTTGGACTTGAGTATTCCCGTGTATCCAGTAAAGGGCTATTCGCTCACCGTGCCAGTGATTGATACCAATGCCGCGCCAATATCTACCGTAATGGATGAAACTTATAAGGTAGCGATTACGCGCTTTAACAGTAGAATTAGAGTGGGGGGTATGGCGGAATTATCAGGTTTTGATTTAAGCCTAAATCCGCGCCGCCGCGAGACTTTGGAGATGGTGCTTAACAGCTTATTCCCCAAAGGGGGTGATGTTTCTAAGGGCCAATTTTGGACAGGCTTGCGGCCGATGACGCCAGATGGCACGCCGATTATTGGGAAAGCTTCAGAGGTTTTTAACAACGTGTGGCTGAACACTGGCCACGGTACGCTAGGCTGGACCATGGCATGTGGGTCGGCGCAAGTGTTGGCAGATTTGATGGTGGGTCAAAAAACCGCAATTCAAAGTGACGACTTAGGACTTGGTCGATATAGTGGAAGTCGTTACAATTAAACCATGTCACGACCTGCAGTTGCCCACATCCGCTTAGACGCATTTCGCCATAATTACCGCGCAGCCAAAAAACTGCATGGCGGCAAAGCGCTAGCAGTGATTAAAGCCAATGCTTATGGACACGGTGCGGTGCAATGCGCTAAAGCGATTGAAAATGAAGCTGATGGCTTTGCGGTAGCCTGTTTAGAAGAAGCGTTACAGCTGCGCGAAGCGGACATTAAAAATCCCATCTTGTTGTTAGAAGGTTTTTTTGAAGCCACCGAGCTGCCCGACATTGTTGCGAACGACTTGTGGATTGTTGTTCACGCACAGTGGCAAGTAGAAATTTTACTGGAAGCAAAGCTGGCAAAACCACTGCATATTTGGTTAAAAATGGATAGCGGTATGCACCGTGTTGGCTTGGATGTGTCGGCCTACCAGCAAGCCTACATGCGGCTTACAGGGCATATTAATGTAGAAAAAATTGTGCTTATGTCGCACTTTGCCAATGCAGATAATTTAAAATCTGCGCACAGCAAACAGCAGATTGCCGTATTTCAGCAAGCGCTACAAGGCCTTAAGTTTGACGAGGTAAGCTTGGCAAATTCGGCGGCTATTATGGGCTGGCCACAATCTTATAATAACTGGTCACGGCCTGGCATTATGTTGTACGGCGCCGACCCATTGAATGCCAACCTGCTAAATGAAGTTGCAGATAAAAAAGTAAAAAATCCCCTGCGTGCAGTGATGCAACTTAGCAGTAAAATCATCTCGATTAGGCACATTAAAAAAGGTGAGTCTATTGGCTATGGCAGTATGTTTACCGCTGAGCGCGAAACAATCGTCGGCGTAGTCGCTTGTGGTTATGCAGATGGCTACCCAAGATCGGCCAGTAATAAAGCGCCTGCTGCGGTGGATGGCGCGCTGACTAAAGTCATTGGCCGCGTTTCGATGGACATGCTATTTGTAGATTTAACTGCTATTGCAAATGCAAAAATAGGCAGTCATGTCGAGCTTTGGGGCGACCAAGTGCTGGCGAATGATGTCGCCAATGCGGCGGGAACAATTGCCTATGAGCTATTTTGCAATGTAAAACGCGTGCAATTTAAGTATTCTGATAGTTAAAAAAGGTCAATAAATGAAAATTATTCAAACCCCCAACGCACCCGCCGCCATTGGGCCTTATTCACAAGCCATCGCAATAGGCGATTTGCTATTCACCTCTGGCCAAATTCCACTGCGCGCAGATGGCACATTGCTGGAAGGTGATATTACCGCGCAAACTACGCAAGTATTGGCCAACTTAAAAGCAGTGATTGAAGTCGCAGGGGCTAACCTAAATAAAGTGGTTAAAACTACCGTATTTTTAAAAAATTTAGATGATTTTGTCGCCATGAACAAAGTCTATGGCGAAGCATTTGGCAGCCACACGCCCGCGCGCTCTACTGTGCAAGTAGCCAAGTTACCGCGCGATGTGTTGGTGGAGATTGAAGCGATTGTTTCATTAGCATAAGCCCAGAAAGTTACAAAACGGAGTAAACCTAAATTAATTTTTGGCGTTAACTTAAGTGGTATGATAAATTAAGACTAGCTAGATTGTATTTAAACTAGTTTATTGTTAGCAATGAAAGGCTAAGCATGATTAAAATAGTTTCAAAAAACAGCCAGTTAATAGCACTTTTTCTTGCAAGTTTACTATTTTCAGGATTAGCAATTGCCAAAAAACCGGTGAACGATAAACATAAACATTATGAAAAATCTGAGCACTATGATCGAGGCGAAGATAGTGATGTAAATGTGCAGGTTGATGTGTATTTTGGTGATGAAGATCGTGTAATTGTGCGTGATTACTACGAAGAGCGTCAACACAAAGGACACTGCCCGCCAGGGTTAGCAAAAAAACGTAATGGCTGCATGCCGCCAGGGCAAGCAAAAAAATGGCACAAAGGGCGCCCACTGCCAAGAGATGTGATTTATCATGATTTACCGCCAAGCGTACTTATTAAGCTAAGACTCCCGCCGTCTGGCCAAAAATATGTCAGAGTTGCCGCAGATATTTTGCTTATTGCCATTGGAACAGGCATTGTGATTGATGCAATTGAAGATTTGGGCAGAATCTAATATTTTTTGATATGCTCTGCAAGCCAATATCCATGCGGATTGCAGAGCATTTCTTATGGGCTTATTATTAAAATTAAAGCCCAGATTTTAATTTGGTAAATGCCCTTGTCATGACTCTGCGCGTAGCATTACTACGCACTTGGTAAAACTGCGCTTTGCTACGTAAGTATGCATCTGGCGGAAATGCAATTTTGTTGGCAAGTACATCAGGGTCTATGTATTTGCGCGCCGCTAAGTTAGGGCTTGTGAACATGGTGTAATTGGTAATTTCTGCTTGTACTTCTGGGCGCAGAATATAATTCATCCATAACAGCGCATTTTCACGGTGCGGCGCATCCACAGGTATCATCATTGATTCAAAACCGAATTGCATGCCGTTAGGTGGCAACGGTGCTTCTATTTTGATGCCATTTTTAGCTTCTTTGGCTTGAAAGGCTGCGTTATTAAAGTCGCTACCGTAACCAAGCGCTACACAAATATTACCATTGGCCAAATCAGTAATATGGCCATTGTAAGTAAACATTTTGATATCTTTTCGTACTTTTTGTAGCATGTCAGCGGCCAGTTTGTAATCTGCCGCATTGCTGCTAAAGGCGGGCTTGCCTAAGTAAATAAGCGCAGAAGGGAACACATCGCTTGCACTATCCAGCATCGCAACACCACATTTTTTAAGCTTAGACGTATATTTTGGGTTAAATACCAACTCAAACGGGTTGGCTGGAATAGGCACAGCACCAAGCGCAACTTTTACTTTATCCACGTTATAGCCAACGCTGACAGAGCCACCGAGCCAAGGCACCATATACTGGTTGCCTGGGTCGAGCTTAGCCATTTGTTGCATCACTGCTGGGTTTAAATTACCCCAGTTAGTAAGTTGCTTGCGGTCAAGCTTTTGCACTTTGCCGCCATCTATCATAATGCGGCCAAAGTCAGATGAGGGCATCACGATATCGTAGCCAGTCTGGCCAGCTATAACCTTAGCAAGTAGCACTTCGTTTGAATCAAAGTTATCGTAACGTACTTTAATGCCTGTTTCTTTCTCAAAGTTTTTAACTGTGTTTTCGCCAATATATTCGGCCCAGTTGCTAATATTTAACATTTTTTCTGTGGCAGAAAATGCGATAGTAGGCGCCAAACCAAATATAACCATTGATATGAAACGGTAACGCCATAAATTCAAAGTCATTTGAGTTTCCTTTATATAAAAATTAGTTGCTTTAATTATTCGCTCTGATTATTCCAACTCCGCGCTAATCACACACAGCATTTCTGCGGCGATTTGTGCAGCGGCCAATGCGGTAATCTCACTGTGATCATAAGCAGGGGCGACCTCAACCACATCCATACCGACGATATTGAGCCCAACGAATTTGCGTAAAATAGCTAATGCCTGCGCAGAACTTAAGCCGCCAGCAACGGGCGTACCTGTGCCAGGCGCAAAGGCAGGGTCTAAGCAATCAATATCAAACGTCAAATAAACATTTCGCTTACCTACAATCTCGTGTACTTTTTGTACTACAGCCGCTACGCCATGCTCGTGAACCCAATCTGCGCCGAGAATATTCACACCCATAAAGTCTTCATTCCACGTTCTGATGCCTATTTGCACCGAAGTCGCTGGGTCAACCAAGCCATCTTTAATCGCTTTATAAAACATGCTACCGTGGTTGAGTGAGTTAGGTTCATCATCCGCCCAAGTATCGCAATGTGCGTCAAAGTGAATGATGGATAATGGAGCGCCATATTTCTCTGCATGCGCTTTTAAAAGCGGATAGGTGATGTAGTGGTCGCCACCTAATGTCAACATTTTCGCATTGGATTGCAATATGGTTTTTGCATGCTCGTAGATAGACGAAAACACAGTGTGTGGATTATGTGAGTCTAACCAGCAATCGCCATAATCGATGACTGATAATCTATCGCAAGAGCCAAATCCCCACGGATGTATGGGCTCATTCATCTGCACTGATGCAGCACGAACTGCCGCAGGACCCATGCGCGCACCGCTACGGAAAGTGGTGGCGATGTCGAGCGGAATTCCAGAAACCACGACATCTACCCCTTTAAGATTTTTGGTATATTCTCTGCGCATGAACGATAAAACTCCTGCGTAGGTGTTTTCACGTTCATAGCCTTTTAGGTTTTTGCGTACGATAGCACTATCGCCAAATGCATCAGAGTTAGCCAAGATAATATCCTTAATTAATATACTTATACTGGCAGTTTTACATAGCTTATGCAATTAGTTATACTGGCTCAGATATTAATTTTTTTAATACCATGATTAAATCAATACCACCATTTAAATACCTGATTGCTTTCGATGCTGCTGCTAGGTTAGGCAGCTTTTCTAGGGCTTCTGAAGAGTTGTCACTCACACAGTCAGCTATTAGCCAGCAGTTGTTAAAGCTTGAGGAGCTATTAGGCCAAAGCTTGTTTATTCGAAATGGTAAAGGCGTTACACTCACTGCTGCAGGGGAGTTGTTGCATGAAACTGTGCGTGAAACTTTGTCACGTTTGTCGACAGGTATTGGTAGAATTGAGCCTTACAAAAGTAGCGATTCTGTACTGATTGCTTGCCCGCCAGATTTTGCACAAGGTTGGTTAATGCCGCGCTTAGGTAAGCTCAAACTTATCTATCCAGCGATTGAGATTTGGATTATGACCGAGAAAGACGTGCGAGAAATTGACCGTATTGACGTCGATTTAGTTATTTCCAGAAGACCGATTCATACTGATGACGTGGAATGTATTGCATTGTTAGAAGATCACTTAATTGCCATTTGTGGGGTACAAACTGCGCAGCGTATCCGACATTTTCCGTACCCTAAGTTATTAGAAAAAGCACCAGTATTGCTTCTTGAAAGTGACTCCACTTGGAGCGGTAGGTTGTCTGCTGACGAGGTTAAAGATTTACAACTCACGCGTGGCGCAACGATTGAAGATAGCCGAATACTGCTTGAAGCGGTTATACATGAACTAGGGGTTGGGTTTGTATCAAGCGCGCTGGCAAACCAAGCGGTTAAAGAAGGCAAAGTCAAAGTGTTAACACAAATCCCGACAAAATCGCTACCAAGGTTATGGCTTATGCGCTCACGCTTAACGCCGCGCACACCAGTTGCCAATGAAGTTTTTAATTGGTTACTTAAGAATACTAATTTGGCAGGCTAAAAAACTATTTTGCCTGCCAAATTACATAGACTTTTTTTATAGGTTCTAGCGTTTCCCAAGTGCCTTTAAAACCAGCGGGCAGGGCAAATGTGCTTCCAGCACTGAACTCTTTGGCGTTACCTTGCAAATCGGTTAAACGCACCCGACCTTCTAAAATCACACACACTTCTTCCTCGGTATAATTCACACTTTTTGCGCCAACACTGCTATGCCAAATACCTGCAAAAAACTGCTCGGTGGGATCGGTGTAATGGTTGTAGGTTTGCATGGTAATTTTGGTATTGCTATCGCTAGCAACACCCGCTACAACTTTGTTTTGCGGCACGGTGCCGTGTTCCACAGCAACTTGGTTTGTTGCGAAATCAATGACATCATTTATGGTTTTAGTCATGACATAATTCCTTTAAACATTCTTTAAATATATCAACTAATTTTTTAACATCTTGCTCGGTTGTAGATGGACAAATTAACATCATGTTATGAAACGGCGTGAGTAAAACACCGCGATTGAGTAAATATAAATGAATGGCAGATTCAATTGTATCGCTTTGCGCGGCGCGTGCTTCAGCTGCGTTGTTGGGAGAAGTTGCGCAAAACTGTAGTTCTAGACGCGCGCCAAGTCGTGTGATATTCCAAGGCAGTTTGTGAGCGTTAATTACATCTATTAGTGCATGCTCCAGTAGCCGCGCCAGTGCTAGCATGTGGCGGTATGCAGTTTCAGTTGCAGTTTCAGTTAAAGTTGCATGTATCGCCGCCAGCGTCATCATGTTGCCAGATAGCGTGGTGCCAATACCCGAATGCCCAGGCGGCGCGTTATCTTTTGTTGCTTTCATGCGCGCGGCCATTTTTGCGCTAAAGCCATATGCTGCAGCGGGCAAACCGCCAGCGATGGGTTTGCCGACCACTAAAAAATCTGGCGTTATGTTGTTGGCTTTTGCCCAACCGCCATGCGCGGTAGAGATGGTGTGTGTTTCATCTAAAATTAATAGCGTGCCATATTTTGTGCAAAGTGCGCGTAGCGCTTCAATAAAGCCATCATTCGGCAATACCATGCCGCAATTGGTGAGCGCTGGCTCAGTAAGCAGGGCAGCAAAATCGCCTTTTTTAAGTTCACGCTCAACTGCGGCTAAATCGTTAAACGGAACAGATGTTGAGTATTGAGCTAAATCTTGCACTTGGCCGAGTAAGCTTTGCCGATTAACGACTTTTTCATCAATCGTGTCTAACATGGTGTCATCAACGGTCCCGTGATAACAGCCATCAAACACCAACACTTTTTTGCGTTGCGTTACCGCGCGCGCCCAACGTAACACGAATCTATTTGCGTCTGTCGCAGTGGTTGCTAGTTGCCAAACAGGCAAACTAAAGGTTGCCGCCAAAGCCCCGCCAGTATTGCCTGTCAGCGTACTAGGCAACATGGTGGTAAAGCCTTTGTGCGCCTGTTCTGCAATGGCTTTTGCGACTACTGGTGGGCTATGCCCAAACATTGCGCCCGTATCGCCCAAACAAAAATCGGTGTAATCAATATTATCAGCACAAGTGAAATGCGCGCCGTTAGCTTGCGCTACAAATAGCGGCACAGGCGTGCCCCAATCACTCATCCAATGCATGGGTACACCATATAAAAAATGTTGGTTGGTGCGTTGCGATAAAGCAATTGATAGTGGATGCAGTTGAATATAATGTGCGCGCTCGGTCACAATTATTTTTTCTGCGTTAGTGATGATAGGTTGCATGGTAGCTACTTATAATTGGTTCTATCTAAATTACATAAATGGCACTATTGGTTAGACCAACATCAGATTACTATTCTAACTATAATATGTACTTTATAACAAAGTTTTTGAAAGTATTGTCATGAATCACGGTTTTGCCTATCTTTCTACCAGTGGCTTTCTCGGTTTAGCGCTTGAAAAAGAGCCTATAGATAAAGTCGCCAATAAGCCTTATGCAGTGGCTGGCATTAATTGGGATGGCAGCTGTACCAATCGGCCAGGCGCGCGCTTTGGGCCTAGTGCTATTCGTCACAGCAGCCAAATGCTATGCGACGCGACACATCCATATTTTGATACCACGCCGCTTGGCTATATAGAAGATGTGGGCGATTTAGCTTTGCCAAATACCAGCATTGACGCTATGCGCAGCGCGCTTATGCCATTGGCTAGCGAGTTGATAAGCAAGCAAACTATGGCGTGGTTAGGCGGCGATCATTCCATTACTTTACCGCTGTTACGCGCCTACAAAGCGCATTACAAAAAACCGTTGGCAGTGATACATTTTGATGCGCATTGCGATACTTGGGAGGATCATTTTGGCGAGCCTTCTGGCCACGGTACTTGGGTGTATGAGGCAATTACTGAGGGCTTGGTTGACCCAAGCTGTTTTGTGCAAATTGGCATCCGCTCTGCTGGTGAGCGCGCTGCGCGTGAGTTTGTAAAAGACCAAGGTGGTCGCATTTATACGGCGCGCGAGCTGCGCGGCAAAGATGGCGATAATTTAAAAAGTGTCATCGACGAAGTGCGCGAAAGAATGAATAAGGCTGGCAACCCGCCATGTTATCTAACCTTTGATATCGATGCGCTAGACCCAGCATTTGCGCCTGGAACAGGCACCCCAGAAGTAGGTGGGTTGACGACAGCACAGGCAATGACACTGCTTGAAGCTTGGTACGATTTAAATTGGGTGGGTATGGACTGTACTGAGGTTTCGCCGCCATACGATCATGCAGAACTCACCAGCAATGCTGCGGCGGTGATTGTGTGGACTTGGTTGTGTGGCTGCATTGCAGCAAAAAATAGCACAGCCAGAAAGTAAAAATTATGTTAGCCAATGACTTAAAGCTCACGCAAAACTCTTATTACGCCGCTAGTGCAAATGAGCAGCCAGATTACCCCACGTTAGAAACGGATATTGATGCCGATGTGTGCGTGGTGGGTGGAGGTTTTGCAGGCATCTCTAGCGCGATAGCGCTGGCTGACAAAGGTTACAAAGTGGTGGTGTTAGAAGCCAACCACATTGGTTTTGGCGCCAGTGGTCGCAATGGTGGGCAGCTTATCGCAGGCTTGGCTTGCGAGCAAGATGTGATAGAAAGTGCGCTTGGGTTTGATGCCGCCAAACAAGTGTGGAACATGAGCTTAGAGGCGCTAGATTTAGTGCGTGCGCGGGTAAAACGCTTTAATATTAATTGCGACTTAGTGGATGGTTTTTTAGGCGTTTCGGTTAGCCCTGCCAAAGGCAAAAAATTACGTAGCTGGTTTGATGATATGCAGCAGCGTTACAACTATCAAGCGGAATGGATAGAGCCAGCGCATATTAAACAATGGATAGATAGCCCACGTTATTTTAATGGCTATTATGACAAGCGTGGTGGGCACATTCATCCACTAAATTATTGCTTGGGCTTAGCACGCGGGGCAGCTAGCTTGGGTGTGAAAATTTTTCAGCATTCAGCCGTTACAAGTATGCAGCAAGGGGATTCAGTAAAATTGCAAACTGCAAAGGGTACAGTAACTGCTAAATATGTGGTGCTGGCGGGCAATATGTATTTACCAGAAATTTCACCTAAGCTTGCACCAAAAATTGCCAAGCGCATTATGCCCGTGGGTACCTACATTATTGGTACCGAGCCTATAGATAGGGCACTTGCAGCCAAATTGATTCCTAGTAATTCCGCAGTGTGTGATACCAATTTTGTGTTGGATTACTTTAGATTTTCTGGCGACAGTAGAATGATTTATGGTGGCCGCGTCAGTTATAGCGCCATGACACCACCGAATTTAACGCAAACGATGCAAGCGCGCATGGTGGAGACTTTTCCGCAGCTAAAAAATACTCAAGTGGAATATACTTGGGGTGGTTTTGTTGACATTACCATGAACCGTGCACCCGATTTTGGCCGAGTTGCGCCTAATATTTATTACTTGCAGGGTTTTTCAGGCCATGGTGTGGCGTTAACAGGCTTAGCGGGTAAGCTGGTGGCAGAGGCTATTACTGGACAAGCAGAGCGGTTTGATGTGATTGAAAAAATACCACACTATGATTTCTTTGGTGGCAAGCTGTTACGAACACCCGCGCTGGTATTGGGTATGGCGTGGTATCAGCTGCGAGAAAAGTTCGGCTAACTTTTTTGTTGCGCTGACTAAAGCTGGTCAAATTCAATCTGACATCAATTTTATAATTTTTTGCTGCATTAAATTTTAGGAGAAGCAAATTTTAGGCTTAAAAAAGTTTATCAATGATCACCAAATTCATGAAGTAGAATGCATTATTTCGGATATGACAGGCATTGCTCGCGGCAAAATCTTACCTAAAGATTTATTTTTAGAAGCGGGTGAAATGCGTTTGCCTAAAAGTGTATTGCTAAATACGGTAAGTGGCGATCAACCAGACAACACGCTGTTTGTAGGGGCTACTGATCCAGATATGCTTTGCATTCCAGATGCTAGTACCATACGCCTAGTGCCGTGGGCGGTAGAGCAGGTTGCTGTTGTGATTCACGATTGTGTCAATTTTGATGGCAGCCCGGTAGATTTATCACCGCGCGCGGTGTTGCGAAATGTGTTGGCGCTTTATGCAGAAAAAGGCTGGAAGCCAGTTGTGGCACCAGAAATGGAGTTTTACCTAGTTGCACGTAATAGCAATCCACATGAACCCCTGCAGCCACCAATAGGGCGCTCAGGCAAGGCGGAATCTGGTCGCCAGTCATATTCGATAGACGCAGTAAACGACTTTGACCCGTTTTTTCAAGATGTTTCTAACTTTTGTAAACTCCATCAACTACAAGTAGAAACCTTGATTCACGAGGCGGGCGCAGGGCAAATGGAAATTAATTTTATGCATGGTGATGCGCTGGAACTGGCAGACCAAGTATTTTTGTTTAAGCGCGCCATTCGAGAAACCGCATTAAAGCATGGCATTTCAGCTACTTTTATGGCAAAACCCATGGAGAATGAACCAGGTAGCGCCATGCATATTCATCAAAGTGTTGTTGATGTGCTGACTGGCAATAACATTTTTTCGAGTAAGGAGGGTAGTGCAACCCCAGAGTTTTTTCAATACATTGCAGGTTTGCAAAAATATATTCCCCTCGCTATGCCAATTTTCGCGCCGTATGTAAATTCTTATCGCCGATTAACACGTTACATGTCTGCGCCTATCAATGTGCGCTGGGGCTTTGATAACCGAACCTGTGGCATTCGCGTTCCCAATTCAAGCCCCGCCGCAAGGCGCGTAGAAAACCGTGTGCCAGGCGTAGATGTTAATCCTTACTTAGCCTTTGCTGCTACGCTTGCATGTGGTTATTTAGGCATTGTGGAAAAATTAAAACCTTCTGAGCCTTTAACCGAAAGCGCATGGGAGTCTGAAGTGGAGTTGCCGCAAAATTTAGAAGACGCAATTGTACGTATGCAAAATTGTGAGGCCTTGGGGAAAATCTTAGGTGAGAACTTTGTGCGTGCTTTTGGCGAGGTTAAAGCCTTGGAGTATGCTACTTATAATCGCGTTATTAGCTCTTGGGAGCGCGAACACTTGCAGTTACATGTTTAATAGCTGCATGTCTAGGTTGTAAGTGTAAAAAATCTCATCGCGCATCCAGCCTAGCGATTCGTAAAGTGCTTGTGCTTTTAAGTTATTTTTTGCGGTGGTTAAATCTAATCTTGCCATGTCGTTCGTAGCAGCATATTCATGCGCGGCAAGCATTAATGCGCGCCCTGCACCAGTTTTTCTAGCACTAGAATCGACAAACAAATCATAAAGCACACCAATTTTTGCTGCAGCAACCGAGCAAAAACTTGGATAAATTTGGCAAAAACCTATCAGTTGTTGTTTTTCATTTTCTGCCACCAGAATCACTGATTCCTGCCTATTGATGCGCTCTGCAATAAAGGCTTTGGCTAGCGTAAAATCTGGCATTTGCGCATAAAATTGGCGATATGCATCAAACAAAGCAGCGAGCTGGTTTAAATCCTCAATAGTTGCATGGCGAATGTTGAGCATGATTTATAATTTTGCTGGTTTAAAAGTTGACGTTGGGTGCGCAATGCTGCCATCGCCATAAGCGCGAATGACTTGTGCGATGACAATTTGATAACCATTTAGCCAATTGGCTTGTTGGGATTTGGCTTCAAGGTGTTTTGGGTGATTCATCAAAGTTTGTAGGCTGTTTAAATCTTGCCAATAATATACATTGCACACGCGACCCGTTTGGGTGTTCTCCCAGCTTTCTTCGCCAAGATAACCTTCGGTCTCTTTTGCGGCTACGGCAATGGCGTTATCTAGTTCGTAAAACGCGTCATCATATTGTTTTTTATCAAAAATAAAGGTGGCGGAGTACATTTCAAATCCTAGTGATTGGTTAAATTAAGTAGCACCACGCCAACTACAATTAGCGTAATACCAGTAATTTTAAATTGCGAGACTGTTTCAGCGTAAAAGATAACGCCGAGTAGCGCGACAATCGCCGTGCTGGTGGCTGCCCACACCGCGTAAGTGATACCCATTTCGATTTGTTTAAGTGAAAAAGACATCAACCAAATCGACGTGATGAAGCACGCAATTGCGCCTGCCGTGGGTAATAAGTTGGTGAAGCCGTTGGAGTGTTTGAGTGAAAGCATACCAAAAACTTCGAACAAAATACTGGCAATTAAGAATAGCCATGCAGCGAGCGGGAAAGCCATAAGTTACCTCTAAATAAGCGCGCTAACCGCTTGTACCGAGCGGCTGAAACGCGTAATTTAGAGCGGTACCTTGACATTAATTGTAGCGTAAACGGCTTATTTATTCAAAGCAGTTTGAATCACATCTGCCAATGCACTGCCATATTGTGTAATGCTTTCTGTTGCCGAGTAGGCGTAGCCAATAATCAGGCCTTTTTCAGGTTGGTTTCCTAAGCAATAATGTGAAAGCGGATAGACCCGCAAGCCAATATCGGCGGCTTTTGCAGCTACATTTACATCATCAATTTTTGAATCAAACTCCACTACCAAATGCAAGCCAGAATCGACTGGTGAAAGGCGCGCGCCAGCTTTAGATATTGGTGCTAATGCGGCTTGCAGCAAGCGCCTTCTTTCTGCGTAAGTTTGGCGCATGCGCCGAATATGGCTGGCAAAATGACCTTCTTCGATAAAATCCGCCAGTGCGGCTTGAATCATCACTTGCCCAGGGCGCTGCAGCTCGTATAAACCATTTTTAAAGGCATCGACCAATTGTATTGGCACGACCATGTAGCCCAAGCGAATGCCCGGATACATGACTTTAGAAAACGTGCCCAAATATAGCACGCGACCATGTTGATCCATACCTTGTAGTGAGGAAATTGGGCGACCTTCAAAGCGAAACTCGCTATCGTAATCGTCTTCGATAATCCATGCGTTTGAGTTTTGCGCATAATCTAACAGCAGGCGCCTGCGCCCATAGCTCATCACCATGCCCTTTGGGTATTGGTGCGAGGGTGTGGTGTAAATCAGCCGCGGCGTGGCGCGAAAATCTGCCGTCGTCGGCGCCATGCCTTCCTTATCCACAATAACTGGATGTAGCCGTAAACCGTTGACTTCTAGCACGCGGCGCGCCGCCCAATAACAAGGGTTTTCTATCCACGCAATATCACTAACATCGGTGAGCAAGCGTGCGCATAAATCTATCGATTGCTGCGTGCCAGAGGTGATTAATACTTGGTCAACCGTTAAATTAACTGCTCGCGATACGCGCAAATAATCGGCAATGGCTTTCCGTAAAGGTAAATATCCGCCTTCATGACTACTGTCTAATAATGTAGGATTAACTGCACGCCAATGCCGGTTGAGCAGGCGCCGCCATAGCGAGATGGGAAAGCGTGAGTAGTCGTCTTCACCTGGGGCGAAAGGTTGCACTTCGTGGTCAGTAATTGATTCAGAAGCAGCTTGGCCGCGCTTAGATAAGCCAACATTGCCGCCGATATTAAAATCCATACTTTGTATATTGGTAGTGCGGATGTTGTTAGAAATGCTTTCAGATTGGCTAAAAATGACATCGCTTTGCTTGTAATTAACAAAGGTGCCGCTACCCGTTTTGGCAGTCACGTAGCCTTCATCTAACAACTGATCAAACGCGGCTAAAACGGTGTTGCGCGACACGCTTAAATCTTCTGCTAAACTTCGGGTAGAAGGTAAGCGGCTACCCGACGGCAACACTTGCTCGGTAATAGCCCGGCGAATAGTTTCATAGACACGCCTATGATTTGGCATGCGGCTAGGAAACCCATGTTGGCCAAATATCTTGTTGTCACTTAACTGCGTTAACAGCCATTCTGATAGAACTAATTGCTTCATTATGTTTGGGTGATTTTTAAAAGTGGTACTATCTGTATAACTTAAATGGCTCTTGTAGCATTACCAATTAGAGCGATAATATACTTGTAATCAAAATGTTGCAAATATGTCTTGAGTAGCGATATTTTGCGACATACTGAATAAAATTGAAAATGAAAACCAACAAGCGAAAACCCGTGGTCTTGATTCCAGCCGATGTAAAACAGCTGGGAGAACACCCTTTTCATGCGGTTGGGCAAAAATATATTATGGCGGTAGTTGAGGCGGCAGGTGCGCTACCATTGTTGATTCCTGCTATTAGCAGCCATATTGAGCTAGATGAATTATTGGCGATAGCAGATGGCATTTTGTTAACGGGCTCGCCATCGAATGTGCACCCTTCGCATTTTGATCAGCAAGTGCATAACCCAGATTTACCTTTAGACCCAGCGCGTGATGATTTAACACTGAAGCTGATTAAAGCCGCAATTGCTGCAAACGTACCCTTACTTGCAATATGCAGGGGCTTCCAAGAGCTCAATGTGGCATTTGGAGGTAGTTTGCACCAAGCCGTGCAAGAAGTAGCTGGAAAAAACGATCATCGCGAAGTAAAAGAGTTAGATTTAGAGTCGCAATATGCGCCTGTGCATCAGGTGCGTGTAGTGGCGAATGGAAAGCTGGCTAAAATTTTAAACCAGCCAGAAATTATGGTGAATTCGCTACATGGTCAAGGTTTAGATAAATTAGGCATAGGGCTCACCGCCGAGGCGCACGCGCCAGATGGCTTAGTAGAAGCCATTAGCGTGGACGCAGCAAGCGCATTTGCCATGGGTGTGCAATGGCACCCAGAGTGGAAAGTGATGCATAACCCACAGTATTTAGCTATATTTAAAGCGTTTGGCGATGCTTGCCGAGATGAAATGCTGAGGCGTATTCCACCAGATTAGTTAGATAGTATTAAAAATAAAATAACTAAATGTATATCTAAAATAATAGTGGGAGAAACAAAATGACAGATCCAAAGAACTTTACCTTAGCCGACATGGACCGATGGCTGACGGATAATAACGTGACCGAAATTGAATGCTTGGTGCCAGATTTAACGGGCGTGGCACGCGGCAAAATTTTACCGCGTGAAAAATTTAGCACCGAGCGCGCCATGCGTTTGCCCGAGGCGGTATTGGGTGTATCAGTGACGGGTGAATCGCCAGAAGGCCATGCTGGCTATGACCGTGTGATGGGATTTACCGACAAAGACATGGTACTACTGCCAGACCCTTCAACATTAAGACTTGTCCCGTGGGCGGCCGACCCTACTGCGCAGGTAATTATGGATTGCGTGAACCATGACGGCACGCCGATTGATTTTGCACCGCGTAATGTGTTGCGCCGTGTGGCTGGTTTATATAAAGACCTTGGTTACACACCGATTGTTGCGCCTGAACTAGAGTTTTATTTATTGGCACGCAATACCGACCCTGATTTGCCGTTGACGCCGCCAATTGGCCGCAGTGGACGCAAAGAGACGAGTCGCCAATTATATTCAATTGATGCGGTAAACGAATTTGACCCGCTGTTTGAAGACATTTACGATTACTGCGAAATTATGGGGCTAGAGCTGGATACGCTGATTCACGAATTTGGTGCAGGCCAAATGGAAATTAACTTTATGCACGATGAGCCGATGATTTTGGCTGATAAAGCGTTTTTCTTCAAACGTGCCATGCGCGAAGCCGCCATGCGCCACGATATGTACGCCACGTTTATGGCTAAACCGATGCAGCATGAGCCAGGTTCTGCCATGCATATTCACCAAAGCGTGTTGGATAGCAAAACTGGTCAAAATATTTTTAGCTTACCCAATGGTGAGGCATCGCCAATATTTTTTAATTATATTGCGGGCTTGCAAAAATATTTGCCAGCCGCCATGGCGCTGCTAGCACCTTATGTAAACTCGTATCGTCGCATTGTGCGCGATGGTGCAGCGCCTATTAACATTGAGTGGGGCTACGATAACCGTACCGTGGGCATACGCGTGCCCATTTCTGGCGCGGCTGATCGCCGTATTGAAAATCGCGTCGTGGGGGCAGATGCCAACCCATATTTAGCTATGTCAGTCACACTGGCTTGCGGTTATTTAGGCATTAAAGAAAAGTTGAAGCCAACCGAAGTGACCACAGGTAGTGCTTATGCACACGATTACCAATTGCCGCGTGGTTTGTCGGAGGCGCTTAGAGAGCTGGAAGATGCCAAAGCTTTGCATGAAGTATTGGGCAAAAACTTTATTGATGTGTATTTGGCAGTGAAAGAAACCGAACATGATGAATTTATGCGTGTGATTAGCCCGTGGGAAAGAGAGCACTTACTTATGCACGTGTGATGATACTAGCTGATGCACGTGTGAAAACACTCACTAATGCATGTTTAAAGACAAATATTGTGATTTTAGAATCGAGAACGACATGAACACCATGACAGATTTAAGCACCATCAATATTCAAACCATTGATTCTGCGCATTATATGCACCCATTCACCGACCACAAAGGCTTGTCGGCCAAAGGTGCGCGTATTATTACCAAGGCTGATAATATTTATATTTGGGACTCTGAAGGCAATAAAATTCTCGATGCAATGTCTGGCTTGTGGTGCGTGAATGTGGGCTATGGCCAGCAAGCCTTAGTGGATGCGGCTTCCGAGCAGATGACTGAGTTGCCTTATTACAATAGTTTTTTTCAAACCACCAATGTGCCAGCGGTAAAGTTAGCTGAAAAAATTGTGCAATTGGCGGGTGATAACTATAGCCACGTATTTTTTAGTAGCTCTGGCTCAGAGTCAAATGATACCAATATTAAAATGGTGCGCCATTATTGGACTACTTTAGGTCAACCAGAACGCTTCACTATCATTAGTCGCAACAACGCTTATCACGGCTCCACTTTGGCAGGCGGCTGTTTGGGTGGCATGGGCGGCATGCATGCGCAAGGCGGCATGATTCCTGGCATAGCACATATCGAGCAACCTTATCATTACGGGATAGCGCCGAATGAAGACCGCGATGCATTTGGACTTCGAGCAGCGGGTTGGTTAGAGGCCAAAATTTTAGAAATAGGCGCAGACAAAGTGGGTGCGTTTATTGGCGAGCCTGTGCAAGGCGCGGGCGGCGTCATCATTCCGCCTAAAACTTATTGGCCAGAGATTCAGCGCATTTGCGATAAATATAATATTTTGCTCATTTGTGATGAAGTGATTTGTGGCTATGGCCGCGTCGGTAAATGGTTTGGAAGCCAGTTACTCGGCTGCAAGCCCGATTTAATGACCTTTGCTAAAGGCGTCACTTCTGGCTATTTGCCACTAGGCGGCGTGGTAGTAGGCAAACGCGTGGCCAAAGTGCTGATTGAACAAGGTGGCGATTTTAATCATGGCTATACCTATTCTGGCCATCCTGTGGCGTGTGCGGTTGGCTTGGCCAATATTGAGATTATCGAAAAAGAAGGTTTGGTAGAGCGTGTGCTCAATGAAACAGGGCCCTATTTAGCGCAACAATATGCTGAGCTGGCGAAGCATCCACTCGTCGGTGGCGCAGAAACCATCGGCCTAATGGCAGGCTTCGTGTTGATGAAAGACAAGGCAAATCATCTGGCATTCGATGAAGATTTGGGTGTGGGCATGATGTGCCGCGCCCATTGCTTTGCCAATGGCCTCATCATGCGCGCGGTGGGCGATCGCATGATTATTGCGCCGCCATTAGTGATTACCAAAGCGCAAATAGACGAGATGATGGCGCTGATTTATAAATGCTTAAACGCCACACTAAAACAATTGCAAGAACACGGTTTAATGCAACATAATAGTGTTAATGCACACGCGGCATGAAGCACAACAGAGTACCTTAAAGCAGTGCGTTTTAACATGATAGAATTATTTGTAGCTTTTTCAATTGTTCACATTTTTAAAGGGGTTAATGGATATGAATTCAACTAAATACTTAATTGGCTTGGCGCTTATCAGCATCGGCTTAGTCACAACATCTTGTGGTAAACAAGAAGCAGAAACGACCGAAGCCACGCCTGAATCGACTGCTGCGGCACCTGTAGCAGCTGCAGATGGCGAAAATGTTTTGAATATCTACAACTGGTCAGATTATTTAGCCGAAGACACCATTCCTAATTTTGAAAAAGAAACGGGTATTAAAGTACGTTACGATATATTTGATAGCAATGAAATTCTGCACGCTAAGTTAATGGCAAAAAATACTGGTTACGATATTGTGGTGCCATCTTCTAACTGGGCAAAGTTGCAAATTGATGGCGGCTTACATCAAAAATTAGATAAATCAAAAATCCCTAACTTAGCCAATTTAGACCCAGATATTTTGGCGCAAATGGCGACACTAGATCCAGGTAATGAATATATGGTGGATTGGTTGTGGAGCTATACCACTGTGGGTATTAATGTGGATAAGGTAAAAACTGCATTAGGTGATATGCCAATGCCAGAAAATACTTGGGATTTAGTATTTGACCCAAAATATACCAGCAAGCTTAAATCTTGCGGCATTACTTTTTTAGATGCACCATCTGAGGTGTTTCCTATTGCGCTTAAATATGTGGGCAAAGAGCCGCACAGTAATAATGCAGATGATTATAAAGTGGCATATGAAATGCTAGCAAAGGTACGTCCTGATATTAAAAAATTCTCTTCTGGTGGTCAAATTGATGATTTGGCAGGTGGTAATGTGTGCGTGGCATTGGGCTGGGCGGGTGATTTCAACTTAGCACGCAATCGCTCTATCGAGAATAAATCACCACAAAACATAGAAGCGCTGATAACCAAAATGGGCGGCTATATGTTTATGGATGCGATGGTGATTCCGGCAGATGCAAAAAATGTAGAAAATGCACATAAGTTTATTAACTATATTTTACGCCCTGAAGTGCACGCTGGCCTCACAAATGCGGTGACTTATGCCAACCCAAATAAAGCAGCAACACCGTTTGTGGATGAAGTAGTGCGCAACAATAAAACCATTTTCTTGTCATCAGAAGATGTGAAAAAATTGATTCCACCAGGTAACGTAGATAACGCAACACGCCGTGTAATGACGCGTTACTTTACGCAGTTTAAAACAGGCTCATAAGCAAAAATAATTTGCATGCTTAGTCTTATCTTAAGCTTAGTCTTGCTTAAGACAGCACTGCTAGGCATGCAACTTTGCTTGAATTACTTATAACTAAAATAGCTACTCAAATACGGGGTCATTATGGCGACTGCACCAAAACCACAAACAGGCACTCAAGCGGCTGAAAAAGAAGTACTACTTAGGGTTGAAAACGTTACCAAAATTTATGATGGCAGTGTAAAAGCGGTAGATGATGTGTCGCTTAGCGTAACTAAAGGTGAAATTTTTGGGTTGCTGGGTGGCTCGGGTTGCGGTAAATCAACCTTGCTGCGTATGTTGGCTGGGTTTGAGGCGCCAACCAAAGGTAAGATTTTTTTGGCTGGGCAAGATATTACTAACGTGCCAGCCTATCAACGCCCGATTAATATGATGTTTCAATCGTATGCGTTGTTTCCGCATTTAAGTGTCTGGGAAAACATTGCGTTTGGTTTAAAGCGTGATGGCATGCCAAAAGAGCAAATTGCCGAACGGGTAGAGAAAATGCTTGGGCTAGTGCAATTAAGTAAATTTGTGCAACGTAAACCGCATCAACTGTCTGGTGGACAACAGCAACGCGTGGCCTTGGCGCGCAGCTTGGCCAAACGGCCACAACTTTTATTATTAGATGAGCCATTAGGCGCTCTAGATAAAAAATTACGCGAAACTACGCAGTTAGAGTTGGTGAATATTATTGAGCAAGTAGGTGTGACTTGTGTGCTGGTGACGCATGATCAAGAAGAAGCCATGACCATGGCCAGCCGTATTGCGGTGATGAGTGAAGGTTATTTCCTGCAGGTGGGCGAACCTGATACCGTGTATGAAATGCCGAATAGCCGCAAAGTGGCCGATTTTATTGGCAATGTGAATATGTTTGAAGGCATCATTGAAGAAGATGAATCTGACCACGTAACAGTGCGCTGCGCTGAGTGCGTGCATTATGTGGGGCATGGCATTAGCGGGCATAGCGGTATGAATGTGGGTGTAGCAGTGCGGCCAGAAAAAGTCATGTTATCTAAAGATAAACCCAAAGGGGATTACAACTGGACTGAGGGCGAAGTGACTGAGATTGTCTATTTTGGGGCACACACCACCTATCACCTGAAACTGGCGACTGGCATGGTGCTTAAAGCGCAAGAAATAAATAATACGCGTGATTTAAGCTGTGGGCTGACTTGGGGCGACCGCGCTTATGCACATTGGAATGATCAAGCAATGATTGTGTTAACTCAATAGGGAGTGCGAAATGGCAAAATCTAAAAACGCATTTCTCAAATTTATCAGTGGCCGCATGCTCATAATTGGCCTGCCGTATATTTGGTTTATTCTGCTGGCAGCTATACCGCTAATCATCGTGCTTAAAATCAGCCTATCTAGCATGGGCGCGGCTTCTGTCACAGATATGATTGATTGGAGCAAAGGCTGGCCATCGCTCACCTTAAATTTTGAGAGTTATCAGTTTATTTTGAAAGATGCGCTGTATGTGAAGACCTATCTTTCATCGATTAAATACGCGTTGATTACCACCATTATTTGCTTAACCATTGGCTATCCGTTTGCTTATTTTATGGCACGCGCACCCAAGCACATGCAGCCTACGCTGTTGATGCTGATTATGTTGCCGTTTTGGACATCATTTTTACTGCGTATTTATGCGTGGAAAACACTTTTAGTTAATAACGGTGTTATTAACAATGCCCTGATGAGTTTAGGTGTGATTAGCGAGCCAATCTCGATGATGAACACACCATTTTCCCTGATTATTGGCATGGTGTACTCCTATTTACCTTTTATGATTTTACCGCTGTATGCTAACTTATCTAAGCTAGATGTACGCTATTTAGAAGCGGCAGCCGATTTAGGCACTAGCCCGCTTAAAACCTTTTGGTTGATTACTGTACCACTCTCCAAAGCTGGCATCATTGCAGGCTCCATGTTGGTATTTATCCCTGCGATTGGCGAGTATGTGATTCCAGAATTATTGGGCGGACCAGATACCTTAATGATAGGCCGTGTGTTGTGGGATGAGTTCTTTAGCAATAACGATTGGCCGATGGCTTCAGCTGTGGCCGTGGTGATGATTCTGTTGATTCTGGTGCCGATGGCTTTACTGAATAAATACCAATCAGATCAGGCGGAGGTAAAAGCATGAGCCAAAGCCTAAATAAGTATTTTGGTAAAGCTTGGATGCTGGCAGTGTATGCATTTTTGTACTTACCCATCTTTACACTGGTCATCTATTCATTTAACGATTCTAGATTGGTCACCGTATGGAGTCATGCCAGTTTTCGCTGGTATCACGCTTTGGTAAAAGATGCAGATTTAATCTCTGCCGTTTGGCTGTCATTAAAAATTGCCTTTTTGTCGGCGCTTATGTCAGTGTTTTTTGGCACGTTTGTGGCGTTTGCACTTAATCGTTACAAGCGTTTTATGGGCCGTACCTTGTTATCTTCTATGGCCAATATGCCATTGGTGATGCCAGAAGTGATTGTTGGTTTGGCGCTGTTGTTGATGCTGGTTTCTGTGCAACACTGGCTGGGCTTTCCGCAACGTGGTTTGTTTACTATTTTGCTTGGCCATGCGCTTCTAGGTACTGCCTATGCAGCAGTGGTGGTGACATCACGCTTAAAAGAAATGGATGGGCGCTTAGATGAAGCGGCGATGGATTTAGGTAGTAAACCATGGCAAGTGTTTACGCTGGTGACATTTCCGCTACTCGTTCCGGCATTGGTGTCAGCATTTTTACTCACGTTTACCTTGTCGTTTGATGATGTGGTGTTATCGGCTTTCTTATCTGGTCCGGGCTATAACACCATGCCCATGGTGATATTCTCACGCGCGCGCTTGGGCTTAAATCCCACCATTAATGCGGTGGCTACGGTCACCATTGTGGTGGTGACGATCGCAGTCATTGCCTCTAGCTTTTACACCTCGCGCCAAGAGCGCAAACGTAAACGTGAAACCGCCTTGGCCTATAGTGATGGCAATAAATAATTCTGGTAACTATTTTAATGACAGTACAAACAATCGCGATAAAGCATGCGGCTTTATTAAAACCAGCTAAAGCCTTATTGGCTGGCGCTTGGCAGCCTGCTGATTCTGGCGAAACTATACAAGTGACTAATCCAGCCAATGGCATGGTGGTGGGTGAGGTGCCGCGCATGGGCAAGGCAGAAACTGCGCGTGCGGTTGTTGCTAGTGCTGTCGCCCAAAAGCAATGGAAAACACTGACAGCGGCTGCGCGTGCAGCTATTCTTAAACGCTGGTTTGATTTAATTAAATTGCATGCCGAAGATTTAGCGCAAATTTTAACCGCTGAGCAAGGCAAGCCGTTGGCCGAGGCGCGCGGAGAGGTGAATTACGGCGCCAGTTTTATTGAGTGGTTTGCTGAAGAAGCTAAGCGTGTTTATGGCGAAACCATCCCCAGCCCAGCCAATGATCGCCGCTTATTAGTGATTAAACAGCCCATTGGTGTTACAGCAGCGATTACACCATGGAACTTTCCAATTGCAATGATTACCCGCAAAGCCGCACCAGCATTGGCTGCTGGCTGCTCCATGATTATCAAACCAGCCGAACAAACCCCATTGTCAGCGATTGCATTAGCTGTGCTAGCAGAAGAAGCTGGCGTGCCAAGTGGTGTGTTGCAAGTGATTACTGGAAAATCGCGCGAGATAGGCGCGGTATTATGTGAGAGCGAAATTGTGAGCAAATTATCGTTTACTGGCAGCACCGAGGTGGGTCGCGTGCTAATGGCACAATGTGCGCCTACCATTAAAAAATTATCGCTTGAATTGGGCGGCAACGCGCCGTTTATCGTGTTTGACGATGCCGATTTAGACGCTGCAGTAGAAGGCGCAATGATAAGCAAATTCCGCAATGCTGGCCAAACCTGCGTGTGCGCAAATCGCCTATTTGTACAAGACGGCGTGTTTGACGCGTTTGCGGCAAAACTGGCTGCAAAAGTAGCCGCGCTGCAAGTGGGTGATGGCACTGCAGCAGGCACTACACAAGGACCATTAATTGATATGGCGGCTATTGAAAAAACAGAAAGCCATATTGCAGATGCCATACAAAAAGGTGCAAAACTACTGCAAGGTGGCAAGCGTCATACACTAGGTAGCTCGTTTTTTGAGCCAACCGTGTTGGCAGGCGTTACTGCAGATGCGCTGATTTTTAAAGAAGAAACCTTTGGCCCAGTGGCGCCGTTGTTCCGCTTTAAAACCGATGATGAAGTGATAGAGCTGGCTAACAGAACTAAGTTTGGTTTGGCGTCATACTTTTACAGCCGTGATATTGGGCGTATTTGGCGAGTGGCAGAAGCTCTGGAATACGGCATGGTGGGTGTGAATACGGGCATGATTTCTAACGAAGTTGCACCATTTGGTGGTGTCAAGCAATCAGGATTAGGTCGCGAAGGTTCGCATCACGGAATTGATGAGTATTTAGAAATTAAATATATTGCGATGGCTGGTATATAAGAGGATAGGTCGATAAATAAACATGGATGCAAAAGTAAAAATTGATTGGCATGCACGCGCTAAAGCACTAAAAATCGATGGCCGCGCAGTTATTAACGGTAAGCGTATTAATGCGGCTGATAGTGGCACATTTGAATGCTTTTCGCCAATAGATAATCGTAAACTTGCCGATGTGGCCAGTTGCAAATCTACCGATGTTGATTTAGCGGTTGCGGCGGCACGCGCAGCTTTTAATGCGCGCACTTGGGCAGGCCAAACGCCGCGTGAGCGCAAACAAATCATGATTAAATTTGCCGATTTAATAATAGCGAATCGTGAAGAATTAGCGCTGCTAGAAACCTTAGATATGGGCAAGCCAATTACTGCCAGCTTGAATGTAGATGTGAATTCTGCCGCCAATAGTTTGCGTTGGTTTGGCGAGGCGATTGATAAAGTATATGACGAAATTGCGCCTACCGCTGAACATACGCTCGCCATGATTACGCGTGAGCCCATTGGCGTAGTTGGCGCGATTGTGCCGTGGAATTACCCGATGCTAATGGCCTGTTGGAAAATTGCCCCGGCTTTGGCTTCTGGCAATAGTGTGGTGTTAAAACCATCTGAAAAATCACCACTTTCGGCCTTAAAAATTGGCGACTTAGCGCTGCAAGCTGGCATACCTGCAGGTGTGCTGAATATTGTGCCAGGCTTTGGCGCAGAGGCAGGGTCACCATTGGCGCTGCACATGGATGTGGATTGCATTGCCTTTACTGGCTCTACTGGTGTTGGTAAGAAAATTCAAATCATGGCCGGCCAAAGCAATTTAAAACGCGCCTGGTGCGAGCTGGGTGGCAAATCGCCCAATATTGTATTTGCTGATTGCAAAGATTTAGACCGTGCGGCTGAGGCGAGCGCGGGTTCGATTTTTTACAACCAAGGTGAAAGCTGCAACGCGCCTTCACGTTTGCTGGTCGAGCGCAGTATTAAAGATAAGTTAGTGCAAAAAATATTGGCCGAGCTTAAAAATTATCAGCCTGGCGACCCGTTAGATGAAGCGACCAACATGGGCGCGATGGTGGATTGTGGGCAGATGCAAAATGTATTGAAATATATAGAATCAGGCAGGCTGGAAGGCGCGTCCCTGTTGGCTGGTGGCGCACAGGTAAAAGCTGAATCGGGCGGCTTTTATATTAGCCCAACTGTGTTTGATCACGTGACCAATGATATGAAAATTGCGGCCGAAGAAATTTTCGGACCAGTGCTATCTATTATCACTTTCGATACGGTGGAAGAGGCAGTTGCCATTGCCAACGATACCGAATATGGCTTGGCAGCAGCAGTGTGGACGCAAGATATTACTAAGGCGCACATGGTGGCCAAGCGTTTACGCGCTGGCACTGTGCATGTGAATAGTTATGATGAAGACGATATTACTGTGCCATTTGGTGGCTATAAACAAAGTGGCAATGGGCGCGATAAATCGCTGCATGCGCTAGAAAAATACACCGAATTAAAGACGACTTGGATCCGCCTTAATTAGTTAAAGGCGCATAATTAAGCAAGGATACATCATGAATAAAATGACCGAAAATTTAGTCACAAATGAAGACTTACACAATCGCCGCCTTGCTGCCACCCCGCGTGGCATTGGCGTAATGGCGAACTTTTTTATCGATAAAGCGCTAAATTCTGAAGTGTGGGATATTGAAGGTCGGCGTTTTATTGATTTTGGCGGTGGTATTGCGGTATTAAATACGGGTCACCGCCATCCGAAAATTATCGCTGCGATTCAAGCACAACTTGAGCGTTTTACCCACACTTGCTACCAAGTACTGCCTTACGAAAGTTATGTAACACTGGCGGAGCGCATTAACAAACTGACACCTGGCACGCATGCCAAAAAAACCTGCTTTTTTAGCAGCGGTGCAGAAGGTGCAGAAAACGCAGTTAAAATTGCCCGTGCGTCCACAGGTCGCCCCGGCATTATTGCTTTTTCTGGTGGATTTCATGGCCGCACGCTGATGGCTTGTGCACTCACAGGAAAGGTCGTGCCTTACAAAGTTGGTTTTGGGCCTTTTCCTGCCGATGTTTACCATATTCCTTTCCCGATGGAATTACACGGTGTTACCGTTGAGGATTCTATCAATGCGCTGCACGCTTTGTTTAAAGCAGATGTTGACCCTAAACGTATCGCAGCGATTATGATAGAACCGGTGCAAGGCGAGGGTGGCTTTTATGTTGCGCCGCCAGAACTGATGCGTGCGCTTCGCAAAGAGTGTGACGAACATGGCATTTTATTAGTGATGGATGAAGTGCAAACAGGCTTTGGCCGTACCGGTAAATTGTTTGCAACTGAGCATTACGATGTGATACCCGATATGATGGTAATGGCGAAAAGTTTGGCGGGCGGCATGGTGCTTTCCGCCGTGTGTGGTAAGGCCGAGGCGATGGATGGCCCAGCGCCCGGTGGTTTGGGTGGCACTTATGCAGGCAACCCGCTAGCCATTGCGGCGGCGCATGCGGTGCTAGATATTATGGAAGAAGAGCAGTTAGTTGAGCGCGCAAATTATTTGGGTGAAAAACTAACTAAACGTCTAAAAGCTGCGCAAGCAACGGTACCCAGCTTAAAAGAAATACGCGGACTAGGCTCGATGATTGCAGCTGAGTTTTATGACCCCAAAACTGATGAACCCTCTACTGACGCGATGAAGCGTGTGCAAGCAGCTGCGCTAGCAGAAGGCTTGATTTTGCTCAGCTGCGGCGTGTATGTAAACGCACTGCGCTTTTTGTATCCACTGACTATTCAAGACAATGTATTTGATGAAGCGCTAGATATTTTAGATAGAGCATTATTAAAAGCTTAATTTTTTTAAGTTTTCCTTAATATTACACCCTTAGCACGTAAAAATACTGCCCTGTAAGCTAATATCCATGCGGGTATCAGGCATGAATAACCAGCTTTAGCTGGTATATTCTGCGGGGACAACCTTTACGGTTGCAGGCCAGCATAAAAAGATTCACATCTCTGCGCTATAATCACTATATGAATATTCAAACCCGCAATACAACATCTTTTAACGACCAAAAACCTGGCACTTCTGGTCTGCGTAAAAAGGTGAAAGTTTTTCAGCAGGCGCATTACCTAGAAAACTTTGTGCAGAGCATTTTTGATTCCATTACCATTGCCAAAGGCGCAACGCTGACTTTGGGCGGCGATGGCCGTTATTACAATAAAATGGCAGTTCAAACCATTATCAAAATGGCAGCTGCCAACGGCTTTTCTAAAATTATCGTTGGGCAGGGCGGCATTTTATCTACGCCAGCCGCCTCGCACATTATTCGAAAATACCAAACGCTTGGTGGCATTATTTTATCAGCCAGCCACAACCCAGCGGGGCCAAGCGAAGATTTTGGCATTAAGTACAACACCCCCAACGGCGGCCCTGCGCCAGAGAAAATCACTGAAGCAATTTTTGCAAAAAGTAAAACCATAAGCCAATATAAAATTGCAGATTTTGTAGATGTAGATATTGATAGTATTGGTGAGGCCAGCATTGATGGCTTTATGGTTGAAGTGATAAACCCAGTGACCGACTATGCCGATTTAATGGCGCAACTGTTTGATTTTTCTGCGATTAAAGCTTTATTAAAATCTGGCTTTTTACTTAAGTTTGATGCCATGCACGCCGTCACAGGACCTTATGCCAAAGAGATTTTGGTCAATCGGCTGGGCGCGCCCGCAAGTACTTTAATGAATTGCGAAGTGTCTGAGACTTTTGGCGGTGGCCACCCCGACCCCAACCTAACTTATGCGCACGAATTGGTTGAGGTTTTATATAGCCAGAATGCACCTGATTTTGGCGCAGCATCCGATGGCGATGGCGACCGCAACATGGTTCTGGGCAAACATTTTTTTGTCACGCCATCAGATAGTTTGGCCATTATCGCTGCCAATGCAACACTGATACCCGCCTACCAACAAGGGTTGGCGGGTGTTGCGCGCAGCATGCCGACTAGCGGCGCGGTAGATAGAGTGGCAGAAAAGTTAAATATCCCCTGCTTTGAAACGCCAACTGGTTGGAAATTTTTTGGCAACTTAATGGATGCCGATAAAGTGACGCTGTGCGGTGAAGAAAGCTTTGGCACCGGCAGCAACCATGTGCGTGAGAAAGATGGTTTGTGGGCAGTATTGTGTTGGCTGAACATTATTGCCGCAAAGAAGCAAAGTGTAGAACAAATTGTCATGGCGCATTGGGCAGAATATGGCCGGAATGTTTACAGCCGCCACGATTATGAGGCGATTCCAACCGATGCCGCCAATGGCGTGATGGTACATATTCAAGCGCAGTTTTCTAATTTACCTAATAAAAATTTTGGTCAATATACGGTGAAAACTGCCGATGATTTTAGCTACACTGACCCGATTGATGGCAGTTTAAGTTTAAATCAGGGTGTGCGTATTTTGTTTGCGTGTGGCTCGCGCATTGTGTTTCGGCTCTCTGGCACCGGTACTGAGGGTGCGACTTTGCGGATTTATTTAGAAGCATTTGAGCCAAATGTTAAAAACCACCATTTAGACGCGCAACTGGCTTTAAGACAGATGATTGAAATTGCATTAGAAATATCTCAATTAAGACAACGCACTGGTCGAGATACGCCAACGGTAATTACTTAGGCCAACAGTATTACCTAAAAATAAAGCCAGCGAAAGCTGGCTTTGTGAAGTTGTCGATATATTATCGCGTATTACTTGCTCAACAAACCTTTCATCGCCCATTCTTGTGAATCTAATTGTTGGTCTGTAGAGGTATCAAGCTTTGCAAACACAGCACGATGATGATTTAAAAATTCATCACGCGTTACTTTCTTGTCACCGTCAGTGTCCATTAAGCGCATCATTTTCATGCTGCGCAACTCTCGACTATAGCCGCCTGTGGTTAAATCAAGTTTTGAGTTTTTTGTTGGGCCAGCCCATTCTGTAGTTTCTAATGAGTCGTCGCCATCTTTGTTTAGCGCATCAAAAATACTGGTGTAATATGAATCAGCTTCAGCCGCGGTCACCATGTGGTTGCCGTCACCGTCTAGCATTTTCATCATTTCCATCTTTTGTAATTGACGCGCATAGCCGCCAGTGCTTAAGCTTGCGTCTGCATAAGCAGCTGTAGAGAAAGTAAACAGCATGCCAGCAGTCAGTGCTAATTTTTTAAAGTTAAATTTCATTTTAAATCTCCTAAAAATATCAGTTGTAAGTTATGTACTAAGTTTGCTAGCTAGCCACCATTGGTCAGACAAAACTAGTAATTACTTACAAATATTTTTAGGAATTTTTAAAAGAATATTTAATGTGATTAGAATCGTGTGCCTGCAACCCGCATGGGTATTGGTCTGCAGGGCAGGTGTTTGATGTGAATTTAATTACGTTTATTGTTCAATTTGTTTAATAGTCATTTCGTTATTAAACAGCCGTACATCCATGCGCCCCAAATAACTCATGCCCAGCAGCACATCGCCATCTAAGCTAGGCACTATCGAAGCAGCCACACTTTTGGCTTCCACGCCACCCACTTTTACCGAATCTAGCCGCACCATATAACTTACGGTGTCGCCATTGGCAGTGCTGGTACGCACTGCGCTAACACTTTTTAAATTCAGTTGATCGGCTACTTTTTGCGAAATTGCCACACCCGTAGCGCCAGTATCTACCAACACATCCACTTGTTGATTGTTAATTTGCGCTTCGGCGCGATAGTGGCCATCTAGCCCACGTTTTAGTGTGACAATATTGGCATCTTCACCTAGCCGCCAAGCTTTGTTAGGGTTTTGAATATTATCGGCCAGGTAGTAAATCACTAATACCAGTGCCACCCAAAGTGCTGTAAATAGAAGTGTGTTGCGCGACATGTGACTTAGAAGCTTACGCTAAAAAGGTAAAGCAACCTGCGGTGCGGCATCCCAAATTACCTCGCGAAACTGCGCTTGTATGCGAGTCAACGCGGCCTCATTATCTGCCTCAAAGCGCAACACAATGACAGGCGTGGTGTTGCTAGCACGCATCAGGCCAAAGCCATCGGCGTACTCCACGCGCAAGCCATCAATGGTAATAATCTCGGTTGCACTATCAAATTTCGCGGTCTTTTGCATCTCGGCAATCAATTTATGTGGTTCGCCTTCTTGCATATGAATGTGCTGCTCTGGCGTGCTCACGCTGTCGGGCAACGCGTTTAAAATATCAGATGGATTGGCAAAACGGCTTAAAATCTCTAGTAAACGTGCGCCAGCATACAAGCCATCATCAAAGCCATACCAGCGTTTTTTACCGTTAGCATCTTTGTCGTTAAAAAATACATGGCCACTCATCTCGCCTGCCAGCGCAGCATTTGTCTCTTTAATTTTAGCTTTGACCAAGCTGTGCCCCGTTTTCCACATGATGGGGTTGCCACCCAGCTTGTGAATCCACGGGCTTAAGTTGCGTGTCGATTTCACATCAAAAATAATATTGGCGCCTTTGTTGCGGCTTAGCACGTCATCAGCAAACAACAGCAATTGGCGATCTGGGTAAATAATGTTGCCTTCTTTAGTCACTACGCCCAGCCTGTCGCCATCACCATCAAAGGCTAAGCCAATTTCGGCGCGGGTAGTTTTAAGCGCCGCGCTTAAATCGGTCAAGTTTTCTGGCACTGATGGGTCGGGGTGATGGTTGGGAAAATTGCCATCCACCTCGCAAAATAGCTCATCTACGCGGCAGCCGATGGCGTTGTAAAGTTGCTTGGCAAACGCGCCCGCCACCCCATTGCCGCAATCTACCGCAATTTGCATCGGTCGCGCCAGTTTAATATCGGTCTGAATCGCCGCAATATAACTGGGTGCAATATCATAGTTGCGCTCTAAGCCGTCGCCATAGCTATAGCGATTATATTCAATGCGGTGGCGCAAACTGTGAATGCTTTCGTTGGATAAAGTCTCGCCCGCCAACACCATTTTTAAGCCGTTGTAATCGGGTGGATTATGGCTACCGGTGACCATGACGCCGCAATTATTATTCAGATGAAACGCTGCAAAATACACCATGGGCGTGGCTACCATGCCTAAATTAACCACGTTAACACCCGCTTTGCGTATGCCTTGCGATAGCGCTTCTGCCAGCTCTGGGCCAGAAAGCCTGCCATCGTAACCAATACAAATCTCACTTTGACCACGCTGGCGCGCTTCAGAACCTAGCGCGTGGCCAATCGCCTGCACTATTTTTGGCGTAAGTGTTTTGCCAACGATGCCGCGAATATCGTAGGCTTTGAAAATGGAGCGGGGTGCAAGCGGTGACTGAATAGTGATGGGGTTTAGATCGTTGGCGGTTGGCTGCATGTTTAATCGTCAGTTTAAATTTAAGTTAAAAGCGTAGTAAATAATCACAAAATAAGTGATGTGATGCAGTAGTTGGTCAAACCCCAGCAATATCCAAAAGCGCTCGCTATTGTTAGGCTGCAAATCATAGCGCCTGCTAATATTCATCTTGGCCCAATCAATATGATAATGTACCAGCATATCAATCGCCGCATACATGACAGAAGCGCTGCCAATAAACGGCGCCAGCACTAACAGCGTACCAAGCGCGTGTATGCCCGCATGCGCGATGCCGCCAGGGTGCATATAAGTCCCCTTGTTGCGGTACAGCCACGGGTTGGCCTGCAAGGGAAAATCGCAGATAAAATGCTTAATAAATAACAGGAATAAGGCTTCAAACATGCTTGCTCGATTTTAACTTTTACTCGGCTTCTTCAATCCACGCCAGTTGAATGGCTTCTAATATTTTTTCGCCGCAATGTTCAGGCGCATCGTTAAAGCTATCCAGCGCCATCACCCACGCCATTAAATCGGTAAATCGAATCGTCGCGGGGTCAATCTCTGGGTATTTGTCGTACAAATCTTCGGCAATACGTTGGCTGTCTGTCCATTTCATCGCGGGTTCTCGTGTGGCAAAGCTTAATATTTAAGTCGCTATTTATAAAACTTATTATAACGTGCGCGCCGATATTAGGTGAAACAAACTACAGTCAACGCCATATATAGCTTATTTACAGTTACTTATTGCAACTAGGCTGAACGGTTTGCAAAAAATTTAATCTGATTTAGCACGCTTTACTAACTTAAGTTAACGCTGGCGTATTTAAATTTAATGTTGGCGTTTTAAGTAAAAGCACACGCGTGATAAAATGTAACATTCAATTCTTCAAATTCTTTTTTGAAAGCAAGCACCCATGTTTAGCACTTCTAACACCTTAAACAAAGCCGATCCCGCTTTAGATGCCATGATAAATAGTGAGGTTGTCCGTCAACATCAACATATTGAGCTAATTGCCTCTGAGAATTACACCAGCCCCGCGGTGATGCAGGCACAGGGCTCGCAGCTCACCAATAAATATGCCGAAGGTTACCCAGGCAAGCGTTTTTACGGCGGTTGTGAATATGTGGACCAAGTGGAACAGCTTGCAATTGACCGCCTAAAAGTTTTATATGGCGCAGAGTACGCCAACGTGCAGCCACATTCAGGCTCACAAGCTAATCAAGCAGTTTACTTTAGTATTTTAAAACCGGGCGATACCGTGATGGGCATGAACTTGGGCCACGGTGGCCATTTAACACATGGTTCACCCGCTAACTTGTCTGGCAAGCTATTTAACATTGTGGCGTATGGCTTAAACGAACAAGAAGAAATCGATTATGATGAAATGGAGCGCATTGCCATTGAGGCTAAACCGAAGTTACTAATCGGCGGTGCCAGTGCCTATGCGCTACGTTTTGATTGGGCGCGTATGGCTGAAATCGCCAAAAAAGTTGGCGCTTATTTTATGGTAGATATGGCGCATTACTCGGGCTTAATTGCGGCTGGCGTTTATCCAAATCCCGTGCCACATGCAGATTTTGTCACATCAACCACACACAAAACCTTGCGTGGCCCACGCGGTGGCATTATTTTGGCCAAAGCAGAGTTTGAAAAATCACTTAATTCAAGCGTATTCCCTAGTTTGCAAGGTGGACCATTGATGCACGTAATTGCTGGTAAAGCTACTGCATTTTTAGAGGCAGCGCAACCAGAATTTAAAACCTATCAAGCGCAAGTGATTAAAAACGCGCAAGCCATGGCAGAAACCTTAATCACGCGTGGTTTACGTGTGGTATCTGGTCGCACCGAATCGCATATGTTTATGGTTGATTTACGTACTAAAGGATTAACAGGCAAAGCCGCCGATGCAGCCCTTGGTTTGGCGCATATTACTGTGAACAAAAACGCAATTCCAAACGACCCAGAAAGCCCATTTGTCACGTCAGGCATTCGTATTGGCGCACCAGCCATTACCACGCGCGGCTTTATGGAGGCGGAGGCCAAAATTGTGGCGAATCTAATCGCTGACGTACTGGACAACCCGACTGATGAAAGTGTCATTGCAGCGGTAAAAACAAAAGTGCATGCATTAACCGACAGATTTCCAGTGTACGGAAAATAAACAAAGTGAGATGTCCTTTTTGTGGCGACGCCGACACTCAAGTCATTGATTCTAGAGTAAATGATGAAGGCGATTCAATTCGCCGTCGGCGCAAATGCACTGCTTGCGATAAGCGTTTTACCACTTATGAAACGGCTGAGTTGCACCTGCCTCAGGTTGTTAAGACAAATGGCACGCGCGAGGAATTTAGTCGCGATAAATTACGTTTATCCTTCACGCGTGCATTGCATAAACGGCCGGTGCCGACTGAATATGTCGATCGTGCGCTGGATAATATTGTGCAAAAAATGTTGGCTCGTGGCGAGCGCGAAATCCCTGCCCGCGATTTAGGCGAAAGCGTCATGCAAGAGCTAAAAGTGATGGATAAAGTGGCGTATGTTCGCTTTGCCTCGGTCTATCGCAGCTTTTCAGATGTGGATGATTTTCACGAGGTTATTCGTGATTTATAATAATTTTATTTAATTATCTTTATTTCGATGCTCTGCAAGCCAATATCTGCGAGGCTTGCAGAGCATTGTTTTTTTGCACGTATTAATTTAGCTGGTTTTTTCTAGTATTTTTTAACACGCTCATGCAAAAGCTAGGCATAATTTGTCTATGATTTTTTCAGCCGCTGATCATCAATTTATGAGCCGCGCTTTGCAGTTGGCAGAGCAAGGTTTATATAGTGCACGGCCGAATCCGCGCGTGGGTTGCATGATTGTAAAAGATGGCCAAATTGTGGGTGAGGGCGCGCATTTAAAAGCGGGTGAGCCACATGCCGAGGTGTTTGCGCTGCGCCAAGCGGGCAGCCAGGCCAAAGGTGCCACCGCATATGTCACATTAGAGCCTTGCAACCATACCGGCAAAACCCCCCCATGTTCTCAAGCGCTGATTGATGCAGGCATCAGCAAAGTGATTGCCGCCATGCAAGACCCGAACCCGCTGGTTGCTGGCAGCGGCTTGGCGTATTTGCAAGCGCATGGCGTAGAAGTCGCCAGCGGATTGATGCAAGCGCAAGCAGAGGTAATCAACCCAGGTTTTATTTCGCGCATGACACAAAATAAACCATTTATTCGCAGCAAAATTGCTGCCAGTTTAGATGGTAAAACCGCACTTAATAATGGCCAAAGCCAATGGATTACTAGCGCGTCATCTAGACAAGATGTACAACATTGGCGCGCGCGCAGTTGCGCTATTTTAACTGGCAGCGGTACTGTGTTAAGCGATAACCCAAGCATGTCAGTGCGCGATATCGCTGTTGAAAAACAGCCACTTAAAGTAATAGTCGATAGTCAATTACAAACGCCATTAGATGCAAAAATATTATCTGGAGGTAATGTGCTGATTGCGTTTGCAGTTGATGCACACGACCGTGCCGACGCATTGTTTGAAGCGGGTGCCGAGCTGCTTTGCATTCCCGATAGCAATGACAAAGTATGCCTAAACACACTGTTAAGCCACTTGGCAAGCTGCGAAATTAACGAGGTGCTATGCGAAGGTGGCGAAGGTTTAAACGGCGCGTTGCTGGCGCAAAACCTGATTGACGAGCTACTGATTTATTACGCACCAAAACTCATGGGCAGCGCGGGCAAAGGCTTGTTTGCCATGCCAGAATTCACACAAATGAGCCAAGCGATTGATTTACACATTTTAGATGTGCGCCATATCGGCAACGATATTCGCCTGCGCGCCAAGCCAATTTTTAAAACACCAGTTGTTAAGACATAAGCATGCTAATTGATACCCACTGCCATCTGGATGCCACTGAGTTCAATGCAGATCGAGATGCTGAAGCAGAGTCTGCCGCGCATGCTGGCTTAAAGATGATTGTGGTGCCAGCGGTAGCGCGCGAAAACTTTCAAACCGTGATGACGCTATCAAGCCAGCACCCGCATGTATGCTATGCCTTGGGCATACACCCGATGTATGTAGATAATGCAAATCCGAGCGATTTAGCCTTGCTCAAAAAATTAATATCTGAACAATTAGCCATGCCAAACAATAAACTAGTGGCGGTGGGCGAGATTGGCCTCGATTTTTTTGTGACGCAGCAAAATCGCGAAACGCAGGAATACTTTTTTGCCGAGCAATTAAAAATTGCCAAGGAATATAACTTACCAGTTATTTTGCATGTACGGCGTGCGGTAGATGATGTGCTGAAATATTTACGCAAATATAAAATTACTGGCGGCATTGCACATGCCTTTAACGGCAGCCCGCAACAGGCCGAGGAGTTTATAAAACTTGGGTTTAAATTGGGCTTTGGTGGCGCCATGACTTACCCGCGCGCACTCAAAATTCGTGAACTGGCCAAAACATTACCAATCGAGAGCATTGTTTTAGAGACAGATGCGCCCGATATTCCGCCAGAATGGCTGGGCAGCAAAGGCAGAAATAGCCCAAAACAATTATTAAAAATAGCGCAGGTTTTAGCTGATTTGCGCGGGTTAGAAATCACGCAAATCATTGAAATTACAGGCAAAAATTCTGTACAAATTTTGCCTAAAATAGCAGGTTTATGCACACCACTTGAAGTGTTACATTAACAAGTGTAAAAAACCTAGTCAAACCAATAACATACTGTAAGTAATTGATTTATATAGTTAAAAAATTAGATTAAAAAATGAACTTTTGGAAAAAAGCCTTTAAAACCTGTAAGTTACGCTTTTAAGACACAGTAATCCACAAAGTTATCCACAGATTTTGTGGATGGAAAACAGAAAAAAATAAAAGCCAAATAAATGCAAGCTTTTTTAATAAAATTATTTATACTGTTTTAAAATATTGGCACGAAAATTATTACAAACTTATGTTAAAAAAATATTAAAAATATAATGAATAGATGAAAGTTAACCAACAACACTATAGAACGATTTGGCCTGATGCGCGTTGCAAATTTGTTGAGATTATCGACCAAACTAAACTACCATTTGCGTTTGAAATTGCACGTATTGAGAATGTGCAGCAAATGGTGCATGCAATTTCTTCCATGCAAGTGCGTGGCGCACCACTGATTGGCGCGGCAGCGGCGTATGGCATGGCGCTGGCGATGTTGGATGACGATTCTGACGCCAACTTACAGTATGCAGCTAACCTATTAATAAACAGCCGTCCAACAGCGGTTAATTTGGCATGGGCTGTAAGCCGCATGGTTATTGCCTTGCAGGCCATGCCAAATTTACGCAATTTAGGCGCTTGGCGTGAAGCGGCTAATATTGCCGAAGAAGATGTGGCGCAAAACCAAGCGATTGGTCAGCACGGTTTGGCGTTGATTAAGAATTTATATAAAAACCAATTAGTAAAAAACAATCAATTCAATATTCTCACGCATTGCAACGCTGGCTGGCTGGCCACGGTTGATTTTGGCACTGCGCTGGCACCCATTTATGCAGCGCATGATGCAGGTTTAAATGTGCATGTATGGGTAGATGAAACGCGCCCGCGCAACCAAGGTGCATTTTTAACGGCGTGGGAGCTGGCGCAACATGGCGTGCCGCACACGGTGATTACCGATAACGCGGGCGGTCATTTAATGCAGCAGAGCCATTCAAATAGTAAAAGCCAAGTGGATATGGTGATTGTGGGCGCAGACCGTGTGACTGCCAATGGTGATGTGTGCAATAAAATTGGCACCTACTTAAAAGCACTGGCGGCACATGACAATAACATACCTTTTTACGCTGCCGTGCCAACACCCACAATTGATTGGGCTTTAAATAGCGGCGATGAGATTGAAATTGAACAGCGTAATAGTGATGAGGTCGCTTATATACAAGGCCTGGCTAGCGATGGCAGTATACAAAGCGTGCGCGTGATTACGTTAGAAAGCCAAGCCGCCAACCCTGCGTTTGATGTTACACCCGCAAGATTAGTCACAGGCATCATCACTGAAAAAGGCGTGTTTGCGCCAAATGTGCTAAAAAATAGTAAATAAACATGCTCTGGAAGCCAATATCCATACGGTCTGCAGGGAATCGAATATTGCCGTCATTCCGATGAAAATCGGAATCCAGTGACGTTCAAACCTTGTCGGGGGTAGCCCGACGCCTAATCACTTTCTTTTGTTTGTGCAAAAGAAAGTAATCAAAGAAAATCACCCCCCCGCTGCCGCTTATTCCTTCGGTCTTAGCGCAACGCTGGTACGACTGCGGAACTCGTGCTTTCAGCACTCAAACAGTCCTCGCCGTTTAACCCAGCTTATGCTCAAGCCGAAGGCGCAGCAAAGGGAATTGATAAACCATGCGAATGCGGGAATGACGGAGAGGCAGAAGTATCGTAAAATAAACCATGAAAAATGAACGTGAACAACTTCTTAAAGCCAGCCAAAAACTAGCCGAGCTTAGCTTAAATAAAGGCACCTCTGGCAATGCTAGTGTTAGATGCGGTGATGGATTTTTAGTCACACCATCTGGCATGAGCATAGAAGATATGACGCCAGCCAGCATGGTAAACATGCAATTTGACGGCAGTTTTGAACAAGGTAAAAAACCATCATCTGAATGGCGTTTTCATCGCGATATTTTAGCCAGCCGCACCGACGTCAACGCAGTTATCCACACGCACAGCATGTTTGCCACCACACTGGCATGCTTGCATAAAGATATTCCACCATTTCATTACATGATTGCCGTTGTGGGCGGTGATACTATTCGCTGCGCACCTTATGCCTTATTTGGTTCGCAAGCGTTGTCAGATAATGCGCTAGCCGCCTTGCAAGACCGTAAAGCCTGTTTGTTGGCCAATCACGGCATGATAGCGCTGGAGCGCGATTTAGACGATGCGCTGGCCGTGACGATAGAAGTAGAAAACCTATGTGAGCAATATTGGCGGATTTTGCAGTTAGATGCTAACCCGCCATTACTCAGTGAAGCTGAAATGCGCGAAGTATTTCAGCAGTTTAAAGGTTATGGCAAGTGGGCGATTTGATTGCTTGGAGTCGTGAGTTTTAACTTACTTAATGCGAATTAAGTGTTTCATAAATGAAGATGTAATTTCTAGAATGAAGTCAACTTCGGCCGTTGGAACTGCATCATCATGTTTAACGTAAGTATTTTGGTACTTCGAGTAGTAGTCAATCAGCTTTTCAAACATGTTTGCTAACTCAGCAGAACCATTACGATCTTTGATATATCGTCCAATTAAAGGAACTTGCTTTTCTAGTGATTTATCATTATTTATCAACTGGCGTAATAATTCTTCAAGCGACAGCCTGAGGTCATCAAGAGCATTTCTAGTAAAGACACCGTTGCTGTGTTTTTGAAGTGCTTCGTCATATATTTTTCGGGCAGAAGCAAATTCAGACAGCCAGTGACGCACTTCTGTAACTACAGCAGGTTTAGGGTCAGTTGAAGTTACCTGATTGGCAAATTGGTAATAACGTGAAAGAAGTGTAATTTTGAGTTGCGAAGAGGCACTTTTTTGCTCAAACGTTGTATCGGAGTTTGTTCCTACGCGGTCGCAAAGCTCATAAATTATTTGATATTGTTGCGCTGGACTAAATGGCTGAAGGTTTTCAAAAAGTGCAGTTTTTTTGTTCGAGGCAACAAATGGGTAAGATGGGTGAGGTACATCTACATTGAAGTCAACTGCAAAAGCGGTTGTAATACTTACAATTTGCGAGCCAGATAGTGCTTGTGAGAAGATTTCCGATGCGCGTTGAATAAAAGCCGTGCTGATTCCGTTATTTAATGTGTTCGTGTATTTACCTCTAATGCGAAACATCTTCTACATGCAAGCCTGTATTTTGGCGCACATACAGCTCTTCCCATAACTCTTCTGCGCGTTTATCGCGCGTTAACAGCGAAAACAAAATCACCATTAAAAACCCGAGTGGAATCGAAATAATGCCTGGGTTTTTCAGTCGAAATAACGGTTTTTCTAGCCCCATCATGCTGGTAGTTTGGCCTTGATATTTAGTTGACTCTTCTTCTGCTTTTTTTAGCAGTTTTTCTAGCCCAGCAATTTCCCGTTCAATGCCCGCAACCGCTTGTTGGCTGCGAATACGCGTCAGTAAATTTTTCTGTTCGGCGATTTTTTGCGGTGCGTTTACCATCACGCTGTTGGCATCAGCCAATACTTTTAGCGGGTAGGTCATATTGGGTGACACCAACACCAATAAAATCGCGCTGCCTGCGCCAATTAACATGCCCATCACCACGCCCGTAGTGTTGCATTTTTTCCAATACAGGGTGAGAAAAATAGCCGGTAAATTGCTGCTGGCCGCCACCGCAAACGCCATGCCGACTAAGTGAGCGACGTTTTGGCCTTTAGCGAGTATGCCAATAAAAATGGCGACAATGCCCACACCAATACTTGCAATACGCGCCGCTTTCATTTGTTGCGCTTGGCTCGCGTTGCCGTCTTTAATCACGTTTACGTATAAGTCGTGCGCAATCGCCGAAGCCGAAGCCAGCACTAAACCCGCCACAACGGCGACAATGGTGGCAAAGGCGACTGCGGCTACAAACGCCAACATAAAGTTGCCTAATAAAGAATTCTCACCACCACCCAAATATTGCGCTAATAAGGGCGCCGCCATATTGCCGCCTTTATCAATACCGCCAATGGTTTCTGGCCCGACATGTATCGCTGCGCCAAAGCCTAAAAATAGTGTGAGCACATAAAAGCCGCCGATAATCGCCATTGCCCATACCACCGACTTACGGGCTTCTTGTGCATTGGGCACGGTAAAAAAACGCATTAAAATGTGCGGCAAACCTGCAGTGCCAAACACCAACGCCATACCTAAGCTGATTTGGTCAATCGGGTCTTTTAAAAATAAGCCAGGCTCTAAAAAGCGTTGCCCAAGTTCTTGTGCGCTCATGTTGCTGGCAGCGGTGCCTAATAGTTTTGCCACTTGTGCCTGAATTTTCGGGTCATCGACCACCGCTTGTAAAAAAGCAGGCAAGCTAAAGCCATAAGGCAGCCACACCAAAGTAACCAATACTAATGAAGCAATCACCAGTAAAACGGCTTTCACAATTTGCACATAAGTGGTGGCAACCATGCCACCAAACACCACGTAGGCCAACATTAGTGTGCCGACTGCGATGACTGAAATTTCGTAATCAATACCGATGAGCGTTTTAACCAACACACCACCGCCGACCATTTGCGCGGTGAGGTAAAAAATAGACACGGTAATGGTAGAAAGCGCGGCTACCATACGCGCTTTTTTTGGGTCGTTGCGAAACGCCAAAATATCACCTAGGGTGTATTTGCCGATATTGCGGCAGGGCTCGGCAATCACCAACAGTACTGCAATATAACCCATGAGAAAGCCGACCGAATACATAAAACCATCGTAGCCATACAAGGAGATGAGCCCTGCAATACCTAAGAAAGACGCGGCTGATAAGTAATCACCCGCAATCGCCCAGCCATTTTGCAAGCCGGAGATTGAGTTGCCTGCGGCGTAAAAATCGGCGGTGGATTTCACCCGTTTACTTGCCCAATAAGTGATGACCATAGTGGCGGCAATAATACTGCTAAACACTAAAAAAGTAAGCCAGCGATACTCAGCAGACACTGCGCCAGCAGCCAATACTGGTGCGGCCTGCAGGCCGATTAAAATTGCACATATTTTGTTCATACATTTTATATTCATATTAAGCCTTTGATATTGTGCGCGTCATCAACTAAGGCTTTTGCGCGCGCATCAAACTCGGCATTAGCACGTTTGGCATAAATGGCGGCGATGACCCAAGCCACCACAAATTGCGCTAGTGCAAACAACAAGCCCACGTTAATCACGCCCCAAATTTTCACTTTTAAAATGTCTTGAAAATACGCAGTGCTGATAGGCAGCAGAAAGAAAAAAATCAATGCAAACAACATCATGCGCCATAAGAATTTATTTTTATCACGATGCAAGGCTTGAAAGCGCGGGTCAGACTCGACCGCTTCCCAATGAATGTTAGAATTTTTCAATGATTCCCTTCCTCGATTTTTTGAGCTACATGACATTACTTTAAATTGTGATTCTACTGGTGATTGTACTGGCTTTGCGGTAAAATTTGTTCCCGTCAGTACGAATTTACTTATCTCTTAAATTAAATCGTACGCCAATATTCAAGGGTTTTATGACCAAATATGTATTTGTCACCGGCGGTGTAGTTTCCTCATTAGGCAAAGGTATCGCAGCCGCCAGCCTAGGCGCAATCCTCGAATCGCGTGGCATTAAAGTCACCATGCTCAAGCTAGACCCGTATATTAATGTGGACCCTGGCACCATGTCGCCTTTTCAGCATGGTGAGGTTTTTGTAACCGACGACGGCGCAGAAACGGATTTGGATTTAGGCCATTACGAGCGGTTTATTTCGCAGCGTATGGCTAAACGTAACAGCTTTACCACAGGCCAAATTTACGAAACCGTGATTAAAAAAGAACGTCGCGGCGAATATTTAGGCAAAACTGTGCAGGTGATTCCGCACATTACTGACGAGATTAAAAACCACATTAAACGCGGTGCAGAAGGCGCTGATGTGGCAATTGTGGAAGTGGGCGGCACTGTGGGCGACATTGAATCACTGCCGTTTTTAGAGGCCATTCGCCAAATGGGTTTTGAAGAAGGCAGGCAAAATGCTTGTTATGTTCACCTCACGCTTTTGCCATGGATTCCAACCGCAGGCGAGCTTAAAACCAAGCCGACACAACACAGTGTAAAAGAGTTACGCCAAATTGGTATTCAGCCAGATTTGTTATTGTGCCGCGCTGAACGCGAGATTCCTGAAGAAGAGCGCCGCAAAATCGCGCTATTTACTAACGTGTCTTTTGAGGCGGTCATTAGCGCGATTGATTCGGATTCGATTTACAAAATTCCAGGTTTATTGCACGACCAAATGATGGATGAAATTGTCTGCCACAAGTTGAACATATTGGCTAAAGCGGCCGATTTAACCGCGTGGAAAAATATTGTGACACGTTTAGAAAATCCTAAACATCACGTGAATATTGCCTTTGTGGGCAAATATGTCGATTTAACTGAAAGTTATAAATCACTGACAGAAGCCTTGATCCACGCGGGTATTCATACTGAATCAAAAGTAAAAATTCACTATTTAGACAGTGAAGAAATTGAAAAAACTGGCACTGCCGCGCTGAATAATATGGATGCAATTCTCATCCCAGGTGGTTTTGGTGTGCGCGGCACAGAAGGCAAAATTGCGGCTATTCAATATGCGCGTGAAAATAAAATTCCATATTTGGGCATCTGCTTGGGCATGCAGTTGGCAGTGATAGAGTTTGCGCGTAACGTAGCGGGTTTAAAAGATGCCAACAGTACAGAATTTAATGCGGAAACACCGCACAAACTGATTGGCCTGATTAACGAATGGCAAGATGCAACGGGTAAATTAGAAACCCGCGATGAAAACTCTGACCTAGGCGGGACGATGCGATTAGGCGCACAAGCTTGCCCAATTGTGCCAGATACAATGGCGGCGAGCATTTACGGCACGCAAGTGAACGAGCGCCATCGCCATCGTTATGAAGTGAATAACAATTACGTTGAACAACTGAAAAAAGCAGGCTTGGTAATCTCAGCACGCACACCAACAGAAAACTTGTGTGAAATGATTGAGCTACCAAAAGTCACGCATCCGTGGTTTGTGGCGGTGCAGTTTCACCCTGAATTTACGTCAAATCCGCGTGCTGGGCATCCGCTGTTTAAGGCCTATGTGCAAGCTGCCATAGACAATAAAAAAGCATAAGGCAAAATAAATGAAATTATGTAATTTTGATGTTGGCTTAGACAAACCCTTATTTTTAATTGCGGGCCCTTGCGTGATTGAATCACGTGAATTTGCAATTGAAACTGCAGGCAAGTTAAAAGAAATAGCGGCCAAAGTAGGTATCCCATTTATCTATAAATCAAGCTATGACAAAGCGAACCGTAGCTCGACTAAGACATTTCGTGGCTTTGGTTTAGGTGAAGGCTTGCGCATTTTAGATGAGGTGCGTAGCCAAATTGGCGTGCCAGTACTCACCGATGTGCATACCACCGAACAAGTGCCGCATGTGGCAGCCGTAGTGGATGTACTGCAAACACCGGCTTTTTTATGCAGGCAAACTGATTTTATTATTGCGGTGGCCACTTGTGGCAAACCTGTGAATATTAAAAAAGGCCAGTTTTTAGCGCCGCACGATATGCTGCAAGTGGTAAATAAAGCCAAAGAAGCGAATGGTGGCGCCGACACCATTATGGTGTGTGAACGCGGTGCCAGTTTTGGTTACAACACATTAATATCAGATATGCGCGGGCTAGCGATTATGCGCGAAACCAATTGCCCAGTAGTGTTTGATGCAACCCATTCTGTACAGCAACCTGGTGGCCAAGGTGATAAAAGCGGCGGCCAACGTGAGCATGTGCCAGTGTTGGCGCGCGCAGCTGTAGCCAGCGGTATTGCGGGAGTGTTTATGGAAACGCATCCAGACCCAAGCAAAGCTTTGTCAGACGGGCCCAACGCTTGGCCATTGCATAAAATGGAAGATTTGCTGCACGTGTTAGTGGATATGGACAAGCTAGTGAAAAAAGCAGGCTTTATTGAATCAACTCTTTAAGAATTTATTTTTAGAAAATTTATATTATTAGGATTAAACATGAGCGCAATTGTAGATATTATCAGCCGTGAAATTTTAGATTCTCGCGGCAACCCAACCGTGGAATGTGATGTGCTGCTTGAAAGTGGTGTGATTGGGCGCGCAGCAGTGCCTTCTGGCGCATCCACAGGCGCTAAAGAAGCGATGGAGTTGCGCGATGGCGATGCAAAGCGTTATTTGGGCAAAGGCGTGTTGCAAGCAGTTGAAAATATCAATACTGAAATTACCGAGGCAATTATCGGGTTGGACGCTGAAGAGCAAAGCTTTATCGACAAGACTTTGATTGAGCTGGACGGCACAGAAAACAAAGATCGTCTAGGCGCAAATTCTATATTGGCAGTTTCGATGGCTTGCGCGCGCGCTGCGGCTGAAGAGAGTGGTTTGCCTTTGTATCGCTATTTAGGCGGTTCTGGCGCGATGCAATTACCCACACCGATGATGAATATTATCAATGGTGGTGCACATGCAGATAATTCGGTAGATATGCAAGAGTTTATGATTATTCCTGCTGGTTTGCCAACTTTTAGAGAAGCCTTGCGTTGCGGTGCGGAAATTTTTCACCAACTCAAGAAAACTCTGCACAAAAAAGGTTTGGCAACCACAGTGGGTGATGAGGGTGGTTTTGCGCCAAATTTGGCCAGTAATGAGGATGCGATTAAGCTGATTTTAGAATCGATTTCTGACGCCGGTTACGAGCCAGGTCGCGATGTTTATTTGGGTTTGGATTGCGCCAGTACCGAATTTTACAAAGATGGAAAATATCATTTAGCATCAGAAGGTTTAGCCTTATCTAGCGCCCAATTTACCGATTACTTAGCGACTTGGGTCGATAAATACCCCATCATCAGCATTGAAGATGGTATGGGCGAATTTGATTGGGATGGTTGGGACATTCTGACCAAGCGCCTAGGCAAAACCACGCAATTGGTGGGTGATGACTTGTTTGTGACCAACACCAAAATTTTGCGTGAAGGCATAAAACGTGGCGTGGCCAACTCTGTGCTGATTAAAGTGAACCAAATTGGTACGCTAACAGAAACTTTCCAAACCATTGAAATGGCTAAACGCGCGGGTTACACCGCTGTTGTGTCGCATCGCTCGGGCGAGACGGAAGATACTACCATAGCTGATATTTCAGTAGCCACTAATGCGCTGCAGATTAAAACTGGTAGCCTTTGCCGCAGCGAGCGTGTAGCAAAATATAACCAATTATTGCGTATTGAAGAAGAGTTGGGCGATGCATCGAGTTATGCGGGTATGGGCGCTTTTTATCAATTATTCAAATAAAGCATAGGTGAAAGCACTTACTTTAATTTTTGTGATTTTGATTGCCCTGCTGCAATATCCATTGTGGTTGGGCAAAGGCAGCTGGCTGCGGGTATGGAACGTGAAGCAGCAAATTGCTGAGCAAAAAGAAAAAAATACTTCTTATAAACAACGTAATGAGACTTTAAATGCCGAAGTGCGCGATTTAAAACAAGCCAACGCGGCAATTGAAGAGCGCGCGCGCAGTGAATTGGGCATGATAAAAGAAGATGAAGTATTTTATCAAGTCATTGATCAGGCGCTACCCATACAACCTGCCAACCCAATACCTAGCACACCTGCTGAATAAGTAGCGCATTAAGCTTCTAAACTGTAAGGCAATGGCTTTATATTAATTGCCACATCATTCCAAAACACTTTACCCGTTTGTTGTGCGTCTATGCGCATTTCAATCAGCGCATCATAACCATTAGATGCGTTAGCTGCGACTCTAACAATTTGCCCCACCTCATTTTGCGAAGCATCTAATACTTTTTCACCCGCATTGGGTGCTTCTGGTGTGTTTATAGAGCTTAAGTAGGTACGGCGTTTTACACTACCTAAATAATGTGTGCGGGCGACAATTTCTTGCCCTGTGTAGCAACCTTTTTTAAAGTTAATGCCGTTTAAAATATCTAAATTAAGCATTTGCGGCACAAATTGTTCCTGGGTTTTTAAGTCAATATCTGGAATGCCCGCTTGTATCTCCAGCCAATCCCAGTAAGACTTTTCGACAACTTTACAGTTATTTTTTAGAGCCTCCCAAATCAGCGGGGCATTGACAGCATCGGTAAAAATCTCGAAGCGCGCGTCATCGTTATGACTTGGTAGTTTTAGAATCACGCCATTATCTAAGCTGACTAATGCGTAATCTTCAGTCGGAATTTTGCTAAATATAGGCGCTTTATTAAAGATATCCTCTAGCATTGACGCGGCTTCTGGGCCATTGATACCAAACTTAATAATCGAGTCACTGACATCTTTAATCTCCACTTTGCTACGCATCACGTACATTTTGAGGCGTTTCATAATGGGTTCTAGCAGCTCGCGATTGAACTGTAAATGCAGGTGATCATAATGGGAAAACGCGAGAAATAGCGCCAACATGCGGCCTTTTGGGTTGCAATAAGCGGAGTAGTGCGCATTCGAACCTGCCAATAACTTTACATCATTCGTCACTTGGCCTTGTAAAAAAGTGACGGCATCTGCACCGCTAATTTCTAGCAGGCCAAGATGCGACAAGTCGCACAAAATATTGTTGCTGCTAGTGATGCTGGTTGTCATGCTAGTGTTTTTCAACTTAAAAGTTTTTCCAAACTAAAAGTTGCCTTGTAATGATTATAATGCGTTATGCACCAAGATTTGCAGCAAGCCATTCATATTAAACTTATGCCCTCAATACCACTATTGGGGATGTTGCTGGCTATTTCAATTGTTGCTTGCACCATTATAGTCACTTTGCCAATGGTGCTTCATATGAAACTACTAGTTATCGCGCTAATTTTGCTTACTAGCGCGTATTATATTTTGCGCGATGTTTTGTTGATGTTGCCTTGGTCATGGCAATTATTAGGGGTGGATAGCAAAGCTAAGCTTACGCTCGCAAATAAGCGAGGGCAGCAGATGCAACCAAAACTGGCAGATAGCAGCTTTATTCATACCAGATTAGTCATTTTAAATTTTAAGCGTGATGGCTTTAGATTGGCTTTGCCGCCTGTGATTTTATTGCTGCAAAATAGTGATGATGCGCGGCGGCTAAAGGTGTGGTTACGTTGGGCTAGGCAGCTCGCATTTAATGCGAGCGATGATAACTTAGGATAATTTGGCAGCAGCTAGCGATTTACGCTTTCTGCGCGCCAAAAAGCTATTGTACATTTCTGCTGTTTCTTTAACAGGGTGTTTGGGCAAATAGGCGGCTAAAAATAACAAACCTGCTAAGCCAGCTAAAATCCATTTTAAATCGAAGGCGGTTATCTCACGGCGCGCTGGCGGTTGATTTTTCATGGCAGACAACACGTTCTGCACACTGCCGCCATTCACGTAGTTACCTTCAATTTCCTTTGCTACTGAAATCAGGTATTTTTCATCTAAGCGCGACATATAACGATCACTTGGTGAACTGGCTACGTTGTCATTGCGTGACCCTATATTTTGTTCGGCAATTTGCGCCACGCCAGGTTGCATGGCAAAGCTCTCGGCCGACCAATATCCAATCAGTTGATTTTTTTCATCCAATTTAGGAATTGCGGTGCCTTTATCGCTACCAATACCGACTAACAACCAATCTTTACCGCCCTGAAAGCCAGTTAAATCGCGGGTGTTAAAAATGTGCAGTTTAGGCGTTTCTTCACCGTCACTCATATACACCACTTGCGCAGGCTCGGGAAAGCTACGAATAAGCTTCGCCATGGTCACCATGCTTTCGCGCACGCGGCTATTTCCAGACCAGCCATTGCGCCAGTCTAAATGGTCGATAGTATCTTCAATGGCGGCAAAGTTTTGACACACCTCAATTGGCGTGTATAGCGCAGCTACACTGACACCTGCAAATAGCCCAATACTTACTTGGTTGCCACAAGGCAATTCACCAATAATACGATGTAGCAAATGCTGTTGATATTGCATGCGTGATACTGGCTTACCGTTTAATTGCATATCGATGACATTCATACTTTGTGAAATATCTGCCACAAACAAATAGCTGTAAACATCGCGTTTTACAGGAACAGTCGGCTTAAACAGCGCAATAATTAATAGCAACAGCGCGATGCCGAGCAAGGTGATATCGCGACGATGACGTAAATAGTTAAATAGCTTTTTCATAAACATTTAAAATCTAAGGCAAACGCCTTTAGTTAAGGTAAACCCACAGGCACATTGCCCATAATCAAGCCAGCTTTTTCACCATCACCCACGCCTGGCGCAGGCGAGCCCGGCAACATACCCAAAACGCGGTCTAGATTGTGCTTAGCATCCCAATGACTATTATCTAATTTAAGCGAATTTATATAAGCTGTTTTGGCTTGGGTGACCAAGTAAACAGCCTCGGCGCGCACTGTCATGTTGGTGCCGTTAATGGCTAATCCACGCAAAAACGAAATGTTACCTATATTGTATTGCACAGCAGATCTTTGATTATTATCGATGGCCTTAGGCATTAATGCGGTAAATAACAAAGTTGATTCTTTATAGCGTTCTTTTTTAGCCAAATAAAGCGCCGTGGCAAACTTAGCTTCAAAGCTTTGTTGGTCGCTTTCTGGTGGCTTGCCAGATAACACCGTTTCATTAAATGACTCAATTTGGCCAATGCGTTTATAAGCATACACGCTGCCAATGGCGCTTAGTATGGCAATAATGCTAAATATCCACGTGAGTTTTTTCACGGTAAAAAAACGCGTAACTTTTGATATGGTATTTTGTAAAATGAAATCTTGTGGTGCAGCGTTTAATGCCATGTTTTTACCTCGATATATTTTATGCCCAACAATAAGGCGATCATGCAGGCGGCTAATATAAAACATAGGCTAGATAAATCTTTGCCTGGGATTTTTTCTAAATATTTAATCGGTTTTTTCTCTTTACGATTTATGTCATCAATCGCCAATTGCAAGGTTTTTGGGTCTTCGGCCTCATAGGCATGAAATTCCGTTTTCATGTTTTTAAAGAACTCATGCAGCTCAAATTCTGCAGGCAGCGCTTTGTCAGGGTCGGGCTTGTAAGTTTCATCAAAAATACTTAAACCACCAGGTTGGCGCAATACAATCCAATATAAACTAATATTCATGCGACTGTACCAATCACGTATTTTTTGCTGCGCGTCACCACCAATTCTGCCTGCACCATCCGACAGCAAAATCACCACGCGCGAGCCAGAATCAGGTACTTTTTCAAACAAACCAGCAGCCGATGTCAGGCCGCTGCCAATGTTAGTTTGAAACAGCGCATTACCAGCCGTGGCGCGCACTGCAGCCACCATGGTTTCTTTATTTTCAGTCAGCGGCAACACATACATGGCCGAGTTGCTAAAGGTAATCATGCCCATTAAATCATTTTGGCGCGATTGCACAAATTTAGTAATCAGGCGCGCCGCAGCGGCAGATTTAGTTTCGCCTACAGTGCTGGTACCACCGCCAGAAAAAGGGTCATCCATACTCGCGCTTCTATCTAACACCAAGGCGATTTGTGCGCCCACACCTATACGTTCTATTTGTTGCTGATTGGTATGTGGCGCGCTGACACCCAGCACAATAAACAATAAAGTCAACACTGCCAGTGCTTTTAAAATAAAGCCAACCAAGTCAGAGAGTGGGTCGGCAGGTAGCATATCTAGCCAAGAATAATTTTTGCTATGTGCGCGCTGAAATACCAAAGGCAAAAAAGCCAGCGGCAGCAACCACAACATCCACGGATGCGAAAAAGCCATGCTTAACCTTTAATCTTAGTGCTTAAAACATCAGGTACTAGGCTGTCAGGAACCAAGCCGCGCTCGCAATCGCGGCAGCGGCGGCAAAACTGTTTCAGCCAAGCCACCGGGTCGGCGCCTACTTCATGCTTGGCGTTTGGTTCAAAAAACACCTGACGTGATAAAGCAAAGAATTGATTGATTTCAGTTTTAATGGCATTAAAGGCAGGTTTTTTAGCTAAAAAATCATCCAAATTATTTATAAATAAGCAATTGCCAGCTGCTGCGTTTAACGCAGTGTGCATGCTGGAGACCGCATGCTGTATGCCTTGTGGCGTGTTGTCTTGTTTTTTAATTTGGCGGAAGCTTTTGGCAAATGGGCCACCCATGCGTGGCAGCCAGGCGTGTTTGCCTAAAATATATAATAAGCCCAATAAACTTAAGGCCAAAAATGCCAATGACCAATAAAGGCGTTTTTTTAGTTTGCTGTCGTCCATCAACAACGGGCCTCTAAATTGGCTCATGTCATCTTCTACTTTAATTTGGCCAAATACAGATAGTGGCGAAATCACAAACTCCCACATTGGAATACGATATTTCACTAAATCCTCTTTATCGCTGATGTTGACTAAGCGCACATATTCGGCCAACACAGCCGCGCGTTTGGCCACCACGCTAGAAGTAAATATTTGATAATCTAGTGTTAAATGGTGCACAATCTGCTCGCCTTCATCTTTTTTAACATGCTTTAAACCGCTTAAATACACGCCAATTGGCTGGCCGCGATAAGTTTTTTCGTAGCCCACAATTGGCAGCGATTCTTCTACCAAGTAATAAGGTTTTTTAACGGTGAGGGTGATTTCACGGGTGACGATATCGCCCACGGTAAGGCCTACATCTTTGATTGGGTCTTTAGTTACAATGCTGACAACACCTTCTTTTGCATCGGGCAGCCTTGTGATATCTAGTGCATAAACCGAATGAAAGCTCAGGCTTAGCATGATGACCAGTAATAAATTACGCATTAATTTTTTCATGAGTTGTGTGTTTATATATTCGGCGTTTTGGTATTGAGTTTTAGGCAGCTACAAATTGGTGAAAATAATCCGTTAAATCGTCGGCATCAAATTCGCCTTGTACATAAAACGGTGGCATGTCAAACTCCATAAAAGTTTTATAAATGGCGGCGCGGCGCGCTTCAAACGACTCGATAATTTTGTTGCGTAAGTTTTTACGCAAAAATAGCGTACGTTTTTGGCCTGATTCTGGGTCGGTCACTGCGGTGATACCAAACTCAGGCAGGTTTTTGTATTCATCGTCATCCCACAATACTACTGGCACAATGTGGTGGCGCGTCAGGTTGGACAGTGCTTCTTCTAGCTGCGGCATCGGCATGTGAAAATCAGAAATCATAAACACTAAAGAACGCTCGCGTGGCAAAAAGCGCCACACATCACCAATGCCCGCGCCTGAAACAGGCAGTGGGTGATATTCTTTTAGCCGCTCGGCCAGCTCAATGGCGCGCTGCGATTTAAACGATTGTGTACTAATCCAATCTTCGCGCACCACATCATCAAACCCGACAAAGCCAAATGGGTCGGCATTGCGCGTGGCGCTTCTGGCAACAGATTCGGCTATATCGGCCGCTTGACGAATTTTGCGCGTTTTACTGCCAAAATTCATGCTGCCCGATAAATCACAAATGACATAAACTGGCGTGGCACTTTTTTGGTTAAACAGCCGCACATACACTTGTTCCATTGGGTCGCGCAGCGTTTGGCGCAAATCAATACGGCGCGGATCTGGGTAATTTAGAAGTGACGTATGGCCAATAAATTCCATACCCATGCCGCGCTGCGTGCTAGCGTGGCGGCCAGGGTGGCGGCCGCGGTTGCGCCAACCTATATGGTAGCTAAATTCTTTAATGTCTTCGATTGACATGCTTTTAAAGCTTAAGGTGCTGCAACCGCATTAACAATATTGCTCAGCATTTCACGCGCAATCTCTGTGCGGCGCATTTCATACACAGGGCTAAACACGATTCTATGTGCCACAGTTGCATGGAACACCGCGTGAATATCTTCTGGCGTAATCGCACTGCGCTCGTTAAGCCAAGCATTTACACGGGCTGCACGCAACATCATGCTCATGCCGCGCGGGCTAGCGCCTGCAAGCACTAGGCGGCTCATATCCACATTGGTGACTTTTACGCCGTAATCAGTTGGATTGCGTGTGGCTTTCCATAAATTAAGCGCGTATTTTTCCAAGGTTGGCGATGCAGTTACGCTTTTTTGAATCACGCTAGAGAAGCCATTTAACTTATCAAACTCTAAAACGTCAGCTTTCACCGTATCAATTAGCGCATCTGCATTGTGAAAGCGCGTATCAAACATTAAGTCAGACATAATTGCGTCGTCATTTGGCACTAAAATCGGTATTTCCATCATAAAGCGATCGCGTGCCGCAGAAGGAATTTCAAAAGTTTCTTCGCGTTCCACTTGGTTACGGTCGGCAAACACAATCATGTGCGGAAATTGATGTTCTTTATTAAACGCAGATAAAGTACGCTCGGCCATCACGCGTAATAATAATGAGTGTACTTGTGGGCGCGCGCGGTTAATCTCGTTAAAGAAAAACACGCTTAAGTTTTCGCCGCTCATTAACAGCGGACCGGCACTTACATGTGGTTTACCATCTTCGCCCAAATAAGTGTGATACACCAAGTCGTTCGGCATCAAATCGATGGTGCCCTCAATACGCTGGTAACCACCGCCAATGCCGCGAGTAAAAGCGCGCAATAGCGTGGTTTTACCCACACCCACATCACCCTCGAGCAACACGTGACCACGTGCAAAAATCGCGGTAGTAATTAAGCGCACAGGACCAGCTTGGCCCACCACTACTTTATTCACTTCGGTTTCTAAAGTTAGCGCATGTTGACGCCAATCGGCCAAATCGCGGTCGCTCATGGAGATTTCCCTAAAATATAGTTAATTTGTGTTTGTGACAGGATGATTAAACTTATCTAAGTAATATACTAAATGAATATTGCTTAAGTGTATACAGGTTTGTATAGTTTATAAGCATTTTTTAAGCAATATTTGATATTACATTGAATACATGCTCCACAAGCCGCATGGGTATTGGCTTGTGGAGCATGTTTTATTCACGACAGTGTTTGCAATTTAATGAGGATGTTGCAATGTAACGGTTATGCAGAAACAATGGATGAGCTTGGCGAAATTAATGGTGTTTTACCCCATTTCTTATTTTGCTAGCTCTTTCAGCTTGCCACTTACTTTTTCTGCCAATCGCTGTGCGCTATTAGCAGTGGTGGTTTTTTCTAGCCAAGAACCCTCCATTTGTACATAAGCGGTAAATGCTTTGCGTTTAGTTTTAATTTCCACCAATAAAAGCCGTGGGTAAACAAATAAATAAGTAGGCTTCATAGCCACGCCAAGCAAAATATAGTCAGCGCCGCTATCTTTAGCTAAATCTGCTGCAATATCAGGGTGGTCAAACAAATAAGTGGCAGATTGCGCGGCCGCTACCGCCTTAATACTATCGGTAACAAGCACAAGTTCTACGCCGTCATCTAGCAAGCGTTGCTTAAAAAAATGGTTAAAGTCGGCAGTGCGCGCAATCTCCTCAGGCGGGTTGGGTAAGTCAGTTAAATCATTTAGTGTAAAATCCACTATCATAACTTTGGCCAGCACATTGCCTGCCACAGCCTTATTTGTTGTGGCTGCTAGCGCGGTATGTGCAATTAAGCCTAATAAACTTAGAACAAAAAAAGCTTTTAGCATTAAAAGTCTCATTAAAAATACCTTATAGCTTATAGTACTATTAATAGACGTTTGAATTCACACAATAGTTTAGATATTACTTTCGCTAAATGCATTTTCCAGCGAAAATACTAAATGTAAAAACTCACAAATATAAACATAAGTATAAATATAATGACAAAACAACCTAATATAACTAAACAACAAAGCTTTACCAAAGAGGAACTATTAAAATGTGGGCGAGGGGGGATGTTTGGTGCTGGCAATGCGCAATTACCATTGCCGCCCATGTTGATGTTTGACCGTATTGTAAAAATTACCGATGAAGGCGGAAAATATGGCAACGGGCAAATTATTGCCGAGTTGGATATTACGCCCGATTTATGGTTTTTTGATTGCCATTTTACTGGCGACCCCGTGATGCCAGGCTGCTTGGGCTTAGATGCGATGTGGCAATTGGTGGGCTTTTATTTGGGTTGGGCGGGTGGCCCAGGCCGTGGCCGCGCGCTGGGCGCAGGCGAGGTTAAATTTAGTGGCCAAGTGTTGCCAACGGCTAAAATGGCGACTTATACCATTGATTTAAAACGTGTGATTATGCGAAAATTAGTCATGGGCATTGCCGATGCCACAATGAGTTTAGATGGCCGCGAGATTTATGTAGCCAATGATTTGCGCGTGGGTTTATTTACGCGTACTGATAATTTTTAAAGTTTGATTTCTAAGAATAATAATTGATAGATTTGGGGAGAGCACGAAATGCGTCGTGTCGTCATTACAGGTTTGGGCATAGTATCTAGCCTTGGCAATAATAAAGCAGAAGTCAAAGATAGTTTATATGCTGGACGCTCTGGCATTAGCTTTCAGCAGGAATATGCAGATCGCGGGTTTCGCTCGCATGTTGCGGGCAATGTTAAGTTGGATTTAGAAGGTTTAATCGACCGCAAGCTGATGCGCTTTATGGCCAAAGGTCATGCCTATACTTGGATTGCGCTGCAAGAAGCCATTGCTGACGCTGGTTTGCCAAAAGAATTAGTCTCTAATATCCGTACAGGTATGATTGTTGGCGCGGGAGGTACTTCGACTGAAAGTATGCTTGAAGCCACCGATACTTTCCGAGAAAAAGGCGCTAAGCGTGTCGGCCCATATATGGTGACCAAAACCATGTCTAACGGCATAGTTGCTTGCTTGGCGACAGGGGCTGAGATTAAAGGCGTTAATTATTCCATTAGCTCTGCTTGCTCGACTAGTGCGCATTGTATTGGTAACGGTGTTGAGCAAATTCAGATGGGCAAGCAAGATATTATTTTTGCAGGCGGTGGCGAAGAAGAACATTGGACGATGAGTTTGTTGTTTGATGCCATGGGTGCGCTTAGCAGCAAATATAACGACGCGCCAACTACTGCAAGCCGCACTTACGATGCCAATCGCGATGGTTTTGTCATTTCAGGTGGTGGTGGCATTGTGGTGCTAGAAGAATACGAACACGCAAAAAAACGTGGCGCAAAAATCTACGCCGAAGTGGTGGGTTACGGCGCGACGTCTGATGGTTACGACATGGTTGCGCCAAGCGGTGAGGGCGCTGAGCGTTGCATGAAATTAGCTTTACAAGGTATTGACCATGTGGACTATATCAATACGCACGGCACATCGACACCAGTTGGAGACGCTAAAGAGTTAGAAGCGATACGCGCCGTGTTTGGCGAAAACGCCTATGGTAAATCGCCAGCGATAGCCTCGACTAAATCACTTAGTGGCCACGCGCTAGGCGCAGCGGGTGTCAACGAGGCTATTTACACATTGATTATGATGGAAAATAACTTTATTGCAGCAAGCGCCAATATTGAGACGCTAGACGAGGCTGCCATTGGGTTAAACATTGTGCGCCAGCGCATTGATAACGTGAAAATTGAAACAGCTTTATCAAATAGTTTTGGTTTTGGCGGTACTAACGCCACTTTAACGCTATCAACCAAAAACCTATAAGCTGCGTTAAGCTGTTTTAACCCAAAAAAGGTCTTGTGATGAAAATAAAAATATTAAGCATCGTATTCGTTCTATTATCACTTTCTGGTTGCGCCACCATGATGGGCGATCGCACAGTCAATGTGACGGGCGACCAAATTGCACAAAAGTTGAACGAGAAAATAGCGTTGCCGATTCAAATAGCGAAGATTTTTAACATGAATTTATCAAACTCGGTGGTAAATTTTGACAAAACTACGGGCCGCATGACAACAACGATGGACACCAAGCTGAGTAGTGAGTTGTTCGAAAAAACGCTCAATGGCAAACTGGGCATTTCTGGCAAAATGCGTTTTGATGCTGCCACGCAATCGGTGGTGCTAGATGAGCCAAAAATAGAAAACTTAGATTTAGAAGGCGTTGGTGGTGATTTCAGTAAGATTTTTAATGCCATGGTCAAAACGGTGGGCGGCGAAATGTTGACTGGTCTAACGCTGTATAAAGTGAAACCAGAAGATTTAAAATTCGGCGGAACAACTTATGCGCCAAAAGATATGGTGGTGACCGATAATGGCTTGCAGCTGACTTTATCGCCAGCCAAATAATGTTTTAATGTATAGACTAAATTTAGAAGCCCCGTACATGCGGGGTTTTTTATGATAAAAATAATCTCATTTCTATTAGCCATGTTGATTGCTTTGAGTGTAGTTTCTGCTGAAGCGGCCACCAAAAATAAAAGCAAAAAGAAAATTAAAAAACCGTCGCAAGTTGTGTCGCCGTACGTTATCGCCATTGGCTACCCAAGCACTAGCGCCGCTTACAGCGCCATTAAAGCACGCAGTGATGTCGCCATAAAATCCAACGCAAAACCATTTGGTTGGCAACAACGCGGTGGAAATTGGTATGTGGTGACCGAATTGCCAAATTTTGAGTGGGCGTTTACCGAACCTGGCCATTACGCGCACCCCAGCGCGGTAAAACGTATGATTGATATTGGCTCTAAAGATCATGTTTATGTCGATATGGCGTTTAAATGCGGCGCCGAAATCCGAGCCAATTGCGATACGCTGTTAACTGAATTTAAAGAAGTGAATTTGTTTATTCGCAAAGTCTATCAAAAGCATTATATTGTCAGCGCAGAAGGCACGCCAGCATGGGATGGCGTAGATAGTCTAGAATAAATTAGATGGGTTTTAAAGTGCGAGAAAAACAATGCCCTGAGAGCCAATATCCATGCGGTCTGCAGGGCATCTGTTTAAAGGCTTTAATTTTAGTAGGTTATTTTATGAATAAAGCCGCCGCTACTTTGCGGCCTTCACTCATCAAAATATTGTAAGTTCTGCAGGCGGCGGCGGTGGTCATGCATTCTAGCGGAATATTATTTTGTGTGAGCTTTTGCACAATTTTTGGGTGCAAAAATTGGTGTTTTTTACCTGTGCCCAGCAACACCACCTCTGGCTTTAAATCAATCAATGTATCAAAATGCACTGCGCTTAGGCTGGCAAAATCGACGGCTGACCAATCGAGTATCAATTTATCAGACATGACAATTAAGTTTTGCGTGTATTTTTGCTTATTTACTGCAACAAAGTCTGCTTCATGTTCCAAGCTATAGCCAGTGATTAAATAATTATTTTCTGCGGTGGTTAAATGTAGCTTCATTACCGTATTCTAGCTTGCCTTACATTGAACGAGAAGCCCATTTTAAGGTAAACTTACGCCTTATGAATGACATTAAAAAATCGCCTAAAAAGCTCGTAAAATCTAATAAGTTAGCTAATGTTTGCTACGATATTCGTGGCCCAGTGCTACAACGCGCGCGCCAAATGGAGGACGAAGGCCAGCGCATTATTAAGCTGAATATTGGTAACCCGGCTAGTTTTGGTTTTGAAGTGCCTGAAGAAATTATGCAAGACGTGATTCGCAATATCGGCGATGCGGGTGGCTACACGGACTCTAAAGGCTTATTCGCACCGCGCAAAGCCATTATGCATTCCACTCAAGCCAAGCATATCAAAGGTGTTACGGTGGATGACATTATTATCGGCAACGGCGTTTCTGAGCTCATCGTCATGGCGATGCAAGCGCTGGTGAATAATGGCGACCAAGTGTTGGTGCCCATGCCCGATTACCCGTTGTGGACGGCTGCCGTGACCTTGGCGGGCGGTACTGCGCGGCATTATGTGTGTGACGAAGCGACTGGCTGGCTGCCTGATTTGGCTGATATTGAGGCCAAAATTACCGCCAACACGCGCGGCATTGTGGTGATTAACCCAAATAACCCAACGGGTGCCCTGTATCCACCCGAGATTTTACAGGGCATCATTGAGATTGCACGGCATCACGACTTGGTGATTTTTGCCGACGAAATTTACGATAAAGTGTTGTACGACGAACATGTGCATACATCGATTGCCTCGCTGGCAGATGATGTGCTGTTTGTGACGTTTAATGGGCTATCAAAAAACTATCGTACCTGCGGATATAGGGCGGGTTGGATGGTGATTTCTGGCGAAAAAGACCACGCGGCGGATTATGTAGAAGGTTTGAATATGTTGGCCAGTATGCGGCTTTGCGCCAATGTGCCAGGTCAACTGGCCATTCAAACTGCGCTGGGCGGTTACCAAAGTATTGAGGACTTAGTCGCGCCTGCTGGCAGGCTATGCAAGCAGCGCGATTTAGCTTACGACATGATCACGGCGATTCCAGGTGTGAGCTGTGTGAAACCAAAAGCGGCGATGTATTTGTTTCCCAAGCTTGATCCAAAAATTTATCCCATTGCAGATGACCAGCAATTTATTTTAGAGCTTTTGTTAGAAGAAAAAGTATTGCTGGTGCAAGGCACCGGCTTTAACTGGAAAACACCAGATCACTTTAGAATTGTGTTTTTACCCAATGTGGATGATTTAACCGAAGCGATGAAGCGTATTGCACGCTTTTTAGAGCATTATAGAAAAAAGCATGGAGCATTAGTTTGAAGCAATTAAATGTAGGTTTGTTGGGCATAGGCACTGTGGGTGGCGGTACTTATACGGTTTTGACGCGTAACGCGGCTGAAATTACTCGTCGCACGGGCGTGGCGATTAATGTGGTGCAAATTGCTGATAGAAACGTGGAGCATGCTAAAACGCTAACAGGCGGCAATGTAGATGTGACCAATGACGCATTTGCGCTGGTCAACAATCCTGCTGTTGATGTCGTCGTCGAGTTGATTGGCGGCTATACGCTGAGCAAACAGTTGGTACTTAAAGCCATAGAAAACGGCAAGCATGTAGTGACTGCTAACAAGGCTTTATTAGCTTTGTACGGCAATGAGATTTTCGCAGCCGCACAAAAAGCGGGTGTCATCGTCGCATTTGAGGCGGCAGTCGCAGGCGGCATCCCCATTATTAAAGCGCTGCGCGAGGGTTTGGGCGCCAATAAAATTGAATGGGTAGCAGGTATTATCAACGGTACGACTAATTTTATTTTGACTGAGATGCGCGAAAAAGGTCTGCGATATGAAGATGTTATCGCAGAAGCGCAGCGCTTGGGCTATGCCGAGGCCGACCCGACGTTTGATGTGGAAGGCATCGATGCGGCGCACAAGTTAACAATTATGAGCGCAATTGCGTTTGGTATGCCAATGAAGTTTGAGCAAGCCTACTCCGAAGGCATTACCAAGTTGCAGCAAACTGATATTCAATACGCCGAAGAGCTAGGCTATCGCATTAAATTGTTGGGCATCACTAAGCGCACAGAGGCTGGCGTTGAGTTGCGTGTGCATCCCACCTTGATTTCTGAAAAACGCTTGGTAGCCAATGTGAATGGCGCCATGAACGCGGTAGTGGTGAAAGGCGATGCGGTTGGCCCAACGTTGTATTACGGCGCAGGCGCAGGCGCAGAGCCTACTGCAAGCGCGGTGGTAGCCGACTTAATGGATGTGGCGCGGCTACAAAATGCCAGCGTAGAGCAGCGCGTACCTTACTTGGCTTTTCAACCCAATAGTGTGGCCGATTTGGCTGTATTGCCAATTAGCGAAATCAATTCTGCCTATTACTTGCGCCTTCGCGCCAATGACAAGCCGGGTGTGCTGGCGGGCGTAACCAAAATTTTGGCTGATAAAAATATATCGATTGATGCTATGTTACAAAAAGAGCCAGCCGATAACGAAACTGAGGCTGACATTGTGATTTTGACGCACATCACGCAAGAAAAAAATATGGATGCGGCCATTACTGCTATTGAAGCGCTACCTGCTATTGTGGGTAATTTGGTGAAAATTCGTATGGAAGAATTAGGCAAGTAATCAATGAAGTATATCTCTACCCGTGGGCTATCGCCTGCGCTCACATTTAGCGAAATTTTATTGGGCGGCCTTGCGCCAGATGGCGGCTTGTATCTGCCAGAAGCCTACCCACAATTTAACGATGCAGATTTAAGCAATATGCGCGGTATGAATTATCGCGATTTGGCATTTGCGATTTTGTCACGATTGATTGACGACATTCCTGCCGCTGATTTAAAAGCGATTATCGATAAAACCTATCGTGCCGAGGTGTATGGTTTTACTCGCGCTGGCCAAAACGCAGAAGATATCGCGCCGACATTAAAACTAGAAGATAACTTGTATTTGCTGAGTCTATCCAATGGCCCAACGCTGGCGTTTAAAGACATGGCCATGCAGCTGCTAGGCAATTTATTTGAATATGTGCTTAAACAACGTAATGAAACGACCAATATTTTAGGCGCCACTTCGGGCGATACTGGCAGTGCGGCAGAATATGCGATGCGCGGCAAGCAGGGTGTGCGGGTATTTATGCTGAGTCCGTATAAAAAAATGAGCCGTTTTCAAACCGCGCAAATGTTCAGCTTGCAAGACGACAATATTTTTAACATTGCGGTAAACGGCGTGTTTGACGACTGCCAAGATATGGTGAAAGCGGTGAGCAACGACGCGACTTTTAAGGCGAAATACAAGATAGGCGCGGTCAATTCTATCAATTGGGGTCGCATCGTCGCGCAAGTGGTGTACTACTTTAAAGGCTATTTTGCGGTGACGAAAAGCAATATGCAAAAGGTAGATTTTGCCGTGCCTAGTGGTAATTTTGGCAATGTGTGTGCAGGCCACATTGCACGTATGATGGGCTTGCCAATTGATAAGCTGATTGTAGCAACTAACGAAAATGATGTGCTAGACGAGTTTTTTAAAACGGGTGTGTATAAACCACGTGGCTCGGCTAATACTTACCAAACTTCAAGCCCGTCGATGGACATTAGCAAAGCCTCCAACTTTGAGCGTTTCGTGTTTGATTTAGTCGGCAAAGATGGCGCGAAAGTACGTGAGTTATGGAGTAGCGTAGATAAAGGCGGTGCGTTTGACTTGAAAGCGCTGATGCCAAAACTGGCTGATTATGGTTTTGTGTCTGGCAGTAGCAACCACCAAAACCGCATGCAAACTATTCGTGAAACCAACGCAAAATATGGCGTGGTGATTGATACGCATACGGCTGATGGCTTAAAAGTTGCATTAGACTATTTTAATCAACCCCAGCGAGATAAAAACACGCCAATGCTGGTGCTAGAAACTGCGCTGGCAGTTAAGTTTGAAGATGCGATTATTGAAGCGCTAGGTCAAGCACCAGAGCGGCCTGCAGGCTTGCTTGGCATAGAAAATTTACCGCAAAAATTTGATGTGATGAATGCAGATGTGACAGCAATTAAAGATTATATTGTGACTAAAACTGCATGAAACAATATACCGATTTATTAAAACACGTGTTAGCCGAAGGCGCGCAAAAGCACGACCGCACTGGCACTGGCACAGTGTCAGTATTTGGCTACCAAATGCGTTATGATTTAAGCGCTGGCTTTCCGCTGCTCACTACCAAAAAAGTACATTTAAAATCCATTATTCACGAGCTGTTATGGTTTTTGCAAGGCAGTACTAATATTGCCTACTTAAAAGAAAATGGCGTGCGCATTTGGGATGAATGGGCCGATGAAAATGGCAACTTAGGCCCAGTATATGGTTACCAATGGCGCAATTGGCCAAAACCTGACGGCACGCACATAGATCAAATTACGCAAGTGGTGAATGCCATCAAGAGCAATCCAGATTCGCGCCGTTTGATTGTAAGTGCTTGGAATGTGGCCGATGTGGACAAAATGAAGTTGCCTCCGTGCCATGCGTTTTTTCAGTTTTATGTGGCGGATGGAAAATTGAGCTGTCAGCTCTATCAGCGCAGTGCCGATATATTCCTTGGCGTGCCATTTAATATTGCCTCTTATGCTTTATTAACAATGATGGTGGCGCAAGTGTGCAATTTAAAATTGGGTGATTTTGTGCATACCTTGGGCGATGCGCACATTTACAATAATCATTTTGAGCAAGTTAAAGAACAGCTTTCACGCGATTTACGTAGTTTGCCCACCATGCGCATTAACCCAGAAGTGAAAGATATTTTTAGCTTTAAGTTTGAAGATTTTACGCTAGAGAATTACGATCCACATCCTGCTATTAAAGGTGTAGTTGCGGTTTAAGCTACTTTTTGATTGTTTTTAGCCGAATCGTTGGCTTGCTTTAACCCTTAATGTAATTAAGCATAAATCATTAAAATGCTTAGTAAGCTTTAACTCGTAGTAACGTAATCTAATCTTAAAATGAGTTAATGTAACTACTCATTCTATACTTACAAAACATTTACAATTTTGGAGATCAATCATGAAATTACAACTTACTCTAAGTGCAGTATTATTTACTGCTGCATTTACAAACTCAGCCTTGGCAGACCACGGTACTATCAAAGCTAAAGCTTACGATAGCTTAGGTAAATGTGTGGTGGCCGCGCTAAGTAAGCACGATGGTAATATTGTAAAACTAGAAATGAAATCCGAGCAAAAAACTGCCATGTATGAATTTGATATTGAGTCAGCCGATGGCACTGCTTGGGATATTGAATGCAATGTAAAAACCGGCAAAGTGACTGAAGTTGAGCAAGAAGTAAAAGCAGATGATGTTAAATTTGTGGCATTAGCAAAAGTGAACGAGGCCGATGCTAAAGCCACCGCCTTGGCTGCACACTCTGGCAATGTGGTGGAGACTGAGTATGAGCTAGAGCCAGATGGTAAAGCCAGTTACGAGTTTGATATTGAAGAGGCGGACGGCGAAGAAATTAAAGTTGAAGTGGATGCCACATCAGGCAAAATTGTAGAAGTAAGCTATGAAGTTTATCAAATTGGTAAAGAGTAAATAGTTAAAAATAAGTATTTAGTTTAAATGCTTAAATTTAAGTACCTTAATTAAGTATATTATTTGTATGCCCTGCAAGCCAATATCTATACGGCTTGCAGGGCATTAATTTTTTCACATAACGAGTACGTCACAAAGTTACATAAAAAAAGCCACACTGCATAACAGTGTGGCTAAACCTACATTTCTAAGGGGAGAACTGTAGGTGTACTACCGGGAAAACTTAATAACCTGTTGCTGGTGGGGCAGCTGGTGCTGCGCCGCTAGGGGTTACAGCAGGTGCCACGCCATCTAAGCTTTTCATGCTGCTAGCTTTGTAGCTTGAATATTCATCTGGCGTAATGTTGCCATCTTTGTTCATGTCGGTCATATCAAAGCTGGTGGCCAATATTTTATCTTTCACCGCTTCTTTCAATGATATTTTTTTGTCACTATTCACATCTAGCTTTTTGAAATCTGCATCAGCTGGCGCTTCTGCCACGATTTCTTTTGCATCTGCTGCAACTGCCAATGGGATATACAAGGCTGCTAGCGATATACCGGCAATGAGCATAATGGATGCTTTATTAAATGTGCTTAAATGATTTAATTTCATCATGAGGTAACTCCTAAACAATTAAAAAGTATTACAAGAGTGTATTAGCATTTGCCGTGCCACCTTTATTTTTTGTTATAAAACAGTAACTTAAGATAATTTTTGTGAATGTTAGCCGCCTAAACCGTCTCTAAACAGAGACGGTTTTAAACGCAAAAGGCTAACTAGATGATAATGAAGGGCTTTTTTTGTCGCAAAATTGCGACGCTATTCAGTAGTTGCTTAATTTGATGTCGAATTAGATGCCAAGGCATCTTTGAATAACACAGGATTTATTTGATGGCGTTGTAATAATTTATAAAAATCGGTGCGGTTGCGGTTGGCAATACGCGCCGCTTGTGTGACATTGCCCTGGGTGGCTTTGAGTAGGTTAATTAAATATTGCTGCTCAAAATTTTTGCGCGCCGCATCAAACGACACCATGCTGGCAATATTATCTTGCAGTGCTTTTTTCACTAATTTGTTGGTAATAATTGGTGTGGTAGCCAGCACTACTACTTGCTCGATAATGTTTTGCAGCTGCCGCACATTGCCAGGCCACGGCGCTGCCAGCAAGGTTTCAAGCGCCTCTGGCGCAAATCCATTGACCTTCTTTTGATACTTATTATTTAAGCTGACCAAAAAATGATTGGCCAGCAAGCCAATATCCTCGCGCCTTGCAGCCAATGGTGGAATTTCTAAACTGACCACATTAATGCGGTAATAAAAATCTTCTCTAAATTGATTGGCTTGCATCGCTTCGATGAGATTTTTATGGGTGGCACAAATCAGGCGAATATCAATCGTCACATTTTCGGTCGAGCCTACTGGCCTTATCATACGCTCTTGCAAGGCGCGTAGTAATTTGACCTGAATTGCCAGCGGCATATCGCCAATTTCGTCTAAAAATAGCGTACCGCCATGCGCATTTTTGATTAAACCTGGGTGATCGCGGGTGGCGCCGGTAAACGCGCCTTTGCTGTGGCCAAATAATTCAGATTCTAATAGTGGCTCTGGCAGCGCAGCACAGTTAATGGCCACAAACGGCTTATGCGCGCGGGCACTGGCTTGATGTATGGCTTGCGCAAACAGCTCTTTGCCAGTGCCGCTTTCGCCTTGAATTAGCACACTGGCGTCAGAAGCTGCCACCAACTTGGCTTTTGCCAGCAAGCTTTGCATTTGTTGACTGCTGCTAATAATACTGGCGCACCAGCGATTGTCATCAGATAAATTGGCCTGCGTATTGGAGGCAATTTTAAGCGCGTTTTCAACTTGTGCAAGCAAACTTTTGCTATCGAAAGGTTTGGTTAAAAAGCTAAATACGCCCTGCTGTGTGGCATGCACCGCATCGGGAATAGAACCATGCGCAGTGAGCAAAATAAACGGTATGCTAGGGTTTAGTGCGTGCACCGCCTCATACAAGGCCAAGCCATCCATTTCTGGCATGCGTAAATCGCTAATCACCAGGCTAGGGCTATGCATATTGAATAAGGTGAGTGCCTGCTGCCCAGAGTGCGCGCTGCTAACTTGATAACCACTTGCCACCAAGCGCATTTCTAGCAGCTTTAAAATATCTGCATCGTCATCAACAATTAAAATTTTCGGTATCATATGAAGCAGTTTTATTTTTTTGGAGGGGCTTCATTTTTATTAGGAATAAGCTCGCGCTCGCCCATGGATTTTTCAATTTTCTTTAACTCGTCTAGTTTTTGTTGGGCAGCTTCTAATTTTTGCTGTGTAGCTTCAAGTTTTTGTTGTAAAGCCTCATTTTTTTGCTGCAAACTTTCCAAGCGTTTCGGCTCGCCATTTACAGGTTTGGCTGGTTTATTCACCACCGCTAAATGATCAAATAATAAATTGGCAAAAGCCAGTTGCGAGTTGACTAAAATATCCTCTTGCATAATTTTTTGCAATAATTGTTGTGCTTTCAAAGTGTCTGGAATGCTGCTGCTGGGCAAGCCGCATATCATCACCAGCCTCATGCGATGCAACAAATCGTTCGGGTTTACTACAAGCATCTGATTAGTCTCCAACAGTGCTTGTTTTTGTAAATCTATCGGCAAGTTAGAGAAAGCTTCTGCAAAATTTAAGTACTCAATGGCATCGATGTTTTTACTGTGAACAATTTTTACTGCAGCAGTGGATTTGTTCACTGGGCTGGTTTGCAGAGTTTTATTGGGTGCTGTTGCGCAGGCAACAGCTAAGCAAGCGCACAATAATATAACAGGATTTTTCATCAGTTTAAGTATTCAAATTTAAGGTTGGAATCACTAATACAAAGTGCGCGCCATCATCGCTTGGCATTGCCGTTAGCTCTCCACTTAGCGCATTTGCGGCCTCTTTGGCAATAAATAAACCCAGCCCACTACCAGAAACTAAGCTGGCATTCGGCTGGTTGCCACGATAAAACGGCTCAAACAGGGCAGATTTACTTTTCTCATCAACGCCTGGCCCAGTATCTTTCACAGCAATCGTCAGCGTCGATTTGCTTTGGTTGGTAGTCACGCTAATTTCGCCATTTTGTGGGGTAAATTTAACTGCATTCGAAATTAAGTTATCTAAAATGTTGCGTAGTTTTTCAGTATTTTTTTGTATGATAATACTTTCCGCGCTAATATTTACCTGAATATTTTTGTTACGTATGCTTAATTCATAGGCTTGAATAATGTCTGCCAACATGGCTTTAAGCGCTTGCTGCGAACTGTTTAGTTTCGCGTTATCTAGTGGATTATCGGCAAATTTAATCTGATTATACTTGAGTAAATTTTCCACCATAGTTTGCAGGCGCAAACTGTTATCGCGCAATATGCGAATCACGTCAGCTTGCTTAGCATTTAACGTGCCAGCAACGCCATCGTTTAACAGCTCGCTGGCTTCTCTAATGGCGGTTAACGGCGTTTTAAGTTCGTGCGAGGCTTGTTGCAAAAAATGTTGTTTTTGTTGGTGTAAATCTTTTAGTGCAATGCGCAACCAATCTAACCGCGCGCCAAGTTTACGCAAATCACCTGGGCCATTAATTTTAATACTTTGCGCATAATCACCCGCGCCCAATTGGTTAATGGCATCATCCATGCGGCGGATGGGCCGCGCAATCATCCAGGTAATAATACCCGCAATGATAATGGCCAGTGGAATCAGCGTGAGCGTTTGCCAAAATAACAGGCGTTGGGTTTTGGCAACTTTATCTTTAAATAAAGCAGATTCTTTATCGATTAATGTATTGTTTTCATTAATAATTATATTGGCTTGCAGGCTTAAATTGCTAAATGCATCGGTAATCGTTTGGTCGTAATCAAAAGCATCCTTAGATTGACTGATAGTAGAAAATAAACGCTTTTCTTGCAAGGCAAATAAACTCAAATCTGCTGCCAGTGCTTTGGCCATGGGTTGCTGGGATAGACTATTTAATACATCCGTAAAGCGGCGATGCGCATTCATATAGTTGGTCAGCAGTTGCCGATCTTTTAACACAAAATGTTGGCGCGCACTGCGCTCCATCACCGCCAGCTCCTCTACTAAAATGCGGCTATTGCGGGTGGTTTCTACCGCTTGTGACATATTAAACAAGCTTTGTTTGGTCAGTTTATCAAAGTAAATATTGGCATTAACAAACGCCACCAGCAAAGGCAGCATCACCAGCGCAAAGCCCAGCAGCAGCAGTTTTAAAAACGATTTGGGATAAGTAATTTGCAAGTGAACACGATTAAAAAGCATCAACAAAGACTAGTATAATACGCCTATGAAACCACTTTCGCTCATCGTTGCGCACGCAAAAAACAATGTTATTGGCCTCAATAACACGTTGCCATGGCATTTGCCCGAAGATTTAAAGCGTTTTCGCGCGCTTACCACTGGCCATCATATTATTATGGGGCGTAAAACTTATGAGTCACTGGGCCGTTTGTTGCCGGGGCGCACCACTATTATTGTCACGCGAAATAAAGATTTTAAAGTGGCAGGCGCATTAATTGCACATAGCCTGCAGGCCGCTCTGCTATTGGCTTCTGGCGATGCAGAACCCTTTGTGATTGGTGGTGCGGAATTGTATAAAGACGGCTTGAAGCTGGCTACCAAGTTATATATTACAGAAGTGCATACTGAAGTTGTAGGCGATGCATTTTTTGCGCAGATCGATTTAAAGCTGTGGCAGTTAAGCGAGAAGCAAGCACATTTGTCAGCAAATAGTCTTGAATATAGTGATTTAATTTATATTCGAAAATAAACTTAAAGTAAGTCTCTTTTATTTTGATGCTCTGCAAGCCGTATGGATGTTGGCTTACAGAGCATGTTTTATTCCGCACATTTATTTCTCAACACAATCTACGTGATAAACCGCTTTGCCCTCTACAATTTCTTTCACCAAGCCGTGATTGTCAGTCTCAAAGCCCGGAAACTTCTCGTTAAATTCGCGTGCAAATTTTAAGTAATTGACAATCACTTTATTGAATTTTTCACCAGGAATTAACAGCGGAATACCAGGCGGGTAGGGCGTCAATAAAACAGCCGTCACGCGGCCTTCCAAGTCATCAATCGCCACACGCTCAATTTTACGGTGCGCCATTTTGGCAAACGCATCGGTCGGCTTCATGGCAGGAATCATGTCGGATAAATACATCTCAGTGGTGAGTTTTGCCACGTCGTTAGCTTTATACACGGCATGAATTTGTTCACACAAATCACGTAAGCCCACTTTTTCGTATCTAGGCTGTTTCTGCACAAATTCTGGTAGCACTTTCCATAGCGGTTGGTTCTTGTCGTAGTCATCTTTAAATTGCTGCAAAGCCGCTACCATGGTGTTCCAGCGGCCTTTGGTAATGCCAATAGTGAACATAATAAAGAACGAATACAGGCCAGTTTTTTCAACAATCACGCCGTGTTCTGCCAGATACTTGGTCACAATTGCAGCGGGAATACCAAATTTATCCGAGAAATTACCTTTAATATCCAAGCCTGGCGTGATGATGGTGGCCTTGATCGGATCTAGCATATTAAAGCCGGGCGCTAAGTCGCCAAAATCATGCCATGCATCGTTGGCGTGCAGCATCCACGCCTCGCGCGCTTCTAAGCCTTCCTCGCTTAAATCGTCTGGCCCCCATACTTTAAACCACCAGTCTGCGCCCCATTCTTCATCCACTTTACGCATGGCGCGGCGAAAATCTAGGGCTTCCATCAAGCTTTCTTCTACTAACGCTGTGCCACCTGGCGCTTCCATCATGGCGGCGGCCACGTCAATACTGGCGACAATAGAATATTGCGGGCTGGTGCTGGTGTGCATCAAGTAGGCTTCGTTGAAAATATCGCGGTCTAGCTTATTATTTTCGGCATCTTGCACTAAAATTTGGCTAGCCTGACTTAAGCCAGCAAGCAGTTTATGCGTAGATTGCGTAGAGAACACCATGCTTTCTTTGCAGCGCGGGCGGCCTTCGCCAATGGCATGATAATCGCCGTAAAAGTCGTGAAAAGTCGCATGTGGCAACCACGCTTCGTCAAAATGTAGTGTATCAATTTTACCATCCAGCATGTCTTTAATTTCTTCTACGTTGTATAGCACGCCGTCATAGGTGGATTGTGTAATCGTCAGCACACGTGGTTTAGCAGTTTTGTCGAGTATAAAAGGGTTACGGTCAATTTTCTTTTGAATGTTTTCCCACTCAAACTCACTTTTTGGGATGGGGCCAATAATGCCAAAATGGTTGCGCGTGGGCATTAAAAATACTGGCACGGCGCCGGTCATAATAATGGCATGCAATATGGATTTGTGGCAATTGCGATCTACCACCACCACGTCACCTGGTGCTACCGTACTGTTCCACACCATTTTATTACTGGTTGACGTGCCATTCGTCACAAAATACAAATGGTCACAATTATAAATACGCGCAGCATTACGTTCAGAAGCCGCTACTGGGCCTGTATGGTCTAATAATTGACCTAACTCTTCCACCGCGTTACATACGTCAGCACGCAGCATATTTTCGCCAAAAAACTGGTGGAACATTTGACCAACGGGCGATTTTAAAAACGCGACACCGCCTGAGTGGCCTGGGCAATGCCAAGAGTAAGAGCCATCAGCGGCGTATTCTGTGAGCGCTTTAAAAAATGGCGGGGCGAGGCTGTCTAAATAGGTGCGTGCCTCGCGTAAAATATAACGCGCCACAAATTCTGGCGTATCTTCATACATATGAATAAAACCATTGAGTTCGCGCAAAATTTCGTTAGGAATATGGCGTGAAGTGCGTGTCTCGCCATGCAAAAAGATGGGGATTTCTTCATTGCGATAACGAATTTCTTCTACAAACGCGCGCAAGTTGTCCAGCGCGTCTTGATTTTCTTCTACAAACTCATTGTCATCTATGGATAAAATAAAGGCAGAAGCACGGCTTTGTTGCTGCGCAAAAGAGGTTAAGTCGCCATAGCTGGTCACGCCGAGTACCTCAACGCCTTCCGTTTCGATGGCCTTGGCCAACATGCGAATGCCTAAGCCTGAAGAATTTTCAGAGCGAAAATCTTCGTCAATAATGACGACTGGAAATCTAAATTTCATCCAATTTCCTTAATTAAATCTTGGGTAAAGTTACGCCAACTTGGCCTTGGTATTTTCCGCCACGGTCTTTGTAGCTGGTTTCGCACACATCATCAGCATCCGCTTCAAAAAATAGCACTTGTGCACAACCTTCATTTGCATAGATTTTGGCAGGTAGCGGCGTGGTGTTGCTAAACTCTAGCGTCACGTAACCTTCCCATTCTGGCTCGAATGGCGTGACATTCACGATAATGCCACAGCGTGCATAGGTGCTTTTGCCTAAGCAAATGGTCAACACATTGCGCGGAATTTTAAAGTATTCAACGGTTCTAGCTAAAGCAAATGAATTCGGTGGAATAATGCAAAAATCGGCATTCACTTCTACAAACGAATTTGGGTCGAAATTTTTTGGGTCCACAATGGTGCTATTAATATTAGTGAACAATTTAAACTCTTTGCTGCAGCGAATATCGTAGCCGTAGCTAGATGTACCATAAGACACCATGCGCTGACCTTGCTTGTTAGTTTTGACTTGATTCGACTCAAACGGCGAAATCATGTCATGCTCGAGCGCCATTTTACGAATCCATTTGTCCGATTTAATACTCATAGTTTATGCTCATGTTTTCTTAATCTTTACTAAAAAATAATGCCCAAGGTTTAGATTGGGCATTATAAAGTGCATGCTTTAAATTGTGCTAAAAAACTTCTAAATCTGTCATTCTTCGCTGCGCTCAGAATGACGGTGAAGGGTTTAAGTAAACTTAGTATTTATCGCCGCCTAATTCAATCGAATAGCGCCAAAACTGGTCTTCACTTTCAAAAATCACTTTACTTGCTGCTGGGTCGCGGCTACCAGCAGGGTATTGGTGCACAGGCGTTTTGTCGGCCGCCCACGCTTTTACCACAGGGTCCACCAAGCGCCACTGCGCCTCGGCTTCCGAAATATGCAAGTAATTGCTGTTATCGCCTTGCATCAGATTTAAAAGTAAGGCTTCATAAGCATCTACGCTGTCGTCCTCAGCCAGCCTATTAGCTGCATCCAGCTGAATGGTGCGTGTATTAATATCCAAGCCCGGCACTTTGGCTTCAATTTCCATTTTGATGCACTCGCGCGGTTGAATGCCGATGATTAACCAATTTTGATTCTGATTATTCACATCCAGTAGCGCTTTTTTGAAGCGAATGCAAATGCGCGTATCGGCTTCGTGCAGGCGCTTAGCGGTGCGAATGTAAAACGGCACGCCTTGCCAGCGCGGGTTGTCAATGAATAATTTTAGCGCGGCATAAGTTTCTACCACACTCGTTTTATCGCCCAATTCATCTAAATAGCCAGGTACTTTTTCGCCTTTGCTGTCTGTAGTAAAGACCTCGCCTGCTGCATATTGCGCTCTAAATGCGTGCTTATTCAATTCGTTGACTGGAATCGGCCGAATTTGCTCTAACAGCTTAATTTTGGCATCACGTACACTATGTGGCGTTAAATCTTTGGGCATTTCCATTGCAGTTAAAGCCAAAGTTTGCAAAATATGACTCTGAATCATGTCGCGCAAAGCGCCTGTACTATCATAAAACTGCGTACGGTCGCCCACGCCCAGCATTTCAGTATTGGTGATTTGCACATGGTCAATGTATTGGTTGTTCCACACAGGCTCTAACAAAGTGTTGGTAAAGCGCTGTAATAAGATATTCTGCAATGCAGATTTACCCAAATAATGGTCAATGCGATAAATTTGGCTTTCTTTCAGGTTTTTAGTTAGCGCTGCTTGTAAATCAATGGCGCTATTTAAATCGGTGCCAAATGGTTTTTCTACCACTACGCGGCGCCAAAATTTATCCTCTTGGGTTAAACCAACTTTAGCCAGCGATTCCACCACTGGCGCAAAATCAACTGGGCGTACAGATAAGAAATAAGCCAAGTTTTGTGGAAATATCTTTGTGTCGCTTAAAGTATTTTTAAGCTTAGCAAATGCGTCTGGGTCAGTAGGAGGGTTAGCATGGTAAAAATTACGTGCGATAAAACGCTCAAAAGCCGCTGCGTCGTAGCCTTTTTTAAATTTGGCATCCAGCATACTTTTAATGTCAGCACGCCATGCTTCTAAGGTGACTTCCTGACGTCCCACCGCTAAAATTTTTAATTCGGGGGGTAAGCGGCCAATGCTATCTAGCCTAAACAGGCCAGGGTATAACTTAACGCGTGCCAAATTACCGCTGGCACCAAATAGCACAAGCGTGCAAGGGTCTATAGTGTTCGTCATTGATTAAACCTTATCGTTAATTACCTTAGTGTTAAATACTAGGGTGTTTAGTTCTTTTTGACAGCATGGCCACCAAAAGCATTACGCATCAAGGATAGCAGTTTGTAGCTGTAACCATTTGCATCTTGGCTTCTGAAACGGGCTTGTAATGCTACTGTCAATACAGGCGCCGCGACGCCTTGCTCAACAGCTTCAACCACCGTCCAGCGGCCTTCACCAGAGTCAGCAACATAAGGGGCGATGGCTTCCAGTGTCTGATCACCTTTCAGTGCCTCGGCTGTCAGGTCAAGCAACCAGCTACGCACAACGGAGCCATGGCGCCAGAGTTCAGTGATTTGCGCTAAGTCTAATTTGAATTCTTCCTTGCCTTTTAACAAGTCCAAGCCTTCGGCCAATGCTTGCATCATGCCGTATTCAATACCATTGTGCAGCATTTTGGTGAAGTGGCCGCTACCGACTGGGCCTACGTGAGCCCAACCACGGTCTGCGTGGGTCAATGCTTGCGCATAAGGTGCCAATACATCCGCATATTGTTTTTCGCCACCGTACATCAGGCAGTAGCCGTTATCCAGACCCCAAACGCCACCGGAAGTACCACAGTCAATAAAGCCAATACCGTGTTCAGCCAGCATAGCGCCGCGACGTTGACTGTGTTTGTAATTTGAGTTGCCGCCATCGACGATGAGATCGCCTTTACTTAATAATGGTACTAAGTCTTGAATTTGCTTCTCTGTGATTTCACCAGCTGGCAGCATCATCCATACGATTTTCTGGCCTTCTAGCTTGCTAATTGCATCAGCTACTGAAGTAGCGCCGATCATGCCTTCTTTTTCGACTAAATTATTGACAAATTCTTTGTTGAAATCAAATCCAACCACTTCAATTTTGTGACGTAATAAACGAGCCGCCATATTGCCGCCCATTTTTCCTAAACCTAACATTGCTAATTTCATTGTTTACCTTTGTAGAGGGTGATGAACCATCAGGCTTTTGGCCTAGATTAAGTTCGATATGTGTAAAAAGTACTAAAAAAGTTAATGCTGAAAATAAACCTAATTAATGGCGCGCTTCAGCTGTTGCACCATCTATTTGTATATCTAGATCGCCGTAACCCAGGCGACGGTGGAATAGCGCAAGCAATAAGTTCCAGCTTTGCAGCGCTAATTCAGGATCATAACGATGGCCTTCGTCGCGCATAAAGGCGTGTTGGCCGTTAAATTCGTGCCAAGTGTAGCGCGTGCCCACTTCGTCTAAGCGCGCTTTAATCATGTTGCGACCTTCTAGTGGCACATGCGGGTCTTGCTTGCCCCAAATATGCAGTAACTCACCTTTAATTTCGCCTGCACGTTCCAGTGAGTTATCGTTTTTGCCTAATCCTAAAGATTTTTTGTGAATATCAGTGGCATAAAAACACACGGCTGCCAATACTTCTGGGTTCATGGCGGCGCGAAACGCTAAATGACCGCCAATGCAAATGCCCATTACGCCCAATCGGCCTGTGCAATCCTCGCGTGAGGCTAAATGCGTTAGTACTGCCTTGGCATCGTTGTCATAAGACGAAAGTTCTTTGGTGATTTTATGCGCGTTACCGCGCTCTGTGCCATCAGTGTCATAAGCTAATACAGTGCCTGCAGGTTCTAGTTCGTGGTAAATCTCTGGGCAAGCTACAATAAAACCGTGTCCAGCAAGCATTGCTGCGGTACGGCGTATGGGTGCAGTCACTTGAAAAATCTCTGAGTACATTAAAACGGCAGGATATTTACCAGGCGCAACTGGGCGAAAGATGTGCGCATTCATGTCGCCAGTTGGGGTGTTAATCTTTACAACTTCACCATCTTTAATCAACATGTTTTATCCTTTTGCGTAACCCGATATAATAATGCATGGGCGGGTTTACGTAAAATGGTTATACCAAAAAATACATAAAAAGCATGACAATTTGCGTAAAATAGGGTCAAATACGCGCAAAATTTTCTCACCGATTTATTCTCACTTTTTAAAGATTATGCACTCAAAAAATATACGCTGGAATTTGTTCGACAGTATTGAATCGCTACGTCACATTGTATGCGATGTGATTATGAATCATGCTGCAATCGCCATTGCAGATAAAGGTGCATTTTCGATTGTGCTGGCAGGTGGCAGTACCCCGCGCGCCATTTACCGTTTGTTGCGTGATATGCCGACCGACTGGTCAAAATGGCATATTTATATTAACGACGACCGCTGTTTGCCAGTAGATGATGAAGAGCGTAATAGCTTGATGGTAGACCAAGTGTGGTTAAGCCACGTAGCTATTCCAAGAAGCCAAATTCACGCGATTCCGTCTGAGCTTGGGCCAGTGGAAGGCGCAAAAGCCTATGCAAAAACTTTAGCTAATGTACCCACGTTTGATTTAGTACTGTTTGGGTTGGGTGAAGATGGCCATACCGCAAGCTTGTTTCCCGGTCATGTGGTAGATAACAGCGCAGATGCGGTACCTGTGTTTAACTCACCTAAGCCACCTGCAGAACGGGTGACCATGAGCCAAAATCGGTTAAACAATACCAACGCAGCTATGTTTTTGGTGACAGGCAAAGGCAAGCAAGAAGCAGTCGATAACTGGCGCAAATGCGTGGATATACCAGCCGCGTTAATCACGCCTGCGTGCGGCGTGGATGTTTATTGCTATGATGTAGAGTTAAAATAGTTTTAGATCGCTGACCTGCAGACCGCATGGATATTGGGCTGCAGGGCATAAAATTTTTCTTTATTTTATGTTAATTATTTCTTTTCGATTAAATTTCCAAGTAGTCGCAACTGCTCTTTCTGAATCGCAATCAATTCGCTCCATTGGCTTTCGCGTAGCAAATCTACTTTTTCGTGTAATAGCATAATTTCCAGTTCAGCTTTTAAATTCACTTCGTAATCATTCTCGGCATTTTGGCGGTCTTTTTCAGATTGACGATTTTGCGACATTAAAATAATCGGCGCTTGAATCGAGGCCAGCATTGATAAAAACAAATTTAAGAGGATGTAAGGGTATGGATCGAACGCCTTGTTGTAATTGACTAAAATATACGAATTTAAAATCACCCAGCAAACCAGCACCACGCCAAATAAAATAATAAATGTCCAAGAGCCACCAAATTTAGCGACTGCATCAGCTGCGTGCTGGCCAAAAGTTTTGCTATCATCTTGTTCTAACTAAGTATTTTTAGAGATGTGCCTGCGCTCGGCGATGTGACGCGCAACTTTTTGCGTACGTACGTCCATGGCTTCGTAGTTTGCACCGATGATTTTTTCCGTAGCGTTGTGTTTGCGTTCTGTCATTGATTTAGTATGAACTTATGTATTCTGAATGACAATATTAGGGAACTTGCTGCTGTGATCGAGCGTGGCATTGGCGATTTTAATCGCAGCTTTACGGGCGATATCTTTGTATATACTAGCGATTTTTGAATCAGGTTCAGCAATCACTGTTGGTTTTCCACTATCTGTGAGCTCGCGAATGCTGATATCGAGTGGCAAACTGCCAAGCAAATCGACCTTGTAATCATCACACATTTTTTGTCCGCCACCTGCGCCGAATATGTGTTCCTCATGCCCGCAGTTGCTGCAAATATGTGTGCTCATATTTTCTACAATGCCTAAAATTGGTATGCCAACTTTCTCGAACATTTTCAAACCTTTACGCGCATCCAGCAAGGCAATATCTTGTGGCGTGGTGACAATAATCGCGCCTGTGACGGGGATTTTTTGCGCCAGTGTGAGTTGAATATCGCCCGTGCCAGGCGGCAAGTCGACAATTAAATAATCCAAATCGCGCCACTTGGTATCACGCAATAACTGCTCTAGCGCGCCCGTCACCATTGGGCCGCGCCACACCATCGGTGTATCAATATCTACCAAAAACCCAATACTCATGGCTTGTATGCCATGCGCTAACATTGGCTCCATACTTTTGCCATCGTTACTTTCTGGCCGACCACTGATACCGAGCATTTGTGGCTGGCTTGGGCCGTAAATGTCAGCATCTAACAATCCCACAGTTGCGCCTTCAGCCACTAATGCTAAAGCTAAATTGACCGATGTGGTGGACTTGCCCACGCCACCTTTGCCCGAAGCTACCGCGATAATATTTTTTACATTCGGCAACAGCGTCACGCCTTGTTGCGCTTTGTGCGCTACGATGCGACTGCCAATATTGACGGTGACTTTGCCAATGCCTGTAATAGCCTGCAAACCACCTTCTACCAGCGCTTTCACGCTATTTATCACGCTGTTGGCGGGGTAGCCCAGCACAATATCCAAGCTCACATCATTGCCATTAATTTGAATATTTTTGGCCGATTTGCTGCTTACAAAATCTCTACCCGTATTTGGGTCTGTTATGGCTTTTAATGCGTTTTGGATGTCTATTTCAGTCGTTGCCATTGTGTTTTCAAAATTTACCTAATAAAAATGCATTTTAACTTATGTAGAAGCCAGCGTCTTTGCTAAAATAGGTTTTTATTCAACTGGTTCATTTACCACATGTCATCTTCAACCCGCAAAATCCTCGTCACTTCAGCACTGCCCTACGCCAACGGCAGTATCCACCTTGGTCATTTGGTGGAATATATCCAAACGGATATTTGGGTACGCTTTCAAAAAATGCAGGGGCACACTGTGCATTATGTATGCGCGGATGATACGCATGGCACGCCGATTATGCTGCGTGCAGAAAAAGAGGGCATTACACCAGAAGCCTTGATTGATGCGGTACACAAGGAACACAGCGCAGACTTTAAAGAGTTTTTGGTCGAGTTTGATAATTATTATTCAACTAATGCGCCAGAGAATAAAGAGCTATCGCAAACGATTTATAGAAAACTCAAAGCCAATGGCAAAATTGCCAGCAAAACCATTGAGCAGTTTTACGACCCGGTTAAAAACATGTTTTTGCCAGATCGCTTTATTAAAGGTGAATGCCCGAAATGTCATGCCAAAGATCAATATGGTGACAATTGCGAAGTGTGCGGTGCAACCTATAACCCAACTGAGCTTATTAATGCGTATTCGGCAGTTTCTGGCGCAGCACCAATCCGTAAAGAGACGGAACACTACTTTTTTAAATTAAGCGAATGTGAAGATTTTTTAAAAACTTGGACAAGAAGCGAAGCCATAAAAGGTAAGCCTACGTTGCAAGGTGAAGCTGCCAACAAAATGGGCGAATGGTTTGAACATGGCCTAAATGATTGGGATATTTCGCGTGATGCGCCGTATTTTGGCTTCGAGATTCCAGACGCGCCAGGCAAGTATTTTTATGTATGGCTGGATGCGCCGATTGGCTACATGGCCAGTTTTAAAAAGCTCTGCGAGCTGCAAGGGTTAGATTTCGACGAATATTGGAAGCAAGATTCAACCACTGAGCTTTACCATTTTATCGGCAAAGACATTCTGTATTTTCATGCGCTATTTTGGCCAGCAACACTGGAATATAGCGGCTACCGCACACCTACGCAGATTTTCGCGCATGGCTTTTTAACCGTCAATGGCGAAAAAATGAGTAAATCGCGTGGTACGTTCATTACAGCGCGCAGCTATTTGGACCATATTAAAAATCCTGAGTATTTGCGTTATTACTACGCGGCTAAGTTAAATTCCACAATGGAAGATATCGACCTGAATTTGGAAGACTTTGTGGCGCGTGTAAATAGTGATTTGGTGGGTAAGTACATCAATATTGCTAGCCGAACTGCGCCGTTCATTGAGAAGTATTTTGATGGGAAAATGCCAACAGATGTTAGCCATTTATTTGGTTTATCACTAAATGACGCTACGACATTGCCTTCTGTAGAGGCGACTATAGAAATTATTGCAAAATCATACGAAGCTAGAGATTACGGTAAAGCTTTACGAGATATTATGCAATTAACAGATTTATTAAATCGCTATATAGATGATCGAAAACCTTGGATTATCGCTAAAACTGCACATGAAAGTTCAGTTGCCAAAGAGTCTTTAGCGATAGTGTGTGCAGACGCAGTCGCAGGGTTTAAGTTACTTACATTGATGTTGAAGCCAATTTTGCCTGCCTTAGCTACTCAGATAGAAAAGTATTTGAATAGTAGTGCTTTGAACTGGGGTCTAGTCGCACCTAAAATCAATCCTCAGATGATTATTCCTAAAGGGCATCAGTTAGGCAAATTTACTCCGCTTATTACTCGTATCGACTCAAAATTGATTGAAGCCATGACAGAAGCCAATAAAGAGAATTTAACAGCAACACCAGCCGTAATCAAAACAGCATCGCCAGCAACCGCACCAATATTGGCTCCTGGCGATGCTGCTGAAGGCTCGTATATAACAATTGATGATTTTACTAAGGTCGATTTACGCATCGCTAAGATTGTGAACGCCGAACATGTGGAAGGCGCAGAAAAATTACTTAAACTCACCTTAGACATTGGTGAAGCTACAACGCGCCAAGTGTTTGCAGGTATTAAATCTGCTTATGATCCTGCAACATTGGTCGGGCGCTTAACAGTTATGGTGGCCAATTTAGCACCGCGTAAAATGAAATTCGGCATGAGTGAAGGTATGGTGCTGGCGGCTTCGGATGAAAACGGCGGACCATTTATTTTATCCCCCGATGTAGGCGCTCAGCTAGGTATGCGCGTTAAGTAAGCTGGCGTACTTGATACGCTAGATAGTCATCATAATCAATGTAAGAATTTTCTTACATTGATATCAGCGCTACCTTATGTTGTGGATTTTTAACATCTTGTACAGTGCAGTTATTCAAACATATTTTTTCTACAAAAGAGGGAAGTCACAATGAAGTTAGTTAACAGTTCATTATTAGCAATTCTATTATTTTCTAGCCATGCGATGGCGGCAGATAGTAACGCCAAAACAGCAGTAGGCGGTGGTTTAGGCGCAGCAGCAGGCACGGCACTTGGTGGCGTAGTTGGCGGCAGCACTGGCGAAGTACTGGGCGGCGCTGTAGGCGGCGGTCTGGGTGGCGCTGTAACGACCAAAGGTGAAGGCCAAGCAGGTGCCGTAATTGGTGGTGCAGCAGGCGGTGCTGGCGGCGCTTACGTTGGCCGTAAAGTAAGCGGCAGTGGCACAGGTGCAGTAGTGGGTGCAGGCCTTGGCGGTGCTGGTGGTGCAGTAGTAGGTAAGATAATTGATGAGCCTGCAAAAACCAGCAGCCGCACACATACACACAAACATAAACATGGTAAGAAACATAAGCACGGCAAAGGTCACTATAAACATAACCATAAAGGTCATGATGACTAATTGAAACAGCGTTACTACGTTAAAAAGCCCGCAATTGCGGGCTTTTTCATTGTTAAAATTATTCAGCTTTTGCTTTTTTGACAGCAGCAGCTTGTTTAGCTTTAGCTTTTTTCTCGGCAGCAGCAGCTTTTTTATCAGCGGCTTTTTTATCAGCCTCTGCTTTTTTAGCTGCTTTTTTATTGGCAGCAGCAGTTTTTTTGGCTTCTTTATCTGCGTCATCTGATTGTGCTGTTTTTTCAGCTTTGGCAGATTTGTCTGCTTTCATTTCTTTCGCTGGCTTTTCTTCTTTTGCCTTGTCCGCTTTAGTTTCTTTTTTAACTTTAGTTTCTTTAGCAGGCTTATCTTCTTTTGCTACTTTGGTTTCTTTTGCTGGCTTCTCGGCTTTCATTTCTTTGCTGTCAGCAGTTTTGCCAGCGGCTGCCGCTTTTTCTGTGCCCACTTCTTTGGTTTTTGTTTCTTTAGCAGGCTTGTCTGTTTTGGCTTCTTTGCTAGGTTTTGCATCTTTGGCTTTTTTATCAGCGTTTACTTTGTCAGATGGCGGTACAACCACTGTTGTTCTGCCGCTGACTGAAACATCTTTACGCACATTTTGCAGAGTAATTTCGCCTACACCATCTACTTTTTCTAGTTCATCCACACTTTTAAAACCACCATTTTTTTTGCGGTAATCAATAATCGCTTTGGCTTTCACTTCACCAATGCCATCGAGTGTTTCTAATTCTTCTTGAGTGGCGGTATTTAAGTTAACGGCGGCAAATGCGTTAAAGCCAAATGTGTTAAAGCTAAGTGCAAGTGTTGCAAAAAGTGCGATAAGTAGTTTTTTCATTGATTGTTCTCCCTTGATTTATATTGATACAACTTATATGTTTAGTACGATATCAAAACGACAGTGTAATGCTTTGGTTGACTTTTAACTACTGTAAGTGTGTGATTTCTTTGTAAATTTGCGTTAAGGCGGTCAGTGGCTGCGCTGCTTGCGTAATCGGTCTGCCGATGACTAAATAGCTTGCGCCCATCTGCAGCGCGTGCGCGGGCGTGAGTACACGGCTTTGGTCGTCCGAAATGATGCTGTCTGGACTAGTAGCAACGGGGCGTATGCCAGGCGTCACCAGTAAAAAATCGCTCGGTAAATGTTGCTTGAGTAATTGTGCTTCTAGCGCTGAGCATACCACGCCATCTAAGCCAGCTTTCTGGGTGAGTTTGGCTAGTTTCAACACTTGGTTTTCTACCGTACCTGCAATGCCAATTTCATTCAGGCTGGCTTGATTCATGCTGGTGAGTACAGTGACTGCAATTAAAAGTGGTTTATTAGTGCTGCCCTGTGAGCCAATATCTACGCCCTCTGCAGCGGCCTGCATCATGCCCGTGCCACCAGATGCGTGTATGTTTAACATCCACACACCCAAATTGCTGGCGGCTTGGCAGGCTTTTTTTACTGTGGTGGGAATATCATGGAATTTTAAATCTAAAAAAACTTGAAATCTTTTGGTAATCAGTTTTTCTACCAATTGCGGGCCAGCCGCAGTAAATAATTCTTTACCGACTTTTAGCTTACATAAAGTTGGCTCTAACTGATTGACCAGCTGCATCGCGCTTGCCGCATCGGCGTAATCAAGTGCGACTATAATCTTACTATCAATAACTTTACTGTCTGCTTTATGATTAACCACTGAGTAACTTTCTATGCGTATTTTATTTTAATTTATTTTATTTTAATTTTTTCACAGTCATTTCACGCTCAACCATCTCGCTCGGCTCGGCAGGCAGTGCCTCCCAAGCATTGCAGGCCGGGCATTGCCAATGGTGTTGTTTGGCACGAAAGCCGCATTGGTCGCAGTGATATGCCGCGCGCTTACCAATGGCATTGCGCACCGTTTGTTGCATCAATTGAATATCTTGATTATTGCCTTTTTTGTCGGTTTCATCCGCCATCGCGCGTGCTTGCAACAATTGATCTAGCGTGGTTAGGCTGGGTTGGCGTATCAATTCGTTTCTGGCCAATTTGGCGGCTTTTTCGGCACCTTCTTCCACTAAGGTGACCTCATATAAAGCCGACATCAGCGAAGGCAATTGATAGGTTTCTAAATAAGTGTTGAGCTGGGTTAAACCCTCTTTAAGTTTGCCGCCATTTTCAGGTTCAAGCGCACGGTAGCTTTTAAGCATTTTGTTGGCGACCAAGCCCAAGTATTCGGGTTGTTGAAACTCAATACGTTTCCAATGCGATATTGCCGCTTGGTGCGCGCCATTGCTGGCTTCCAGGTCGCCTAGCAGCACATTAGCACGCACACAATTTTTGTTGGCATCTATAGCCATATTTAAATGCACGCGCGCTGTGTCTTGTTTTTGTGCGATGATGGCGTTCATGGCCAGTTCGCAATAATATTGCGCAATTTGCACTCTAAAAGGCACGCCAGATAAGCGTTCTAGCTCGGTGGCAGTGGCGATTGCTTGCGCCCATTCGCGCTCGCGCACATAAATTTCTAATAGGGCATTTAAAGCGGGTTGTTGGTAGCGCGTGTCATCTAAGCCTTTAAACAATTCCTCGGCACGGTCGTACAAACCTGCTTTTAGGTAATCTTGCGCTAGCTCAGCTTTAACTGCGCTTCTTTGGTTTGCTGTTAACTCTTTTTTGGCTAATAAATTGAGGTGCATATTAATGGCGCGGTCAGTTTCACCAGTGCGCCTAAATAAGCTACCTATTGCAAAATGCAGCTCTAGCGAATCGGTATTCGCTTGTACGGCTTCCGAAAATGCTTCAACGGCTTTAGCGTGTTGATCGCTAATAAGAAAATTTAAGCCTTTAAAGTAAGCTGCAGGAAGTGTAGTGGATTCGGCGAGGAGTTGCTTAATATCCACACGCGCGGCTATCCAGCCCAGTGTAAAAAACAAGGGCAAAATCAGCAACCACCAGTATTCAAATTCAATATTCATAATTTTTAATATTTTACCTGTGCTTGTACATAGGCGCTAATGTTTATCCTGCTGTTTAGCAAGGTGTATAAAAGATTCGCATAAAAAAAGGCGCTTTTTCAAGCGCCTTTTATCAAACAAACATACAATTAAACAGCAGAATCTACCCGGTCGCGCAGCTCTTTACCTGCTTTAAAGTGCGGCACATGCTTGGCAGGTACTTGCACTTTACTACCTGTTTTTGGGTTGCGACCCAAACGTGGCGGACGGTAATTTAAGCTGAAGCTCCCAAAGCCACGAATCTCAATGCGCTCTCCAGTAGAGAGGTTATCGGTCATCGCGTCTAAAATAGCTTTTACCGATAATTCGGCATCTTTCACCACTAACTGTGGAAAGCGCTCAGCGAGTAAATTAATTAGTTCAGACTTTGTCATGGCTTATAGTTGCCTTTAATATCTATCGATTATATTGACCTAAATTATACCCAGCTTATTTCTTACTATCCATTTTTGCTTTTAACAGCGCACCAAGGTTGGTAGAGCCAGAAGCTGCAGCGGCTTCTTCGGCAGAAGGGGCTTCTGCTTTAGTTTTTGCTGGTTTTGCTTTTGGTTTAGCCGCTTTGTCGTCAGATGATACAGAAGCTGTCGCGCCTGATGGGTCGTCTGTCAGTTGTTTCACACCCAATGAAATACGCTCTTTTTCGACATCTATGGCTAAAATTACCGCGTTAAGCTCGTCACCTTTTTTAAAGTTACGAATCGCCTCTTCGCCTGTGGCTGTCCAAGATAAATCAGACAAATGCACTAAACCATCGATGCCGCCTGGCAAGCCAATAAACACGCCAAAGTCGGTAATGGATTTAATTTGACCAGAAACTTTGTCGCCTTTAGCATGCGTTGCTGAGAAGTCATCCCAAGGGTTGGCTTTACATTGTTTCATGCCAAGTGATAAACGACGACGCTCTTCATCAATCTCTAAAATCATCACTTCTACTTCGTCGCCCAATTGCGCAATTTTGCCTGGGTGAATATTTTTGTTAGTCCAATCCATTTCAGATACGTGGACTAAGCCCTCGATGCCTGGCTCTACTTCAACAAACGCGCCATAATCGGTAATGTTTGAAACCTTGCCGAACAAGCGTGTGCTAACAGGGTAACGACGGGTTAAGGCAACCCATGGGTCGTCGCCCAATTGTTTAATACCCAATGAAACACGATTTTTTTCTTGATCGAATTTTAAGATTTTTGCTTCAACTTCTTCGCCCACTGTCAGCACTTCTGATGGGTGCTTAACACGACGCCATGCTAAATCAGTAATATGTAACAAGCCATCAATGCCGCCCAAATCAACGAATGCGCCGTAATCGGTAATATTTTTCACGATACCTTTAACGGTTGCGCCTTCGGTCAAGCTGCCCATTAAAGCTTCACGGTCAGCGCCAGCAGAAACTTCCATTACTGCACGGCGAGAAACAACGATGTTGTTACGTTTGCGATCTAATTTGATGACTTTGAAATCCCATTCTTTGTTTTCGAATGGGGTGGTGTCTTTTACTGGGCGCACATCTACCAAAGAACCTGGTAGGAAAGCCATAATACCGTTCACGGCAACGCGTAAGCCACCTTTAACTTTACCGCTAACAAAGCCTTTAACTACTAAGCCTTCGTTCATGGCATCTTCTAAATCTAGCCAAGCTTGCATTTTTTTGGCTTTTTCGCGCGATAGTTGAGTGTTACCAAAACCATCTTCCAGCTTTTCAATGCATACTTTTACAAAGTCGCCCACAGCTACTTCAAGTTCGCCAGCGGCGTTCTTAAATTCAGCAGCGTCAATCCAGCTTTCAGATTTTAAACCAGCGTTGACAGTGACATGGTCGCTATCGATTAAGATGACCTCGGCGGTAATTACTTCACCAGAGCGCATTTCTTGGCGCGCTAAGCTTTCTTCAAAAAGCGCGGCGAAAGATTCCATTGAAGATGGAGTTGATTTAGAAGTAGAAGCCATTAAATTAAAGATACCTAAAAAATTACTTACATTGCAGTTTTAAATTACAACTTAAGCGTTCCCACCTAGCAGCGGGGTAGTTAATTAAACGCTGTGCTTAATAGTTAGCACAACACGAATCATGCATATTACACAAAAAATAGCTTGTGTTCAATGACTTAAATCATTTTTTATTGCGTTGGCGCAACATTTTTGTAGGCATTTAAAACAAAATCTACCGCTTGTTGAATGCTGCGCTGGGTAGTGTCCAGCAAAATCGCATCTGGCGTCTGTATCAGCGGTGATGCGCGGCGCTGGCTATCGCGATAATCGCGCGCTTGCAAATCGAGTAAAACTTTGTCATAAGTGGTGGGATATTTGCTTGCGATAGGCTGTTTGTAGCGTCGATCGGCACGGATTTCCACAGTGGCGGTGAGGAAAATTTTGAGCTTGGCATCGGTAAATATCACCGAGCCCATATCGCGGCCATCAGCCACCAAGCCGGGTGACTTTCTAAAACTTTGCTGCAAATTAAAAAGCGCCTGACGCACTTGCGGGTGAATCGCTACTTCAGAAGCGCCACGGCTGATATCCTCGCTACGCACTGCTTCAGTAATCATGCGGTCGTTGAGATAAATTTCACCATTTTTAAAGCTGATACTGAGCGATTCTGCTAGCCTGCCAAGTGCTTCAGCGTCGTCCCAAGCCAAGTTTTTTTGCTGCGCAGCGTACGCCACGATGCGATATAAAGCACCAGAATCTAAATAATGAAAGCCAAGTTTTTCGGCTACCAGCTGTGCCACTGTACCTTTGCCACTGGCAGAAGGGCCATCAATTGCGATGACAGGAATAGAATTAACTGACAATTTTTGCAAATTCTTCAAAATAATTGGGAAAAGTTTTCGCCACACATTTGGGGTCATTAATGGTAATCGGCACGCCGCCTAATGACACCAGCGAAAAGCACATCGCCATGCGGTGGTCGTCGTAGGTGTCAATCACCGCGTTTGGAATCAATTTGGCGGGCGGTGTGATTTTGATAAAATCTGTGCCTTCCTCCACTATTGCACCCACTTTGCGCAGCTCGGTCGCCATCGCAGCGATACGGTCGGTTTCTTTGACGCGCCAACTGGCGATATTGCGCAAAGTCGTCATTCCATCGGCAAATAAGGCTAGTACGGCCAAAGTCATGGCGGCATCGGGGATATGGTTGCAATCGAGGTCAATGGCCTTGAGTTTTTTCTGATATGGGCTTGCGCATTGAACGGAGTTGATACTAGGTAATATACCAGCCCCCATTTCTTTAAGTGCTTCTGTAAATCTAATATCGCCCTGAATGCTCTCACCCCCAAGTCCAAAAACGGTCATAGGGCCACCGCCAATTGCGCCAGCAGCTAAGAAATATGAAGCGCTTGAGGCATCACCTTCTACGAATATTCTATCCGGTGTAGTGTAAAAACTAACCGCAGGAATAGTGAAACTTTGCCAATCTGTACGTTGAACTGGTACGCCAAATTTAAGCATTAAATTTAGCGTAATTTCAATGTAAGGTTTGGAGATCAACTCGCCAATCACTTCAATCGTGGCTTTTTGTTTGATGAGCGGTAAAGCCATCAGCAAAGCTGTTAAAAACTGGCTAGAAACATCACCGCGAATTTTAATCGGCTTGCTTACATCAATATTGGCAGGTGAAATCTTGAGCGGTGGGAAACCTTCGTTTTCTAGATACTCAATATTCGCGCCGATTTGGCGTAACGCATCTACCAAATCACCAATCGGGCGCTCATGCATACGTGGTACGCCTGAAAGGCTGTAATGGCCACCAGATAAGGCAAGTGCGGCAGTAAGCGGACGAAAAGCGGTGCCAGCGTTACCTAAAAAAAGTTCGGCGTCTTTATTGGGGAAGTTACCGTTGCACCCATGCACTCGCCAATTAGTTTCACTTAGTTTTTCTAACTTGATGCCTAATTTTTCAAGCGCTTCAAGCATACGTGATGTGTCATCAGAAACCAATAAATCGCGAATTTCTGTCACACCTTCTGCTAATGCCGCTAATAACAACGTGCGGTTTGAGATACTTTTCGAGCCAGGCAGCGTGATGTTGCCTTCGGCTTTGTTGGCAGCGGGTAGAGTGAGTTGTTCCATGGTTACTATTTTTCTTCTATTTACTATTTGTTTTTGCCCAATTGTTTCGTGCTGCACTGGCGCGCTCAAACAGCGCTAGTAAGCCATCACCATTATCTTCATTAAGCAATTGTTTTAATTGTGAAATTTGTTGCTCGAATGCAGTTAAATCACGCAATAAAGCAGTTTTATTGGCTAATGAAATATCGCGCCACATCTCGGGCGAGCTACCTGCAATACGCGTAAAGTCTCTAAAGCCGCTGGCAGCGAAGCTGAATAATTGTTCCGCGTTAGGGCGCGAGGCAATATCGTTTACCAAGGCAAATGCCAATAAATGCGGTAAGTGACTTACTGCGGCGAAAATACTATCATGCGTTTCGGCAGACATTTCACTTACATTTGCGCCGCAAGCTTTCCACAATTCCGATGCCCTGCGAACCGCATGGATATTGGTCTCTGGCGTAGGCGAAAAAACAGGTGTAAGCACTACGTTTTTGCCTAAAAATAAGTCACTTTTTGCTGCTGCAACACCAGACTTTTCTGCACCAGCTATTGGGTGGCCACCCACAAATTGGTCAAACTGCGCGCCTAAAATCTCACCAGCCACCTTTAATACATCAGACTTGGTACTACCTGCGTCGGTAATCACTGTTTGTGCCTGCAAATGCGGCTGAATGCTACGTAAAATATTGGCAGTTTGCGCCACAGGTGTGGCAATCAGGATTAAATCTGCGCCTGCAACTGCCTCGGCAATATCGGTCTGTGCTGAATCGATTACGCCTAAATCTAGCGCGGCTTGCAAGTTTTTTTCGCTACGCCCAACGCCGACGATATACGTGCTTAAGCCAGCTTTTTTTAAAGCCAATGCTACCGAGCCGCCAATCAGGCCCACTCCAAAAATAACCAATTTATTCAACATTAAATTTTTACGAAAAAATGACAATAGTAGCCATGAAAATTAAAGTGCGTATTGTAGCATTTCTGCCAGATTTACATCACATAATGCCTAGATAATTCATCAAAATTTAAATATTTACACAACAAAATCAATTACATAAGTAATGTTTAAAAGTTGGCAAGGTTTTTGCTCAATCATGATTACAAAAATACTAACAAATGATAGGTAACGGAAATGGCATTATTTAACTGGTTTGATACTAAAAAATATATAGATGCAAGTACTTCAGTAGTGCTTGCAGATAAGCACTCTGCTGGCTTGAGTCTTGAGCAAGTGTTGAGTGCACATCTTGCATGGCATGAAAGATTCATAGAAGTGATGCATGGCGCAAAAGATGCAGATTTTGAATTAACAAAAGTGTATCAAGATAGCTATAGTTTTTTGGGAAAATGGCTTAGCGGTGAAGCAAAGACGCTTTATGGACATTTGCCTGAGTACGATGTTGTCTGTAAAGCGCATGCAGCGTTTCATGGTTGCGCAGGTGTTGCCTTGGGACAACATCAAATGGGTAATGAGGACTATGCGCAACAGTTTTTAAAAACCAAGTATCGTAGCGCATTCAACAAGGTCAAAATGGAATTTGCAACCTTATTTAGTGCGGCCAGCTTTAAACACTCCATTCGCCATCAATCAACTTCTCTTGCGGCTTAAAGGCTTGTTTATAAGTCATTTTTTCGCTTTCTGCTATCCAATAACCCAAGTACAGATAAGGCAAACCTAAAATTTTAGTCCATTCGGTTTGCCACATGATGGAATAAGTGCCGTAACTGGCACGCTTAGTAGAATCACTAAAGCTAGATTTAGACTCTCCAGCTTTAAAGGAGGTGTCGTAAAAGGTGTACACTGCCGACACGCCATCGCCCACAATATCTACCACGCTGACGATTTTGAGTTGATTTTCCGCATTGCGAAATTCCACCATTAGGCTTTCTACATTGCTCTGGCACAAAAATTGGCGATATTGTTCGGCCTCATCTTTGTCTTGGTTGAAATTTTCTGGCTCGGCGTGGCGCGCAGCTTGGTAGCTGGTGTAAAGCTCAAAATGATCTTGATGATAGCCCAGTGGCATGATGTTCACAGTTAGGTTTGCATGCTGTTTAAACGCACGTTTTTGGCTGCGACTTGGTGCAAAATCTGCCAGCACAACTCTAGTGGGTATGCAGGCATTGCAGGTTTCGCAATGCGGCCGGTAAGCAAACTTGCCACTACGCCGAAAGCCTTGTGTAATCAGCCCACTATACACATTTGCATCAACTAAATGATGTGGTGTGGCGATTAAACTTTGCGCAAGCTTGCCCGGCAAATAGCCGCAAGTGTAGGGCGTCGTCACGTAAAATTGCAGCTTGTGTAAATGTGGTTCTGATAACAAGGTCATAGTAACTATTCTATCAATTTTAATAAACTTTGCATGAATTCATCGCGACTAATTTCGCGCCCGCCAAAGTTGCTTAATAAGGGGGTTTTCATTTGACAATCTATTAGGCCAACTTGCTGGCTTTTAAGCCATTCAACCAAATGTACAAAGGCAATTTTTGATGCGTTTGGCTGTGTGTGAAACATGCTTTCACCATAAAACATACGGCCTATTTTTACGCCGTAGCAACCGCCGACCAACTCGCCTTTTAGCCAAGTTTCGGCTGATATGGCATAGCCTTGCTGGTGTAACTCGCAATAGGCGGCAATCATATCGGGTGAAATCCAAGTACCTGCATGTTCCCCATATTTATCAACACGCGGCGTACTACTACATGCGTTAATAACAGCCTGAAAGGCACTATTGATGCGGGTTTCAAGGCCATGATTTAGATAAGTGTTTTCGCGAATACTTTTAAGTGTTTTTGTTAGGGATTTGCTAATTTTTAACTCATCAGGGTACAGCACCATGCGTGGGTTTGGGCTCCACCACATGATAGGATCCCCTTCACTAAACCATGGAAAAATGCCTTGCTTGTAAGCACTAAGTAAACGCGCTGCGCTTAAATCGCCACCAATCGCAATTAAGCCATTGGGTTCCTCGAGTGCGTGTGATAGTGGGGGAAAGGCGTTTTCCGCCTCTAGCGCAAGCACATCGCCGCCTGAAAGTTTGTAATAAGCGCTTGCCATGCTTAACGATTGAGTTTTAGGATTTAATTAAATAGTAATGCTTGCTGCGTAAACAATTGATGGTGTCCGCCACCATTTGCTTTAGCTTCATACATTGCTTGGTCGGCATGACGCAACAGAATATCGGGTGGATTGTTGTCAGATGGATAAAAAGTATAGCCAATACTGGCAGAAATTTTGAGTGTTTCGCCGTTAATAATAAATGGCGCTTCAATTTCCGCAAGTAATCTGTCTAAGGTTAATTTATATTCCTCTAGCGATTGTAGGCCACACAATAATAAGGCAAATTCATCACCGCCTAAACGAGCAATGGTATCGCTTTCGCGCAGGTTGTCACGTAAACGCTCAGCTAGCATAATCAGCAATTGGTCTCCTGCTTCGTGCCCAAGCTTATCGTTAATCGGTTTGAAATTATCTAAATCAAAATAACAAATAGCAACAGACTCTTTACTTCGCACCGCACGTGCTACCGCTTGCTGCAGGCGATCTGAAAATAAGGCACGATTAGGTAATTGTGTGAGTGGGTCGTGATAAGCCATATGCTCAAGCGAATTTTGATGCTCTTTTTGCTGCGTAATATCTGAAAATAGGCCGACGTAATGCTGAAACTGTTGCGCATTATCGTAAACGGGGAAAATATCGAGTGAGGCCATATATTGACTGCCGTTTTTCTTTTTACTCCAAGCCTCACCTTGCCACTCAACTTTATTTGAGGCATCCTTGCCTGAAGCGTCACTAAATAGTTTTGAAAAGAATGATTTTTGTAAATGTACAAAACCTAGCTCATGCGGCTTCCGCCCAAGTGCTTCTTCTCGGCTGTAGCCACTTAATGTGGTAAAAGCAGGATTAACTTCCGTAATGTTCGCATCAGCATCTGTAATAAAAATACCATCATGCGCATGCGCAAATACGCTAGATGACACACTCAGTCGCTCAGCATTTTCTTGCAGTTCTGTTAGCATTTCACGCAGGCGTTGGCGCATTTTAAGCATATTGCCAATCAGCGTATCTGGCGCTGCTTTAATACCATCTTCCTCAAAATCACCTTGTTCTATACGGCTGACTAGTGCGCTGGCTGTTTTAGGATCGCCTCCTAGCGGCCCAATGACATACTGCCGCAAGCTCTTTAATGCCAAAATGAGTAGCAATACGCCAAATAATCCACCCATAATTAACAGGGGATATAATCTGCTTGCACTACTCCAAAATGCTTCACGCGCGGGGTAGGCGATGACTGCGTGAAAATCCCATTGTGGGATATTTCTAGTCACAATTATCCATTGATCCGTAGAATTATTTAAAATTTTCGCAGCTTGCGCTTGGGTAACACGCTCTGATAAAAACCGAATATTATTATTGTAATCGGTGAGTGCGGCAAACCCTGTTTTAAGAAATGCCCGTTTTTTAATCGCTTGATTGAGTGCTTTTAGATCCACTTTATAACCGACATACCAAGCACCTATCAACTTGCCAGATTGGTCGGTAATTGGTTCATAGCCAGCAATATAAGGCTCACCTAAAATATCAACAACCCCATAAAATGATTGATTAGCAAGCAAAAATGGAATCGCTTTGCCCTTAGGGTCGAGCACAGTGCCAATGGCGCGCGAGCCATCTTTTTTGCGAACACTGGTGGCAATACGCACAAAATTAGTTTCATTTTTAACAAACAGCGTGGCAGAACCAGTGCCAGTTTCTGTTGCACCGTCAACTAAATCTATGTCATATGCTTGTGAATGGGCGCCGAATTTCAAGTCTGGCAAGCGTTGCTTGTTAATGACAATGCTGCCTTCAATACTTGCTGGGCCAATAGTCTGTATTCGCTGTCTTAATAATTGCATGGAGAGCTGCACATGCTCACTGACGAGGCTCTCCGCCATCGTCAGCAAATCTTCAAGCTCACTCGCTTCGGTTAACGCATTGGTTCTGATTCTTTCCATATCTGCCGTAAACATATGAATAGCGGTGGAAATAATAGATAAAACCCCTACAAAAAGTAGGGGTAGCAGGATGCGTTGTATAAACGAGAATTGCTTCATGACTAACTATTAATTTCTTAATTTTTTTGATGAAGGGCAAAACACAAGTTTACACCATGCTTAAAGTTTGTTCTAGAAAGTATTTGTGGTGTCAATATGAGGTGTAAATTAAGCTGTGTAAATTTTAGCTAAATCAACATCCACGCTGCCATAGCCGCCATCAGCACGTCTTCAATAATCGTTACCGTGGTCATGGGTAAATTAAAGCCTGTGCCAAGGCAAGCACATTTAATTTTTTGTTTATTCAGCACTGCCAAAATGACGCCGATGCTAGAAAAAGCCATGACAACAAAGGTAATGCTGTTAACTAATACTGGCCTGTAAGCCAATAGATATGCGGCTCCCAGAGCAAGCTCAATAAAAGGGTAAATATAGCCATATATCGGCAGACGTTTTGCCAGCGCGTCGTACATGGCGTAGCTATTGGCGAAGCCAGCTAAATCGAGGAGTTTAAAAAATGAAAACACCAAGAAAAAGCCTGCCATAAAATTAGGCATAAAGCGATGCAGATTAAACTGGCTGTTGGCAAACTCTACTAACAAGGTCACGCCTAAAATGTAGGCAAATACCAATATTAATGGTTTATAGCGCGCCAAATATTCAGTAGTATTTTCAGTGGTGCTTTCAGTATGTGTAGCGGTTTCATCCGTAAAAGGCGTGTTTACTTCTTTGCCAATTTTGTAATTTCCTATGCTTTCTAGTATCTTATTTAGTGCGCTAATCTCCAATTTTTGATTCGTCAGTTTGACTTGAGGTGGGTTAAGCGTCACTTGAACAGCCTCTGCATAAGGCGTTAGTGTTGCCAGCACCCTTGCAACACAATTGTTGCAAGTCATGCCTGTGATTGTGTAAATAGTGTTTGTATTCATCATTTTAATAGTCTATATTTAAATCGGTGTAAGCGAAAAGTATTTCATATAAGTTTAAAAAATAAATTTTTTGGGAGGCGTTGTATGAACACAATATACAAAAAAACCCTTAAAGGGGTTGAGGAGTGCGCGCTACGCAGTCAAGGCTTGCAGTTAAAGTTGCGAGAATATCTAAAACAAGTAGATGGCTTTAAGTCTGCAGAAGACATTCAGCGTGCTAATCCAACTTTGCAAGAAGTAGATGCGGTATTAACTGTGCTGAATGAAGATGGCTATATCGAAATTTTGCATTAGGTTTGCTGCAACCTTGATATAAAAAACTTACAATAATGTGAGATAAGCCTTTGTAATTGAATGAAAAATGCGTAAAATGCGCAGCTTGTTCTTATGCTGAGTCATTCGCACGCTATTCATGGAAATTTACACCAACAATCTCGCTAAACCAATTCATAGCTATCGCCCCTATTGGGCGAAGCGCTTTGGCGCGGCCACTATGCTGCCAATGACGCGCGCAGAAATGGATGTGCTGGGTTGGGATTCGTGCGACATTATTTTGGTGACAGGTGACGCTTACATTGACCACCCCAGCTTTGGCATGGCGCTGGTGGGGCGTTTGCTAGAGGCGCAAGGTTTTCGCGTGGGCATCATTGCGCAGCCAGATTGGCAAAATGCCAGCGCGTTTAAGGCACTTGGTAAACCTAATCTCTACTTTGGTATTACCGCCGGCAATATGGATAGCATGGTCAATCGCTATACCGCAGATAAAAAAATACGTAGTGACGATGCTTATACGCCAGATGCCGCACCGAATAAAAGGCCAGATAGAGCTGTATTAGTGTATTCGCAACGCTGTAAAGAAGCCTATTCGCAGATACCAATTATTATTGGCAGCATTGAAGCCAGTTTGCGCCGTATTGCCCATTATGATTACTGGAGCGACAAAGTGCGCCGCAGTATTCTGGTGGATAGTAAAGCCGACATTTTGTTGTATGGCAACGCGGAAAGAGCGTTAGTAGAATTGAGTCATCGCATCGCCAAAGGCGAGAAGGTCAGCGACATTCAAGACATTCGCGGCACAGCCTTTTTACGCAAGCAAATACCTGATGGTTGGGATGAAATTGAAAGCACGAAACTAGACCGTCCTGGTACAGTCGATAAGGCGATTGACCCATATGAAATGAAAATGGGTAAAGCTGACGCAAGTTGTGCAACAGATGAGGCCAAAGCAAAACCAGCGCTGCCAGAAGGCACCAAGGCAATTGAAATTGTCCGCAAGCCAAAAGCAGATAGAAGTAAGCAAGTAGTGCGTTTGCCTGATTATGAAGTCGTTTCGCAAGACCCCGTGCTGTATGCACATGCTTCCCGTGTTCTGCATTTAGAAGCCAACCCAGGCAATGCGCGTGCACTTGTTCAAAAGCATGGCGATCGCGAAGTGTGGCTAAATCCACCACCGATTCCGCTGACGACCAAAGAGATGGATTATGTGTACGACATGCCGTATGCGCGCAAGCCGCATCCCATCTATAAAAACGCAAAAATCCCTGCGTGGGAAATGATTCGTTTTAGCGTGAATATTATGCGCGGTTGTTTTGGCGGCTGTACGTTTTGCAGCATTACCGAGCATGAAGGTAGAATTATTCAAAGTCGCAGTGAAGAATCAATCCTCAAAGAAGTTGAAGAAATTCGTGACAAAGTCGATGGGTTTACTGGCATCATTTCAGATCTGGGTGGGCCAACCGCCAATATGTATCGCATTGCCTGCAAATCTGAAAAAATTGAGCAATCGTGCCGAAAATTAAGCTGTGTTTACCCTGGTATTTGTGAGAACTTGAATACCGACCATAGTGCGCTGATTCAACTGTATCGCAAAGCGCGCGCCATTAAAGGCGTTAAAAAGATTTTAGTGAGTAGCGGATTACGTTACGACTTAGCGGTGAAATCGCCAGAATATGTCAAAGAGCTGGTGCAGCATCACGTTGGCGGATACTTAAAAATTGCGCCTGAACACAGTGAAGAAAACGTGTTGAGCAAAATGATGAAGCCAGGTATGGGCGCGTATGATGAATTTAAAGCCATGTTTGAAAAATTCAGTGCAGAAGCAGGTAAAAAGCAGTATCTGATTCCCTATTTTATTGCGGCACACCCAGGCACCACCGATGAAGATATGCTCAACTTAGCGTTGTGGCTAAAAAAATACGAATTTAGGTTAGACCAAGTGCAAAACTTTACGCCTACGCCCATGGCGATGGCGACCGCCATGTATCACAGTGGTAAAAATCCGCTGCGCAAAGTGACGACAGATTCTGACGATGTGCCTATCCCCAAAAATGGTTTACAGCGAAAATTGCACAAAGCGTTTATACGCTATCACGACCCCGCAAACTGGCCAATGTTGCGTGAGGCACTTAAAAAAATGGGGCGCGCAGATTTAATTGGCCCAAGCAAAAAACACTTAATTCCTGCGTTTCAACCTGCGGTGATGGCGCATATTAAGCAATCGGACGGGACTAGTTTCAAGGCTAAACCGCTGCCAAAAGCGTTTGCAAACTTTAAAAATGCCGCTTATAAAACTGGTCATAATCCACACGCGTTAGCTAAAAGCGCACCCTTTAAACAAACCAGTAAAAAAGCCAGTAATAAATCACGGTAATTTTTACATGCTCTGTACCAGTTCTTGGCATCACCACTCTCGCTAAGTGGTAAAGCACTAAGTCGAATGCGAAACCCTCATGGATACTGGCCTGCAGAGCATGAAAATAATGATGCACACTTAGCATGCAACCAAATACAGCAAAAATAGTCTGTAAACTGAGTGTAAATTATCAAGGAAAATACCAATGTTGCGCCAGTTATTCATCTCCATCACAATTGCTTCTTCACTATTTATAAATCTTGCCCAAGCCACCGAAAAAGGTCTATTTTGGAAAATGGAATCGCCCAAGGGCGTGGTGAGTTATTTGTTTGGCACCATTCATAGCGATGATAGCCGTGTCAGCGATATTAGCCCCAATTTGCTGGCCGCCATGACCAGCGTAGATACTTTTATGATGGAAGCGGGCGAAAATAACGACCCCAGCGTGATGTTGCTAAAAGAAGGTAATCTGGCTTCGCAGTTAACAGAGGCCGAGTTTGAGCAAGTGCGCGAGTTGGCAGATTTTCATGTGATGCACATGGGTGCCGCTATGCAAATGAAACCATGGTTGCTGGCAGTAGTGTTTGATTTGCCTAAGCCACAAACGCCGTTTAATTTAGATAATATGCTGATGGCGAAATCTGAAGAGTTAGGCAAAAACGTGGTGGGCATTGAGACTGCCAAAGAGCATTTTGGTGTGATGGATGACTTTAGTATGGAAGAACAAATGGTGATGTTGCGCGCTGTGCTAAAACGAACACCTGAGCAAAAAGTGGCCGATTTTGAAAGCCTGATGGCAGTGTATTTAGAAGGCGATAGCGACAAAATTACCGCGCTGAACGAAAAAATTACCGCTGGCATGTTGCCAGCTGATATTTGGGCAAAAATTAAAGATAAATTGCTAGATAAACGCAGTGCGGTAATGGCCGAGCGCGCACTAAAAGTGACTGATGAAAAACCTGTGTTTTTAGCAGTGGGTGCATCGCACTTGGCGGGTGATGTTGGGCTAATTAATGCATTTAAAAAAGCGGGTTATAAATTAACGCCGCAGGCTAAATAGCATTTAGTTAAATGTATGTTTAGAAAAATATGGCGCACATCAGTAAGCAATAGGCTTTGGTGATTGCGCCATATGTAGCTCGAGTCATTACTTACCGATTTGATTACCTATCACACCGCCCACCGCTGCGCCGCCCACCGTGCCTAGCGCACTACCACCAGTAAGTACCGCGCCTGCCACTGCGCCCACGCCAGCGCCAATGGCCGTGCTTTTATCGCGGGTGGACATGCTGCTACAGGCGGTCATGCTCAAGGCAAACGATAACACGATTAAACTAGTAAATTTTTTACCTGTTAACTTTGGTGTGGTTAAGCTGTTCATTATAATTCTCCATTTTGATGAATGAGTTTGCAACTAATTATGTTGCATAAACAGCATTATGAATAGCGATGGGAAAGTGCGTAATAAGCCTATAACTGATTGTTCTGTCAGACTAATCTGACGCTAATGTGCAAAGTTTTTGGCAACAAAATCCCAATTCACAATATGCCAAAATTTCTCTAAATAATCAGCGCGATCATTACGGTAATCAATGTAGTACGCATGCTCCCACACGTCGCAGGTGAGCAGCGGTTTAGCATTGCTAGTGAGCGGCGTAGCGGCGTTGCTAGTGGATACAATTTCCAGCTGGCCATCCTCTTGTTTTACCAACCAAGCCCAGCCTGCGCCAAACGTAGTAGTAGCACACTGGCTAAATGCAGTTTTAAATGCTTCAACAGAACCCCATTTAGCAATAATGGCTTCTAACACTGCGCCAGAAGGCGCTCTGCTATTGGCTTGCAGGGCATCATGTTTTAAGTCGCTAGGCTTTAAACCGTTCCAATAAAACGTGTGGTTCCACACTTGTGCGGCGTTATTAAACATGCCACCGGATGATTTTTTGATAATATCTTCTAAGCTTAAATCTTCAAATTCGGTGTCTTTAATCAGCTTGTTTAAATTATTCACATAGGTTTGGTGATGTTTTTTATGGTGAAACGCGATGGTTTCAGCCGAAATATATGGCGCTAGCGCATCATTGGCATAAGGTAAATCTGGCAGTGTATGTTGCATGCTGTTTCCTTTAATAAAACTATTTTAGTGCTTTGCCAGCTGTTTTTTAGTGAATAAAAATTCTTTCATATAGCCAGAAAAAGTTGCGTCGTTGCGCCTAATCCACTCCATCACCATGCTGGCATGCTCTTTTTCTTCATCGCGATTATGTATTAGTAGTGCTTTTAAATCAGCGTCTTTGCAAGCATCTACGCGCTGGTTATACCAATCTACTGCCTCCAATTCCTCCATTAGCGACACAATGGCGCGGTGCATATCTTTGGTGGCATCGCTTAAATCTGCTGCATCTTCGTGAAAATCGGTACTGGACATGCGTAAACCCCTAATTTAAGTTTTTAGCAAACTTTTCTGCTTCAATCTCAATACTTTCCATCGCCCGTTCAAAGTCCATCGATTTATCAAAAAAATAATGTACGCCTAAATCTGTTGCTAGACTGCGATAATAGGTGTGCGCGTGATTGGTTAACATCATTAATACCGGCGGCTTGAAAGGATAATTCTGTTTTTGAATATGTTTAATCACCTCAAAACCATTGCCCTGCGCCAGCTCTATATCTAGCAACACAATATCAAATGGCATGTTGTCTAGCTGACTAATGGCGTGTTGTTGCGTCGCCGCCGTACCAGTCACCGTCACATTGTTGATATGCTGAATCGTTTCAAGCAACACATCGCGCAGTAAGCTTGAATCTTCCACCAGCAGCATTTTCATCTGTTGTAATGGTTTGTTTTGTATGTGGCTATCCGTATTGCTTTCAGATGGCTTTGAGTGCATGGACATGGTTGCTGGCGGAAGCCCAGTATGATTAGTGGTACAACATTTTAGCGCTTGCATTAGCATAGGCATATCAGGCTTTGTCTGACAAGCGCCTACAGACTCTGATGTCACTCCCATTTGACTTATTGTTAATAAGGTCATTATGAGATTAATCCATTTTTAATCGCATAATAGGTCAAGTCTGCGTTAGTTTTAAGGCTCATTTTTTCTAAAATGCGCGATCGATAAGTACTCACCGTTTTAACGCTAATGTTCAACTCGGTACCAATTTCGGTGGGACTTAAACCACCTGCCAATTTAAAAAACACTTGAAATTCGCGATCGCTTAAAGCCTCATGCAATTGCTTTTCTGATGGATGACTTAGTTGTTCGCTCATCAGTTCTGCTAGCTCAGCTGAAATATAACGCTTGCCGTTGGCAATTGTTCTAATCGCTTTAATTATTTCGTCTGCATCTGCATCTTTAGATAAATAGCCTTTGCAGCCACTGCGGATTAAATTAAGCGCATATTGCGCCTCGGCATAGCCACTTAAAATGAGCACGGGTAAATCGGGTGCCACATGTTTTAAATCGTGCAAAGTATCAACGCCATTCTTATCTGGCATGGAGATATCCAGCACAATCACATCGTATTGATTTTTTCTGACTAAATTAAGTGCCTCTAAGCCAGATGCAGCCTCGCCCGTCACCGCCAAATCAGTCTCTAGCGCAATCAGGTTTTTTAAACCTTGCCGCACAATACTGTGGTCATCTACCAGCAACACATTTTTCACTATAGGTCCATATTTTTAATAAGTTTTAAAAAAAGATTAAATTTCAGATAGAAGCTCATAAATAAACCATAGCACTTTTTAAGTTGGTTAATGTTTATATTTTTTTGTTTGCAGCGTCAGAAGGGTCTGAATTTGTTTGTGCAGAGCTTTCTAGCCCAGTTCTAAACACCTGCCAATCACTTTCGATTTGCACAATAGATTGGTGCAAGATGGGTTGTTTTTGCCAACTGCTGCGAATGTAAAAGTAAATGCCAATGGCCACTAAAATCGGTAATAGCATGGTTAAGCTTAAAATCACGTCACGGTTTGGGCTAGCCCAAGCAGTTGCAAATAGCCACGCTAGACCAGTTAACAGAGATAGCATAGCCGCCAACAATATCAACATAAAGCCAAATAAGCTATTCACCACTCGGTGCACTTCATGGTTAAAGTTTTGTTTAAAAATAGCGGCACGGCTTTCTGCCATGACCGCTATATTTTCTTTTAACCTATTTAAATCCTCAGTGGAATGGCTATTGAGTTTATTAAAAAAATTATTTCTAATAAACTCCATGCGGTTTTTTAACAACAAAATAGCCAAAAATTTAAGTGCGCTCGTCCACATAATATCTGTTGCTTATTTAGAATGCGTTTTAGTGCCTAAGATATAACCCAGCAGCACACCCGCACCTACAGCGATTGCTAAGCTGGCAATCGGCTTATCGTGTACCGCTTGCACCGTTTTATCGCGACTCACTTCGTAGGCATGGCTGGCTTCATTTTTTACCAAGCCAGTTAACTGATGCGCTTTATCTAATATTTGCTCTTTTACTTCATGAATATTCGAGCTGCTGGTGTACTGATTAAGTAATGATTTTAAACTTTCAATCACACCAACTGCTTGCGCTTTGGTTTCATCTGTCTGCTTATGTATCATGTCTAGCGCAGTTCTCGCATCGTTTTGCAAATCATTTTTAACGGTTTCAGTTACATTTTCTACATTCGTTTTTAAGCTGTTGGCTAATTGTGAGGCTTTGTCTTTTAAATCATCTTGTTTGGTTGAGTTAAACATGTTGGTTTCCTTTACATTCATTTAAAAAATTTACTGCTGTTTATGGCATATCTTTATTGGTATGCTCTGTGAGCCAATATTTACAAGGCTTGCAGAGCATTAAAAATCGCACGTATGTTTGTGCTCATATTTAAGGTTTTCTGCCCATTAAAAATGAAACAATGGTAATCGCCAAAAATACAAAAAATAATATTTTTGCAATCTCGGTGGCGCCAGCGGCAATACCGCCAAAGCCAAACACGGCAGCAATAAGCGCAATTACAAAAAATACAACGGTGTAATGCAACATAATTCGTCCTTTCAAATTTAAATAGCGTACTATCAATTAATCAGCTAACTACTCATTGTTATTATTGGTTTGAGTAATTAACTACATAGATGCTATATTATTCATAACAAAGACTTTTAATCAGCGTACCTTTGCTGATTTAGCTGTCAGAAAGCACCTACAACACACGTTTGTAAACATGGTTATAAAAATGGGTAAAATGTAACACATGCAGATAATTACTAAAATTTGGAGTTGGGGTGGGCGCATCGTTGCTATGCTGGGCGGGCGCACTATTGCCATGCTGTTTGCTGCGCTGGCCATTGCATTTGGCTCTGTGATGTTTTCGGATAACTGGATTGTATCGATTAGTAAACAAGTTGAATTAATTAAACAAGTGCGTGAAAATATTGCGGTATTGCACCAGCTAAAAGCCAATTTATATGAAGCCGAAAGCGCCCAGCGCGGTTACATGCTAACCAAACGTAAAGAATATGTGGCGCCTTTTAACAATGCACTTGCACAAGCCAGAGCGAATATTGAGCTAAGTGAAACCTTGGTCAAAAATACTTCTACTGAAATAAACCAAGTAATTGAGTTGCAATGGCTAAAAGAAATTTCGGCCGATGTAGAGGCAAAATCGGCAGAAATGCTGTTAACCATTAAACTGATTGAACAAAATAAAATTGATGAAGCCAATCAGATTACTAATTTAGACGTTGGTAGGCAATTGATGCAGCGGTTTGTGCTGCAAACCGATAAGCTGATCAAGCAGCAAACGGCCGATGCAGATGAAATGATTGAAAAGCGTCGTAAAACTGTGAATTGGGCACGTGCATCGGGCATTATTGCATCACTGGTGTTAATTTTACTGGTGGTGATGGTCATTAAACAATTGCTTAATGAGCTATTAGCCAAAGCTAAGTTACAGCAACAAGTAGTGCAAGAAAACGCCGATTACCAAGTAAAACTGAAGCAACAAACAGGATTAATGCGCAGCATGGCGCTAGATTACCAAGCCGATGTTGAACGTGAGCGGCAAAAGTTATCGCGCGAGCTGCACGATGAGCTGGGCAGCATTTTTACCGCCACCAAAATGGATTTAGCTTGGAGCATTAAAAAAGTGGCTAATTTAGTGCCAGAGGTGGCCGATAAATTGGCTAAAACCACCAGTTATGTTGATGCAGGCATTCAATTTCAACGCCATATTGTGCAAGAACTGCACCCTTCGATGATTTCTACCTTTGGTTTTTGGCCAGCACTGACGGCACTCATTAAAGATGCTGCAGAGCGCAACAAATGGCGGCTATCACTCAACCTGCCAGAGCAAACCACTGCGCTTAACGAAACCATCAGCTTGGTGACTTATCGCATTGTGCAAGAAAGCTTAAACAACGCCAATAAATACGCCAAAGCCAGCGCGGTGACTGTCGATATTATGCTAGATGCAGCTCATATAAAGCTAGAAATTAGTGACAATGGTGTTGGTGTGGATATGCAAGCGCTAGATGGTAAAACGCATGGTTTATCTGGCATGCGCCACCGTGTGCTGGCGATTGGCGGATACTTTGAAATGATTAGCAGCCCCAGCCAAGGGGTGATGATAAAGGCGCTAATTCCATTAGATGTAGCGACTTAATTTGTGCAAGTTGTAGGCTAATTCTCACGGCATAATCAGTAGCTGTAGGACTTTTTTAACTTCTCTCCCTGCGTAATATGGCGACATCGCATAAGCAATGTCATTAAAAATTGTTTGTGTTTTTTAACCAAACTTATTGGGAGTTATTCAATGAAAACCATTTCAACATTAAAATCTACCACAGTAGCCATCGCCTTAGCTTTTGGCTTTACTAGCATACATGCTTTTGCATTAGATGAATCTGCTAAAGAAGGTCTAGTGCCGTTATCAGCTGAATTTAAAAAGCTAGATGCCAATTCTAATGAGCTACTTACTCAGGCTGAAGCTGGTAATGACAAACTTTTTACAGCAAGTGCTTTTGCAAAAGCAGATATCGATAATGATGGCACACTCAATCAAGAAGAATATGCTAACTACAAATCAGGCGCTCAAAAGGTAGTCGTTAAAAGAGTCGCGTCTGATAGCCTAATTACCTCAACAGCTAAGGCAGAGCTATTGGCTGAAAAAGGCTTAAAAAGCTTTAAAATTAGCGTAGAAACCTACAAAGGTGAAGTGATTTTGAGCGGCTTTGTGGATAGCGAAGCAGCTAAAACGCAAGCTGAAGCAGTAGTTACAAAAATTGATGGTGTTAAATCTGTGAAAAACAGCTTAGTCGTAAAAAGCTAAAAGCTAAAATTTATAGTATCACCAAAAAGCCACGCGTCTGATTAGATGCGTGGCTTTTTGCTTTTATATTTTTCATATTAATTAATAAAATCAATGCGTTAATTCTATATGTAGCCAAATGCTGACAAAAAAATCAGCTTGTGCAGGACTTTCTTACAACTTTTGTTTACGTAGTATGAGGATTCTGCAGATTGAATATTATTGACAGCAACAAACCAGTAAATAGTTTTTAGTTGAATAGCCTGCATAACTAATAGGAGTAACAAAATGAAACTTACTAACACTCGATTAACGCAAACACTTAAACCATTTAGCTTGGCTTTGTTGCTTGCCTTTAGTACCTCAATTACCATGGCTGCAGAACCAATGCCAGCGAATGAAATGCAAAACGCTACTATCATTGACTCTGAAAGGGCTGTGCTGAATACTGTGCCAGAAACTTACAATAATGAGGATTGGCAAGCACCAGTAGTGATAGAGTTTAACAAACTGGATAGCACGGGTAACGGCTTGCTGCTGCCTAACGAAGCCTCAAAAGGTAAGGCCTTTAATAAACTAACTTTTAAGCAAGCCGATACTGACAATGACGGATCGATAGATATTAATGAATACGTATTTTTTAAGACTGGAAAAATGCCAGAAGCGGCTAAGTCTGAACCAGTCGCAGATACAAAATCAAAGATATTAGCAATACCTGAAGTGCCAATGATGACTGAAGCCAATTATTTTTTGTGAGATTATTAAAATAAAAAAACCGCTACTTGTAGCGGTTTTTTATTTAAATGAATATGAATGGACCACTTGCTTGCCAGATTCAACTTCTAGCTGGCTTGCTTCACAAAGATAAGTTTATCTGTGGCGTAGCCTAAAGTTTTGGCCTTTTCAACTAGTTCTTGTTTAACAGGCTCAGCAAGTTGCGGTGTGCGCGATAGTATCCATAAATATTCTTGCCCGCCGCTAATCAGTGCATAGCTGTAGCTAGGTTTATCTAGCGCAATAATATTATAGGCACCGTAAAATGGGCCAAAAAATGACACTTTAAGTCGTCCTGTGCGGGTGCCATCGCTATTTGCAGGGTCTACAAACTTGGCTTTGCCATTGGCCTCTTTCCACTCTTTTTTTTCTGTATTAAAGCCGCGATTCACCACTTTAATGCTGCCATCTTTTTCTAGGCTGTAGTTGGCAGTTACTTGCTCTAAACCGCGCTCAAAACTGTGGTCTAGCCGCGCAATTTCGTACCAAGTGCCTAAATATTGGTTGGCATCTACGCTTTTTACCACACTGTCTTTGGCGGCTTGTGGCATTTCGCCACCGCACGATACGAGTAAAAGTACTAACAAAATCCATTGATTTTTCATGTTGAAGCCTTTAAGTGTGCACGATGAATTAATTTACCTATAGCAACAAAAACTAGCCCTAGCAGCACGAAACAAACCAATAAACCAGCTGAGTTTAATAATGCTTGTTGATAACCAATGGTGCCAACATCAATAAATGGGTAAGGGTAACTGCCGCTGATTTTACCGCGCACCAGGCTATAACCAAGATATGCCATGGGGTAAATACACCAAACAATCGAATGTAACCAGCGCAAACCAGCTTTATTGACAAACAAAGCCCAATAAATAATAAATAAAGTGGGCATGAGGTAATGCAATGACATATCAGCAATTAATTGAAGGCCTTGTGGGTTCCAAATTTTACGAAGTAGCAAATGGTAAATGATACCAACCATCGCAATATTGGCTGCCACGCCTGATGCAACTAATGGCTGAGAAAAAAATTTAGCAAATCGAGATATAGGCTTTGATACAGGCGAAGAATAGCTAAGTACTAAACAAACTAAGATATTAGTAAGAATTGTAAAAAAACTGAGGAAAATATTCAGACCAGTGAATATCGTTTTGCCATTGGCCATGGCTAAATTGATGGATAAATAGAGTTGTAAAGCTAGACTTAGCCAACCAATAATCGCAAAGCTTATGCGTAATGTGTTGCTAGAGTTTATTGAGATATTCATAATTTGAATTTAAAATGCTAGGGTTGATGACAAATTTATTTAAACACACATTTAAGTATTTATGCTAGCAACCTTATTTTGCGTTTAATTGCATTAAATCTAACTCAGATAGCCAGCGCCATTCACCCACTTTTAAATCTTCAGGTAGTTTTAACTCGCCAATTTGAATGCGTTTAAGTGCTTCTACGCGGTTGCCCATGGCTGCCACCATGCGTTTTACTTGATGGTATTTGCCTTCTGCTAAGGTCATATGAATAATGTTGTCAGAGATTTGTTTGACATTTAATGCCGCAATGGGTGTGGGTTCATCCACTAATTGCACTCCTTGTAGAAGCGCATGGATATTGGCTTGCAGGACAGGGTGTTTGCACGTCACTTCATACACTTTTGGCACTTTGTGTTTGGGTGAGCTCATTTTGTGTATAAATTGGCCGTCGTCAGAAATTAAAATCAGCCCCGTGGTGTCTTCATCCAACCTGCCGATGCATTGCACATCGCGCTCAACCAGCGGGTGCGGCAACAGGCTGTAAATGGTCGGGTGGTGTTGTGTTTTGTGCGAGCATTCGTAATTGCTGGGTTTGTGCATCATTAGGTACGATTTTTCGCGGTAATCCCAAGGCTCACCTTTTACTGTGTAGCTTAAATTTTCCAGTGAAAATTCTGCGTCTGGGTTGTCGCATATCTCGCCATTCACCGTGATTTCTTCATTGATAATCATGATGCGGCATTGCTTACGCGTGCCAAAGCCTTGCTTACTTATAATGCGTTCTATATCTAATTTTTTAGCCATCTGCCTATTATAGCTTTACAAACAAAAAAGCCCACGCTAGTGGGATTTTTTTGAATTAGAAAGCAAAGCCCACCTGTAGTGGGTGCAAATTCAATTTAAATTAACCTTAATCTTCATCTTCATTTATAAATTTATACACCAACGCGCCAATAACTGCGCCAACAATCGGCGCTAGCCAAAATAGCCAAAGCTGGTCTAATGCGATGCCGCCTTCTAGCAAAGCAGGCCCTGTGCTGCGTGCTGGGTTAACGCTGGTATTGGTCACGGGAATACTAATCATGTGGATGAGCGCCAAAGTAAAGCCAATGGCTAACGGTGCCAAGCCTGCTGGCGCACGTTTATCAGTAGCGCCCATGATAATAAACAAGAACACCGCCGTCATGATAATTTCGGTGACTAAAGCTGCCATCATATTGTAGCCATGCGGTGAATGCTCGGCAAAGCCATTGCTGGCTAAGCCGCCTGCATAACCCTCTGCCCCGCCCGCAATCGCGCGAATGGCCAAGCATGCCAAAATTGCGCCGATGACTTGCGCGATAATATAGTGTGGTAATTCACTCGCCTTAAAGCGGCCACCAGCCACCAAACCAATCGATACAGCAGGGTTTAAATGACAGCCCGAAATATGGCCAATCGCATACGCCATGGTCACTACAGTTAAGCCAAATGCCAATGAAACACCCAAATAACCCAAACCCAGATCTGGAATGCCTGCCGCTAACACCGCGCTACCGCAACCGCCTAACACTAACCAAAATGTTCCGATTAATTCTGCAACGGCTCTTTTTGTTAAGTTCATCTTGTGCTCCCTAAAAGTTAAATAAAAAATAGATGCTTATTATTTTGTTTTCTACTGCATCGCAAAATTTACGCCTATTTTTTCTATAAAACAAGCGCGCATGGCTTAGAATGATTAAATGAGTACAGACCAATCATTTAAGCATATTATCTCGCGCGATAATCCCATTTTTAAACAGCTAAAAAAGTTGGCCGATAACGCGCGTGAACGCCGTGCCGAGGGCAAAACACTGTTAGATGGTGTGCATTTAATCGAGGATTATTTGCACACTTTTGGCGAGCCAGAATTAGTTATTATTCCCGAAGGTAAAAGCAGCTTAGAAGCGACTAATTTAATGCAAACGCTGGCCGATGTGAATACCATCATGTTGCCAACCCTGATGTTTGCTGAACTGACGCCAGTCGCCAGCAGCACCGGCATTTTGGCGCTAATCAAGACGCCAAGTATTGCACCGCCAGAAACCATTGAATTTGCATTAATGCTAGAAGATATTCAAGACCCAGGCAATTTGGGCAGCATCCTGCGCACCGCACTGGGGGCAGGTGTGCAAGTAGTGTATTTAAGCAAAGGTTGCACCGATGCGTGGTCGCCCAAAGCGTTGCGCGGCGGTCAAGGCGCGCAGTTTCATTTGCCGATGATTGAAGGCATAGATTTATTGGAAACCATGCAAAATTTTGCAGGCAAAACCTATGCAACCACCATGGATGGTGCATCGCTTTATGCACAAGATTTTACGCAGCCCAGCACGTTTGTTATTGGCAACGAGGGCGCAGGTTTAAGCCAAAAAGTTCTCAATTCGGCTAGTCAGCAAATAAGCATTCCCATGCATTGTGGTTTAGAATCTTTAAACGCAGGCGCAGCTACAGCGGTTTGTTTGTTTGAGCGTGCGCGGCAAATCAGTGCTTTAAAAGGATAATTAATGAATCAACAAACTGTACGAGAAATAATTATGCCTCTGCAAGCCAGTATCCATGGGGCTTCCAGAACAATATATGGTCATGCCAAAATAAGAACCATTAAAAATAAGCTTAGTTTTAGTACGCTTGGTTTCAGTGCAATAGAGATGATGGTAGTGGTGGCGATTATTGGCATACTTGCCATGATTGCGATCCCGTCTAGTATAAACCGCATTATTAAAGAACAAGTGGCGGCGACTATCCCGTGGAGCGATGCCGCCAAAGAGCCAATTGCTTTGTTGTGGAAAACCACGGGCAAATTACCAGCCAATAATGCCGAAGCTAATTTGCCCAGTGCCGACAAAATGGTCAGCAACTTTGTCACTAATTTAAGCATAGAAAACGGCGCTATTCATATGGTATTGGGCAATAAAGTTAACGGTAAACTGCAAGGCAAATCTTTAACTATTCGACCAGCAGTGGTAGACGGTGAGCCAGTGGTGCCTGTGGCTTGGATATGCGGCAACGCCAAAACGCCAGACAAAATGACGGTATATGGCAACAATAAAACCAATATTGCCGATGAGTATTTGCCGTTTGGTTGCCGCTAAGCTATATTTCAGTCTGTCAATAATAAGTCACTTTTAAAAATTAGGAAAAACACCATGGGCGCACTCAACTATAAAATTTGTGGCGATGATTTACCGTATATTCAAACCACATTAGAAGCTGGCCAAGAAATGATGGCCGAGCAGGGCGCCATGATGTATGTGAACCAAAATATAGACATTAAAGCAGTGTTGGGCGATGGTAGCACCTCAAGTTTTGGTGTCATTGGTCGATTTTTTAACGCCATTAAACGTACTTTTACGGGTGAGTCATTATTTAGCAGTATTTACCAAAACATCGGCAGCGTGCCGCAAGATGTAGCGATTGCTGCGCCCAGCCCAGGCAAAATTGTGCCGATTGAGTTGAGTGAGCAGGGCGGCAGCATTATCTGCCAAAAAGGCGCGTATTTGGCGGGCGAGCGTGGTCAAAAAATTCAACTGGCTTTTCAAAAGCGTTTACGCGTAGGCTTTTTGGGTGGCGAAGGTTTTATTATGCAAAAAATTAGCGGACAAGGTACGGTGTTTATTCACGCCTCTGGCACGCTAAAACAAATGACGTTAGGGCCAAATGAAGTGGTTAAAGTGGATACTGGTTGCTTGGTCGGTATGTCTTCTACTGTTAGATATGACATTAAATATGTGGGTAAAATGAAGACAGGTTTGTTTGGCGGTGAGGGGCTATTTTTTGCCAGCGTCACTGGTCCAGGCAATGTGTGGATACAATCGCTGCCGATGAATCGCTTAAGCCGCGCCATATTTGGCGCTGTCACCAAGGGCAAAGGCTCTATGTTAGGTAAATTGTATATCGGCTTTATCATTCTGTTTGTGTTCATCTCTATTTTTGCGGGCGGAAAATAACTGAATGACGCTTGAAAATAGCATTGATGTATTATTGTTTGGACAGAATTTGCCCACAGCAGGCTTGCCCACGCGCTGCCAAATAAATAGCGACTCGCTGACTTTAGACGAACAATCGCTCAATATTAGCTTTGGTAAACTCACCGCCGAAGTGGGTGGTTTTGATCACGACCAATTGCAATTGCATTGGCAAGATAATGACGATGGTTATATGCTGATACCAAGCGACAAAGCAGGCCAGCAAGCGCTGCGCGCTGCCTTGCCAGCGCACGCAGTTCAAGGCTTAAAAGGTTGGCATAGCAGCACCAAAAGCCAAAGCATGGTGTGGAACAGCGTGCTGTATGGTGCTGGTTTTTTGCTGTTGTCAGCCATTCTGGTGGTGTGGCAATATGACCGCGTACTCACATTTGCAGCTAACCAAGTATCGATGGAAACCGAGAAAAAACTTGGTGAGTCTGTATTAAAATCGATTAGCAGTAGTGAGAATTTTTTAAAAGAAGGCGCAGCGGTAGATGCGGTAAAAAAAATTGGTACGCAGTTAACCGCAGGCTCGCGTTATCAATATCAATGGTATGTGGTGAAAGATGACAGCATTAACGCTTTTGCCGCGCCGGGTGGCATTATTGTGGTAAATAGCGGGCTGCTTAAAAAAGCTGAACCTAAAGAGCTTGCTGCGGTATTGGCGCACGAGGTGCAACATATTGAGCAACGCCATTCACTCAAAAATATGCTGCATGCCGCAGGAGTGGGCGCAGTGGTGCTGCTGGTGTTGGGTGATGCTAATGCAGTATTGATGATTATGGCGCAACAAGTGAGCCAACAATATTTTAGCCGCAAAGTTGAAGCCGATGCCGATATTAAAGGTGCGCAGTTGCTCACCAAAACCAACATTGACCCGAGTGGTATGCCGAGTTTTTTTAAAAAATTAGCAGCGGAATATAAAGATTTAGATAGCGCACCAGTGTGGTTATCATCGCACCCAGAAACCTTAGCACGTATTAAAAGTGCCGAGGCTTATGTGGCGGCTAACCCTTGCAAAAGTTGTGTACCTTTAACTTGGGATAAAACTAAAATTTTGGCCGAGCTAGGTGACGATTCTAATGAAAACTCAGGTAAAGGCTTGCCCAAAAAATAACAACCCAAATTAATGTTTGGGCATGCCGTTCTTTTGAGTAGGGCTGGCAGCCAATACCAGAGAGGGTTCCAGCAGTGCCTGCACGGCATCGACGGCATCAAAGCGATATTGTTTATTGCAAAAATCGCAATTCACTTCTATTTTGCCTAACTCTGCCAATATGCTTTCAACCTCAGGTGCGCCCAGCAAGCGCAACATATTACCCACTTTGGCCTTGCTGCAACTACATCTAAATTGGGTTGGTTTTGCCTCAAATAAACGTACATCTTCTTCTGCAAATAGTCGCATCAGTAAAGTTTCTGGCGCTAGATTTTGCAGCTCATCATCGGTAACAGTCTCTGCCAGTATATTCACACGGTTCCATGCATCATGGTCTTGATTGAGATAGTCCGTTTCACCTATATTTGGTAACTTTTGCAGCAACATGCCACTGGCGCTCATACCATCGCAATGCAGCCAAAGTGACGTATCAATTTGTTGGCTACGCAGCATATAATTTTGTAGCATCTGCGCAATGGTGCTGCCCTCAATAGGTACGATGCCTTGGTAAGCTTCGCCATCAACGGGGTCTAGTGTGATGATAAAGTGACCATGATTGATTAAATCGATAAAGCTAAGATTGCCTAAGTTAGCTGTCTCTGCGTCATCCCATTTGGCCGTAGCGCGCATTTTTAGGTCATGACTGCATTCCACCACCAGTAATTTTAACGCACCTTTACTTTGCAATTGCAACACTAACGCACCCTGCATTTTTAGCGTGGCAGAAAGTAGGGCGCTCGCTGCCATCAGCTCGCCCAGTGCAATTTTTAACACTGGCGGTAAAGTTTGGTGCTGCATGGCCAGTTGAAAAGTTTGGTTTAAATGCACCAAGTTGCCACGAATTGGTGTGGGCTTATTTAATTGGTCTTCAAATAAAAAATGATGCAGTGAATCGGCTGAGGTTGTCATGGATAATATTTTAACATTAGCCACCGAGTTAATTTTATAGATAATAAAAAAGCCCACGTAAAACGTGGGCTTTGAAAAAACTAATTTACTTAAAAATTGTAAATTCTTAAAAGTTATAAATCAACGTAGCACGGCCAGTAATCGGCGAGCCTGGGGTAATATTGTTATTGTTATGCGCATAAAGCGCATATTCTTTGTTGGTTAAGTTTTCTAAGTTGACTTGTAGGCTCAATTTTTCGCTGAATTTTCCGTAAATTGCTGCATCATAACGCGTATAGCCAGGCAATAAAGTACTTTGCGATACAGTAGGTGAAAGCGCATAGCGTTCTGAAGTGCTGACAATACCCAGTGCAACCGCCCACATATCGTTAATTTCGTATTTGTTCCATAGTGATAATGTGCGATCTGGCGTTTGGCCTAATTCTGCACCTTTAGGGATTGTGCTTGCAGCGGTAGAGTTGACCTGTGTTTTTGTTACTTCACCATCTTGGAAGGCTATGCCACCAAAAATACTCCACTTGTCTGTAATGTCACCAGTAATCCCCAGTTCTACACCTTTAGTTTCTTGGCCGTCTAGCAGTATAGAGTTTGTTGCAGGGTTGCTTGGGTCAGCAATCTGAACATTCTCACGCTCCAGTTTATACACTGCAGCTGTTAGCGCAAGATTTGGGTTCACATCCCATTTTGCACCCACTTCATAATTGATGAATTTTTCAGGCTTAAATGCCTGTGAGCTTAAAGTCAGCGAAGTTAATTGATCGCCAGCTCTTGGCACATATGAAACACTATAGTTACCATATAATGAAACAGCTTCTACTGGCTTAAAGATTAAACCTGCACGTGGAGATAAGAAAGTGTCAGTAATATTGAAGCTTTCGGATATAGTAGTGCCTACACCAAGTCTTCTCACGCCATCAAAATCTGTAGTAAAACGGTCATGACGCAAACCAACAATGGCTTGCCATTGCTCAGTTAGCTTAATTTGATCTTGCACATAAAAACCGACTACGTTGACGGTTGATTCGTTATCGCGGAAGGCATTTGTAGTATTGGCTAAGTTTGGTCTAAACACTACAGGCGTATTGCCTATGCCTGTTGTGTTATTAGTGTTGATTGTTAAGCCAGTGGTTGCATCATTAAAAAAGCCTGCTAAACGCGAGTTTTCAGTATCTTGCGTAGTTAGCTCAAGACCTGCTAATAACTTATGTTCAACACTGCCCCATTGCGCCGTGTACGTAAGATCGGTTTGGTTGATTAAGTTTTCACGGTCGGTAAAATCAACATAAGCTTCTAATCCTAAAGTACCCGTTAAGCTGACTGGACTGGCCGCATATACGTTTTGGTAAAACTTATTATAGTTGGCATAACGGGTGCTATTTTTAAGGCCAATGCCATTATCAAACGCATGCTCTATTGTTGCATTAAATGCAACTGTTTCAGTTTCTGTTGGACTTAATTTAGCGCTGCCATAAAATGCATCTTCGTTGTCTAGATTAAACGGGCGTCTATCAAAATCAGGGTTGGCTGCGCTCAATGCACCAGCTTTAGTGGCTGTGGCAGGTATGCCGCGGTCGGCAATACGTTCGTCTTTAAAATATTCCATGCCCAACACAATTTTAGTTTTATCAGATGGCTTAATGGTAACCGTTGGTGCAATGCCGTAACGTTCAATATCTACGCCATCACGATATGAGCCTGAATCTTCATAAACCGCATTAATACGAAATGCAATTTCATCGTTAATTGCTTGGCCATAATCACCCGAAATACGTTTGTAGTCATATGCGCCATAGCTAGCCATAAATTCAGCCACTGGATCCCAGCCTGCTTGTTTGCTCACGCGATTAATCGCACCGCCTGCACCGCCACGACCAAATGCCATGCCGTTTGGGCCTTTTAACACTTCTAAACGGTCAGTTTTATAAAGGTCGCGATAAGTCTGTACGTCATCGCGCAAGCCATCTACAAATAAATCACCCGTGGTGATATTGCCACGGAAAATCAACGCATCACGATTGCCTTCACCTTGTGCAGCTTGCACACCAGGCACATATTGCACTGCTTGGCCAATGCTTTGTATTGACTGATCTTTAATCAAATCTTGCGGAATAACAGTAATCGCTTGTGGCGTATCGCGCAATTCGGTATCGGTTCTAGTAGAAGAGCTGCTTTTTTTGGCGTTGTAGCCTTTAACAGGTTGTGTATCACTAATACGCGGCGCAGTAACATCGACTTGGGGCAAGTTAATATCGCTAGTTTCTGCAAAGCTAGCATTAGCGAATAATGCTGAGCCGAATAATGCTGAGCCGAATAATGCCGAGTTAAGCAAAACGCCACGAATGGCTAAGCGCAATGTTGAAAGTTTGGGTTTATTTGTGGTTAGTGTACTCATGTGCAATCCTGATTGTGCGTTAAATAATGGCGGGCTAAATGTATAGCCTAAATATTAACACAAATGAGAATTGTTACTATTTGTATCTTGATGAGTTGATAAAAAAATGATCAAATAGTGATGTAATTGTTGTAAATCTGCGATTTTTGCCGAGGAATATTTTTGAGCTGCCAATTGGCGATTGCCCAAACCCAAATCTCGTGCAAGTTTGCATTTTTTAGCCAATTAGGCGGGTTTTGACCTAAAAACTGCAACGCCTCAAACACCAATACTGGCGCGGCTTGTGGCGTGATAGCGGTGGCTAGTGTTTGTTTACTTAATTTTTCACCTTGCGTATTTACTGCCACTGGTACGTGCGCATAGTAGGGGGCAGAAAAACCTAAAAGCTGCTGCAAATAGATTTGCCGTGGCGTTGAATCGAGTAAATCGGCACCGCGCACAACATGCGTCACGCCTTGTTCAAAGTCATCTACCACCACTGCCAATTGGTAAGCAAATAATCCATCTTTGCGCTGTAAAATAAAATCGCCAATATCGCGCGCTAAATTCTGCGCTACTTCACCTTGAATCATATCTGTAAAGCTTTTATTTTTATCTAAAACTATTGCCCTGTAAGCCGCATGGATATTAGTTGGTAGGGCATGCCATTTTAAGCCAACTTTAGGGTGACAAGTTCTTGGATAAATTAAACCATCGATGCCTTGCGTATTACTAGAATCTGCAATTTCTTTACGGCTGCAAGTGCATGCATAAACTAAGCCATCTTGTTTTAATTTAGTTAAATAATTTTCGTAAAAATCGTCGCGTTGGCTTTGGTAAACAATATCGCCATCCCACTCAAAACCAAACGCTTCTAGTGTACGTAAAATATCGTCTGCCGCGCCTGCCATTTCGCGTGGTTTGTCCACATCTTCCATACGAATCAACCACTTGCCATGGTTGGCTTTGGCATCACAATAGCTGGCGACTGCAGCTACTAAACTACCAAAATGTAGCGGGCCAGTGGGTGAGGGCGCAAACCGACCCACATAATTAGCGTGAAGATTAGTGAATGCGGTGGACATTACTTTCAACAGAGTCACGTTGAACGTAAGGCGGAATATGCCAAGTTTGCAGTTGCTTACCTAGCAATTGCAAGTGACATTGCATGCGCTCGGCACCGCTGGCGCTTACTTCAAATTCGTACACGCGCTGCAATTGTGCATGGCCACGGCTATCGCGCCCAAGCCGTATTTGTGTGCAGGCCACACTTTCATCCAGCAATTGCAGCTGCCAGCGCCCAGCCAACTCGCGCCCAATATTCACCGCCACCTCGCGCTTGGCAATGCTATCTAGCCAAAACCACGCAGCGGCAATTAATACAGCTAACAAAATAAATTCGAACATATGATATTTACAACAAAACTAATTAACTTAAACTATAGCAATCTAATATGCGTAATTTATTATAATTTTCAATAGATTGTGCGATATTATTAAAATAATTATTTAAGTTACTTTTTATGACAGAAGCCAACAACATTTATTCACGCGAGCAGCAAGCGCTAGAAGTCTATATTAAGCTGCTCACTACCAAAGGTTTTGGGCCAGATACCTTTGTGCCGCGCATTAATTTTTTAAATAGATTGATGCCACTGTTGTCAGGCAAAGAGCCGAATGGCGGCGTTTATCGTGGCGTGATAGAAATGCTGATGGATACTGTTTCCGCTGCAGATTGGCCAGAAAGTCTAGTGATCTCGCGCGAATATTATCCGTTTTGGATTGACGATTTAAAAGCCGTATCTAACCTAAGCAAAAGCGCTACTGTAGATGCGCTGCCTATTCTTTGGCAGCCAGTAGAGGTGGCTTTAAGCGATTTGTGGCACACGGTAGATGCCGAGAAATTTGGCACCACCGATGCATGGGCGTTGAAGGCCTACACTAAGGCTTTGCGCTTTGAAAACGCAGACCAAACCTTAATAGATACGCGCCTAAAATTGGCCAAAATTTTATTGGTGCGCATGCGCGATGCGCCCGATAAAAATAACAAAATTTATCGCACGGTGGTAGATGCGACATTGCCTTTGTTTGAAGTAAAGAAGAATCGCCGCTTGTTTTTGGTGGTGGTGCGCGAGTTTTTCCACTTTTGGGCAGGTAACCCAGACGCAGATAAATACATTCTCAACTCGAATACGGTCAGCATGCTTTAAGCTAACAATTCGCACTAATCTAGTGCTAGTTAAAGTGCATTGCACTAGCATAGTGCATAATATTCTCACAGCCATTTAAAATCCCTTTAAAATCAATGACTATTCTGCTGGCGTAAAATTTGCTTAACTAATATGTTGTTTTTGCATCAATAATTAATTAAAAACTATTTTGGGGAGTGTTTTATGGAGGCATTAGTATCCGCCAATGACGTGCTGTTTGTGTTGCTGGGCGCCATTATGGTGCTGGCTATGCATGCGGGTTTCGCGTTTTTAGAGCTTGGCACCGTTCGTAGCAAAAACCAAGTCAATGCTTTGGTTAAAATCATGGTCGATTTTTCAGTATCGACCATGGCGTATTTTTTCATCGGCTACGGCATTGCTTATGGTGTCGATTTTTTTAGTGGTGCAGAAGTATTGGCCGAAAAAAATGGCTTTGGCTTAGTTAAGTTCTTCTTTTTGCTCACTTTTGCAGCCGCTATTCCAGCAATTGTGTCTGGTGGTATTGCAGAGCGTGCTAGATTTAACCCACAAATTGCGGCCACATTTTTAATTGTCGGTTTTGTTTATCCATTTTTTGAAGGCATTGCTTGGAACAAGCATTACGGCTTTCAAGATTGGTTATTGGCTAATTTTGGCGCTACCTTTCACGATTTTGCAGGTTCAGTCGTGGTGCATGCCATGGGTGGCTGGTTAGCGTTAGCCGCTGTAATATTGCTGGGCGCACGCACTGGACGCTATAGTAAAGAAGGCAAATTACATGCTTATCCGCCTTCTAACATTCCATTCTTAGCGCTAGGCGCATGGATACTCACCGTGGGCTGGTTTGGCTTTAACGTGATGTCGGCACAAGCGGTGCAAGGTATCTCTGGCTTGGTGGCGGTAAACTCGCTCATGGCCTTGGTGGGTGGTACTTTGGCTGCTACTTTACTAGGTAAAAATGACCCGGGTTTTGTACATAATGGCCCACTGGCTGGCTTGGTGGCGGTGTGTGCGGGTTCAGATATTATGCACCCACTTGGTGCGCTAGCGACTGGTGCGGTGGCTGGTGGCTTATTTGTATGGGCGTTTACGTTGACGCAAAACCGCTTGAAAATTGATGATGTACTCGGTGTATGGCCATTGCATGGTTTGTGTGGCGCATGGGGCGGTTTGGCTGCTGGTATTTTCGGTTTAAAAAGCATGGGCGGTTTAGGTGGCGTTTCATTTGTGTCACAACTTATCGGCACAGGTTTAGGTATTGTTATTGCCTTAGCTGGCGGCGTGATTGTATATGGGGGACTCAAGGCAATTGTTGGTATCCGCATGAGCCAAGAAGACGAATTTGAAGGTGCCGATTTAAGCATTCATAAAATTCCTGCAAGATCTGAAGACTAGCTGTAGATTAATTTCTTTTATTTAGTTTCGACCTTAAAATAACGCCATGCTAAAATAAAGCATGGCGTTTTTTCATGTAATTATCCCCGCAGCAGGCGCTGGCAGCCGCATGCAAAATGTATTGCCCAAGCAATATCTGCCGCTGGCAGGCAAGCCGATTATCTCGCACACCATTCAAACATTCTTTTTGCACCCACGTATTGCCAGCATTCATGTGGCGTTGAGTGCAGATGATCTATTTTGGCGCGAGTTGCCGCTAGACCCCGCCAGCAAGCTCAAGCTGCATTACACGGGCGGTGATAGTCGCAGCGAAACCGTGTTAAATACATTGCTAGCCATACAATTGGCGGATGACGATTGGGTGCTGGTACACGATGCCGCGCGGCCAGGCTTGACACATGCCTTGTTAGATAAGCTATTGAATACGCTAGAAAATGATGCAGTAGGTGGCTTGCTGGCCTTACCAGTGGCTGATACTTTGAAGAAATCTGGCCCAGATTATAAAATAGAACAAACAGTAGAGCGAACCGATTTATGGCAAGCGCAAACGCCACAAATGTTTAAATATGGCGTGTTAAAATATGCCCTGCAAGCCAATATCCATGGGGCTGCTGGCGGCATGGCTAACGTATCGACTGATGAAGCTGAAGCCATTGAAGCATTGGGTTTGCAACCCACCTTGGTGCCAGGCGAGCTGCGTAATTTAAAAATTACTTACCCGCAAGATTTGTTGTTGCTAGAAGCTTTATTTAAACAGGAGCAGACCTAATGCGTATAGGCCACGGATTTGACGTGCACAAGCTAGTGATTGGCAGAAAGTGCTTCATTGGCGGCGTGGATGTGCCGCACGAAAAAGGCTTAGATGGTCATTCCGATGCTGATGTTTTATTGCATGCCATTTGCGATGCTTTGCTAGGCGCAGCGGCGCTGGGCGATATTGGTAAGCATTTTCCGCCTTCGGACGATACTTATAAAAATGCCGATTCACGTATGCTGTTGCGCCACGTGGTGGGGTTATTAAAAGCCAAAAAATATATTGTCAATAACATTGATGCAACGGTGATTTGTGAAGCGCCAAAACTTAGCCCACACACCGCACAAATGTGCGCCAATATTGCAGCCGATTGCAATATTGATATAAACCAAGTAAATGTAAAAGCGACGACGACTGAAAAACTTGGCTTTACTGGCCGTGGCGAAGGCATCGCAGCAGAGGCGGTTTGCATCATACTATCCAACTAGATGGTTTGATTTTATTGCAACTAAGCTGCCAATTGCCACTCATTAAGCAGTAGATAAAACTTTGACATTCCAATTTAAGACGTAAATTTAAGTTATCAATTTAAGACACAAGAAAACCCCAATGTTTAAATGGTTTCAACAACTCGCTAACCCTTTTCCAGAGCAGCTAATCAGCACACCGCCCGAAAACTTTTGGGCGTTTGCATGGGGCTGCACGCAAGGTTTGCGCCAGTATTTGCTGGGTATGACTATTTTTACGGCGTTTATTGCGGCATTTGAGGCTTTGTTATTTGCCATGATGGGTAAAATTGTCGATTGGCTAAGTAGCGTACCCAAAGATTTGTTGTGGCAAAATTACAGCGCACAATTAATGATTTTGGCAGGCGTTTTAATCCTCAGCACTGTATTTATTTTGATGCAAACTTTGTTTAAACATCAAACACTTGCGGCTAATTTTCCTATGCGTATGCGTTGGAACTTTCACCGCTTAATGCTCAATCAAAGCATGAGTTTTTACCAAGATGAATTTGCAGGTAGAGTTTCTGCAAAGGTGATGCAAACCGCACTGGCAGTGCGCGATGTGTGGTTTATTGTGGCCGATATTATGGTGTATGTGCTGGTGTATTTTGGCAGCATGGTCGGCATTGTGGCGTATTTTAATTCGCTCATCGCCATTCCATTTTTATTGTGGCTGGCGGCTTATGTGGTTTCTTTAAGCTATTTTGTGCCACGCTTAAGTAAAACATCGCAAATGCAAGCCGATGCACGTAGCCTAATGACAGGCCGTATTACCGATGCATACACCAACATAAGCACGGTAAAATTATTTAGCCACGCAGGCCGTGAAGGTGGCTATGCAAAAGACGCCATGCATGAATTTATAGGCACTGTGCATGCGCAAATGCAGCTGGTGAGCATGGTAGAAATCATCAACCACGTACTGAATATGTTGTTGATTATTGGCACAGGTTTAACTGCGTTATATTTGTGGAGCAAAGGCCAAGTGACAGTGGGCGGCGTGGCGGCAGCCACCGCTATGGCGCTGCGCATGAACGGTATTTCGCACTGGGTGATGTGGGAGATGACATCGCTATATGAACAAATTGGCACGGTGCAAGACGGCATTAATACGCTGACTACGCATAATAAAATTATCGATGCGCCCGATGCAAAACCTTTACAAGTACGTCAAGGTGAAATTAAATTTGATGCAGTGGACTTTAGCTATAACAGCCATAAAAATATCTTGAATACGCTTAATTTACATATTAAAGCAGGTGAAAAAGTCGGGCTAGTCGGCCGCTCTGGCGCGGGTAAATCCACCATTGTTAATTTGCTATTGCGCTTTTACGAGGTAGAAAAAGGGCAGATTTTAATTGATGGTCAAAATATCAATCATGTCACGCAAAACAGCTTGCGCGCCAGCATTGGCATGGTCACGCAAGATACGTCTTTATTGCACCGCAGTGTGCGCGATAACGTTTTATACGGCCGCCCTGATGCTACCGAGGCTGAAATGATCGCCGCCGCCAAACGTGCCGAGGCGCATGAATTTATACTTAATTTAAGTGATGCCAAAGGTCGTACTGGTTACGATGCACATGTCGGCGAACGTGGCGTAAAACTATCTGGCGGGCAGCGGCAACGCATTGCCATTGCCCGCGTCATGCTAAAAGACGCACCGATTTTGCTGTTAGACGAAGCCACCAGCGCGCTGGATTCTGAGGTAGAAGCGGTGATACAAAGTAGTTTATATCAACTGATGGAAGGGAAAACCGTGATTGCGATTGCACATCGACTCTCTACCATCGCCGCCATGGATAGGCTGATTGTGCTGGATGACGGCAACATTATTGAAGAAGGCACACACAAAAACTTGCTCAAACAAAAAGCGCTGTACGCCAGCCTGTGGGCGCGCCAAAGTGGTGGATTTTTGGCAGAAAACTAGGTTTTTACTAAATTATTAGTGCATAAGCTTACTGGTTAATGAGCTTAAGTATGCTAAATTAATATGACAATTTAAAAAAGGTTACCTCATGGCAAATTTAGATCAATATCGGGTTAGCGGCAAAAAGTTTTCACTCGGTGATATTAAGCCAGACGACAAAAGCGAGCGCACCGGCGACAAGGCCAAAGACGCGCTGGCATTGGAGAAATTAGCGGCCGAGATTAATGCACTGCAAGATATTTTATACGCGCAGGGCAAACACAAAATCTTGCTAGTGCTGCAAGGCATGGATGCCAGCGGCAAAGATGGCACGGTGCGCCATGTGTTTAGCGAGTGCGATCCACTGGGAATACGTTTAGCGAATTTTAGAGGCCCAACTGATGATGAGCTGGCTCACGATTACTTGTGGCGCGCGCACAAAGAGGTTCCAAAAAAAGGCGAAATTGTGGTGTTTAATCGCAGCCATTACGAAGATGTGTTGATCGTAAAAGTGCATAATTGGATAGACGAAGCCGAGTGCAAAAGAAGGTTCGCGCAGATTAACGATTTTGAGCGCCTACTGACCGAAACTGGTACGGTGATTCTGAAATGCTATTTACATATTAGCAAAGCCGAGCAAAAACTGCGCATGCAAGAACGCTTAGATGACCCAACTAAAACCTGGAAATTTAACCCGAATGACTTAAAAGAGCGCGAGGTTTGGAGCAAATATATGGTGGCGTATGAAAACGCCATGCAAGCCACCAGTACTGAGTATGCGCCTTGGTATGTGGTGCCAGCAGATTCAAAAACCAATCGCAACTTACTCATTTCTAGGCTGCTATTAAACGCGCTTAAAAGCTTAAATTTGGCTTACCCACCAGTGCCAGAAGCATTTAAAAGCATTAAAATTAACGATTAATTTTAGAAAACACATGCTCTGAGAGCCAATACCAGAGCGGTTGCTAGGGCAATGTATTTTTGCGTTGAAGCCTAACGTGCGAATAAGCACCTGCCCGTAGGGCAGTGTGATTCATTGCGGGGTTCTGGCACGCGCCGCGTGCGCAATGAATTCACGCTTATTCGCACGTTCTAGTCCGCGCGAAGCGCGGACTAGAACGTCTGACATAAGGGGCGCGCTTTAGCGCGTCCCGCTTGATGGATGGGTTAGCCATTACCGTATACACTCAGCTGCAGTAACAAACTCACCCAACTGCTCAACAACAACCATTGTTGTTTTTGGTTCTAAACACGCTAGGCCAATTGGTACTGCTGGGTCGTTAAATGGAACGTCAATATTCATTACATTGGTAGTTTCCATACCTTCTTTATCGATTCCCTTTAGTTGGTAATTACCATCAGGTAACTTTTTGCCACCGGCGATTGCAACTCCGGTTAATGATATGTAAATAATCGTGGTTAATATGGTTTTTTTCATAAACTCGGGACTTTCTATAATTAAGTGGTTGGAGGGCTAACGTGCGAATAAGCACCTGCCCGTAGGGCAGTGTGATTCATTGCGGGGTTCTGGCACGCGCCGCGTGCGCAATGAATTCACGCTTATTCGCACGTTCTAGTCCGCGCGAAGCGCGGACTAGAACGTTTGAATTAAGGGGCTGGCTTTAGCCAGTCCCGCTTGAATGATGGGTTAGGGGAATGCAGCAATAGACCTGCAACATAACCAAACCCACCACATAAAAAAGGTGAAACATTAACCAATGTAACACCACAAATAAAAACTCGGCTTACGTCGTGCCGCCTAACAACTGCTTGCTAGACCGACAAAGCCAACTAAGGCATGACGGAAACGAACAGAACGATTATTGCTTGAAACCGCCAAACGAAACAATACTTGCCAAACCAAACGCCAAAATAAACCTAAAAACGATGCTCTGCGAACCAATACCAGAACGGCTCCCAGCTCAATGACTTTAAAGCCCTAACGTGCGAATAAGCACCTGCCCGTAGGGCAGTGTGATTCATTGCGGGGTTCTGGCACGCGCCGCGTGCGCAATGAATTCACGCTTATTCGCACGTTCTAGTCCGCGCGAAGCGCGGAC
>JANOQW010000009.1:0-111428 GCA_031422335.1 Methylophilaceae bacterium
GTTTCTTTTTCAATAATGCTGGCCATAATCAAAGCCTCGTATTTATTTTTATAAGGCAAATTGTGCATGCGATTGGCCCAAGCCTCATCCAGCTTGGCCTGCATGCCATCATAGGCGCGCTTTAGCAGCACTGTATCTGCCGTATTGCGATCAAAATAAAAGGTATCTGGAAAGAACCAACCTTCTGCATGCTTCTCACCATTACCCACCACACGCATCACTTCCGCATCGGTTAAATCTGTAATGGTACTTCTTACCGCATCGTTTTTGGCTAATCTGGCACGCATTTGCTTAAAGGTTTTGCCTTCAATAAAGGTAATGCTACCTTGTGTCGATTTACCATGATTCAGCGATAACATGAGTTGATAAGGTGACACATTTTTATTCAGCGTGTATTCACCTGCTTGCAAATACGGCTCTTTACCTAGCACACGCGCCAAAATCACAAACGGTAGCGCACTGGTAATCACTTTCTGTTCAACCAGCTGGTTGGCTATGCTTTTTAAGCTGCTTTTTGGTTTAATGCTAATTTCTTGTGCTTGCGGGCTTAAATTGAGCGGTGTTTTGGCGTAAATAAACAGCCAAGCACCAAAGCCTAGCAACGCTAATATACCAATTAGAAAACCGTATTTAATTAGTTTAAGCATGATTTATACTGCCCCGAGAGCCGCGCGGATATTGGCTGCCAGCTTGCCTGCGTTAATTGCTTTTTGGTTATTATTTCGCACTTGCACCGCTTTTACTTGAAAGGCCCCATACAAACTGCTGCAAATAATCACTTCATCTGCTGCCAACAACTTCTGTAAATCAAACGTTTCTACTGAAATTTTTAATTTTAGCGTACTCGCTAACTCAATAATACGCTGCCGCGTAATGCCCGCAATGCCGCATTGTTGCAAGCTTGGCGTCATTAACGTGTCGCCAAAACACGCAAAAATATTGGCCGCCGTGCATTCAATCACATTGCCCAGCACATCTAACAAAATACCGTCTGCAATATTATGATCATTCCATTCCATGCGCGCCAACACGTTTTCTAGGCGGTTCAAGCTCTTAATGCCCGCCAGCTGACTCTGCGCAGCCAAGCGCGTTTCGCACACGGTTAAAGTCACGCCTTGGGTAAATCTGCTTTCGGGGTAATCTGGCATGGGCGATTTCAACACCACGCGCATCGGCGCGGTAATTGCAGGCGGTGTGTAACCACGATTGCCCTCACCACGGGTGATAATAATTTTGGCTACTGCCACCTTATTTTCAATGCTTGCATCTGCCGAAAATAATTGTGCTATATCGCTCATCAGCAGCTCTGCACTTGGGCAGACGATATTGATTGCAGCGCAATCGGCCACTAATTTTTGATAATGTTGCGGCCAATGTTCGGGCAAACCGCCCTGCATTTTAATGGTGCGAAACACACCATCGCCATAAGCAAAGCCGCGATCAAACGGCGAAATAACTTGGTTAAAACTACCGTTAATTAAATAAGATTGTGTGGATGCCATGAGCCGATATTAAACCATAGGCGCGCCCAATAAAAAAGCCTGCAAGCGTCAATTGCGGGCTGTCTCACCCTATTATTGTGGCCGCGATATGTTGATGTCTTAAGCAGTTAGGCTAAATTAGATATTGCATGACAAAAAGTGCTGCTATATACTAATGCAATATACATTGATTTTAACACTTATTCTAGGGATAAATATTATGAGCATAAGCACTGTTTTTACCAATAATCGCACCCAAGCGGTACGCCTGCCAGCCGATGTGCGATTGCCTGAAGACGTAAAACAAGTCACCGTACGCGCCAAAGGAAAAGAGCGCATTATTGCGCCGCTGCAATCAAGTTGGGATAGCTTTTTTATGGCTGATACGCAAGCCACCGATGACTTTATGGCTGTTCGCGCAACGCAAACGCAAGCCGCGCGTGAAAGCATAGATTGATTAGTTATCTACTTGATACCAATATCGTTATTTACGTCATTAAACGTCGTCCCATTGAGGTAATGGAATCGTTTAACCAAAACGCCAGCCGCATGGCCATTTCTAGTATCACTTTAGCAGAGCTTATTCACGGCGCCGAAAAAAGCGCAAAGCCAGCCCAAAATTATGCAGTAGTTGAAGATTTTTGCAGTCGGCTTGAAGTATTACCTTACACCGCAAAAGCGGCACAACACTACGGCAGCATTCGCGCCGCGTTAGAAAAAACAGGCCAACCCATCGGCATTAACGATATTCACATTGCCGCCCATGCACGCAGCGAAGGCTTAGTGTTGGTAACAAACAACTTGCGAGAGTTTGAACGTGTACCAGCGTTGCAACTAGAAAACTGGGTAGAAAAAGTTTGAATTTGCACGTTTAATTGATAGTTATATGCCCTGCAGACCAATATCCATGCGGGCTACAGGGCAGGTGTTTTTAGATATTTTCAGGTTAAATCGATATTAATTTTATCAATTTCTTGCATTAGTCTATGCGTATTTGCCAGTGCCGAGATGATTTTTTGATAATGTGCAATATCTTCATGGTTTAGGGCGCGGCCTTTGCGGTCTTTCAGCCATTTTTGCGCGGGTTGGTAGCCGCCAATATAAAAGCTCCAAGCAATGTCTGGCACACCGTCAAAATATTGGGTTTCGTTAATGTACACGCGCCCCGCCTCAAACTTGAGCTTGCTTACAATGTTATTTCCGCTAATTGGATATTGAATAACACTGCCCTGAGAGCCAATATCCATGCGGGTTGCAGGGCATGTTTCTAATAGATGTGTTTTACGTAATTCACCACCCAAAGCCACTAATTGCCAAAACGTGGCGGCATTCTTGGGGTGAGGCACACGCGGAAAATCAATTTTTAAAAACTCTTTGTAAGTTTCGCGGTAGCTTGGGCTGTGTAGCACTGCATATATGTAATCCAGCAAATCAATCGGCGCAAAACTGTTGGCGGCATCGGTTTTTTCGGGGGTAAAGGTCAGCCCCAAGTCTTGAGCAATCTCAGCCACAATTTGCACATTAAGGTTGGGCGTGCGCGTAGTTTCAGCGAGTAAGTCAGTTGAATCTGGGTGTGTGTAGAGTGGGAAAACATATCCAACTTCACCCGTTTGTAAAGATACAGTACATCTTTCAGTAATATTTTTTGAAATAAATATATGTTGAAAATCAAAAGAAGTTTGTTGTCTACAGGTAAGCAAGGCAAGATTTTCCTTATTAAGCAAGTGCTTCATAACTTCATTTCTTGGGTAAGCTATAAATCCCTTACTCTTGCCTGAATAATATGTTTTACGCACATCAAAAGGACGGTACAGAATATCTGTAATTTTACTTTCTTTAGACAAAAGGTCTTGTGTCGCTAGGTTAACCTTCCAGTCCCTTGTATCAGAAAGTAAATATTTTGTATGAATTTTATGTGGTTCATTAGCTATGAAATCAGCTTTAATTGCTTCAATTTCATCAGCAGTAAATTTAATTGCAACTTGGTCTTTTTGGCTTTCAATGCCACTGGAATTGAGTTGAAATAAGTCACTAATTCTGAAGCATTTTTTGTAATCACTTTCAAGTTCAAAGTCTTTAGGAACAAAATAATATTCTGGACTAACTGGAGATAGTTTTAGCCACTTTAAGTTAGAAACTGTTGTTTCGTTTAACTTTGTATATTTGCTATCGCGCTTACCATAGAAATCAGCATGAAATGCTTGGGCTAAAGTGGTTTTGGCTTTAAGTCCAGTTTTTATTAGTAAATTAATACTTACTCCTTGCGTAATATCAAACACGTTTTCATCTTTGCTACCATCTGGCGCAGTTTCTTTCTTTTTGGCGTTGCCGTGCAAGTTTAAAACATAAATCTCGTCAAAGCTTTCCAGTAAGCTTTTACGCATTTGGCGGTGTGTGATGCCGTCAATAAAGCTGTTGTTGCTAATGTAAGCCAGCACGCCTTCGCTGTTTTTATCAATAAAGTGTTGGCCAAATCGGATAAATTTTATGTAGTCATCATCAAGATTAATTTTGCGTTCATTTAAATCTTTTTTATACTCTTTAAGTAAAGTTTGAATCCAATCGCTTTTGTTACTACTGCTCACCGAATAAGGCGGGTTGCCCATCACCACCATGACAGGCGCATCGCGCTTAATGCGGTTGGCTTCGTTGGCTTCTGCACTTAAATAATTAAACAGCGGTAAATCGGGTGCGTCGTCATTCTCTAAACTATTGGTCAGGTAAATGCGCAGGCGGTCTGCCGCGCTATCGTTTACGTAGCCTGTTTCTGTCAGCAGCATATCGAGCTTTAAGTGCGCCATGGCGTAGCTGGTCATGAGTAGCTCAAACCCATTTAACCTTGGGATTAAATGCTCTTTTACATATTGCGGCCACATGCCTTGCATTGCAGAAAACTGTGTGTTGTAAATATGGCGCACGGTTTGCGCTAGAAATGTACCAGTTCCTGTGGCAGGGTCTAGTATTTGTACTTTGTGGATTTCTTTTTCAATTTCCACATAGCCAACATTAGTTCTTTTGTCGGGCTTGTCTGTTTTAATTTTAATTTTTGTTTTGCTAGTATCGCCCAAGCCTTGCGGCAGGTTAAACTTGGTTTTTAAAATATCATCCACAGCGCGCACAATAAAATTAACCACGGGCTCTGGCGTGTACCAAACGCCACGCGCTTTGCGCAATTTTGGGTCGTACGCAGCTAAAAAGGTTTCGTAAAAATGTACTACTGGGTCTTGCTGACGGGTGGCGCGGCCAAAGTTTTGCATAATGTTGGCAACATCCGTCGCCAGAAAAATCTGCACCAACTCTTCTACTATCCAAAGCAGGCGTTTGCCATCGGTATCGTCTAAGTTGTAGCCCGCCACAGTGCGAAATAGCTGCCGCAAAAACGGATTACTTTGCGGGATTAACCTTGCGGCTTCTTCACGGCTAAAGTTTTGTAAGGTTGGGTCGTGATACCTTGCCGCAAACATGCCGTAAGCAATAGTTTGTGCGTAAATATCGGCAAAGGCGGCGTTGCTAATGTCGTGTATGAGTACTGTTTTAAACGCTGCATACTGGTTTTTAAGCTCGCTTTGCGTTTTGTTGGCGTCGTCTTCATCTAACGCTTTGTGAATAACATCCGCCATCAGCTTGGCTTTTGCTGCCATCATTTGCGCGAGTTTGACTGGTGATTTAATACTTTGTGTAACCGTTAGCGCAAAGTTCTGAATAAGGCTGGTAAATTCATCAAAATTTTGTGGGTTGGCAAATACTTTGCCATTTGAAACTTCGCCAATATAGCTGCTGGCAACTAGCTGACCTTGTTTGTAAAAGTGAAATTGCAGGTAATCGGTAATAATCAGGTTATCGAGCGCGTTTTTGTAGCGGTCAAACTGTTCTTTATAGGCTTTGCTGCCTAACTCCGCGCCTATATCTTTGGCCTCGATATAACCGATAGGGATTTCTTTGCGACTAAGAATATAATCGGGCGCACCGCAATCAATACGTTTGGGTTCATTGGTAATGGCAACATCGGGCAATAATATTTGCAACAATTGCTGCAAATCACCACGATAGCTGTGCTCGGTGGCATTGCCCGCAAGGTAGCGTTGATTGACGATGCTGATGTATTGTTCAGTATTCAAAATTGAGCATTGCTAGTTATTTTATAAATTCAATTTATTTACTAAATCGCATACTACCCTAGTTGTATCGCAAGCGACAGGCTGGTTTGCTGATAATAACAGAGCGGTTTCAGTAGTATCCCTCATACATACGCCAAAAAATATGCCCTGGAAGCCGCATAGATATTGGCTTGCAGAGCATGTTAATTATATTTTTTATAGCGAGTTTTTAAATCTTTTTGAAAACCAAGCTGCCTCTTTAGATTTTCTTGAAAACCAAACTTCCGTTAGTCCCGCCAAAGCCAAAGTTATTTTTAAGTGCGTAAGTGATTTTTAAATCTCGCGCGGTGTTGGCACAATAATCTAAATCGCATTCTGGGTCTTGGTTGAAAATGTTAATGGTGGGCGGTGAAATTTGATTGTAAATCGACAGCACAGTAAACACTGATTCTAAGCCGCCTGCGCCGCCTAGCAAGAGGCCTGTCATCGATTTGGTGGAGTTAACCACTAGTTTGTATGCGTGATCGTTAAAAGTCGCTTTAATCGCATTGGTTTCGTTGGCATCGCCTAGCGGAGTGGATGTACCATGCGCATTCATAAATTGCACATCAGTTGGGTTAATGCCTGCATTATTCAGTGCGTTGACCATGCTACGGCGCGGGCCATCCATATTTGGCGCGGTCATGTGGTAGGCGTCAGCGCTCATGCCATAGCCACTTAGCTCTGCATAAATACGTGCGCCGCGTGCTTTGGCGTGTTCGTATTCTTCTAGCACCATCACGCCTGCGCCCTCGCCTATTACAAAGCCGTCGCGGTCTTTATCCCAAGGCCTACTTGCAGTTGCGGGGTCATCGTTGCGGTTAGAAAGCGCACGGGCTGAGGCAAAACCACCGACAGAAAGCTCGGTAATCGCTGCTTCTGCACCGCCTGCTACCATCACATCAGCATCACCGTATTCAATCATGCGTGCGGCATCACCAATGCTATGCGTACCAGTGGTGCAAGCAGTAACAATGGCCACATTAGGGCCTTTTAAGCCAAACATAATACTTAAATTGCCCGAAATCATATTAATAATGGTGCCAGGGATGAAAAACGGCGATATTTTGCGCGGGCCACCTTCATCATAGCTATCATTGGTAGTTTCGATATAGCCAATGCCGCCAATACCAGAGCCAATAGAAACGCCAATGCGTTCGGCGTTTTGTTCGGTAACTTCTATACCAGAATCTTTAAACGCTTCAATACCTGCCACCAAACCAAATTGAATGAATTTATCCATGCGGCGCGCTTCTTTGGCCGATAAATAATCTTCTACATTAAAGTTTTTCACTTCGCCGGCAATTTGCGAGTTGAACTCGGTTGGGTCAAAATGGCTGATGCGCGCAATGCCCGACTGGCCTTTAATCAAGTTATCCCAAGCGGTTTGGGTGCCTATGCCTACTGGCGACACCACGCCCAAGCCTGTAATTACAACTCTGCGTTTAGCGGTCATGTTTGTGCGCTTTTAAATGTGTAAAGCTAAATAGAATTCAGCCCCATAGAAATCAGCCCTCGGTTGAGGGCTGAAGTTTGAATTTATTTGAGGTTAGTATTGATGTAATCAATAGCTAATTGCACTGTGGTGATTTTTTCTGCTTCTTCATCTGGAATTTCGCAGTCAAATTCTTCCTCTAGCGCCATCACTAGCTCTACAGTATCGAGCGAATCTGCACCCAAATCATCTACAAATGATGATGCATTTTTAACATCTGCCTCAGCTGCGCCAAGTTGTTCAGCAACAATTTTTTTAACACGTTGTTCGATGTCAGACATCTATTTACCCCTTTAATTGAAAATTAGTGACTTACTATATCAGCACAGTCAAGCTAAGCATGCATTCTAACAAAACTTTAGCCAAACACAAAAAAAGTTACAAAAAATATTTATTACACTTTATATTGCGTTAACTAATCTTTAAGCACTGTACATACCGCCATTGACATGGATGGTTTCACCCGTAATATAAGCTGCGCTAGGGCTGGCTAAAAACGCCACGGTGGCCGCGATTTCATTCACATTACCTAAACGTCCTAATGGTACGCGCTCTAGCATTTTAGTTTTAATGGCTTCTGGCAATTCAGCGGTCATATCGGTTTCAATAAAACCTGGCGCAACACAATTTACCGTAATATTACGCGAGCCAACCTCTGCCGCCAGCGACTTGGTGAAGCCTGCCATGCCCGCTTTGGCCGCTGCATAGTTGGTTTGTCCTGCATTGCCCATGTGGCCCACCACGCTGGATATACTGATAATACGCCCAGTACGCGCTTTCATCATCGGCCGTAATACGGCTTGGCTCATGCGGTAAACTGAGGTCAGATTGGTCGAAATCACCGCATCCCAGTCTTCTGCTTTCATGCGCATCAGCAAGGTATCACGGGTAATACCTGCGTTGTTCACCAAAATAGAAGCATCACCAAATTTAGTAGCAATTTCCGCTAAAACCGCCTCAATTTGCGCTGCATCGTTTACATCTAGCGCAATGCCCATGCCATTAATACCTGCTGCTTTAAGCGAAGCATTGATATTTTCTGCGCCGCCTGCCGATGTGGCCGTACCAATCACCGTTGCACCCTGCTTGCCCAGCTCTTGCGCAATGGCTGCGCCTATGCCACGACTTGCACCTGTGACTAAAGCAATTTGACCCGTTAAATTTTGAATATTTGACATTAAATAATCTTTCTATCTAATTGATTTTAATTGGATTAATAAATTCAATAATAGCTGCATTAGAAACCAAAGCAGTGCAAGGAAATTCTGCCACGATTCTTTTTGTCAGCCCAGCCAACACTTTACCTGGCCCACATTCTGCAGCGCTTGTTGTGCCTAGTGCATGAATCGCTTGCACTGTTTCCACCCAACGTACTGGTGAATACAGTTGGCGCACCAACGCATCTTTAATTTGGGCAGCGTCATTATAAGAAGCTACATCTGCGTTATGAATCACAGGAATGTGCGGCGCGTTAATAGTCACACTTTTTAAGTATTCCGCTAGTTTCTCAGCGGCTGGACGCATCAAAGCACAATGCGATGGCACGCTGACAGGCAATGGCAATGCGCGCTTTGCGCCTTTTGCTTTGGCAATTTCCATACCGCGCTCTACCGCTGCTCTATTACCTGCAATCACTACTTGGCCTGGCGAGTTAAAATTTACTGCCTCACATACTTCTACATTGGCCTCATTCTGCGCCGCTTCTGCGCACACTGCGCGCACCACATCGTCATCCAAACCTAATATCGCCGCCATCGCGCCTACGCCTTCTGGCACGGCAGATTGCATCGATTCGGCGCGAAACTTCACTAGCGGTAGTGCATCGGCAAAGCTTAATGCATTTGATGCGACTAAAGCTGTATATTCACCTAGGCTGTGACCCGCATGGATATTGGGCTGCAGGCCGCCTTTTTGAATGTATGCACGATACGTTGCAACGCCCGCAGTCAACATTAATGGTTGCGTATGCTGGGTTTGATTCAGCAACTCATTCGGCTCGGTCACCATTACCCAAAAATCTACGCCTAAAATATCAGAAGCTTCATCAAAAGTAGCTTTAATAACAGAATTATCGCCGAAGCCACTCATCATGCCGACAGATTGTGAGCCTTGACCAGGAAAGAAAAATGCAAATTTATTCATTACTTTTAACACCTAATTTAATACCTTATTAAAGCAGAGCACTTAATATTTAATCAGGGCGCTGCCCCAAGTAAAGCCACCGCCAAACGCTTCCATCAATATCACATCACCACGTTTGATGCGGCCGTCGCGAACTGCCACATCTAGCGCCAACGGAATCGACGCGGCTGATGTATTGCCATGTTTATCTACCGTCACCACGACTTTATCCATGCCCATATCAAGCTTTTTGGCAGTGGCTTGCAAAATACGTATATTAGCCTGATGCGGCACCAGCCAATCGATGTCAGATTTTTGCATGCCATTGGCGACCAGTGTTTCATCGACAATTTGGTCTAGCGTATTCACCGCCATTTTAAATACCGCATTGCCTTCCATGGTCACTGTATCTGACGTACCATCTTGCTTGCGCGGCACATGCAGCATATTCTCGTAGTTGCCATCAGCATGCAAATGGGTCGAAATCACGCCCAGCTTTTCATTTGAATCGCTTACGCTGGCCTGCAAAATAATCGCACCAGCACCATCGCCCCACAAAATACAATTGCTTCTATCGGTGTAATCGACAATGCGCGAAAATGTTTCTGCGCCTAACACCAGTGCGCATTTGGCAGCACCTACTTTAATAAAATTATCGGCGGTGGCTAGCGCATAGACAAAGCCGCTGCACACTGCTTGTATATCAAACGCGGGGCAGCCCGCAACGCCTAACTTGCGTTGTAACATGGTGGCAACACTGGGGAATACTTTATCTGGCGTGGTAGTGGCAACAATAATTAAATCAATCTCGCTCGCTGCAATACCTGCGCTGGCGATGGCGTTTTTAGCGGCTTCTAGCGCTAAATCGCTGGTAAATTCACCTGCTGCTGCTGCAATATGCCGCTCGCGAATGCCAGTGCGCGTAAAAATCCACTCATCGGTGGTGTCCACCATGGTTTCTAAATCTTTATTGCTGAGGATTTTTTTTGGTAAATAACTGCCTGTACCGGTTATTTTTGAATAAATCTTATTAGCCATTACGCAACTTCTTCCAGCGCATTGGCAACGGTTGGCTGCATGTGCTCAATTTCTAGCTGCTGGGTAATGCGGTTGAGCACGCCACTGCGCGCCTCTTCAATCGCTACTTGTATGGCATGTAAAAAGGCTATATTGTCTGCCCCACCATGGCTTTTAACCACAATGCCGCGTAAGCCTAAAAAGCTAGCGCCGTTGTAAAGGCGTGGGTCAACGCGCTTTTTAAAGGCTTTCAACACTGGCATCGCGCCCAGTGCCATGATTTTAGTCAGCCAATTTTTCTTAAACTCTAGCGTTAAAAATTTACCCATCATGTGCGCCAAACCTTCGGTGGTTTTAAGCGCCACATTACCGACAAAACCGTCGCACACCACCAAATCAGTGGTGCCTTTAAAAATATCATCGCCTTCTACGTTGCCATAAAAGTTTAAATGACTGGCGCGCAGCAATTCGGCCGCTTGCTTCACTACTTCATTGCCTTTAATGTCTTCAGAACCTATATTCAATAAGCCTACCGTGGGGTTCGGTTTGTGCTCCACACAGCTCACCAGCATGGCGCCCATCACCGCAAATTGCAGCAATTGCTCGGCTGTACAGTCCGCATTCGCGCCCAGGTCTAGCATGTAAGTATTACCTTTTTCTGAAGGCAGTGCAGAGGCAATCGCAGGCCGATCAATGCCTGGTAACATTTTTAACACAAATCTAGCCGTCGCCATTAGTGCGCCGGTATTGCCAGCACTGACGCAGGCATTGGCCTCGCCCGATTTCACCAAATTAATGGCCACACGCATGCTGGAATCTTTTTTGTTTTTTAAAGCAGATTGTGGTGATTCATCCATTAACACTACTTCTGTGCTGTGATGAATGCGTAAGTTGGGGCTGGGGCTGGCTTTGTGTGCTTTTAGCTCGGCTTTAATGGCATCTTCTAGCCCGACCAATACGATATTGAGTTGATCATCTACTTTAAGTGCGGCTAGCGCGGCAGGAACGGTGACGTGCGGACCATGATCCCCGCCCATTGCGTCAATTGCGATTGTAATGTCCATTACGGCGTCCCCATCAGCTAATTAGATGTTTTTATGACACAAAAGTCAATGTGCATATCAACGTCAAATAGTGACTTTATGACATGCATTTGCAGATTATATATGGTAGTTTTCATCTAAATTATTTGTGCTTAGACGTGCAAACGCCGCGCTTGGCGCGGCGTAACAATTAAACACTAACAAAAAGGTGAATTACTCGCCTTTAGTCGCAACAACTTTGCGACCACGGTAATAACCGCTCGGACTAATATGGTGACGCAAATGCGTTTCGCCAGTGGTTGGCTCTACGGCCAAAGGAGGGTTAACTAAAAAATCGTGTGAGCGGTGCATGCCGCGTTTAGAAGGTGACTTTTTGTTTTGTTGAACTGCCATGATATTGCTCCAAAATTTGCTAAAACATTGTTACTAAGTATATTGCTAAAAAACAGGTGTTACTCAAATTAAGCGGGCATTTTAATAGAATTGCCAGCCAATGTAAATCAATAACTTAGCAAATACATATTTATAAACAAATTTACTGTTTTTACAGATAAATTTACAGCAAAACTATTTAATTAAACCTTTTAGCGCCGCAAATGGGTTAGGTTTTTCGCCACTTTGTGTGCTCAGTTTACTGCAATCGTGCGCGTGGGTGGGGGCAATCGGCATGGCCAGCAGCAACTCATCTTCAATCAATTCACCCACATCCATCTCATGATTGGCTTCCAACCAATCAATTTCATCAATGTCTTCCACCTCATTTATTTTTGCACTATCAATTAAGTAATCAAAATTTAAATCCAAATTAACATTCATTTCATCTAAACAGCGCTGGCAAGTCATCACCAAATTAGCTTTTACAGTTAATTGCAGGCTAGGCTGACTAAACCGCTTGCTGGCGCCTATTAATTGAAACTTAATACTAGTTTTGTCTGCATTTGCCAGCATTTCTGTTAATCGCGAAAGCTGCGAAACGTCCAAGCTGTCATCAAGTTTTAGTTGGCTTTTTGCGAATTCTAAGTTGTTAATAATCAAAGATTTTTGCGTCATTTTATATAAATCCAAGGTGTTTTTAAGCGGTTTTTAGCAAGCAGCATATCCCTTACAGCGCGCTTGCGTGTTATAATCTAGCGGTTTGCAGCTTGTTACTTTAAGGTAATGTCGTGTTCAAAAAAATTCTAGTGGCTAATCGGGGTGAAATCGCAGTGCGTATTGTACGCGCTTGCTCTGAAATGGGCATTAAATCTGTGGCCATTTATGCCGATGCTGACAGGCATGCACTGCACGTTAAAAAAGCTGATGAGGCTTATAATTTAGGCGCCGACCCAGTGGCGGGCTATCTAAACGCGCATAATATCGTCAACGTGGCCGTAGCTGCAGGCTGCGATGCGTTGCATCCAGGCTATGGCTTTTTATCAGAAAACCCTGAGCTTGCCGAAATTTGTGCGCGGCGTGGTATTAAATTTATCGGCCCAAATGCAGCGGTGATTCGCCAAATGGGCGATAAAATCGAAGCGCGTAAAGCCATGACAGCCGCAGGCATCCCCTGCACACCTGGCAGCGACGGCAATTTGGCTGATTTAGACGAAGCGGTAAAATTAGCGGCTAAAATTGGCTACCCAGTGATGCTAAAAGCCACTAATGGTGGCGGTGGACGTGGTATTCGGCGTTGCGATAATGAAAAAGACTTGCTCACCAATTATGACCGCGTAATTTCTGAAGCCAGCAAAGCCTTTGGTAAGCCCGAAGTGTTTTTAGAAAAATGTGTGGTGCATCCGCGCCATATTGAAGTGCAAGTAATGGCCGATAGCATGGGCAATGTCATTCATTTGTTTGAGCGCGATTGCTCGATTCAACGCCGTAATCAAAAATTAATTGAAATCGCACCCTCACCTCAGTTAAGTCAGGCGCAGCGCGACTATATAGGCAGTTTGGCAGTGAAAGCGGCTAAAGCGGTGGGCTACGAAAACGCTGGTACGGTAGAGTTTTTACTCGACCAAGAAAATCATTTCTACTTTATGGAGATGAATACGCGCTTGCAGGTAGAGCATACCGTCACGGAAACCATTACTGGTGTGGATATTGTGCAAGAACAGATTCGCATTGCGTTTGGCTTGCCACTGCAATACAAACAAAGCGAGATTACATTCCGCGGCTTTGCCATGGAATACCGCATTAATGCAGAAGACCCAAAGAACGACTTTTTGCCCAGCTTTGGTAAAATCACCCGTTATTATTCACCTGGCGGCCCTGGTGTGCGCATGGACGCTGCAATCTACTCGGGCTATGTGATTCCGCCGTATTATGATTCGATGTGCGCCAAGTTGACGGTTTGGGCGCTGGATTGGCCAAGTGTAGTAGAACGTGGTCGTCGTGCACTGGGCGATATGGTGGTGTATGGCGTTAAAACGACGATTCCCTACTACCAAGAAATTATGAAACACCCCGATTTTAAAAATGCAGATTTCAATACTAGCTTTGTTGAAACGCATCCAGAACTGACTAATTATGCAACCGAATTACCGCCCGAATTGATTGCCGCAGCCATTTCAGCAGCTATTGCTGCGCATGAAGGCATTTAACATGCTGGCACCAGCTATAGCAAAGCGAGAAATATTGCTGACGGTTGCCTTTAGGGTGTTAACTGCTTCGGTGTTAACCGTGGTGGGTATTGTTGGTGTTGCTTATTTAGCCAGCATGCTAGGGTTTAGCAAAGCCTTTATCATTACATCGTCAGTGATTGCTGGCATTTGCGGTTTTATTGTTGGTGTTTACTGGACAATGACTTATCTAGTTAAGTCGAGTTTTACTAAAAGCAAATAAGTACTGCGCAGCAAATTAACATACATTAATATACTGAAATAATTGATTAAAATTATGAGCAAAATACACATTACCGAACTGGTTTTACGCGACGGCCATCAATCGATGATTGCCACGCGCTTGCGCACCGAAGACATGCTGCCTATTTGTAAGCAGCTTGATAATATTGGCTTTTGGTCGATAGAAGCTTGGGGCGGCGCCACCTTTGATGCTTGCGTGAGATTTTTAAAAGAAGATCCTTGGGAGCGCCTTACCAAGCTGCGTAAAGCCCTGCCAAACAGCCAAATTAATATGTTATTGCGCGGCCAAAACTTGCTCGGCTACCGTCACTATTCGGATGACGTAGTGCATGCATTCGTACAGAAATCTGCTGATAACGGCGTCGATGTGTTCCGTATCTTTGATGCGCTAAACGATGTGCGTAATCTGCAAGAAGCGATTAAAGCGGTTAAAAAAGTCAAAAAACATGCCATTGGCACGCTGTCTTACACCACTAGCCCAGTGCACAATATTGATTATTTTGTAAAAATGGCCAAACAGTTAGAAGAAATGGGCGCAGACAGCATCGGCATTAAAGACATGGCCAGCTTGCTTACGCCCACTGCCGCGGGCGATTTAGTAAAGGCGCTCAAATCAGCCGTCAGCTTACCTATTCACGTGCATAGCCACGCCACCAGCGGTTTTGCCAGCATCGCGCTGATGAAAGCGGTTGAAAATGGCGCTTCTGTGATCGACACTTGCAACTCGTCATTTGCTGAGGGCGCTAGCCACCCTTCTACCGAGAGCATGGTAGCAGCCTTGCAAGGCACTAAATACGATACAGGCATCGACTTAGCCAAACTGCAAGAAATCACTGCTTATTTTAGAGAAGTGCGCAAAAAATATTGGCAATATGAAAGCGACTTTACTGGCGTTGATACGCGCGTGTTAGTCAACCAAGTACCAGGCGGTATGATTTCTAATTTGTCGAACCAGCTAAAAGAACAAGGTGCGCTGGATAAGATGGATGCGGTATTGGCTGAAATCCCGCGCGTGCGTGAGGATTTAGGCTTCCCGCCACTGGTCACGCCCACTTCACAAATTGTCGGCACGCAAGCGGTATTAAACGTGATGACTGGGCAGCGTTATAAATCCATCACCAATGAAGTCAAAAACTATTTTTTAGGTCAATATGGCCAAGCACCTGCCCCTGTTAATGATAAAGTAAAGCAGCTAGCAGTGGGTAATGGTGAGGTGATTACTTGCCGCCCTGCTGATTTATTAGCTCCTGAGATGGCTAAATTACAAGCCGAGTCTGAGCGCATTGCCATGAGCGAGGAAGATGTTTTAACCTACGCCATGTTCCCTGATATTGGTCAAACCTTTTTGCAAGAACGCAACGCAGGCAGCTTAAAAGTAGAGCCGCTGCAAACCAAAGAAACCGCCAATACTAGCGCAGCACGCTTTGCGCCCAATGAGTTTAACGTCACATTGCATGGTGAAACTTTTCACATTAAACTCACTGGTAGTGGCCACGCAGGTGAAGAAAAACGTCCATTCTATGTTTCTGTCGATGGTATTGCTGAAGAAGTGATTGTAGAAACGCTAGACGAAGTTGAAGTTTCTGGCAGCAATGGTAACAAGAGTAATGGCAAGAAAAAAGCTTCTACTACCTCTAGCGGCCGTCCACGGCCACATCATGCGGGTTGTGTGACTACTGCCATGCCAGGCACTATTGTGGCGATTAAAGTAAAAGTAGGCGATAAAGTAAAAGCCGGTGATGGCGTTTTGGTGATTGAAGCGATGAAAATGGAAAACGAGATTCAAGCTTCGACCACAGGCACTGTGGTTGCTGTGCATGTGGCCAAAGGTGATACTGTGACACCAGATGAATCACTACTAGAAATTCAACCAGAGTAACGCAATAATAGATTTAGTTGTACTTTAAGCAAAAAGCCGACAGAATGTCCTTGTCGGCTTTTTTAATGATTAGATTTTAAAAAAACTAAAGCAATGAAACAAACCTTAATTTTAGCTTCCTCTTCTGAATATCGGCGCGAACTAATGCTGAAACTGCAAATTCCGTTTAGCAGCATTTCACCACATGTCGATGAAACAGCACTAGATGGCGAAAAGCCGCATGAAACCGCGCTGCGATTAGCCCAAGAAAAAGCTAAAAAAGTCGGTAGCGATTACCCACATGCGTTGGTTATAGGCTGCGACCAAGTCGCCACGCTAGATGGCGAGCAGCTTGGCAAGCCGTTGAATCATGTTAACGCCACCAAACAGTTGCAAAAAATGCGCGGGCGTGAAGTGACGTTTCACAGCGCCTTGTGCTTATACAACGCTGCTACTGGCAATATGCAAGCACTGGTGGTGCCATACATGGTGCGGTTTAGGCAACTTACAGATGCACAAATTGAGAATTATTTGGTGAAAGAACAGCCTTATCACTGCGCTGGCAGTGCAAAATCAGAAGGTTTGGGCATTGCCTTAATTGAGCGAATGCTTGGTGAAGACCCAAACGCGCTGATTGGTTTGCCGCTGATTAAGCTAATTACCATGTTGCAAAACGAAGGTGTTGATGTCATTTAATTAAGAAATAGCTAGGTGTGTTTCTAGCACGTCAACGTAATATAGTTAGCACCGTTTCATAATCACCAACCATTCTGGAGATTTCAATGTTTAAACCGCGCGCGCTTGTTTTAGCCACCAGCACACTTTTCTCTTTAGGAGCTTTTGCCGTGACACCTGCCAACTTAATCGAATCCCGCAGTACGCTCGACGACCAACAAAGTGTGGCAGTGACGATTTACAACCAAGATTTGGCGCTAGTAAAAGATACACGTAAAGTTAATATTAAGGCGGGTTTAAACGCGCTGGCACTACGCGATGTGAGTGCGCAAATTCGCCCAGAAACTGCCCTGCTACGCAGCATTAACGCGCCTGGTAGCTTAACTTTGCTAGAACAAAATTTTGATTTTGACTTACTTACGCCACAAAAAATGCTGGAGAAATACGTGGGTAAAACCGTTGGCATTGTTAAAACCAACCCCGCCACTGGTGTAGAAACAACTGAGCAAGCCACCGTGCTGGCCGCTAACAATGGCGTGGTGCTAAAAGTGGGCAACCGCATCGAGACTGGCCTGCCGGGGCGTATTGTGTATGACGATGTGCCAGCTAATCTTCGCGATAGACCAACTCTAGTGACGCAAATCAACAACAAAGGCACAACTGAGCAAACGGTAGAGTTGAGTTATTTAACTGGCGGTTTGGGCTGGAAAGCTGATTATGTCGCCGAGCTAAATGACAAAGAAGATAAGCTGGATTTATCGGGTTGGGTTACGCTCACCAACACCAGCGGTGCTAGCTACAAAAACGCAAAATTGCAATTGGTGGCGGGCGATGTCAATCGTGTGCAACAAAATATGCGCCCCATGTCCAAAAGCATGCGTGGCGACGTAATGATGGCCGAAGCTGCGGCACCGATGGCAGAGGAAAGCCTACTGGAATATCATTTATACACGCTAGACCGCCCCACCAACATTATGGAAGCGCAAACTAAACAAGTCGCACTATTATCTGCCACTGCGGTACCAGTCACTAAAGAGCTAGTGCTGCGCGGCGCAGATTACTACTATATGGGTCAGTATGGCGAGATCGGCACCAAAATGAAAGTGGGCGTATTTATTGAGTTTGACAACAAAGAAGCCAGCAAATTGGGCATGCCTTTACCCAAAGGTGTACTGCGCGTGTATAAAAAAGATAGCGGCGGCAACGCACAATTTGTGGGCGAAGACAACATTGACCACACGCCAAAAAATGAAAGCGTGCGCCTAAAACTAGGCGAGAGTTTTGATGTAACTGTTGATAAAAAACAAACAGATTTTAAAGTGCTACCACCACCCACAAAACGCAATCAGCTATACGAAAGCGCGTTTGAGCTGGTGCTAAAAAATGCTAAAAAACAAAAAACCACGGTCATTGTGCAAGAACCAATTGGTGGCGATTGGAAAATCATCAATGAAAGCCATCCACACACCAAAGCCAACAGCCACTTAGCAGTGTGGAAAATTGATATTCCAGCAGAAAGCAGCACGACGTTGACTTATCGTGCGGTAGTTAAGTATTAATTAGCGTTTAAATTAATTTAAAAAAGATGCCCTGCAAGCCAATATCCATAAGCCTTGCAGGGCATCTTATTTTAACATATTTCATTTCTGTCATATCGACGTAGTGATTTAAGCAGGCAATTCGTGTAGCGAATGCTCGCAAAGTCGGTATCCAGTGACGTTAAATCTTAAAGACACTGGATTCCGATTTACATCGGAATGACGGCTTGTGAGATAGAATAGCGCCATGACAATCAACACCTCTTTCGGTATTCTTTACTTAATCCCCGTCACCTTGGGCGACGACAATATTGCTGCGCTGCTACCAGCAAGCTTGCCGCCCAATGTCATCGCCACCGCCCAAAAACTCGAGCATTTTGTAGTGGAAACTGAGAAACCTGCGCGCCAATTTTTAAGCGCCATCAAAACCGCCAAACCTGTGCGCGAACTTAACTTAAACTTGCTAAACGAACACACGCTAGATAAAGACGTAGCTGCGCTATTAGCACCCCTATTGGCAGGCAAAGATATTGGTTTAATGTCTGACGCAGGCTGCCCAGGCATCGCCGACCCAGGCGCAAAGCTAGTCGCACTTGCGCATCAAAAAGGCATAAGAGTTGTGCCATTTGTCGGCCCAAGTTCGATTTTATTAAGCTTAATTGCAAGCGGTTTAAATGGTCAGCAATTTGCATTTTTGGGTTATTTACCAGTGGACAAACAAGCACGCAATTTGAAATTGAAAGAAATCGAAAAACGTTCGCAAACCCACAGCGAGACGCAAATTTTTATCGAAACGCCTTATAGAAATCAACAGATGCTAGAAGCAATTTTAAACACATGTAGCCCTGCAACCCGCATCTGCATTGCCTCGCAGGTCAGCTTGCCAGATGAAATGATAGCGACAAAAACTGTGAATCAATGGAAACAAAGCGCGTTGCCTGATTTAAATAAAAAACCGACGGTGTTTTTACTGCTGACTTAAACTATATATAATGTTGCTGCATTTTTAATAAGAAAAGAATTTAAATGAAAACCATAACCTTAATACTAGCAATAGTTTTTTTATTTGCTGCTTGCTCAACTCTGCCCCCTGATCCACCACTAAGTCAAGAACAAATTCAAACAAAAAAAGATAATCTTGCTAGGGCATTTATATACTTCGCCAATAAAAGAATGGTTATTGTTGATGGTGACTCTAGTTTTGATGAGTTTGAAATAAGGCCTCTAGATGACGGCGTGTCGGCTGATTACATCTTTTATAAGGTCAATAAAAATAAAGAATTTAAATATACTTTAAACAACTGTAAGGGGGGCATGGAAGTTAATGCCCAGTATTTACATTGTGATTTGCGTGACAAATATGAAGATAATGCTGGAGGTGTCTATCTTCATGTTGATGCTCTGGACGAAACATGGAAAGACGGCAGAATTATTCCAACACATAAAACAGTTAAGGCAAAAAAAGGGGATATAATAATACGTGTTTCCGATTTATATAGGAATACATCTATTGGCTATACAGAATTCGCAGTTGTTAAATTTAAAAATTAAGTTAGCGCCCCTCTAATTTTTTTACTGGCGCATAACTCAAGCGGTGTTGCGGACAAATGCCATGTGCCTGCAAAGCCAATAGATGCGCGGGGCTTGGGTAACCTTTGTGTTTAGCAAAACCGTATTGCGGGTATTGTTTATCTAATTCATACAACTCTGCATCCCGCGCGACTTTTGCTAAAATAGAGGCGGCTGAAATGGCTTGTACTTTGCTGTCGCCCTTCACAATCGCTTCGCACGGCAAGCTTATTTTTGGGCATTTGTTGCCATCTACTTGAACTAATATTTCACCCATATCTGTTGTAATATTAAATTGTGCCTGCATAGCCTCTATGGCGCGCTTCATGGCGAGTAAACTAGCCTGAAGTATATTGATTTCATCGATTTCTTCACAGGTGCAACTGGCAATGCCCCACGCCAGCGCTTTGGCTTTAATTTCTGCGCTTAAAAAATCACGTTTTTTCTCAGAAAGTTTTTTAGAATCGGCCAAACCTTCAATTGGATTATTCACATCTAATATCACGGCAGCTGCATACACGCTGCCAGCTAAGGGGCCTCGCCCTGCTTCGTCTACGCCACATATAAGCAAGCTCATTACTTTTCACCCTCTCCCATCAAAGGAGAGGGGATTCTCGCGCTTCGTCATTCCCGCGTAGGCGGGAATCCAGACAAGGTGAAGGTTAGTATGACGACCGATTGAAACAAAGCTAGGCATGTGGTTTACCTGGATTCCCGCCTGCGCGGGAATGACGAATTTTTTGGTGGCTATATAGTGATTTAAAGTTGTCATTTAAACTACACTTTAGTTTGCACAAAACCAACTACAAATAGCCTAATACAACAGCCGCGGCCTTTTTAGCGCTATTTTGCCTTAAGCTTTTGTGGATGCTGGTAAACTCCTGCTCGATTTCTTTAATGCGGGTTTTATCTACCAACAATAAAGAAACGGCATCAGCCAGTTTTTGTGGTGTAGCCTCTTTTTGCAGTAGCTCTGGCACTACAAATTTACCCGCTAAAATATTGGGTAATCCGACATACGGCAAATAATTCATGCGCTTTAATATCCACCAGCTAAGTGTTGGCATGCGGTAGGTAATCACCATCGGGCGTTTAAGCAGCGCCGCCTCTAGCGTGGCGGTACCAGAAGCCACCAGCACCACATCGGCAGCCTCCATCGCATCGTGCGCATGACCAAATAAAATATCGAGATGCAAATGCGGTGCATTTAAATGCTCTGCATCTACTTTATCTTGAAGATTTTTGTCTGTATGCATTTTTTCTTGCAAGTTTTTATATAGCGCTTGCTCAAAAATCTGCCTAGTTTCGCGCGTAATCAGTGGCACTAAAAACTGCGTGTTTTGATTCTCTTGGTGAATAATAAGTGCAGTTTTAACAAATAAATCAGCATGTTGGCGCACTTCAGATTGGCGGCTGCCCGGCAACATGGCGACAATAAACTTGCCATTTTCAATCTTAAGTAAGTCGCGCGCGGCTTGTTTATTAGGCTTCAGCGATATTTCATCGGCCAGCGGATGGCCAATAAAGGTGACTGGCACGCCTGCTTTTTCATAAAGCGCAGGCTCAAAAGGAAACAGCGCCAACACATGCGATACAGCACGTTTTATTTTAGCCATGCGTCCGCCACGCCACGCCCAAATAGAGGGGCTAACATAATGAATGGCTGGGATGCCACGCTTTTTAAGTTGACGCTCTAACCAAAAATTAAAATCTGGTGCATCTACACCAATAAAAATATCAGGCTTTTCAGCCAACAATTGTTTGAGTAAGCTTTTGCGCAGCTTTAGCAGGCCGTATAAATGCGTTAGTACTTCTATATAGCCGCGTACCGACAGTTTTTCGATGGGGAATAATGATATTGCGCCTTCGGCCTGCATTTTAGGCCCCGCGATGCCAATAAAGGTTAAATCGCTACGTTGCGCTTTAAGCGCACGCATCAAATGACAACCCAGCAAGTCCCCAGAAGCCTCGCCGGCTACTATTGCGATTTTTGGCATACCACTTCTTAAAAAATTTAGCGGATGATTCCGCGGGTGCTGCTTGTTAAAAATTCAGTGAGTAATTGAATTTGTTTGCAGCTTTTTTGCATCTCGGCCAACTCTAGTTTGGCTTCTTCTAAGGTTAAACTATTGCGATATAACGCTTTGTAAGCGCGTTTAATTTGTAGGATGGTATCTACATCAAAGCCACGCCGTTTTAGGCCTTCTGCGTTGATGCCATGCGGCTGCGCGTCATAACCAGAGGCAGTCACGTAAGGCGGAATATCTTTAAACACTACCGAGCCCACCGCAGTAATCACATGCGCACCAATTTTACAGAATTGATGAATCAGCGTAAAACCGCCCAAAATGGCGTAATCGTGAATATCCACGTGCCCTGCCAGCGAACTGTTATTGGCCATAATGGTGTTGTTACCAATGGTGCAATCGTGCGCAATATGCACGTAGGCCATAATCCAGTTATCGTTGCCGATTTTGGTGACGCCTTTGTCTTGAATGGTGCCGCGATTAAAGGTACAAAACTCACGAATGGTATTGTTATCGCCAATTTCTAAAGTAGTTGGTTCGCCAGCGTATTTTTTATCTTGCGGTTGCTCACCCAGTGAAGAAAACTGAAAAATTTGATTGTTTTTGCCAATAATCGTGGGGCCTTTTAGCACCACATGACTGCCAATGCGCGTGCCTGCACCTACTTTTACACCTGCACCGATGGTGGTGAAAGCACCAACCTCGACACTAGAGTCTAGTTCGGCTTTTGGGTCAATAATAGCGTTTGGATGTATATTTGAATGAATTTTTACTGATGACATACCTAATTTTATACTTTAGTTTATAGTTTTAATTATTTGTTTATTATCGTTATTTTTTCTCAATTGCTTTTAAAATACACATCATGCTAGCTTCTGCCACTACCGTGCCTTCCACCGTTGCCACGCCTGTATATTTCCAAATACCTTTTAAAATACGGTCAATTTTTACATTTAAAATAATCTGATCGCCAGGTGACACAGGTTTTTTGAAACGGGCGCTGTCGATACCAGCAAAATAGTAGACAGAATCATCGCTAGGTTTAACACCCATGGTTTTGAATGACAGGATTGCAGCCGCCTGCGCCATCGCCTCTACAATCAACACACCCGGCATCACGGGATGATAGGGAAAATGCCCAGGGAAAAATGGCTCATTCACACTCACGTTTTTAAGCGCAGTAATTTCTTTGCCAATCTCCATCGAAATCACGCGATCGATCAACACAAACGGGTAGCGATGCGGTAGATGATCGAGTATTTCGTGAATATCCATACTGGTAGATGCAATATCTGTCATTTTAGATTCTCTATGTTTTTTTATCAGCAGTCAGTATTGCAACCATCTGCTCTAAGGCTTTTATTTTATCTGTTAATTGGCTCAGATGGGGACTTAAGTGGCGAATATTTGCAGCCGTTTTTAACCAATCTTCATGCGCTTGCGATGGCATGAGCGCAGTATAAGTGCCTGCCTTGTGTATAGAGCGCATAATCATGCTTCCTGGTGAAATAGTCACGTCATCAGCAATCGTCAAATGTCCTAAAATCATGGCTGCCCCACCAATTTTACAACGCTTACCAACAACTGCACTGCCAGCAATACCTGTGCAGCCTGCAATTACCGTATGCGCACCGATGCGGCAATTGTGGGCGATTTGCACAAGGTTATCTAATTTAACACCCTCTTCTATCACCGTATCATCAATGGCACCACGGTCTATGGTGGTGTTTGCACCAATATCAACAAAGTCTTGAATAATTACTCGGCCCACTTGTGGAATTTTTACCCAGCACTTGGTTTGTTTGGTATTTGTTTCTTCGGCATAGCCAAACCCATCGTTACCAATCACACAACCAGAAAATAAATGGCAACTTTTGCCTATTTGCGAGCCATGTTTAATGGTGACATTGGCTTCTAAAACAGTGTTATCTGCAATGCTAGTATTGCGCTCTAACACGCTGCCAGCGCCTATAGTGACATGCTCACCAAGGATGACATTAGCATCAATCGTGACATGCGCGGCTATGCTGCAGCTAACAGGCACTTTGACTGAAGCATGAATAGCAGCACTTGAATGAATGCCTTTCGCGGGCAGATATTCGGGGCTTAATAAGGCTGACACCTTAGCAAAGTAGGCATAAGGATTATCTGTGATAATTTTAGGTAAATCAGTTAAGTCTGCATGCTCAGGCCTAATAATGACGGCGCTTGCAGCTGTGTTTGTTAGTTGCGCTTTATATTTGGCATCATTAAAAAAAGCAATGGCGCCAACTTGTGCCAGCGCCAACGAACCTACGCGCGTAATATGCGCTTCTGAATTAGCTGATACTAAACCACCGAGTTGTTTGGCAATTTGTTGTAGCGATAAATGTGTCTGCATAAGGGCTTTTCATACTGCTGACATAACAATTTACAGTACTATTTTTTACCGAGAAGTTTTAATACTTTGTCGGTAATATCAATCTTTTTGCTGGCATAAGCTACGCCACCATACACCACTAAATCATAGCCATCGGCTTCAGAAACAGTCTGTACCGCTTTATTAATGCGGTCTTGCAGGCTAGAAAGCTCTTCATTTTTACGTAAATTAATATCTTCACGCAATTCGCGTTGTTTGCGCTGCAACTCAATTTTTAAATTAGAAACATCACGTTCTTTATTGCGTCTATCTGTTTCAGAAATCGTAAGCCTATCTTTATCGAGTAATGTCTCAACATCACGAATTTGCTTTTGCATGCGGTCTAATTCTTGCGATTTTGGGCCAAATTCACGCTCTAATTTTTTACCACTTTCGGCGGTTTGTGGCGCTTCTTGTAAGATTTTATCCACTTGCACATAGCCAATCTTAAGCTCGGCAGCGTTTAAGCTGGCCGAAAACAAGCAAGCTATTAGCCATAAAATCTTAGATTGAAAATTCAATTGTCATCCTTTTACTATCTACAGCAAACTCACTGTACGTTAATTCTACTATTAAATTTAACACAAACTACACAATAATATTAAAACAAGCTAATTAAAACTGCGAGCCCAATTGGAATTGCAAGGTTTGTGTTTCGTCGGTATCTTTGGCATTCAGCGCTTTGGCAAATACTAGCTTTAACGGACCAAATGGTGAGAACCAGCTGACACCAACGCCAGCACCATATCTTAACTCACCCAAGTTGATACTTTCGCTATTGCCATACACATTACCTGCATCCACAAACGCACTTAAGCGGAACTGAGATGAGTTTTTAATCAGTGGTACTGGCACAAACACTTCTGCGTTACCCACAATACGCGTCGTCCCGCCTACAGCAAAATCTTCATTAGTGCCTGGATCAAAATCACGTGGGCCTATAGAGCCGTTTTCGTAGCCGCGCACCGAGTTTACACCACCCACATAAAAGTTTTTAAAGAACGGATATTCTTTATTACCATAAGAATCAGCGTAGCCCAGCTCGCCATTCAACATAAACGTCACATTTTTTGTTACATCTTTAAACCAAGTGTGTTTATAGTCTATTTTGTAATATTCTAAATCAAGCACAGGCAAAGAAACTTCGGCACTTAGCCTTTGCAACACGCCCTTGTTGGGAAATAATGTGTTATCACGTGAGTCGTGCGTCCAGGCGCTTGAAAGCTGTAAGGAGTTACTGGTGCAGCCGCTAGCATTGTCACAAAAATCTAAATATTGTTTCGGGCTGTCGCTAGATAAATCTACTTTGGTGAAATCAGCGGTTAAACCTGCCGACAAGAAATCTTTCTCCCCCAGTGGCAAACCAAAACGAACACCAGCACCATAAGAAGTGCTGTTATAGGTGCCAATACTATCATTCGAGCTGGTATCTAAGTCGCGACGATATACATCGAAACCACGGCTAACACCGTCTGGCGTAAAGAAAGGGTCGGTAAAAGATAATGAATAAATTGTATTTGTTTTGCTAGTGTTAATTTGCGTGTTAACGCGGTTGCCTGTACCTAAAAAGTTAGGTTGATTCACCGTCACACCCAGCACAACGCCATCACTGCTAGATAAACCTGCGCCAAATTGAATGCTACCTGTGGATTTTTCAGTCACGTTCACATTTAAATCTACTTGGTCAGTGGTACCTGCTACTGCAGGCGTTTCTACATCCACCGTGTCAAAGTATTGCAATCTATCTAAACGCTCTTTAGAACGATTAATTTTATCGCCTGCATACCAAGCAGACTCTAGCTGACGCATCTCGCGACGCAACACAGAATCGCGTGTACGCGTGTTGCCAGTTAGGTTAATACGGCGCACATAAACGCGTTTACCAGGATCAACAAAGAAGGTAAACGCGGCAGTATGCTCTTGCTTGTTAATCTCAGGGATGGCGTTGACATTTGAAAATGCATAACCTTCGTTGCCCAAACGTTCGCTAATAGCCTTGCTGGTTTCGGTGACTAATTGGCGGTTAAATGTATCGCCTTTATTTATTTTAACCAGCGACTTTAGCTCTTCTTCTGGTACTTGCAGCTCACCCGCCAGTTTCACGTCGCTAATGGTATATTTTTCACCTTCAGTAACATTCACCGTGATGTAAATATCTTGCTTATCGGGCGAAATTGATACTTGCGTAGAGTCAATCGAAAACTCTAAATAGCCTTGATTCATGTAAAACGATTTTAATGTTTCTAAATCTGCAGTCAGTTTTTGCTTGGAATATTGATCATCTTTGTTCCACCAACTCATCCAGTTTGGTGTAGTCAGTAAAAATTCTGCGCGTAAATCATCTGTGGTGTAAACATTGTTGCCCACAATATTAATATCGCGAATTTTGGCTACAACGCCCTCTTCAATCTCAAATTTAACTGCTACGCGGTTGCGCTCTAGTGGCGAAACCACAGTTTTAACCGTAGCGCCATATTTACCTTGTGCTAGATAGGCGCGCTTAATTTCCTGTTCTGCGCGATCTAGTTGAGATTTATCGAAAATTAGACCTTCGGATATGCCAATCTGCTTCAAGTTCTCGGTCATTTTGTCGGAAGGAAATGATTTATTGCCACTAAAATCAATTTTTGCAATGGCCGAGCGCTCTTGCACGGTGACTACAAGCACATCACCATCGGCTTCTATGCGCACATCTTTAAAAAAACCTGTGTTGTAGAGGGATTTAATCGCTTGCGTGGCTTTTTCATCACTCATCACATCGCCCGCTTGCACGGGTAAATAAGTAAATATTGTCCCTGCTTCTGTGCGTTGTAAGCCCTCTACACGGATGTCTTTAATCACAAAAGGCTCTAATGCCAATACTTTTTGGCTGAAGAGAGCAAAGATTAGTGCCGGAATATGTCGCGTTTTAAATAATTGATTCACTGTAATCAAATGATGCGTCCATGTTTATTCAAATAACTAGGCTAGTTTAAGTAAGTAGCCGGTTAAAGTCGTTAAATATCGCCAACGTCATTAGCAAACCAAGTACAGCAAAGCCTATTTTTTGACCTACCAGCATGATGTTTTCAGAAACTGGTGAGCCTTTAAAAATCTCAATCATATAATACATCAAATGGCCGCCATCTAACACTGGTATTGGCAAAAGGTTAAGCACGCCTATGCTAATACTGACCAAAGCTAAAAAGCTTAAAAAATTTTTTAAGCCCATATTGGCGCTTTTTCCTGCATAATCGGCAATGGTGACTGGGCCACTAATGCTTTTTAGCGACACTTGTCCCACCAACATTTTACCAAGCATTTTTAAGCTAAAAATAGCGGTATCCCACGTTTTAGTTGCAGCTTTTTGCAAGCTAACCAGCGGCGAATAGTTAAACTCTACCAATAGTTTATCTAGCTCTTTCTGGTCTATTTTTACTGCCGCACCCATGCGGCCGATGTTTTCACCATTATCTTGTATTTTTTCTGGTGTTGCCACAATGCGCATCGTTTTTTGCACGCGTTCAGTTTCAAACCACAGCTTTTTATTGGGGCTAGCTTTGATGATATTCACCACTTGCTCCCAATTATTTATCGTTACGCCGTCTATACTTAAAATTTTGTCATTGGCTTTAAATCCTGCTTGTGCTGCAGGGCTACCAGCCAGCACTTCACCTATCACCGCAGGTATATTTGGCCTAAATTCTTGCAAGCCAACTTTCTTTAGCACGTCAATTTCGTTGTCATTATCAATTCCAGCAAAACTTAAAGTGTGTTGAAATAACTCATTATTTTGGCTAATCGCTTCTATCTCTACACTTTTGCTTTCGAGCGATTCTTCAAATAATATCCAGCGCGCCTCTTGCCAAGAACTGACTGGCTCACCATTAATTTTTTGTATTACCTCGCCAGTTGTCATGCTGGCTTGTGCTGCCAAGCTATCTTTAGCTACATCACCTATGATAGGCCGTGTGCCTGTGACACCTAACATGAACAATAGCCAATACAATAATATGGCCAGTAATAAGTTGGCGATTGGGCCTGCAGATACAATGGCAATGCGTTTCCACACGCTTTGGCGATTAAAGGCACGTTTTAAATCTGCTTCAGAATAATGGATCTTTGGCAGTTCTGGGTTAGCATCCTGCTCAGCCTTTTGCTCTCTTTCATCGAGCATTTTAACAAAACCACCCAATGGAATCGCCGCTAACACGAACTCAGTTTTGTCGTTGCCAAAAGTTTTAGTCAATAACGGTTTGCCAAAACCAATTGAAAATTTCAGTACTTTTACGCCGCACCAGCGCGCGACCTGAAAATGACCGTATTCATGAATAGTGACCAATAAGCCAATGGTGACGATGAATGCGAGTAGCGTCATCATGCGGTTGCCGCCAGTCTAATGTACGTTTTTGAAATTTCAGCTTCCGCGAAACGTCTGGCTTGTGTATCAGTTTCTACTAATTGTTCTAGCGAACTCACTGGTTCGGTTGGCAGTTTATCTAGTGCGTTAGTAATCAATTTGGCGATATCTAAAAAGTGGATTTGTTTATTTAAAAACGCTGCTACTGCAACCTCGTTGACCGCGTTAAGTATTGTGGGCGCTGTGCCGCCCAATTGCAGCGCATCATATGCCAATTGCAAACATGGGAAGCGTTTAGTATCTGGCGCTTCAAATTCTAGTTTGGCAATTTCTAGCAAGTTAAGCGATGCCACACCAGACTCAATGCGGTTGGGGTAAGCCAGCGCATAAGCGATCGGCGTACGCATATCTGGGTTGCCAAGTTGCGCAAGCACACTACCATCCACATACTCCACCATCGAGTGAATAACGCTTTGCGGATGCACCACGACTTCGATTTGAGATGGTTTTGCGTTAAACAACCAATGCGCCTCAATCACCTCCAACCCTTTATTCATTAGGCTGGCAGAGTCGATGGTGATTTTTGCGCCCATCACCCAATTAGGATGTTTAAGTGCTAATTCTGGCGTCACCAGTTCTAGTTGTGCTTGTGTGTAATTTCTAAACGGTCCGCCAGATGCGGTTAAAATAATCTTTTTTACACCTAGATTTTCAATGCCGCCAGAAGCCAATAGGGACGGGCTTGCTGGCGGCATCACTTGAAAGATTGCATTATGCTCACTATCAATTGGCAACAAAGTTGCTCCGCCCTGCGCGACTGCTTGCATAAACAAGCTGCCTGCCATCACTAACGTTTCTTTATTCGCCAGCAAAATACGTTTACCCGCTTTTGCCGCGGCCATGGCTGGTTTCAAGCCTGCTGCACCTACAATCGCCGCCATCACACTGTGTACATTGTCGTCATTACAAATTTGTTCTAAACCGCTCATGCCAGCCAGCACTTGGGTTTTACTGCCATAAGCGAGCAATTGTTGACGCAATTCGTGCGCAGCTTTTTCACTTAACATCGCCGCAAAGCTGGGCTTATACTGCACACATTGCTCAAACAGCGCGCTGACATTGCTATTGGCGGCCAGCGCGTAAGCCTTGTAAAGACTGGGATGGCGGGCGATCACGTCCAGCGTTTGCTTGCCGATGGTGCCAGTGCTGCCTAAAATAGTGATGTTTTGCAAGGCCATATTTTTAAGCTTGAGCCCACCACAAGTTATAAGCGTAAATCATTAAAATGGCAATGGGCAAGCTAGGAATAATGCCGTCGATACGATCTAAAATACCGCCATGGCCAGGCAACAAGTTGCCGCTATCTTTAAGGCCTGCTTGGCGTTTCAGCATGGATTCAAACAAGTCACCAATCACGCCAAAAATAACGATTATCCAAAGCGCAGGAAAAAGAGCCAGCGTTTTAACGCCAAATTCAGTATATAAAATTACCCCAAAAATTGTCACCGCAATCATTGCGCCTAATACGCCCTCCCAAGTTTTGCCTGGGCTAATTGATGGCGCAAGTTTGTGCTTGCCAAAGTTTTTACCAGAAAAATAAGCCGCACTGTCCGCTATCCAGATGGTTGCCAATAGCGCCAGCAATAGCCAGGGGTCTGCGCCTTTGGCACAAATCAGCGCCAACCAAATGGATGTCATCAACAACAAGCCTAGCAGTGCCATTACATATTGATTAACTTTCCATTTTTTTGCCAGCCAAAATGGCACCACAAGCGTCCAAAATAAAGTGACGATGAAGAAAATATTGAGTGAATAATAAAAGAATGGGTGAAAATCTTGTTGTTGCATTACTTGTACGCCAACTATGCCAGCAACAGCTGCCAAAACCAAATAAACGGTGCGTTGCCTGCTTGAGAGTTGAATCATGCTTGCCCACTCACTTAAGGCCAATAAAACCAGCACCAACATGCCATAAGCCCAATACACATTAGATGACACAAATAGCGCAGGAATAAAAGCTGATACTAGAGCCAAGGCAGTGATAATGCGTATTTTAAGCATAAAATCGGTTAAACATGAAATAGGTTAAACATGAAATAGGTTAAGCATATTGTAAATTAGCTGTTGGCAAGTTGTTCACTGGTGCGGCCAAAGCGTCGCTCGCGCTGTTGAAAAGATTGAATAGCCAACTGGAAAGCCTTTGTATCAAAATCTGGCCACAGCGTATCGGTAAAATAAAACTCGGTATAAGCCAATTGCCATAACAAAAAGTTACTGACGCGTTTTTCACCGCCTGTGCGAATAAATAAATCGGGCTCAGTCGCATAATTCATCGACAAATGTTTAGCCAAATCTTCTTCGGTGACATCGCCAGAATCCGCATGGATATTGGCTTGTAGAGCATCTTTTTGCAGTTTATTCACAGCTTGCAGAATATCCCAGCGGCCGCCGTAATTAGCGGCAATGGTGAGTGTTAGCCCCGTATTTTTTGCGGTTAACTTCTCAGCCTGTTTAATTTGCTTGACCAACTCTGCATTAAATTTACTGCGATCGCCAATTAAAATTAAGCGAATATTGTTTTCGTGCAGCTTGATCACTTCGCGTTTTAGCGCATCCATAAACAAGCTCATTAAAAACGATACTTCATCTTCTGGGCGCCGCCAATTCTCGCTGCTAAAAGCAAATAAAGTGAGATATTTTACTTTGAGCTTTGCACATTGTTTGACTAAATCACGTACCGTTTCTACGCCACGCTTATGCCCTGCAACCCTTGGTAGAAAGCGCTTTCTAGCCCAGCGGCCATTACCATCCATAATCACCGCAATGTGATTTGGCACTTCCGTAACATCAGGAATGGTTTGCGTAGAACTAGAAAATAAACCCATGATTTTAATTAACAGTTTTGATTAAATAGCTTTGATTAAACTGCCATTAAATCAGTTTCTTTAGCGACTAAAAGCCTATCTACTTCAATCACTGCTTTGTCTGTCAGCTTTTGCACCTCATCTTGCGTGCGGCGCTCGTCATCTTCACTAATCTCTTTATCTTTGAGTAATTTTTTTAAGGTATCGTTGGCATCGCGGCGCACATTGCGAATCGCCACTTTGGCACCTTCCGCCTCAGCACGCACAATTTTAGTTAAATCACGGCGACGTTCTTCTGTCAGCATTGGCATCGGCACACGAATCAAATCGCCATTGGTGGCGGGGTTTAAGCCCAAATCGCAATCGCGAATGGCTTTTTCTACTTTGCCTATCATGTTTTTTTCGTATGGCTGTACGTTAATGGTACGCGCATCACCCAAATTGACGTTAGCCACTTGGTTTACCGCCACCATGCTGCCGTAATATTCCACCATCACATGGTCTAGCAAGCCAGCATGGGCGCGGCCTGTACGCACTTTAGCTAAATCATTTTTTAACGATTCTAACGATTTCTGCATTTTGCCATCGGCAGTTTTTTTAATTTCTTCTAACATTTCTCACCCCAACTTTTATTTAGTTCTAAGCTTAAACAGTTACTTTAGTACCTTCTTTTTCGCCCATCACTACTCTTTTCAGCGCGCCAGCTTTAAAAATATTAAATACGGCTATTGGCATTTTTTGATCGCGGCACAAAGTAAATGCGGTTGCATCCATCACTTTTAAGTTTTTATTAATGGCTTCATCAAACGTCACCGTGTCATACATGGTGGCGGTTGGGTCTTTTTTTGGATCTGCGGTATAAATACCATCTACTTTAGTGGCTTTTAGTACAATGTCTGCATCAATTTCCATGCCGCGTAGCGCAGCTGCAGTATCGGTGGTAAAGAACGGATTGCCAGTGCCTGCAGCAAATATGACCACACGGCCTTTCTCAAGCGCGCGCAAGGCTTTGGCGCGCACATAAGGCTCTACAAACTCAATGCCCAACGCAGATTGCACGCGCGCTTCTACACCGATATGGCGCATGGCATCTTGCAGCGCCAATGCATTCATCACCGTGGCTAACATGCCCATGTAATCCGCTTGCGCCCTATCCATACCATCTGCAGCAGGTGCCACACCACGGAAAATATTGCCACCGCCAATCACAATACCCACTTCAACGCCCAACTCGACTATCTCTTTGACTTGCGCAACAATGTTAGCAATGGTGGCGCGGTTAATGCCATAAGCATCGTCACCCATCAGTGCTTCGCCAGAAAGTTTAAGTAAGATGCGTTTAAAAGCAGGTTTGGCCATGCGTTTCCTATTAATTTTAATTTTGCTTATTTAAGCATAAAGTGGGCGTATTTGCTTGGTTTTTAGCAAAAAATGGTCGAAAAAAAGTGGGCGCAAAGCCCACTTTTAAATAATTACTTTAAAGCATTAGTTATACTTTGGCTGCGGCAGCCACTTCTGCTGCATAATCCACTACCGCCTTTTCAATGCCCTCGCCCACAGTAAACATAGTGAATGAAGCCACTGATGCGTTGCGTGATTTTAATAAAGACTCAATGGTAAATTTGTCATCTTTAACAAATACTTGGCTAAGCAAAGTCACTTCTTTTAAGAATTTTGCCACCGTACCATCGGCAATTTTTTCTAACATGGTGTCTGGTTTGCCTGCTTCTTTGGCTTTTTCAATCGCTACGCGGCGTTCTGCCTCAATTAAATCTTGTGAAATACCAGAGGCATCGAGTGATTTTGGTTTGGCAGCGGCAATGTGCATGGCAATATCTTTGGCTAATGTGTCATCACCACCGACCAAATCTACCAAAACGCCAATTTTGCTGCCGTGTACGTAGCTAGCCAATTTACCCGCTGCGTTAATTTTTACAAATCTGCGTGGTGTAATATTTTCGCCAATTTTTCCTACCAATTGCGCGCGCGTTTCTTCAACCGTCGCACCGCGCATGGCTAATGCACCTACAGCACTAATATCTGCTGCATTATTGGCCGCAACAATACCTGCTAATTCGCCTGTGAATTTCAAAAAGTCTTCATTTTTTGCGCAAAAATCCGTTTCACTATTCACTTCTATCATTGCGCCAGATTTACCATCTGATGCAATAGAAACGCCCACAGTACCTTCGGCAGCCACGCGGCCAGCGGCTTTGCTAGCACGGTTACCAAAGCGCACACGCAAAATCTCTTCTGCACGTGTCATGTCGCCTTCGGCTTCAGTCAGTGCTTTTTTACAATCCATCATTGGTGCATCGGTGCGCTCACGTAGTTCTTTTACCATGCTTGCGGTAATTTCAATTGTGTTTTCAGCCATTTTTAGCTCCTAAACGTATATTTTTAAAATAGAAAAAGGGGCTATTCGCCCCTTTTTGCTTCAATTCTTTACTCAGCTGCAGCTTCTACAGCCGCTTCAGCGACAACTGCAATTTCTGCAGTATTTGGTGTAGTGTCTTCTTTAGCAGATTTCACCAACTCAGTCATTGCATTCGCTTTGCCATCTAACACTGCATCGGCCATGCCGCGTGCATATAAACGAATTGCACGGCTTGAGTCATCGTTGCCTGGAATCACATAAGCCACGCCATCTGGTGAGTTATTGGTATCTACAACGCCAATCACTGGAATGCCCAATTTAGCCGCTTCAGTAATCGCGCCACTTTCGTGGCCCACGTCGATGATGAAAATGGCATCTGGCAAGCCACCCATTTCTTTAATACCACCAATTGAACGCTCTAATTTTTCAATTTCGCGTTTGTAGCCCAAAATTTCTTTTTTGCCGAATTTTTCTAAGCTACCATCTAACAACATTGCATCAAAATCATGCAAGCGTTTAATCGATTGTTTCACCGTTTTAAAGTTAGTCAGCATACCGCCTAACCAACGATGATTCACATAAGCACAGCCTGCGCGAACTGCTTCTTCTTTCATAATATCGCGGGCTTGACGTTTAGTACCCACAAATAAAATACGACCCTTGTTAGCCGCCAATGTGCGCGTATATTTAAGCGCATCCTCAAACAATGGTAAGGTTTTTTCAAGGTTAACAATATGAATTTTGTTACGATCACCAAAAATGTACTCAGCCATTTTTGGGTTCCAATAACGGGTTTGGTGGCCAAAGTGAACACCGGCCTCAAGCATTTGACGCATAGTTACTGACATAATTACTCCATGTAAGGGTTAAATTTACATTCATCCACAATATGCACTTTTTAAAGTGAGCACCCTGTACGGGATGATGCAATGATTTTTACTGCAAATTTCTACAAAATTTGTAGAGGCCGAATAATAGCACTAACTGTTTGAGTTTGCTAGCTTTAGCAGCTTTATCGGTATAAATACATATATGAATAGACTGTTTTTAAGCGTGCTAATTCAGATGTCCTGCAGGCCGCATAGATATTGGCTCCTGGAGCATCTATTAAATAGATTTTTACATGTGTTTATCTAAAAAAATATTTATACCATGCAAACTTATTCAAAACTTATGCTATCTTAAAAGGATGTTTAAACGGTTTTCTATTCATCTTGCCTTAATCTTTTTATTTGCGTTTGCGCAAATAGGCGCCGTGACGCATGGCATTAGTCATGTGGAAGATTTTACTAAGCACAGCCAAACCAGTGAAAGTCAGCAAGATCCAAGTGAGAAAAACAAGAGTACCCACAGCGAGCAATGCGAACAATGTATTAGTTTTGCCAAAATTGCTGGCGGCTTAGCAACAAAAAGTTTTGAATTCCCCATTACCCAAGCCAATTTTATTGGCAGTAGCCCGCTTCAAACCCAAGTTTCATCTCAACTTCTCCGCGCTTACGCAGCACGTGCCCCGCCACTCACCACCTTAATTTAGTTTTAATTCTTCAGCAATGTTTTGACATTGCTGATTACTTATTTATTTTATAAGGTGGTTATTATGTATTTACCAAAAAAATTGATAGCGTTAGCTATCAGCAACTTGTTCATTCAGGCATCACTTATTCAATCTACGTTTGCAGCAGACAACATTGACTTAGCGCCAATCGCTGTGACAGGCAATCCTTTGGGCGTTGGTTCCGACGAACTGGTGGTGCCAGTTTCTGTGTTGAATGGTCGTGAACTAAGTTTACGCCGAGAAAGCACATTGGGCGAAATGCTCAATGGCATGCCAGGTGTGACAGCGACGCAATTTGGGCCAAACGCATCGCGGCCAGTGATTCGCGGGCTTGATGCCGAGCGCGTTAAAATTATGCAAAACGGCATTGGTATTTTAGATGCGTCTAGCTTAAGTTTTGACCATGCGGTTGGCGTTGACCCATTGATTATTGAGCAAATTGATGTGGTGCGCGGCCCTGCCGCGCTGCTATATGGTGGTAGCGCGATGGGCGGCGTGGTGAATGCGATTGACCACCGCATACCCACCGAAAAGGTTGACGGTATTATTGGACGTGCCGAAACGCGCTTTGGCGGCGCTGACAGTACGCGCAATGCAGCCGCAGTGATTGATATTGGCAATGGCGTATTTGCAATTCATGGCGATGCTTATAACCGTAAAAGTGATGATTTGGATATTCCAGGCTTTGCAGTTTCTAGCCGTAAAAGCCGCGCCGATGGTACGCCACGTGAAAATAAAGGAAAATTAGTCAACAGTAGCGCCGAAGGAGATGGTGGTGCCTTGGGTGCATCGCTGACATTCGATAAAGGCTATATTGGGCTTTCGTACTCAATCCTAGACACCAATTACGGCGTGGTGGCAGAGGAAGAAGTGCGCATTGATATGAACAGCAAACGCTGGGAGCTGGCGAGTGAATTTAAAGACTTGGGCAGCATTATCAACCGCGTAAAATTTCGCATGGCGCACACCGATTATGAGCATGTTGAACTTGAGGGCGCAGAAGTCGGCACCACTTTTACTAACCGTGGTTTAGAAGGCAGTTTTGAGCTGGGTCATGTTAACCTTGGCCAGTTGCAAGGCGTGTTAGGTTATCAATTTAGCAATACCAACTTTGCTGCACTGGGTGAGGAAGCGTTTGTGCCAAATGTGAATACGCAAAATAAAGCACTCTACCTATACGAGGAATTAGCGCTAGGCAATGCCGAGCAAAAACATAAAATCAGCTTTGGTGGCAGGCTGGGGCATACGTCGGTAGATTCTAAAGGCAGTGATGTGTTTGGTGTAGGCCAAAATAATAGCTTTAACCCAAACAGTTTTGCGCTGGGTGGTTTGTATCAAATTAACCAAAATTGGTCGCTTACCAGCAATTTATCGCACAACGAACGTGCACCGAGTTATTTTGAGCTTTATGCCAACGGCGCACACATTGCCACTGGCCAGTTTGAGGTGGGTAGCACCAATTTTAGCAAAGAGCGCTCAAATGGTTTGGATGCGCAAGTACGTTGGAAAGATGCCAAAAATAGTTTTAGTGTAGGCGCTTATTACACGCGCTTTAGCAATTTTATTGGTTTGTTTGATACGGGGAACACGCGTGGCGCAGATGGTGAATTAAATCCTGCAGATTTAGATAATGACGGTGTTGCCGATGGCTCTGGCGAAGATATATTAGGAGAAGCGCAATTTAGAGCGGTACCAGCTGTGTTTAAAGGCTTAGAGGCAGAAGGTAAGTTTAACATAAGCACTAACTGGGATTTAAACTTGCGTGGCGACTATGTAAAAGCCAAAGATAAGCGCAATAACCAAGATTTGCCGCGCATTGCACCGCTAAGATTGGGCGCTGGTTTGCAATATGGCTTAGGTAATTTTACCGCCAAGTTAGATGTATTGCGCGCGTTTAAGCAAAACAACACCGCTGAAAACGAGTTAGAAACAGACGGCTACACCAATGTAAGCGCCATTGTGGCGTATAAACTGGGTCAACTTTTTAACTCGAATAAGTTTAATGTGGAAATTTTTGCCAAAGCCAATAACTTGCTTGATGACGAAATTCGCGAGCATGCCTCATTCTTAAAAGATATTTCGCCAGCAGGTGAGCGCTCGATGTTGATTGGAGCCAGAGCAGACTTTTAGTGAGCTCATTCAAGGTGCTCTGCAAGCTAATATCCATGCGGCTTGCAGAGCACCTATTTTAATATTACTTTTGCATGTTTTTAACAATTTCATCCACCACCATGCGGCCGCCTGCGGTGGTGAGATGATTATTATCAAAGTAGTAACTGTGTTTATCAGTGCCGATTAAACATTTTTCGCTATCACAAAAAATATCATCAAAATTAAGCAAATTGAGCTGCCCCGCTTGCGCATGTTGCTTAAATAGCGGGCTGACAAAAGCTTGCAATTGCACATGTTGCTGTTTAGAAACCGATAGCTCACGAATACTTTCAGTGATTTTTTGCGGGCCTTTGGTATAAATTTTATAGTACAAATCCTTTACACCAAGCATTTGTTGCGGTATTTGCTCAATAATATAAAGTTGCACGTCAATACTGGCATAGGCCGCCACCGTTTGTTTTAACCCTGCCTTAAATGCATCACGCGATAAAGCTTTTTCGCGTTTAGCATCTTTCGTCTTACCTATCCAAGTAGCTTCGGCGCCATCATAACCGCCATCGGTGTAAACTGACCAACGGCCGATGAGAAAAACTTTTTTAATATTGTTAGCTTTAACATAATCAAACACACGCTGATTAACCAAATGGCATCCGACTTGCGCTTGATCTGACCGTAAAATATAGATACCTAACAATGGCGTACAGTAACTCGTACCGCTGTAAACCGCATGGATATTGGCTCGCAGAGCAGCCTCATCAAAGGCATCAAATAACGATTTGGAATGTGAATCGCCGAATACCATAATTTTTGGTTTGGTATCAACTGTTTTATCTACAATTCCCAAAGATTTAATACCTAGGTCGCACAACCAATCATTATTTTTATATAAATCGGGCTTGTCAAAGCAGGTGCTTGCGCGATCGGTCAAGCCAAACGAGCTGCTGAGCGAACTGGGCATATTGAAACGCTGCTCGAAGCCTTTGTTATAAACACCAACCAAGCCCACCGCGATAAAAAACAAACTACCCAGCAGACCAAACCAAAATATTTGTTTACGCGAGGTGATATTTTTATTTCTAAATGGTGTTTCTACAAACTTCCAAGTTAAAAATGCCAACAATAATGAAAGCAGAATTAGCAGCAAATACATGACTTTACTAGGTTCTTGCATGCTGCCATAGCGCGCAAAACTAAACAGTGGTTGATGCCACAAATAAGTGCTGTAGCTGATTAAACCAATCCCTACTAATAATTTGCTACCAAGTAGTTTTCCAACAAAAGTTTGTGGATTAGCAAATAACACGATAAGCACTGCGCCAATGGTGGGTGGTAGCGCATTAATACCCGGGAACGGCGTAAATTTATCATATGCAAATACAGCGTAAGTAATCAGCAATAAGCCCATAAAGCTTGCAGCTTGATTGGCAACTAAGTGTAAATGATTTGGGTTTTCGTCTGAATTGGTGCTCGAGAATAGATAAAAAGCTGCCAATGCGCCGATTAACAGCTCCCAGCCACGCGTAGGTAATAAGTAAAACGACACAGAGGCAAACCGTGTCAGCGCCCATTCTGACAAAGCTAAACTTGCCAATGCACAGAAAAACAGTAAACCAATTATCCATCGCTTGCCAACAAAGCGCCAAGCCAGCATTAAAAATAGCGGGAACAACACATAATATTGCTCTTCTACCGCCAAGCTCCAAGTATGTAATAGCGGCTTTAACTCGTTGGCAGTGGCAAAATAACCTGCCTCTTTCCAAAACAAAATATTCGATAAAAATAACGAAACTGCTACAACACTTTCAGAAAAATCCCACAGGCCAGTTGGCGACATCCATAACCAAGCGAAGGGCAAACATGCCAGCATTACCAAAAATAAGGCAGGCAATATGCGTCGCGCACGCCGCTCATAAAACTTTAAGATTGAAAATGTGCCTGCATGCAGTTCGTTTATGATAATGGATGTGATGAGGTAGCCACTGATGACGAAAAAAATATCAACGCCAACATAGCCGCCAGCAAAGCTTTGAATTCCCGCATGAAACAACAGTACAGGCATGACTGCGAGGGCGCGCAGGCCATCAATTTCTCTTCTATAACTCATAAATTATTTGTTACTTTGTTTGATATTTAATTGCCTAGCCAACAATATATGTAATCACCATCGGCTGCGTTTCTTGGTCTGCGTAAAGTGCGCGAATAGCTTCGATAAATTGCGCACTGGGTGGTTTAACGCAATCTAAATACACCTTGTAAAGCCCGCCATAGCCCATTTCGTGATAGCGCGCCAACATTTCTTCTTCGGTTTTTCCTTCAGGAATGCCCAAGTGCAGCGTCGGTTTACCGCTTTCAACACCAAACACAGGGCTATGCCATAAAAACTGTGCCCCACCGGTTTTGGGCAGTTTCATATAAAAATATTTAAAATTATTATGAGTCGCTAAAAATCCTCTGCGACGACGCTTCCATTCGATTAAGCCATGACCTGGCTTGGCCAAACTGACACCATAATCGCAAAAGTCATAACCATTTTCAATGGATGCTTCTAGCGCCAAGTGCAAATTAATCGAATTCACCTCGCCCCAGCGCTTGTAATCAGAAAAAATACTACTTGGGTAACCCAAGCGAGTAACGTGCCAATAACGCTTGCCTTTGCGGGTGTACGGGCTGCCAAGGTGACAACCCACTTCTTCTTCATTGCAGAAAAGCAAATCTAATCTACCGCCTTCTTCATACACAATTTTTTGCACTAAGCCTGGCTTTAACTGAGCGGCAGCTAAGTCATGCCTAGCAATAGCATATAGCTTAAGCATGCTAATTTCAATAGTGTCAATTTTATCAACATTATCAATGGCTTGATAACGGTAGCTGGGGCGCTCTGAACTAATTGAGCGACGCAAACTTTTAGAGTAGCTGGCAACAATATCCTCGATGGGACGCCCTAACTTAACAAGGGTAATTAAAGTGAAAGGAATACAAATCGCATCGCGCATAGGGTATTCAGTTACATACACTTTGGGGCCGCTTGTGATGGTTTGCGTTGATTTTACAGGGTCTGCGCCCAACAACGTCATTAGCAAGGCCTTGTTTTTTTCCCGACCTTTATAATGTACTGTGGTTAAAAGATTGGGTAAATTGGTTTCACCAGTTTGAAAAGAAAACTGTTGCCATTGCAAACAGTTTAAGCTCCCAAAAAAATGTTTGAGTCGGTTTTTTTTTTGCAAAATTTCAAATAGAACAGATGGTGAAACCCAGCTTTTAAAAGCTGATTTAAATCGGCCAAGTCCCTGAGCTTGCATAGTTAATCCTTAACTAATTTATTGTTATTATGAATTTTTATATGAATTTTTAGTAATGTTGCTACTCTTCGACTACAGACGGAAATTTAATGCAAGATCCGTATTATTGCAATGTGTTAGATTATAAATGAATCTAAACAAATTCTATAAAAAAAGCACCTACACTATGTAAAGCACATTATCTCTAAGGGCTAGCTATGCTAAAATCAACTATTCATTTTTGCATATATACGCCATGGCTATTACCATCAACAACGCTGAAGACATTGCAGCCATGCGCATTGCAGGCAAGCTAGGCTCTGAAGTGCTGGATTACATCACCCCTTTTGTAGTGCAAGGCGTCACCACAGAAAAACTCGACCAGCTATGCCATGATTATATTGTGAATGTGCAGCAAGCGATTCCTGCACCGTTGAATTACGCGCCCGATGGCCACACGCCCTACCCTAAATCTATTTGCACTTCTGTCAATCATCAAATTTGCCACGGTGTGCCTGGCGATAAAGTGCTTAAAAATGGCGATACAGTCAATATTGATATTACCGTGATTAAAGACGGTTACCACGGCGATACTTCGCGTATGTTTCATGTGGGCGAGGTATCGATTCAAGCTAAAAGACTGTCAGAACTTACATACCAAGCCATGTGGTTGGGCATTCGCCAAGTGAAGCCAGACGCCACATTGGGCGATATTGGTTATGCAATTCAAAGTTTTGCAGAGAAAAATGGTTTTAGTGTGGTGCGCGAATTTTGTGGTCACGGCATAGGCAAAGTGTTTCATACTGAGCCGCAGATATTGCATTACGGTCGCCCTGGCCAAGGGCTAAAGCTTAAAGCTGGCATGATTTTTACCATTGAGCCGATGATTAATGCGGGTAAGCGCGATATTAAGCAAATGCCTGATGGTTGGACGATTGTCACTAAAGACCGTAGTTTATCGGCACAGTGGGAGCATACAATTTTAGTCACCGAAACAGGTTACGAAGTAATGACACTGTCGAGCGGATCGCCTGCCATGCCTGTATTTGCTTGATTCTGGCATGTTGGCCACCAAACCCGTCAACCTAAGCTTATCTAATCGCGACCAGCAGCAAGCACTGCGCAGCGATTTAAAAACACAGCAAGTTAAAATTGAAGCAGATTTTTTACTGCACAAAAACCCCGCGCGTTTACTTAAAAATCAAACGCAACTTATCGATAATCTGTTAAAAACTATATGGCTGCAAGCCAATATAGGTGAAGCTTGCAGCTTGGTTGCTGTGGGTGGTTATGGCCGTGGTGAGTTATTTCCTTATTCTGATATTGATTTGCTGATTTTGCTGCCAGAACAATTTGATGAAGCTGATAACCAAAAAATTGAGGCGCTGATCGGTTTGCTATGGGATATTGGCTTGAATGTTGGCCACAGCGTGCGCAGTTTGCAGGAATGCATTGAGGAAGCAAAAAATGATGTGACGGTGCAAACTAATTTGCTTGAAGCGCGCTATTTAATTGGCAATAAAGCCAATTTTGCTGCGTTCATTACAGCAATTAATGCGCAAATGCGCCCTGCCATTTTTTTTGCTGCTAAGTTTAAAGAACAAGATAATCGCCATGCCAAGTTTAACGACACCGCCTATAACTTAGAACCCAATATTAAAGAAAGTCCAGGCGGGTTGCGCGATTTGCACATGATTTTATGGCTAGCACAAAGTCAAAATTTGGGCAAAAGCTGGTCTGAACTGGCAAAAAATCAACTTATTTCTCATTTAGAATTGCGCCAAATTCAGCGTCACCAGCGCAATTTACAAACCTTGCGTATTCGCTTGCATTATTTGGCCAAACGGCGCGAAGATAGGTTGTTATTTGATTTTCAAAATGAGTTAGCTGCTGATTTAGGTTTTGTCAGCAATGCTCACAAACGCGCCAGCGAGCAGCTGATGCAAAGCTATTATACTAGCGTAAAATTTATTAATTTAATCAATGAGATATTATTAAAGACTTTAGAATCTACTTTAACTAATAACCTGCCAGTAATCACGCCCATTAGTGCAAACTTTGAGGCACATAATCAGTGGCTACAAGCTAAAACTGCAAGCACATTGCAAAAAACCCCTACCGCCATTTTAGAAGGCTTTTTGTTGTTGCAACAACATCCAGAATTGGAAGGCATGAGTGCTAACTTACTGCGCCAATTACAACGCGTTAAAAAACTGGTGAATCGCGATTTTAGAGAGTCTGCTACTAATAAATCCCTATTTATTCATATATTGATGCAAGCAGATGGCGTGAACCATACATTACGCCGCATGAATCGCTATGGCATTTTAGGCCAATATATTCCTGCATTTGGCAAAATTGTCGGGCAAATGCAACACGATTTGTTTCATGTTTACACGGTAGATGAGCATATTTTAAACGTGCTAGCCAACCTACGCCGCTTTGCCAAGCCGGAGCTTAAACACGAGTTTCCCTTATGCAGCCAATTATTTTCGGCCTTCCATAAGCCGCATCTACTCTACCTTGCAGCGCTGTTTCACGACATTGCCAAAGGCCGTGGAGGCGACCACTCAACTTTGGGCACGGCAGATGCGAAACGCTTTTGCAAGTTACACGGCTTGGTGAAAGATGACACCAATTTAGTGGCATGGCTGGTGGAAGCACATTTAAAAATGTCCAGCACTGCGCAAAAAACTGATTTATCAGATCCCAAGGTAATCGCCCAATTTGCGCAGTTTGTTAAAACTGAAACGCGCTTAATTGCCTTATATTTGCTGACCGTGGCGGATATTCGTGGCACTAGTCCAATTGTTTGGAACGCGTGGAAAGCCAGATTGCTAGAGAGTTTATATTACGCAACACTACGCATACTACAAAACGAAACTTTTAGCTTGCAACAAGCGATTGATGCAAGAAAAATTGATGCCGCTACAAGGCTCGCCAAATATGGCTTGCAGGCCATCGCCTATAAGGAGCTGTGGAATAATGTAGGTGAAAGCTATTTTGCACGCTTTGAAAGCGAAGAAATTGCTTGGCAAAGCCGCTTACTGACGCCGCATGTGCTAAGCGATAAACCAATTGTTCGCGCACGCTTAAGCCCAAATGGTGATGGCATACAGGTGATGATTTATACGCGCGACCAAGACGACTTATTTGCGCGCATTTGCAATTTTTTTGACCGACTAGCCTACAACATCGTTGAAGCCAAAATTTACACCACACAACATGGCTACGCGCTGAATAGCTTTAGCGTGCTAGACCAATCAGGAAAATCCGTCAGTTACAGCGGCTTGCTAAAATTTATTGAGGTGAATTTAGCAGATAAAATTTGCGCCAGCCATATCGAGGCGCCACTACAAGGTCGCATTAGCCGGCAAGTAAAACATACGCCATTTAGCACGCAAGTAAGTATTCAAGCTGAGCAAAATCAGCATATGATTGAAATTGTGGCAGCAGATCGCCCAGGCTTGTTAGCAAAAATTGCCTTTATATTTTTACAACACGGCGTAGATTTACACAACGCTAAAGTCAACACACTAGGCAATCGCGCAGAAGATAGTTTTTTGATTTCTGCCAAGAAAAATCTGGCACTAACAGATAAACAAATTACATTGTTAATGCAAAATTTAATGACAATTTAGTACACTCAACTCTATATTTTTGGTTCTTGTTGAGTCGTACAATGAATACTGCCCCCGCCACTAGCAATACCATCGATATTAATCTGTACAATTTTGCGATTTGGAAATGCTTTTTGTAATACTCTTTTTGCGGCTTTATCTGCGCGTTTATCACCAAACTCTTGTGCAATTACCGCACCATTGCACACGTAAAAGCCAATAAAACCTGCCGCAAAATCTTTAGATTCGTATTTAGGGCGTATCGTGGCTGGCGCTTTTAGCGTAATGACTTGTAGCTTTCTACCTTGTGCATCAGTCGCTTTTCGCAACACCTCTATATTGGCTAGCGTAACCGCATGGTCATAAGATTCTGGGTCAGAGTCATAGCCTGCCAACACAACGCCAGGACTGGCGAAACGGGCATAAAAATCGGTATGGCCATCGGTAATATCCATAGCTTTTATTCCAGGTATCAAAATGATTTTATCTAATCCCAGCAATTCCATTATCTCTTCTTCAAACTGCGCTTTACTTACCCCTGGGTTACGATTTGCATTTAATACGCAACTTTCCGCAATAATCGCCGTACCATGGCCGTCCACCTCAATACCTCCGCCTTCAAGCACCAGCGTAGTTTCAATCAAGTTCACTTTAGCGTGGTTTGCCACCAATTGTGCTACTTTCGCATCTTTGGTAAAAGTTTGTTTCTCCCCCCAGCCATTAAAATTAAAGTTTATCGCAGCTTTTTTACCCTGCTCATCCACCACAAACACGGCGCTTGTATCTCGCATCCACAAATCATCTAACGGAGAAATCACTAACTCAACTTTATCGCCGACTAATTTTTTAGCTAGCGCAAAATCCTCTTGCCTAACTAACATAGAAACTGGCTCAAATTGAGCGATAGTTAAAGCGATGTTAGCTAAATTGCGCTGCACTTCAGGCAGTAATTTTTTACCCCAAATACTTTCACTCGCACCAAATGCCATCCATGTACGTTGATGCGGATCTGATTCATCTGGCATAAACCATTCGGCTTCAACCTCTCGCTTAGCGGCACTCACATGCTTAATTAATAGGCTTGTCGTTATTGCAACAGCAAATTGAACGAACCGTCTTCTAGTTATCATGCTAGTAGCCTTTGTGGAGATAAAAATATCAGAAACAACGATTTAAAATACTTATAAACCAGTTTTAAACTGAGAATACAAACGCGCTCTTACACGGCGAATTTTTTTATCATCTATATTACTTGGTGCAATCAATTTAGCCATATCAGCATCGGAAAGGTATATCGATTTATTGTTTTTAATTTCTGGATCTACAAATGGCGTAGCAGCTTTATTTGGGTTTGCATACGTCACCGCATTGGTGATGCCCGCATGTACTTCTGCACGTAAAATATAATTAATAAATTTATGTGCATTGCCTACGTGAGGCGCATCAATGGGGATCGCCATCGTATCCATAAACATTAATCCGCCTGTTTTTGGCACTAGCGCTTCAATGTTTTGCGGGGCTTTATTTTCTATAGACCGATTTCGCGCATTATTTATGTTACCTCCCCAGCCAAAAACCACGCAAACTGACCCAGATGCTAAATCATCAAGCTGACCTGCAGTGTCAAATTTCTTAATATCAGGACGTACTTTATTCAACACATCATACGCCGCTTTGTAATCAGCGGGGTTAGTACTGAAAGGCGGTTTTCCAAGATAGTGCAAAGTCAATGGAAAAATCTCAGTGGGTGCATCCACAAAAGAGATGCCACATGATTTTAGTTTTGAAGTGTATTTAGGATTTAACACCAGATCCCAAGCGTTTTCTGGCATGGGGGTCGTTCCTAGCGCTTTTTTTACTTTATCAACATTAATGCCTACCGTGGTATATCCCCACATCCAACCCACTGAATATGCATTGCCTTTGTCGTATTTTTCTTGTTTTGCTAAAATCACAGGGTCTAGATTTTTCCAGTTAGTGAGCTGTTTCCTATCCAACTTTTGGATGAGTCCGCCATCACTTTCTTGCTTTACCAAATCGGCCGAAGTCATCACAATATCGTAACCAGATTGTCGAGCGACTAATTTTGCATGCAATATTTCACTGCTATCAAAAATATCATAACGTACTTTAATGCCTGTTTCTTTTTCAAAATTGGCAATGGTGTCGGTACCAATGTAATCTGACCAGTTGTAGATATTGAGCACCTTCTCTTCTGGCGCAGCCTGAATAGTCGCGCTAAAACTGGTTAAATCAATTACACATAAAGCATATTGGCTGAATCGTAATTTCATTGTCATGCCCCTTTTCATAAGTAAATTAACTGCCGTGATGGCAAGATGCTGAACCATCGCTGGTGAGTAGTGTGCGATACATTTCTGGGCGACGATCGCGCAGATTGCCCCAAGATTGGCGCTCGCGACGAATTGCATCTAGGTCAAAAGTTTGTAGCAGAATTGTTTCATCAACACGATTAGCCTCTGCTAACTTAGCACCGGTGTGATCCGCAATAAAACTAGAGCCATAAAACACGTTAGTTAAGCCTTGTTGCTTGCTGTTACCATTACCGATGCCTGTTTCGCTGCCAATACGGTTGGCTGCCACGAGTGGCACCATATTGGCCGCCGCATGGCCTTGCATGGTGCGTTGCCAATGGCCAGAAGAGTCATATTCATCACTAAATGGCTCTGAACCAATGATAGTAGGAAAGCACAGCACTTCTGCACCCATCAACGTTAAACAACGCGCCGTTTCTGGAAACCACTGATCCCAACAGACACCGATGCCAATTTTTCCAAATTGCGTATCCCACACTTTGAAACCTGTATCGCCAGGCGTGAAGTAGTATTTCTCGGTATAACCAGGTGCATCTGGTATATGCGTTTTACGGTAAAGGCCGAGTAGCTTGCCATCAGCATCAGCTACGGTGATCGAGTTATAGGCAACATTGCCTGCGCGTTCAAAGAAGCCAATCGGTAATACAACGCCCAGTTCTGCTGCTAAGGCCGCAAATCGCGCAATGCGTGGATTATCTGCAAACGGCTCTGCCAGCTCTAAATGACGCATATTTTGGTCAACGCAAAAATATGGCATCATAAACAGCTCTGGGCACAGCACTAAATTTGCGCCTTGCGCTGCTGCTTTGCGAATTAAGCGCTCTGCGGTTGCCATGTTGTCTTCAAACTTCCAACTGCCAGAAGCCATTTGTACTGCGGCTAAAGTGATAGTTCTCGATGTCATTTGCGTCAACTCCTTAATACAATCAAATCGGTTAAGTTTTAGTTGCAGGTTGCTGTTGCGTAGAACAATGCATACTGCCACCACCAACGCCTATCGTGGTCACAGGCAATAACTCCACTTGCAGATTTGGATAAGCTTTGGCAAAAACATCACGTGCAATTGCATCTTGCGCCACGCCAAAAGCTGTTGAAATAACTGCACCATTAACCAAAATATAATTGGCATAGCAATCGCAATCGCGCTCAGTATTAAAATGTTCTGTAACGACAGGCGATGGCAAATCTAAAATTTCAAAACGATTGCCGCGACTATCTGTTGCTAACTCTAAAGCGCGGCGGTTTTCTTGCATTAATTTAAAATACTCACCTTGATCTGGTCGTGCAGATTGAAACAGTATCTTGTTAGGCGCGGTAAACGAGGCAATGCCATCAATATGGCCGTTAGTTTCAACCTCAAGTGGGTTGCCTGGCAGCCAAACGATTTTTTCTACACCTAACATACGTCGCAACTCCGCTTCTATCTCAAGCTTGCTCATGTGTGAATTGCGATTAGGATGCAGCAGACTACTTTCAGTTGTCAGCAACGTGCCTTTTCCATCCACGTAAAATGACCCGCCTTCTAACACCATGTGCGAATTAAAAATCTGCGCGTCCACATGGCGCGCCATATCTTGTGCTAATTGCTGGCAACCATCATATGGGTGATATTTTTCACCCCAAGCATTAAACCTAAATACCGCCGCCGCTAACTCCCCTTGGCTACCTTGCAAAAAGTTGGGTCCGCAATCACGTAACCAGTTATCTTCAGCCGCAACGGGAATCACATTTACTGTATCACCGCACAACTGACTCGCATTTTCAACTTGCGTATGATGCGCAGTGACGATGCATGTCTGATATTTGGCAATAGTTTTTGCGACTAATGCAAACTCTCTGCATACCTGCTCATAATATTTTCCCCATAATTCTTCGCGGTTTTTTAACACTGGCCAGCCTAACCACATAGCTTGCATCGGCTCCCACTCTGCGGGCATGCGGTAACCTTGTTTTTTTGCATCAAATCGATTCATTTTTTGTTCCATTATTTTTATTTATTTATGTTCTTTACCAAGTACGTTTAATGTAGAACCACATGTAATCTTCGTTAACATCTCTAAGGTCAGTTGTCAGATAGAAGTCTTCATTTTTTACAGAAAAAGTACTGGTATATACTGCACCTGCATTAAAGCCTTCGAGAGGCTTGCCGCTAGTAGGCATTGAAAAATCTCGGTTTAAGCCAATCGCAAAATCACCCTGATTACCCTGTAAATTCGGCGTTCTCACATAACCCACCTTAGTCATAAAGTTTAAATCAGCAATGGGTAATTTATAATTCAGCCTGAGCTCGTGGTAATCTGCACCATCTGTATTGCGGTTACCTGTGATATTAAAGTTTTTGTCCGTTTCATCAGCGCCAAAATAATCAGTTAGTGTTCTGTAATAAGTATAGGTAAACCATTTATATGATAGTGCTGCTGATACCTCAAATGAGTCCTGTCTGTGTTTTCTAATATCACCAGAAGGCAAGACGTTATTGGCTTTTCTGCCTTCCCAATATTTGTAATAATTACCTAAGAAGTTAACGCCAAATCCATTATCAAAAGTATGAAAATAGCCAGCATAAAAGTCATTTTCTATATGGTTACCTTTTGTACCAAGCGCAGCACTTTCACCGGAATAGAAAGGGTCTATTGTTGAAAACCATGTACCTAAATAAAAACCACTGTTATGCGTCCAATCAATACCGCCTTGTAATGCGGGGCCATCTGAAAGATTGTTACCACGATATTGATATGCACTGTAAATACCAAGGTTATAAGTGAGGGTGTAAGGTGGTGCTGGTTCGGCTGGGGCCGCAGCTTCTACAGGCGCTTGAGTCTCCGCAGATGTCGCGTCTTCTGCCAAAGCATCATTAAAACTCACCATTAGTGATACCACACATAATGCGCGAAGCGTATTGCCTTGTAATGCTTTATATAAAGTACTCAAGTCTTTCCCCCATCATTTTTAAATAACATTTTTTACCAACACTATTGTATACAACCAATACTTGATGTAAATTGATGTTATCTGCATATATTGATTAGTTTTTCTCATATGTCAAACCAGCGCATCCCTTCCCTTAAACTACTGATGGGCTTTGAAGCAGCCGCTCGCCTAGGTAATTTCTCGCGCGCAGCAGATGAGCTTTATCTTTCGCAGTCAGCCATTAGCCATCAGATTCAAGATTTGCAAGAACAGATAGGGCAGCATTTATTTCGTCGTGTAGGTCGCGGTGTGGAGCTAACGGTGGCTGGCGCAGTATTGCAGCGTAGTGTGCAACGTGCACTAGAAACACTGCGTAATGGCATGGAGGGCATGGCGACTTATTTGAATCCTGGCTTAGTAGTGATTGTCTGCCCTGCACCGCTTTTGCATGGCTGGCTACAACCTAGGCTTGAAGCGCTTCAGAATGTAATTCCAGATTTACTACCGCTATTATCTACAGATGAGTCAGCCCGCTATATTGATGAAGATAACGTAGACATTACGATTGGTGAGCGCCCAATTCGTGAAAAAGGTTTGCTAGAAACGCCATTTTTACAGGATGAATGGGTACTGGTAGCAAGGTCTGATTTGGCTAGTAGATTGGTAGATATTGAAATATCACAACATCATCAGCATGCGACATTGGTCTGCTTAGAACAAAGCTTAACCAGCGATGACACAGCCGTATATTTTCGTGAACATCTTGGTAAATTCAGAAAAAAGGCTATTTACGACGACACACGTTTATTGTTAGATGCGGTATTGCGCGGCAAAGTTGTCGCACTCGTACCACAGCTTTTAGCAGAAGAGTGCATTTCGCGTGGGCAGTTGATTGTTTTGCCAAATTATCCACGCTTACCTGGAAAAACATGGTGGTTGTCACGCGTTGCAGGTCAGCCACGCTCAAATCTAATCATTCAAGTCTATGATTGGCTATTGTTACAAGAAAACACCCTTTAAGTAAGCATTAAACCAAGCCTAGCTAAACTGATAATGCTTACGTAGCGGCTTTTTAACTTCCCAAGTGCAAGATAAACCTGCTGGAAACGTGACTAAATCGCCGACCCCAAAACTCACTGGATTGCCGCCATTTTTAGGTGTAATCGTCACTTCGCCTTCTAAAATATAGGCCACTTCTTGCGCGTTATAACTCCATGGAAATTTAGACACTTCTTTCGACCAAGTTGGCCAACTGGTCACGCCCAGCGCAGCGAGTTTGCTAGCATCTGGTTTTTCCACAGTCACATTTAAAATATCGTTCATTTCAATGCTCCTTAAAACAAAAAAGCCTTGAATACGCTTGTATTCAAAGCTAATTGTATGCCTACTGCACAAAAACGCAATGGCATCATTTCTGCAAAATTATGAGTGTTTGTAATGCTTTTTCAATTGTTTAATGACTTCCCATTGTGATTTCATGCCTTTGGGGAACACCACAAAATCACCCGCTTTAATAGTCACTGTTTCGCCACCTGCTGGCGTCACTGTGAATTCGCCTTCAAGCACGTAAGCGCTTTCTGTCATGCCAAAGTCCAATGGAAATTTTGATGGTGCGCAATCCCAAATTGACCAGCTAGAAACGCCGAGTTCTTTCAGTTTTTCTGGGCTTGGGTTGTGGTCGATAGTAATTTGGCTCATGCGTAATCCTTAAATGATATTAATTAAAAACAAATGCCGCTTAACATTAATAGCGGCATTAAAGACTTAAATTACAAAACTGGCGGAAGAGGTGAGATTCGAACTCACGGTGGGCTCGCACCCACGACAGTTTTCAAGACTGTAGCATTAAACCGCTCTGCCACTCTTCCTAATTAAAACAATTCGTTACTATTTGACTATAAAACAATACAGTCTTGAAGACTATATAGCATGCTGATATTAAAACCTCGCGCTCTACCATTCATCCTAATCAATTTGTTTCAAACTAAAAAGTTGTTTGAAACGAAGCGCGCATTATACCCAAAAATATTGCGCTTGAACATCTAGTCATCAACAATATTTTGTCCTGCAAAAAGCACATCGGTGTAGCCAAATTGGCTTAAATCGGTAATGCGCATCGGGTATAAAATGCCACTTAAGTGATCACATTCATGCTGTACAACCCTAGCGTGGAAGCCGCTTACCAGCCTATCAATTGCATTACCATATTGATCGAATCCCTTATAATGCAGGCGCGCGTAACGTGGCACCACACCGCGCATGCCTGGCACTGATAAGCAACCTTCCCAGTCACTTTCTATTTCATCACCAATAAAACTAAGCGTTGGATTAATCAGCACGGTGTAGGGCACTTGCTCGGCATCTGGGTAGCGCGGATTACTGCCGACGCCAAAAATCACCACCTGTAAACTCACGCCAATTTGCGGCGCGGCAATACCTGCACCATTCATCGCCGTCATGGTATCTTGCATATCTTGAATAAGCGCATGTAGTTCTGGTGTGTCAAATTGCGTGATTACTTGCGCTTTTTCTAACAAAAGCGGTTCGCCCATGCGTAATACCGTTTTAATGGCCAATTAGTTGGCTCCATTCACAACTGCAATTTGCTCTATTAAGCTACAAACCTTTTGCATGGTGCGCTCTAAATTTGCAGTAATGTCTGCAAAGTTAATACCTTTGCTACTATCACCGCGTCCTGCCGCGTGATTCACCACTGGACACAATACCCCGTAATGCAGGCCCAACTCACGCGCCAGCACTGCTTCTGGCATGCCTGTCATGCCCACAATAGTGGCGCCATCGCGCTCTAATTTGTTAATCTCTGCCGCAGTTTCTAGTCGTGGCCCTTGCACACAAGCATACACGCCGCCATCGCACAAAGGCTGGCCAATATTGTTTGCCGCTTGTTTAATACTGTTTCTTAAGCTGCTTGAGTAAGGCTCGGTAAAATCAATATGTTTGACAGGCAGCTCAATACCATCGTGATAAGTATTTTTACGACCATGCGTATAATCGACAAGCTGATCCGGCAACACGATATCGCCCGCGCTTAACTTATCGTCAATACCGCCCACCGTAGCAATCGCCAACAAATTTTTAACGCCCACTGCATGCAGCGCCCAAATATTGGCGCGATAATTTACTGCATGTGGCGGAATGGTATGGCCTGCGCCATGACGCGCTAAAAACACTACATCAACACCTGCCAAAGTGCCAAAAATAAGCGGTTGCGAAGCCTCACCATAAGGCGTACGTGCTATCTCGCGCCTGCTTATTTGCAAGCAACGCAGTTGTGTTAAACCCGTACCACCAATAATTCCTAACATACGTTTTAGCCTTAAATTCGCTTCAAAATTAGACATTATTGTAGCGCATGACAGCCGCCTGCGCTGTAGCGCTTTGTATATTTTATGCGCTAGTTATTTTATGGCATACCAGTTATATGTCATCGTTGTTTTATGTCATACTTGCGAATATGGCAATTGATTCAGATATTTTTAATGTGACTAGCACCAAAAATGCGCTAGATTTAAGCCTAGACGACAGCCTAGATTTAACCCAACAGCATTACGAGAACTTCCCTGTTGCTTCATTTGTGTTACCCAAACATTTGCGTGAGCCAATAGCGCTAATTTACACATTTGCGCGGCAAGCCGACGACTTTGCCGATGAAGGCCACCACAAACCTAACTGGCGCTTGGCCAAACTACATGGTTTTAAGTTAGAGCTAGATTTAATCCGCGATAATGGCAAAACAAAATCGCCATTTTTTAACGAGCTTGCCAGCATTATTCACAAATATAATCTGCCGCTAGAGCCGTTTTATGATTTGTTAGAAGCGTTTAGCCAAGATGTCACCAAAGCGCATTATGCTAACTTTTACGAGGTGCTGGATTACTGTCGCCGCTCTGCCAACCCAATCGGCGCGTTGCTGCTGCACTTGTTTGGTAAAGCCACGCCAGAAAATTTAATCTATTCCAATAAAATTTGCACAGCGCTGCAACTCATCAATTTCTATCAAGACGTGGCGATAGATTTTGAAAACGAGTTTCACAAAAGTCGCATTTATTTGTGCCAAGATGAAATGAAAACGTACAACATTACAGAAGCGCAAATTGCCAGTCAGCATGTCAATAAACACTGGGAGCAGTTTATGATGTTTAACATAGAACGTGCTGAAACCATGCTGAAAGAAGGCAAGCCGCTAGAGCACATTCTACCTGGCCGCATTGGGCTTGAAATGCGTATGATTATTGCAGGTGGTGAGCGTGTGATTTATAAGCTTAAAAACGTGCGTGGTGATGTGTTTAAACATCGCCCTACTCTGCAAACCTGGGATTGGCCAGTGATTCTGCTTAAAGCGTTATTGGGTTAAGCTTTAGCGTACATGACAAATACAATTTAAATGACCCCTCGCGCTTAATGACACCCTTAGAATATTGCAAACAAAAAGCCGCACAAAGTGGCTCCAGCTTTACTGTCAGCTTTATTTTTCTACCAAAAAATCAGCGCAATGCCATGACTGCACTTTATGCATTTTGCCGCGAGGTGGACGACGTAGTGGACGAATGCAGCGATTATCAAGTGGCGCAAACCAAGCTCAATTGGTGGAAAACTGAAGTGATTAATTTATACGCCAACACGCCGCAACACCCTGTCACTAAAGCCTTGCAGCCCGTTGTTCAACAATACAACTTGGCGCAAGAACATTTTTTAGAGATTATCGACGGCATGGAGATGGATTTAAAATTCAACCGTTATGAGGATTTTAAACAGTTACAGCTTTACTGCTACCGAGTCGCCAGCGTAGTCGGGCTACTTTCAGCCAGTATTTTCGGATTTAGCAATCGCAAAACGCTTAAATACGCACACGACTTAGGCATGGCGTTTCAACTGACTAATATTATTCGTGATGTGGGTGAAGATGCGCGCCGAGGCCGTATTTACTTGCCTCTAGACGAACTGCGTAAAGCCAAAGTAACTGAAGATGATATTTTGCAAAGCCGCGAAACACCGCAAGTAAAAGAACTCATCGAATACCAAATTGAGCGCGCCGAAAGTTATTACGACAAAGCGTTGCGCGAGCTACCGCCTGAAGATGCCAAACAGCAACGCACCGGGCTGATGATGGCAGCTATTTACCGCACTTTACTGCGCGAAATTAAGGCTGATAGCGCCGAAAAAGTGTTGAACTTTAGAACCAAATTACCACCATTTAGAAAATTCCTTCTCGCCATGCAAACCTATTTCAAGTACGCTTAATTTAAGCATGTCAAAAGTAAAGCATGTCTAAACAAGTCGTCGTCATCGGGGGTGGCATGGCAGGTCTAGCAGCCGCATCCACATTGGCTTGCAGAGGCATCAAAGTGATATTACTAGAAGCCGCCTCGCAATTAGGCGGTCGCGCGCGAAGCGTAGCCATAGAATATAACAGCCAAATAATCCAGCTAGATAATGGCCAGCACATCATGTTGGGCGCCTATACCGAAACGCTGAAACTGCTCGCCAGTATTGGAGTGCAAGAACAAGATGCTTTTTTACGTATACCGCTTAAATTAGATATGCGCGATAAACAGCAAACTGCCTTTAAATTATCTGCGCCTGCATTTTTACCTGCGCCACTTGACCAATTATTCGGCTTTCTCTTTTGCACAGGTTTAAGCTGGAGCGAGCGTTTAGCAACAACTCAATGGATGTTGCAGCTTAAAAAAACGCAATATCAATTGCCGCTGGACGCGCCGCTGCGCGTATTTTTAGAAAAAAATAAACAATCTGAAAATGTGATAAAACTGCTGTGGGAGCCACTGTGTTTGGCTGCGCTCAATACGCCAATTGCAGTTGCCAGCAGCAAAGTGTTTTTAAATGTGTTGCGCGATACCTTCTCTAGTAAACATAGCGCTAATTTTTTACTACCTAAGCACGATTTATCACAGCTATTTGCTTTGCCGGTTGAGCGCTATTTAAATAAAAATGGCGCAAAAATACAATTGAATCAACGCGTTAAAAATATAAGAATTAAAAAAAATGGCTATATTGTAGTCACAAAAACTACTGAGATTGAAGCTAGCCATGTCATTATTGCACTTTCACCATCCCATTTAAAAGATGTGGTGAGCGAGCTGCCAGAGCTAGATGGCATCGTCAAGCAAGCCGATAATTATACTTATCAGCCAATATATACGGTGTATTTGCAATATGCGGCCAATGCCACACTAGGTGCGCCTATGCTGGGGCTGGTGGGTACCTTGTCACAATGGGTATTCGATCGCGGCATTTTATGTGGTCAAAGCGGCTTAATGGCAGTGATTATTAGCGCCGAAGGCAAGCACCAACAATATACGCAAGATGCGTTAGCGCTAAGGGTAGCGCAAGAGCTACGCGATGCTTTTCCATATTTGGCAAAACCCATGTGGCATAAAGTCATTGCCGAAAAACGCGCGACTTTCTCGTGCGATGTTAATTTGCCTCGCCCCGCACATTTAACTTCTTATGCAGGGCTTTATTTAGCGGGGGATTACACCTATGCAGATTACCCCGCTACCATAGAAGGTGCGGTACGCAGCGGTGTGGCCTGTGCGGATTTAGTTTGTAATTCTTAAATATTAAAATACATTAATTATTACGAGAGCAAATTGATGTCCTTTACCAGTTCTTGGCATCACCATTCTCGCTAAGTGCTAAAGCACTAAGCCGAATGCGAAAGCCACACAGGTATTGGCTTGCAGGGCATGTGTTTTATATGCTTGCTTATTGCTAAATTAACTATTTCTAAGCTGATTTAACGCCTGCTCTAGCCGCTCTACCGCAATTACTTCCAAACCTGCAATTTTAACTTTGGGCGCATTGGCTTTTGGCACGATCGCTTTGGTAAATCCTAGCTTTGCCGCTTCTTTTAGGCGTACTTGGCCACCCTGCACGGGGCGCACTTCTCCCGCCAGGCCAACCTCACCAAAAACAATAAGTTTATCTTGTAAAGGTTTGTTTTTTAAAGAAGAAACAATAGATAATATTACCGCCAAATCGACTGCTGGTTCGGCTATTTTTACGCCACCTACTGCGTTTATAAACACATCTTGGTCAAAACATGGAATGCCCGCGTGGCGATTTAATACTGCCAGCAACATGGCCAAACGATTTTGCTCTAGGCCAGTGGCCAAGCGTTTTGGGCTAGGTGCGTGACTTTCATCCACCAACGCTTGAATCTCAATTAAAAGTGGCCGTGTGCCCTCCATCGTCACGGTGATACAGCTGCCTGCCACTTGGCCTTCGTGGTGTGATAAAAACAGCGCACTCGGGTTAGCCACTTCGCGCAGCCCATGTTCAGTCATGGCGAATACGCCAAGCTCATTGACTGCGCCAAAGCGGTTTTTAAATGCACGAATCAGCCTAAAAGCTGAATTCTGGTCACCTTCAAAATACAATACGGTATCGACAATATGCTCCAGCACGCGCGGCCCTGCTAGTGTGCCTTCTTTAGTGACATGGCCAACTAAAATTACCGTAATGCCAAGTTGCTTGGCTAAACGTGTGAGTTGCGCAGAGCATTCGCGTACTTGCGCTACCGAACCAGGCGCAGATTGCAAAGCTTCGGAATACACAGTTTGAATGGAATCGATGACCGCAATATTGGGTTTGTGCGTTTGCAGCGTGGCTAAAATTTTCTCAAGGTTAATTTCAGCCAATAGTTCGACTTCACTGGCATCTAAGCCCAATCTTTTCGCGCGCATGGCAATTTGTTGTGGCGATTCCTCACCGCTCACGTAAATAGCTTGTGCAGACTCACCTAAATGGCAAAGCACCTGCAAAAGTAGTGTAGATTTGCCGATACCAGGATCGCCACCAATCAGTACGACACCACCTTCAACTAAGCCACCACCTAATACACGATCAAACTCGCTAATGCCTGTTGGCGTTCTTTCAATATCAGCGGCTTTAATGCTGCTTAATTTTTGTAATTGGCTAGAAGCTGCTAAACCCTCGAATTTATTGGCGTAACGATTGGTTGAGGTGCCAGATTCTTCGATACTTTCTACAAGCGTGTTCCAAGCCAAGCATGCCGGGCATTGGCCTTGCCACTTAGGTTCACTGGCCCCACACTCTGTACAGGTGTATACGGTTTTAGCTTTTGCCATGCCTATGTTTCCATACCTTATGGCGCAACCTTAAATGGCAATTTTTTATCGCCTTGCCACTCTCCAGCTAACACATCATTTTTCCAATTAGCCACAATTTCAGGCTGTTTTTTAGATGTGCTATTAGATTCTGTCCAGTTACCGCCATCACCAGATAACTCAATGGGCCTACGCTTAACATCATCAAAATACACAGCCCTAAACATTCTATCGTAGCCTTCATGGCGATGGATTTTCATGGTAATGTTGGCTTTACCAAGCGTGCCATACAGCACTTGGCCCATGTAACCTACAGGCTTTGCAGCACGGTCATTTAACAGCAAGTACTTAGCGTACGGCGTAAAATAAGGTTTGAGTGCAATTAAGCTATATTGATTTTTAAATTGATCAAGCTCATCTAATGCACGTGATGCATGGTTGCTGCAACGCGAATGCGTAAAAACAATGTGATTGGCTTGAATGGTAAAAAAATCCAACTCGTGATGATCACCAGATTGCACTTCATCTTGATGACTTTGCGCATCGGTTAGCAAGCAACTTTCATACAGAAAAATTGAAGATTCATGATCAGCCGCATATTCATCCTGTTTCTTGTTTTTTGAGGCTGGTTTTGCTGCTTCTGCTTGTAAACGTTTAATTTCTTTTTTCATGGTAGCAACGCGTGCGGCATACACTTTTTCTTTGAGAATCGCTAAGCCTGCATCAGTAAAAATATCTTTTAACAAAATATAGCGACCTGTTGATGCATCAAAACTATAACTTTGTGAATACTCCTCACAATACGCACCACAAAATTCGGCTTCTGTTTTCAGCGAAAGTAACTTTCCATTATTCACCAACACCTTGTACTGCATTGAAGTTACACCTGCAATCGGATCATTATCCTCTTCGGTCAAATGTCTGACGATGCCATCCTTAGCCTTGCTTGGTGCTGGTGTACCCACGATATCGATGTATAAATAATCATTAATTTTTTTAGCAGTTTTTGCTAGCGGACTACTTACAAACGGTAAAACAATAGGCTCACCAAAGTCAATATTGGTTTTTTTTGCCTTAAATTCAATACTTTCAATTTTTAAGGGGGTTGTAGAAGAAGTAGCTGCAGAAGCCGCGCATGCGTGAGGTAAGAAAATTAGGCCAACGAGGAGTAAATATATCCGATGCATTACAAACTCTAATAATTATCTGGCATGTAGCCTGTGTTAGCAAAGTTTTCGAAGCGGGTATGCTCGCCAATAAACGTTAAGCGCACGCGACCAATCGGGCCATTACGCTGTTTGCCAATAATAATTTCTGCAGTGCCTTTATCGGCGCTATCGGGGTTATACACTTCGTCGCGGTAGATAAATAAGATCAAATCGGCATCTTGCTCAATGGCGCCAGATTCACGCAAATCACTCATCACAGGGCGTTTATCAGGGCGTTGTTCTACACTACGATTTAGCTGCGAAAGCGCTACTACTGGACAATCTAGCTCTTTAGCCAACGCCTTTAATGAACGTGAAATTTCAGAAATCTCCGTCGCACGATTCTCACCCTGCTTACCGGCTGGAGCAGACATTAGCTGTAAGTAATCGACTACAATTAAACCCAATTTCCCCGTTTGGCGATGCAAGCGACGTGCCCTAGCACGCACATCAAAACTGCTTAAACCTGCGCCTTCATCAATAAAAATTGGCGCTTCGTTCAGCCTGCCCAACGCCGTGGTGAGCTTTTCCCAGTCTTCATCTTCCAAACGCCCAGTGCGCATGCGGTGCTGATCTAAACGCCCTACCGAGCCTATCATTCGCATCGCGAGTTGCGTTGAAGCCATTTCCATGGAGAACACAGCCACCGGTAAGCCCGTATCTAACGCGACATTCTCGGCCACGTTGAGCGAAAATGCAGTTTTTCCCATCGATGGCCGCCCTGCTACGATAATTAAATCGCCACCCTGAAAGCCAGACGTCATCGAATCTAAGTCAGAAAAACCTGTAGGAATGCCCGTGACATCGCTTGGGTTATCGCGCGAGAACAGCATATCAATGCGCTCGGCCACTTGCGGTAGCAGCTCTTTAATATCGGTGAAGCCTTGGCTAGTGCGCTGACCGCCTTCGGCAATTTGAAAAATCTTCGCTTCCGCCTCATCCAATAGTTGCTGCGCATCCCGGCCATTCGGGTTATAGGCGCTATCTGCAATGCCGCTGCCAACCACCACCAACTTACGCATAATGGCTCGCTCACGCACGATTTCAGCATAACGGCGAATGTTGGCGGCTGTGGGCGTGTTTTGTGCCAGCGCACCTAAGTAGGCAATGCCGCCTACTTGACTAAGCTCAGCTGTGCTTTCCAGTGATTCCGCCACTGTCACAATATCGGCTGGGCGATTATGCTCAATTAGCTTACCTATGTGCTTAAAGATGGTTTTATGATCATGCTGATAAAAATCGTCTGCTTTTAAAATATCAGCAATTTTGTCTAAGGCTTCGTTCTCTAGCAGTAAGCCACCAATGACCGATTGTTCAGCCTCGATGGAATGTGGGGGAAGTTTTAGTGCGTCTAGTTGATCATCTGCCATGACCAAATTATACCCAATAAAAAGCGCGACTCATTAAAAATAAGCGACAAAAAAGGCGACCTAAGTCGCCCTTTTTAATTAATACTTATTTAAAACATTTAAGCTTAAGCTTCTGCGCTAACTGTTACCGTAATATCCACCACAATATCGTGATGCAATGCCACTGATACTGCATGGTCGCCAATAGTTTTTAGCGGACCAGTTGGCAAACGTACTTCAGATTTAACCACTTCAAAGCCAGCAGTTACCAAGCCTTCAGCAATGTCACCATTGGTAACAGAGCCAAATAAACGGCCATCTACGCCAGCTTTTTGCGAAACTTTTAACACATAAGCAGCCAATTTTGCACCGCGCGCTGTTGCCGCCGTTAAAATATCTGCTTGTTGCTTTTCAAGCTCGGCACGGCGTGCAGCAAATTCTGCTTTGTTTGTCTCAGTTGCGCGTTTTGCTTTGCCTTGTGGGATTAAAAAGTTACGGCCAAAGCCATCTTTAACTTTAACAATATCGCCCAAGCTGCCTAGGTTTGCTACTTTTTCTAATAAAATAATTTGCATAATATTCTCTCTTTGGCCCTAATTAACCAGGGTGCTTGTCTGTGTATGGTAACAATGCCAAAAAGCGCGCGCGTTTTACTGCGGTTGTTAATTGACGTTGATATTTGGCTTTTGTGCCTGTCATACGGGCTGGAATAATTTTAAAGTTTTCAGAGATGAAATCTTTAAGCAAATCTACGTCTTTGTAATCTACTTCTTTGATGCCCTCTGCGCTAAAACGACAATAGCGGCGGCGTTTATACATTTCTCTTGCCATGGTGTAACTCCTAAATATTCTTTAAATTAGCTTCTAACTTTTCAATATGAAGCTGTTCAATATGAAACACTAGTTGCGTACTTTTTGCGCTACGTTTGGCTAAAAAACCTTTGGCTTTAATATTATCGCCAAGCTGAATATTTTGTTTAGCAATTTCGCCTATTGCGACTGCATTTACTTCACATTCAACTTTTCTTTTTAAGCCAGCCTCTGTTTGTTCAGAGGCATGTTGCAACACAAAACTTAGCAACGGTAAACCTGCTGGGGTATAGCGTATAGCATCTAAGCCAATCACTATGCCGCTCAGCGTTAAACTATTCACTTATGCTGCTGCAACCTCTGCTTTAGCAGCAACTTCTGTAACAGCTGCTGGCTTAGCTGGCGCTTCGTCACGGCTAATTACGTTACGTGATTTTTCTTCTTTCATCATTGGGCTAGGTGCGGTTACCGCAGTTTTAGTACCCATGGTGATATGACGAATAACCGCATCGTTAAATTTAAAGCCGTGCTCAAGCTCAGCCAATGCTTCTAAGCTGCACTCAATGTTCATTAGCACGTAATGTGCTTTGTGGATTTTTTGAATTGGGTAAGCCAATTGACGACGGCCCCAATCTTCTAAGCGGTGCATAGTGCCGCCGCTAGCTGCAATTTGCGCGCGATAACGCTCAATCATTGCAGGCACTTGCTCGCTTTGGTCCGGATGGACGATAAAAACTACTTCGTAATGACGCATGAAATCTCCTTGTGGTTAAAGCCACCTTCAATGCGGATGAAGTGTGGCAAGGTTTGAAAGAGTCGCGATTATAGACAAAAAGTGTTGATTAATCAAACTATTTACCAAATTAAAGCGAGATTTATGCAAATTAAGATTAGGGTTATAGGCAATTAAACATCTGCCCTGCAGGCCGCATGGATATTGGCTCACAGGGCATAGGTAAGATAGCTTTATATTTTTTATATCGAAAACTGTGGTCTGTTTGCTATTTTTTGGTATTTTTTGGTATTTTTTTGTTTCAATCAGTTAACTTAAAGAACATTACCTTAAAAAAATTATTAGTATAGTAAACGAAACTATTGCAATTAATAGGTAGGTTATTAGTTTGTTATTGTTTGCTTTAGTAGCAAGGTTTTGTATTGTTTGCTTATCGGCTTGCATGGCTTTTATACTGATATCTTCTAGCAAGGTCTCCTCTGTCGAATCGTTTTTAGAATGCAGCAACGCCAAAGCATTTTTAGTCATCTCAGCATTAAAATTATAAGGATCAAACTTCTTTAAACCCTGGGATTTAAGCAAATTTGTCATTTCATCTTCTAGCGGCACATGCTTCATACTCCAGTTAGAAAATGACAGGCTATCGATTGGTTTTCTGCTGAGTATTTTAAGTTCTTTATGGCGGTCATCACGTAGTAATTTTTCGTAAAGCTTATCTACGGCTTCTGCTGCGCCTTCTAAACATTGAAAAAAACAACCATCACCAAAATACAGCACACCAACTAAACCATTTTTCTTATTATTAGTGCGTGATTTCAACAGTATTCGCGCAACATTGGGTTCAATTCCATTGCTAAGCTCTGTTGGTGCAAAGGTTGAGCGGCTGATATAAATCATTTGAATTAAATTCTGCATTTTATTTCCCTTTTGATTCATTATTATCAATCAGTTGTTAGCATTAACTGCTAAGTAACTGAATTAACTTTGGTTGAGGCCGTCGTATGATGAAATTAGTTTCATCTCAACCTTTAATTGACAGTATTTTCTTCAACTGTACTTACATAATCTGGCTAGAGAAAACGGTTACTAGCGCAGCCAGCGTAGCACGCTGCAAGGCATTGCACCGCATGCATATGACTTACAGCGCGTTATTTTATGGTTAATTGAAACGTGTGTTTGGCTAAATAAATCTCGCGCAAAAAACAGCCTAAGCTAATAATTAAGCTGAGCATGGCGGCAATAAATAGTAGTGATACTAACCAAGATGAATCCCAGCGGATAACCGAGCCTAAAAATAGCATGCCGATGACTACAGACACCAACAATAGTGACAATGTGCTGAGCGTAATCGCCCAATGCACCCAATTGGCGCGACAAGAAAGCAAAAATAGCTCCCGACTATAATTAGCACAGCTAGGGTTTTCAGCTTGCGCTTGTGCCGATTCGCATTTTTCATTTAGCGCACGAAATCTATCCACCACGCGCCCTAACCTACCTGTGAGTACGCCTAAAAGTGCGCTCACACCCATTAGCAAAAATACAGGCGCAATCGCCAGTTGTATTACCTCGGATGCACTACTGACACTATGAATAACAGTTTGCATATTATTTCTTTCTTATTTAAAAATTATATTTTAAACATGTGATTTAAACATTAAAACAGCTGCCCTGAGAGCTAATATCCATGCGGGTTTCGCACATGAATAACCAGCTTTAGCTGGTATATTCTGCGATGAAGACCTTTACGGTTACAGGGCATCTATTTTTTCTCGGTGTTTTTAAACCTTTAATTTATTCAATTAAATCGGGCATGCTAGCCCCATAAAATTTAGTCTTAAGCGTTTTTAGTTGGTCTCTAAAATCGGCAGCTTTTTCAAATTCTAAATTCTTCGCCGCATCGTGCATGGCTTTTTCTAGGCGCTTCATTTCTTTGGCAATTTGTTTCTCGCTCAGGCTTTCGTAATTGGCTTGCTCTTGCGCAGCTTTGCGCTCACGCTTGCCTTCTTCTACGTCATATACGCCGTCTATCATGTCTTTTACGCGTTTTACAATGCCTTTTGGGGTAATGCCATTGGCTTCATTAAAGGCTGTTTGTATTTTTCTACGCCGATTGGTTTCGTCAATGGCCAAGCCCATGCTGCGCGTAATTTTATTGCCGTAAAAAATAACCGCGCCGTTTAAGTTGCGCGCGGCGCGGCCTGCAGTTTGAATTAAACTGCGTTCGCTACGCAAAAAACCTTCTTTATCGGCATCCAAAACGGCTACTAAAGACACTTCAGGAATATCTAAACCTTCGCGCAACAAATTAATGCCTACTAATACGTCAAACTCGCCTAATCTTAAGTCGCGAATAATCTCCACGCGCTCAACAGTATCAATATCCGAGTGCAAATAACGCGTTTTTACACCATGCTCGGCCAAATAGTCGGTTAAATCTTCTGCCATGCGTTTGGTTAACGTAGTGGCTAATACACGCTCGCCCACAGCCACACGCTTTTTAATTTCCCCAAGCAGATCATCTACTTGCGTGTCGGCAGGCTTTACAGTGATTTCTGGGTCTATCAAACCGGTTGGCCGCGCAATCATCTCTACCACTTGCTGTTGATGATTTTTTTCATAATCGGCAGGCGTGGCACTTATAAACACAGTTTGGCGCATAATGCGCTCAAATTCCTCAAACTTTAACGGCCTGTTATCTAAGGCTGAAGGCAAGCGCCAGCCATAATCGACCAAATTGGTCTTGCGTGACCAATCGCCCTTGTACATGCCACCAATTTGCGGCACGGTGACATGGCTTTCGTCAATAATCATCAGCGCGCTATCTGGCAAATAATCAATTAATGTCGGCGGCGGGTCACCTGGATTGCGACCGGATAAATGGCGGCTGTAGTTCTCAATGCCTTTGCAAAAGCCAATTTCGTTGAGCATTTCCAAGTCAAATCTAGTCCGCTGTTCTATGCGTTGCGCCTCAACTAATTTGCCTTCTTTAATATATTGCGCTACGCGCTCAACTAACTCTTTTTTTATCTTTTCTATCGCCTTTATAGTAGTTTCGCGGGATGTTACGTAATGACTTGAAGGATATATTGTAAACCGTTGAATTTTATTAAATATTTGTCCAGTTAAAGGGTCAAATAAAGTGATACTTTCCACCTCGTCATCAAACAAACTTAACCTAACGGCAGTCTCGTTATTTTCAGCGGGAAACACATCAATCACATCGCCGCGCACGCGAAAACTGCCACGGCTAAAATCAAAATCATTGCGATCATATTGCATGCCAATCAGGCGCAAAATCGCCTCTTTTTGGCTCATTTTATCGCCTTGCTTTAAGTGCAGCACCATGCCGTGATAATCGCTAGGGTCGCCAATACCGTATATTGCAGAAACCGAGGCCACGATAATGCTGTCCTCACGCTCTAACAGCGCTTTGGTAGCAGAAAGCCGCATCTGCTCGATATGCTCGTTAATGCTGGAATCTTTCTCTATAAACAAGTCACGGCTTGGCACATAGGCTTCGGGCTGATAATAATCGTAATAACTAACGAAATATTCCACCGAATTATTGGGGAAAAACTCACGAAACTCACTATATAACTGCGCGGCCAGCGTTTTATTTGGCGCCATCACAATGGCAGGCTTGCCAGTGCGCGCAATTACATTGGCCATGGTAAATGTTTTACCGCTGCCAGTAACGCCCAGCAAGGTTTGAAACTGCAACCCGCTTTCAATACCTGCCGTGAGCTTCTCAATCGCCGCTGGCTGGTCTCCAGCTGGTGGGAATGGCTGCCAAAGCTGATACTTACTATTTGGAAAGGTAACGAACATAAGCTTTGCGCCAGTGAGATAACTAATAATTTTAACAGGCTTTACTGACAAATTTTTTACATTTTACGCGTATGTTTAGATTGTTGCATCTAAGCTTGCGAACTTTTGCGTATTAGTTATAGTCATTAATACAAGCTTTTATGCTTTAAAATAAATCAATAATTAATAAGGTTTTCTATGCGCCCTAAAATCCTCGCTTTTGCCTTGACAAGCTCTGTTTTGTTAACCTCAGCTACACCCTCTTTTGCATACGATAAACAAGCGTTAATACAATCTTATTTTAGTGTGGTAATGATACGTGGCTATAACCCCAATGGCGGCTTGGCTTATGGCAGCGGTGTGGTGATTGGCAAAGATAAAGTGATCACTAATTGTCATGTGCTACGCAGCACTAAACAACCATGGGTAGCACGTGGCGAAGACTCATACATTATTAGCAGCGTCAAAGTAGATGCTTGGCATGATTTATGTATCGTGACCACCGAAGGCTTACCGCTCAATCCAGTTAAATTTGGCAAAAGCACCACACTAAAACGTGGTCAAGATGTGGCGGGTATTGGTCACTCTAATGGCGTACCCGCACCGCTTACTTCTACTGGTACCGTTAAAGGTTTATACAACGATAATGGTGCCAATGTGATTCGTACCAATGCCAAGTTTTTGCTGGGTGCCAGCGGCAGCGGCTTGTTTGATTTAGATGGCAATTTGGTGGGTATTAACACGTTTAAAACTACCGGTCGCGGTGGCAGTATTCACTTTGCGCTACCAGTTGAATGGCTAGAAACGCTAGATAAACAGCCTGCAACCACTGTGTTTCCAATCTCTGGCAAAGCTTTGTGGGAAGAGGATGAAGATAAAAAGCCTTTCTATATGCAAGCCGCAGTGCCAGAATCGCGCTACGATTGGCCTAAATTGGCACAAGTGGCCGAGAAATGGACTGTTGCCGAACCTAAAAGTACCGAAGCTTGGTATGCGTTGGGCTTGGGCTTAGAAAACTCTGGTAAAAGTGACACCGCCGAAACTGCTTACAAACAAGCCATTACGGTAGATGCAGAGAATTTTGAAGCGATGACACGACTGGGTGCCATTGCGAAAGAACGTGGCGATAAAGTAGAAATGCACCGTATTCAACTGGCCATTGATAGCATTAATGAGCAAGCAGCGCTGGATTACAGTAATTTATTAGGTTGCGACAAAGCTTGCTAATTTGTGTTTTAGCTAACAAAAAAGCCTCTTATGAGGCTTTTTTGTTGTCAATCAATACTAGTTGCGTGTTCCTAAATAGCGCCTTTATGCGTAAAATACCGTTTTGTTAATTTAATTAGTTTTTTTAAGCCATATTTATGGCAAAAATTAGGAAATGTATTTTGTCACAATTCGAGTTATCTGCCCGTGTTCTAGCCATTAAAGAATCCCCTACCCTTGCCATTACTGCAAAAGCAGGTAAATATAAGGCAGAAGGCCGCCCTATTATTGGCCTAGCAGCCGGTGAGCCTGATTTTGATACGCCGCAGCATATTAAAGATGCAGCCATTGCCGCCATTCACGCGGGCTATACCAAATACACACCTGTGAGTGGCATCCCTGCGCTTAAACAAGCCATTGTGAACAAATTTAAAACTGAAAACGGCTTTGATTACAGCACCAATGAAGTGATTGTAGGCGTGGGTGGCAAGCAAACCATCTTTAATTTGTGTTTAGCAGTACTCAATAAAGGCGATGAAGTCATTATTCCTGCACCTTATTGGGTGAGCTATGCCGATATCGCCATGGTGGCTGAGGCGATACCTGTGATTATTGATTGCGGTATCGAGCAAGGCTTTAAGCTACTACCCGCTCAATTAGAGGCGGCGATTACTGCAAAAACTAAAATTGTGATGCTTAATTCGCCATCCAACCCCACTGGCGCGGTGTACAGCTTGGCAGAGTTGCAAGCACTGGGCGAAGTTTTGCTGAAACATCCGCATGTATTGGTCGCCACTGACGATATGTACGAACACGTCAATTTAACCGGCGAAAAGTTTTATAACATCCTCAACGCTACGCCTGCGCTAAAAAGCCGTTGTATCGTGCTTAATGGTGTGTCTAAAGCCTATTCTATGACAGGTTGGCGCATTGGTTATGCCGCAGGCCCTGCCAATATCATCAAAGCCATGGAAATCTTACAAAGCCAATCGACCAGCAACGCGACTTCTATCTCGCAGCACGCCGCAGTGGCCGCACTAACAGGCTCACAAGAATGCATAAAACCGATGGTGACTGCATTTATAGAACGTCACAAATACGTGGTGGATCGCTTCAACGCCATGCCAGGCTTAAGTTGCCTGATGGCAGGTGGCGCATTTTATGCTTTCCCCGATGCGCGCGAGGCAATTAACAGTTTACACAAAGCTGGCAAAATTAGTGCGGCGACTGACATGGCATTTGCAGAATATTTGCTTGAAAAGTTTGACGTTGCCGTGGTGCCAGGCTCTGCGTTTGGCGCAGAAGGCTATTTCCGCATCTCATTCGCCACCTCAATGGAAAACTTGAAAAACGCGCTAGACCGCATTGAAAAAGCTCTGCTCCCAGACTAAATCATTCGTGGCATGCTCTACAACTCTCATGGATATTGGGTTACAGGGCTTGTCCTCGAGTATTTTAATCGGTGAGCATATGAATGTAGCGTTTGTCCATCGAATGAAAAATTAACACGCTGCGCTCGTTCAACCCATTTATTTTCTAAACCCTTTTGCTTGCATGCAGTTTTCGACGAGATCTTCTTGCTCAGATTCTTTAACTTTACTGAGCCCAACCTGATATTTACACTCTGATAGAGTACTAACCGCATCTTCACTAGAAATACCCTCTTTCCGCCAAGTTGGGTCGGATGCACAGCCGGAAAGTAGGGTTAAAGCTGAGATGCTTAGAATGATTAAAGTTTTTTGTGACATCATTGCTACTCCTATGGATGGTTGAAAATAACAATATATGAGCAATCAACAAACTCTGATGCGATTACCCCGATTACCCAGTGCCTTGCTTGCACCAGTTTAGTATAAAGACTTGACACACTTGCGTCAACTTCAAATCACCTGCCCCAGATTAAGTCATTTGGGGCGGCTCTACCACCCAACATCCATGCAGGTTCTGAAGCATCTGTTTTTAATAAAAAGCTTAATCCCCAAACAAACCCTTAAGCTTATTTAACGCGTCATCGGCTTGTTTTCCAGCTTTAATCCCAACGCTTGTCCCAACGCCTGGCAAAATAGCCGTGCCTGCAATTGCGCCTGCCAGTGCAGCTTTGTTTGGCAACACTATCGGGTTGCTCACCGTGCCAGAAACCTCTAACGGAATTTCCGCCAGCCCTAAACCGTTTTTCACGTCTACCACCACATCACCATCTAGCGCCTTGTTTGGCTTCACTTTCACCTGCCCTGTCGCCACCAATAAACCAGAACTTATTTTTAAGTTGCGCAAATGATATTGCTTGCCAAGCATATTCAACAAGCCAGAAAATTCATCAAACTGCGTTTCGCCACCGCCTTGACTTTGCTTAAGCAACAAGCTGGCAACCCGCACCAAATCTAGCCCGTGCAGCACACCATTATTCACTTTAAATTTAAAATCCATGCGCAAATTATCCGCCAAATGCCCCGCATCATTAGCCTTGGCAGAGAAATTACCATTGCCAAATAAATTGCCACTTAAATAAACCGCTTTACTCACCATTCTGCTAGGTTGCTGCACCGCTAAATTAGCCACATTAATATTGCCACTGGCACGCCAGCCTTTTTGCCAATTCATAGTGGCGGCGCCCGTTAATTTTCCGCCATACAGCGCAATATCAATGTTGGGGATGCTAAGTTTGCTGCCTTTTAAATGCATTTCTAGCTTGGCTTTATCAATCAATAGCGGCAAACCTACTGGCAGCGTCCATTTGTTGGCACTCACCACAATCAACTGCGCATCGCCATCTGGCGTGACTTTTGGTGTCACATCGGCTTTCAGCTTGCCGTCTAAAGTTTCTACTGCGGCAGATTCCAGCTTATTATCGCCTGTCAGCGTGGCTTCTGCATTCATTACTGGGTAATTTGCTAATTGCAGTTCGTCGATCTTAATATGGCGAATATGCACGCTTGTAGGCACACTGTCGTCTGATTTTTTGGCAGTTAAAGCTGAAATAAAATCTAACGCTGCTTGTTTTATCACTGGCTTGCTCATACTTATATCGAGCGTTTTAACATCAGAAAATAAAGAGCCAATAGTCGGAATCACCACCAAACTTTCAACTTTAAGTTCATCATACTTGCCAACAACAATGCCGCTGGCAGCTACGCGTGGGCTGGGCAGCAAAGACACATTTAATGATTGAATTGTCACTGGCTGGCCAAGTTTTTCGCTCGCCAATTTTTCCGCCTGTTGCAAATACGTCTGCATGGGGATTAAAAAAGGTACGGTAAGCAGAAAAGCTATAAGGACTAAGATGCCAATTAATATTTTTCTGTATTTTTTTATCATATAAGTGCCAAATTATAACGCTTAACGATTGACCAAAGCCCGCTAAATCAGTATTATCACGCCTTCACAAGTCCTACCGATTCCTCGATAGCTCAGCCGGTAGAGCAACGGACTGTTAATCCGTGTGTCCCTGGTTCGAGCCCAGGTCGAGGAGCCAAGTTTTAAAAGCCTCACAGCGATGTGGGGCTTTTTTCATATTGCATCCAGTAATGGTTGAAATACAAAGCCGCCATAGCTAAACAGCAGTACCAAACAATCTGCCTACTGCTGCAGTTAGTGCTATTGCCATTGCACCCCAAATCAGCACTCGAATCGCACCTTTTATCACCGATGCACCACCTACGTATGCCGCTACTCCTCCTAAAACAAACAGTGTGCTAAGCGCCGTTACAGTTGAAATTTGTGCAGTTAAGTGGCTTGGTGCCAATAGCACTGTGATAATTGGCACCAAAGCACCAAACGTAAAAGAGATTGCAGAAGCAATGGATGCTTGCAATGGCTTAGCACTTAATGTTTCTGAAATTCCTAGCTCATCTCTAGTGTGCGCCCCTATTGCATCTACCTCCATAAGCTTTACAGCCACTTGGTGAGCAAGGTTTTGGTCTAGACCCCGACTTAGGTAAATTAAAGTCAGCTCCTCTAATTCCTGTTCAGGCTCGCTTTTTAATTCTTTTTTCTCTTTTTCAATATCTGCTGACTCAGTATCTGCTTGAGATTGAACAGATACGTATTCACCAGCAGCCATAGACATCGCACCTGCAATAGTTCCAGCTAATCCTGTAAGCAAAATACTATTTGAAGAAGCACCTGAAGTTGCAACGCCTACAACAAGACTGGCAATAGAAATAACCCCATCATTTGCACCTAACACGGATGCTCTAAGCCAACCGATTCGGTCTGATTTATGCCTTTCCAAATGCTTAGCTCTCATTAAGAATATCCTGATTGGTTAATGAACTTATTATCATCACTTAATATTTACTGGCATCACATGCACAATCGATTTGCTTAAATTTCGATAAACACTCCTCTTTCTAACAATCGGCCACCAACCATACAGAAAAGTCTGCATTGGTCGCCACATAGCAACCCAACCACCAATGAGCAAACTTTCCTTCAGCAGCTTGAGAAACGTATTGCTTGCATAACCAGCATCAAGTACATCTGCTATCAGTAGACACGCACCCAAAAAACTAAGCCCTATCACAAGGCTAACGCGGCCTTCAAGTAAGTGCTGACGCAAATTATGACTAGATCGCTGTGCCTTATCATCAAAGTGGTTATGAATTGCCTCTGCAACTAGCGTACTAGGGTCTTCCAGTGGCATTTTTTCAATATGTATAATAATTTTGAAATGACTATTCTGTGGAAAGTCTAGCGCCCAACTTTCTAAGAAATCTTCAGCGTCTGTATCAAGATTGCGGTGATGAAATGGCGTTGGATCCATTGAGTTAAAAAGTTCGGGGAGCTCAGCCAGACGCAACTCAATTTGATGAATGGGATGAAAGGGTTTTTTCATATTGGTTCAGTATAAAATAAATTTTCAAGCATGCTGAATTGTAGTCGCATCCGCTACAACAACTTAAAAAAATTCTCCCTAAATCGCTACCAAAGCTTTAACCTAACTTTAATGATTTCTGTTTCATATTTTTTGTAGTTTAAGAAAGTAACTAACTAGACTTAAATCTGTTTTAGCAGTTTTTAATTATCTGAGAGACCGCTTTCGGTCAGAAGAGGGTGCTCTATTATGCAACGTCTAAATGATTGAGACTGATATTATCCAGTTCTCAGTTTTGTTTGCTATAGTGAGCCAAATAAATGAAAAAGTCCTACAGAAATGTAGGACTTTTTTGCTTTCATCATTACAATCTCATTCACTTTATGTATAATACTTTTAATAATATTATTTATAGTACGATTTATAAGGTGATGCAATGAACATAATTTCTGCAAATGATTTAAAAACCAAAGGTGTAAAAGCCATTGAAGATGCCCTACTCGCGCATCTAGAAGCGCCTGTTACCGTACGTGGGCAAGTGAAGTATGTGGTCATGAGTAACGCGCAATATCAACATTTACGCGAATGCGAGCTAGAAGCTGCTCTGGCGGAATCTAAAGCCGATTTAGAAGCTGGCCGATTTGTAAAAGAAACCGTAGCCCAACATATTCAAAGAATCAAAGCAATTAACAAGCAAACCGCATGAGCTGGCAGCTAATCTTTACCCAGCAATACACCCGCAAGGCCGCTAAATTTATTAAAAACCACCCAGATGTAGAAAATCAATACGCTAAAACTTTACAACTGTTAGAAGTAAATCCGCATCATGCTTCACTGCGCTTACATGCCCTGAAAGGCAAGCTGGAAGGGCTATACAGCGTATCAATTAACCTTAAATACCGCATTACCTTAGAATTGATTATCACCGAAAAAGAAATCATTTTAGTAAATGTGGGCGATCATAGTCAGGTGTATTAAACCATTACAGTTATATAATTTCTTATTCTCTAAAATTACCAAGCCAAAACATTAGGACAACAATGATCGCAGCCACTAACATTAATCTAAAAGTTCCATTTAACGAGAAAGACCAAGCTAAATCGTTGGGTGCGCGTTGGAACGCAGAAGCTAAACTCTGGTATGTGCCGCAGGGCGTGGATGCTGCGCCTTTTGAAAAGTGGGTTACTTCTGCCACCAATGCAGCGCCTACGCAAGCTGCCGCTAAGCCTGCCGAGAAACCTGCAGCGCAAGCAAATACGCCATTTGATGATGATATTGATGCCATTAACGCAAGCTTACGCGATGCTTATGAATCGAATGAGGATACGTTTTAAAGCTGCATGGCGCGCGTCAAGCATCACAACGTGTATGTGATTGAGTTATCAAATGACGTGCTGTTTGAGGGCAAGTTTAAAAAGTGTAACCCTAACTATATCACTGGCAAACCCTGCGTGTATGTTGGCATGACGGGCTTAGACCCCGATGTGCGTTTTGATAAACACAAAGCGGGCATTCAATTTAACAGCTATGTGATGCAATATGGCCTACGCTTGCTGCCTGATTTGTACGAAGGTTTTAACCCAATGACTTATGATGAAGCGGCTGCGATGGAGGTTGAAATTGGCATTGATTTGCGTAGCGCAGGGTTTGGCGTTTGGCAGGCCTAATGCCTTTTAACATAGAACCTAATTATGACTACGACAAAACCCCAGACGAATAGCCAACCAAAAAACCCTTTACATGGCATTACGCTAGAGGCAATAGTAACGGCCTTGGTGGCGCATTTTGGTTGGGATGGGCTGGCGCAGCGCATTCCTGTGAATTGTTTTACGCATGAGCCAAGCATTAAATCCAGCTTAAAATTTTTGCGCAAAACGCCTTGGGCGCGCGATAAGGTAGAGAGTCTTTATGGCTTTATGTTGCGCGATATTGCACGCGCTGCGGGTTTGCAAACTGATGAGCGAAAATCAGAATAAATCTACACAAACAATAGCGCACAAAAAATAATGCCCTGCGAGCCGCATGGCCATTAGATTAAATACAAGCAGGTTGCGGGGCATGTATTTAAGTTTTAGCTTTATTCCAACCGGCAATGCCCGCTTTCATTACACTTACGTCTTTATAACCCGCATCATAAGCACGATTTGCAGCCGCGTGCGATGCTTGGCAATAGCTGTTATAGCAATAAAAAACCAACGCAGTTTTTTTGTCAGTAGGCAGCTCGGTGATTGCGTATTGGTTATACGATGTAAGTAAAATTGCGCCTGGCACCACGCCAGCATCTTTGCGCGCGCCATCGTTATTGGCATCCACAATCGCTACATTGGCAGTTTGATCTTGCACAAATTGTTGCACTTGTTCTACCGTTACCTCTTTCACTGGCTCACCCGCTGTGGCAAGGCCAGCAAATACAACAAGTGCAAAAAATAATAGATATAAACACTGTTTCATCATCACTCCTAAAAATATTTAAGCCTAGATACGACTTATAAATAGGCATTTAGTTACATTTGTCTTGATAAGGTTTAAATCCTTACACGCGCATACACAATCACTTCATCAATACGTTTAAATTAATGCAAGTTCGACTATCGCAAATTTTGCCGTTTAGTTTTAAACTAGTCGTATGAAAACATCCACCATTATATATGCCGTGCAGGCTGTAGAAGCTGCAATTATTGCGCATGAGGTTGATATTGAATCGCTAGACCGCGCTATTGGCGATGGCGATCACTACATTAACATTAAACGTGCCAGCGAGGCATTGGGTGCCATGGTAAACGAGTTGGCACCATTAAAACCGCAAGCCGCGTTTGAAAAAATTGGCGCAAAGCTACTCAGCAGCATGGGCGGCGCTTCTGGCGTATTATTTGCTAGCTTGTTTATGGGCATGGCCAAGTTTTATCAGATGAATAACGACAAAGCTAACGAGCTAAATAGTAACTTAGAGCACGCGGCAGCGTTTGCCTATGGCGTACAAACTTTAATGATGCGCGGTAAATCCAACGTGGGCGAAAAAACCATGTTAGATGTGCTAGTGCCTGCCTCTACAACCTTTACCCATTGCGCCGCACAAGGCAAAACTGTTGCCGAGATTTGCAAAGAAGTAAAAAACGCTGCCGATAAAGGTTTGGAATACACGCGGGATTTGGTGGCCACCAAAGGCCGCGCCGCAGGCTTGGGCGAGCGCGCCATTGGTCACCTAGACCCGGGCGCCAAAAGCTGCCAAGTGATGATACATGCGGTGTGTGATTTAATATTAAAAGCACATTAGTTTAACCAATCACTATATGGCTGCCCTGTACCAGTTCTTGGCATCACCATTCTCGCTAAGTGCTAAAGCACTAAGTCGAATGCGAAAGCCAATATCCATGCGGCCTGCAGGGCAGTTCAAAATTAAGTGTTTTATGTGTTTTTAATACTTTAAAGCGAAGGCAGTACGCGGCACAAAAAGCCGATATTGACGCATTTGCAATTGAGGTTTTTTGTAACAAAGTAATGGCAAGCAAGGACAACAGCATGAAAAAATTTGTTAATAATGTTGATGACATGCTCACCGAAAGCCTGTCAGGTTTCGCACTCGCCCACCACGATTTAGTTAGCCTGCATTTAAACCCCAACTTTTTAACGCGTAAAACTAAAGCCAAAAACAAAGTCGCTATTATTTCTGGCGGAGGCAGTGGCCATGAACCTTTACACGCAGGCTATATCGGCCACGGCATGTTAGATGCCGCCTGCCCTGGCCATGTATTTAGTAGCCCCACACCAGACCAAATGTTGGCAGCGGCCGAGGCAGTACATGCCGATAAAGGTGTGTTGTTTATTGTTAAAAATTACGCTGGTGATGTGATGAATTTTGAAATGGCGACGGAAATGTTGGCAGATACGTTGAAAATCGAACATGCCACCGTGCTCACCAGCGATGATTGCGCTGTGATTAACAGCACTTACACGACTGGCCGCCGCGGCGTGGCGGGCACTATGATAGTTGAAAAATGTGTCGGTAGCTTAGCCGAAACTGGCGCAGATTTAGCCGCTTGCAAAGCCTTGGGTGACAAAGTGAATATGCGCACTGCCAGCATTGGCGTGGCTTTGAACAGTTGTACCGTGCCTGCCGCTGGTCGTCCTACTTTTGATATTGGTGACAGCGAAATAGAGATGGGCGTGGGCATACATGGCGAGCCTGGCCGCAAACGTGAAGCCATGCGCAAGGCAGATGCCATTGTAAAAGACATGGTGGATGCGATTTTGGCAGATTTTGCAGCCAAAAATATCAGCACTAATGGCGAAGCCTTGTTGTTGATAAATGGCTTTGGCGCCACACCACTGATGGAACTCTACTTAATTTATAATACGACTGCGCAAATTATTAGTTCACATGGCATACAAATTGCTCACTCTCTAGTAGGTAACTACACCACCGCTTTAGATATGGCAGGCGCCTCTATTACAGTTTGCCTGCTAGATGATGAAATGAAGCAGCATTGGGCTAGCCCAGTGCATACTGCGGCATTAAGGTGGTGAATAAAATCAACTAGAAGGTCTATACTTTAAAATATAGCAATGCATGTGTAAATAAAATGATGTTTAACCCAACTACTAGCTTGCGTTCCAAAATGTTTCTCGCCTTGGCGCTTGGCATGCTTTTGTTATTTGGTCTGATGTTTTTTGTGGTGCGCACTTCATTAATACAAGGCTACGCCAAGCTAGAAGTTGATAAAGTTAGTATTCAAGTCAGTAGCGCAGTCAATTTACTTGAAGAGCAATCTAAACAACTTGGCGCTAGTGTGCTTGATAATGCACATTGGAACGGTCTCTACCAATATGTTGCTTCGCCAGATCAAGCTTTTATAGATTCTAGCTTTGGTGACGCGACGTTTACCAATCTTAAAATAAATGCTTATTTTATTGTGAACTTAAAAGGTGAGGTTCTTAGCCATAAAGGCGTTGATTTCACCACAGGCAAACCATGGCGCATCCCAGATATATTGATGCAGGCTGTATCCAATAGAGGCATACTGCTAGATCCAAGCAAATCCAGCATTAATGGCTTATTTAAAACACCTGCTGGTATTTGTATTGTGTCAACTTCTGACATACTTACCAGTGAAGAGACAGGCCCACGGCGTGGCACACTGATTATGGTGCGCTTGCTTAACCAAGCTTTAATTGAGCATATTGAAAAAATATTAGGCACTAAGCTATCGGTGGAGGCGTTTAGGCACGAGGAGATTTCAACCATTTCTTCCTCACTATTTAATAAGAAAATATTTGTTAAACCAATTAACGATAAGCAAGTGGCTGGTTTTGGTTTAATGGATGAGATTGGTGGCGACGCTGAAATTTTAATTCAGACTGTTGGCGATCGTAAAATTTATGAACAAGGTTTAACTAGTCTCAATTTTTTGTATTGGTCGGCCGTAGTTGCTGCCTTATTACTGGCTGCTTTTAGTTGGCTTTTTGATAAGCTGGTACTCAAAAAATTGGCGCATTTAAATAAGCATGTGCTGCGTATTGGTGAATCAGCGGCAACCTCTGAGCGTATTAAAGAGTTAAATGGTGACGATGAAATGGCCAGCTTAGCAAAAGGTATTAACCTGATGCTGGAACAACTTGATAAAACGAAATATGAGCTGCAGTTTGAAAAAGAACGAGCGCAAGTAACGCTTAGCAGTATTGCTGACGCCGTAATTACCAGCGACCTAAATGGCTGTGTGGTGTATATGAACAAAGCTGCAGAGAGCTTAACTGGCGTTGTTTCTAGCCAAGCCCGTAGCAAATCATTGCAAGATTTATTTCACCTAATGACACCAGACAAAACCACCGCTGTGAACAGCTTATGGCTAACCAACCCACAAAGCATTGAGGATGAAGTGATGCTGGGGCGCGCCGATGGGCAGGAGTTTATTATTACTAAATCTGCATCGCAACTATATGACGCAAATGGCGGACTGTTTGGCACAGTAACCGTGCTGCATGATGTAACTGTATTACGCATGATGTCGAATCAGCTAACGTACCAAGCGCATTTTGACGCGCTGACTGGCTTGGCCAACCGCTACGAATTTGATCGCAAAGCGCAAGCTGCCATTGAAGACACGCGCACCTCATCGCTCAGCCATTGCATTGCTTACATTGATTTAGATAAATTTAAGTTGGTCAACGATACTTGTGGTCATATGATAGGTGATGTGTTTTTAAAACAATTGGCAAACCACATGCAAGCTAAATTGCGCAGTGCAGATACTCTGGCGCGTTTGGGTGGCGATGAATTTGCTTTACTGTTAGTGGGTTGTAGATTGGATAAAGCGCAAGAGATTACCCGTGAGTTACTAGAATCGATTCAAGCGTTTCGTTTTGAACATGACAATAAAGTATTTAAAGTAGGCGCCAGCATTGGCTTAACTGAAATATCGCCAAGCGAAATGTTAGGTTTAAGTACCCTATTAGCCACTGCCGATTCTGCTTGCTATGCTGCCAAAAGAGGCGGTGGCAACAATGTGCATGTGTATCAAGCAAATGACAGCAGCATGCAAAAGTAAAACAAGCTGCTAGTTTGGGTATCACGCATTAATAATGAAAACAAAATCGTGTGCTTTATGCCAGCAAGCGGCTAAAACGCTGTATCGCGTGAAAACTAATATCGGTAATGAGTGGATTTTTGTTTGTGTCACATGTATTGAACAAGCCAAATCATCGCCAAATTACAAATATGGCGGTACATGGCAAGGCAGCAGGCACTAGTAAAAAAACGTCCTATATTTAGTTAATTTGTGATTATGTCGTAGCGTGTTATTCTTGGGCAATTCTTAGTTATTTTTCAATGTCATGACCGAAACCTTTATTGCCCCTACAATTAGAATAAATGAAACATTTATTCCTAGCAAAGACGCATCACTTGAATCGTCAATCGCTACCCTGCAAGCCAAGCTATTAGCGCTTAATGTTCACACCATAGAGCAATCTTGGCTAAATGAAATTGAAGGTATTTGGTCGGTACACGTCATTGATAAAGATTGCCCGCGCTTATTTACCAACGGCAAAGGCGCTAGCCAGTTGGCGGCGCGCGCTAGCGCGTTAGGCGAATATTTTGAGCGCCTAAGCACCAATTATTTTTGGACACATTTTTACTTGGGCGAAACCATCGCCAATATGCCGTTTGTGCATTACCCAAACGAGCAATGGTTTAAAGTGAGTGGCAATAAATGGCCTAAACAGTTGCTCACGCCAGAGCTGCAAAAGTTCTACAACCCAGAAGGCACGGTACCCGCCAGCAATCTTATTGATTTAAACTCTGGTAATGCTGCGCGTGGCATTTGCGCCATTCCTTACACGCGTTTACGCGATAACAAAACCGTGTTATTTCCAGTCAATCTCATCGGTAATTTGTATGTTAGCAACGGTATGAGCGCGGGCAATACGCTGATGGAAGCACGCACCCAAGCGCTGGCAGAGATTTTTGAGCGTGACATTAAATACAAAATTATTCGTGAAGGCATTTGCTTGCCCGATGTGCCAGAAGCTGTGATTAATCGCTTTCCAAAAATCGCCGCTGGCATTGCCGGCTTGCGCAAAGCGGGCTACGGCATTTTAGTGAAGGACGCCTCGCTTGGTGGCAAATATCCTGTGATGTGCGTAACACTGTTGCACCCGCAAGATCAAGGTTGTTTTGCCAGCTTTGGTGCGCACCCACGTTTTGAAGTGGCGTTAGAACGCGCTCTGACCGAGCTGCTGCAAGGCCGTGCGCTTGGTGAAAATGGCGCTGGCTTGGCTGGCTTTGCCGCACCAGGCTTTGATATGGAAGAAATTGCCGACAGCCAAAATTTAGAAATTCACTTTGTCGATTCTAGCGGTGTGATTAGCTGGGATTTTTTACGTAACACGCCCGATTGTGAGTTTGTAGATTGGAACTTTGGCAGCACTACGCAACAAGATTACGATTGGTGCATCAATAGTATTCACGCCAGCGGCCATGATATGTACATTGCCGATTTTACCCATTTGGGCGTGTATGCGTGCCGCATTTTTGTGCCGGACATGAGTGAGATTTACCCCGTTGAAGAATTAGAATGGGCCAACAATACCGTGGGTAATTTGGTGAGGCCTTATGCCATTAAGCTGCAAGATTTAACTAAAAAACAATCTTCTGAGTTACTAAAAGTACTATTAGCGCTTGATGTGGCAGACGATTTGCCTGTGACCATGCTGATTGGCTTGTGTGCAGACCCAAACACGGTGTGGGCTGATTTGCGCGTAGGTGAGCTGAAAACCATGGCGGCTTTACATGCCAACAGCACCGACGATATTTTGGATAGCTGCGCGTGGATTGCGCAATTTAACGAGCTAGCACCAGCGCGTGCAGCACTTTACCGCTGTATTAGTAATATTGTGCAAATTAATGATGAGTTAGACGCTGACGCAAGTACTTATGCCGCCAACTTAGCCCTCATGTATGGCGCAGAAACGCTGCAACTGGCGCAGCAATTGGTGGCTGGCAGCGTGCAATATAACGGCTTGAACAATTTGGGTAACGATATGCAAGGCAGCGACATGCACCAAAAACTACTGGCGGCCTATGCCAAGGTTTGGCAACACGCACGTTAAATTAAATCACCTTAGGAAAAAGGTGCCAGTTAAGTATTTAAAATATCGACTGCCACAAAGCAATAACAAAGCTCTGCTGCTGCCTAATCTGTTCTAACAATAGTGTTGCTGGCTTTTCTTGCAGTTTACTAGCATGAATTAATTTGCGATATTCACGGTAAGCATTAGCCACTTGCTCACTCAATTGTTTATCGATGATATTCAGCTTAGATAGCGTTTTAAGTAAGGCTATATTTCCATAGTTATCAGCAAGTTGTGCGTGTTTATTCGCGTAATTTAGCACCATATATTGCACTATAAATTCCACATCAATAATGCCACCAACGCTGTGTTTTAGGTCAAATAATTTTGGGTTTATTTTTTGCGCAGCGCGCAATTTATCGCGCATTTGTACCACTTCAAATTTTAGCTTTTCGGCATCGCGTGGCTGCCTTAATACATCGCGCCTAATCTGCTCAAACGCCTCGCCAATGTCAGCATCGCCCGCCACAAAACGTGCGCGGGTTAACGCTTGGTGCTCCCACACCCACGCTTTATGCTGCTGATATTCGCGAAACGCCTCAACGCTGCTTACCAACAAGCCGCTATTACCATCTGGGCGCAATTGCAAATCGGTTTCGTATAACAGCCCCGCATTAGTCATGCTGTTAAACCAATTATTAATGCGCTGCGCAAAGCGCGCATAAATGTCAGCAGCTTCTGGATGTGGGTCATCATACAAGAAAATAATATCTAAATCAGACACATAGCCCAGCTCTTTGCCACCCAACTTACCGTAACCTATCACTGCAAACTTAGGTGTTTCAATATGCTTATATTTAAACGATTGCCAAATCGTCTGTAAACTCACTTGCAAAATCATATCAGCCAGCGCACTTAAATAATCTGATAATGTTTCTAGTTGCAGCTTGGTTGTAATATCTTGTCCAGCGACATCTTGCGCGGCAAAACGCATAATCGCCACATGTTTAAAGTGGCGCATGGCGTCCATTTGCGCTTCCGTATCCCCTACCAAAGCCTGCATGTTTTGCGTCAGCTCTTGCTTCATCTGCACAAAATCTGGCGCGGCATATAGTGTTTTTGCGTCTAGCAATTCATCTAACAAAATGGGATGCGCGGTTAAATATTGCGCTAACCAAGGGCTGGCAGCGCACAGCTTTATGACCACATGCAAAGTCTGCGGATACTCTACAAATAGCGCCAAATAACTGGCGCGGCGGCAAATGTTCTCCAGCAAAACAATGCTTCGTAATAAAGCATCATCGGCATTTTTTTCTAGGGCAGCTTGCTGAATCACCAGCGGCATCAACGCATCAAAACGCTGCCGGCTTTGCTCTGGCAGATTTTTGTAGCGCGCACTTTCTCGCAGCATATGCAATCGGGAATAGCTTTGTTCAGCATCGCTGTAGCCCGCATCCAGCATAGCTTGCAGGGCAGCTGTTTTTTCTAGGTTATTTTGCCAAATCGCGGTTTCATTCGTGTTTTTAATGGTGTTTTGATTTGGTGTAACGCTATTAAATTTTTCATTAAAAGTTGCGTCAAAATGTGTTGCCACTTGCGCGCGGTGAAGATTGAGTTGCGCTAAAAATGTCTCCCAATTTGCAAAACTCATCGCACTTACAATGCGCGCTTTAGCTTCTTCGCTGGTGGGCAGCGCTTGCGTTTGCTGGTCGTCCACATACATCAAACGGTGTTCTAAATTGCGTAAAAACACATAAGCTGCCAGCAACTCATCTACAACATTTTCTTGTAGCAAGGCTTTTTTCTTGAGTAAATTCAATATTGCTAAGGTTGGTTTAATTTGCAAGCTGGCATCGCGCCCGCCGCGCATCAACTGAAACACTTGCGCAATAAATTCAATCTCGCGAATGCCGCCGCGCCCCAGTTTAATATTATCGGTTTGGCCTTTTTGCAGCACATCGCGATGAATCTGCAGTTTCAGCTCGCGCATGCTCGCTAGTGCGTTGTAATCTAAATATTTTCTAAAAATAAATGGCCTGAGAAGCGCATGGATATTGACTTGTAGGGCATCATTATTTGGATAAATCACGCGACCTTTTATCCACGCATAACGCTCCCACTCGCGGCCATTACTTTGGTAATAATCTTCTAACGCATCTAGGCTAGGCACCAACACGCCCTCGCTACCAAACGGCCGCAGCCGCATATCTACCCTAAATACAAAACCATCTTCGGTTATTTCATCTAGGGCAGCGATGACTTTTTTAGCTAACTGATTGTAAAAATCTTGCTGGCTAACTTCAGCAGGCCAATTTTGGTTTTCGTCATAAGTAAAAATCAAATCAATGTCGCTAGATACATTTAACTCGCTTCCGCCCAGCTTACCCATACCGACCACGATAAAGCCATTTGTTTTATCTGCAGCAGAATCACGAGCTGAATCACAAGCAAAATATGCTGCTTCAGCCGCCGCACTGCTATTGGTTCGTAGCCATGCCATATTGAAGCTAACAGCTGTCTGTAGGCTAATTTCGGCTAGTTCACTGGTGGTTTGCAGCACCTCATTCAGGTCAGCCAAACCATTTAAATCGCGGTACATCGTTCTTAAAATGACGCGTTGCCGTAATTGGCGCAACCGCTTTTTTAGGCTGGTTTCATCCTCAATTTTAATGGCTGCCAAAAATTGTTGCATTTGTGCCAACGCATAATTTTGCGCGTGATTGTCTAGCAAATCTTGCAACAAATCGGCATGTTTTGACAACATGCGCGCAGCAAATAAGCTGCACTGCGCTAAATGCTGCACACCAGCGCCAAAACTAGCTGGCGCATGGCTTTGCGTTAAGTATTTTTCCAGTGATAGCATGCAGTTTTTAAGGTAATATTAGGCTTTAACAATTTAGTTACATCTTACATTAATTATAATTAGCTAATATTAATTAGCACCGTATTTTGGGAGTTGAGTTTCATGGCAATTGAGTCAGTGCTTCACGAAAACCGCGTTTTTGAACCTAGCGAAAATTTTAAACAACAAGCCACCGTGTCTGGCATGGCTGCCTACCAAAAGCTTTGTGCAGAATTTAATGCCGATTATGAAGGCGCTTGGGCAAAACTGGCGCGCGAGTTGTTGGTGTGGAGCAAACCTTTCACAAAAACGCTAAACGAAGAAAAAGCGCCCTTTTACAAGTGGTTTGAAGATGGCGAGCTGAATGTTTCAGCTAATTGTTTAGATAAACATTTAGCCACTATTCCGAATAAAATCGCCATTATTTTTGAAGGTGATGACGGCAGCAGCAAAACCGTGACTTACCAACAGCTTTATCAGCAAGTATGCCAATTTGCTAATGGCTTAAAAAGCTTGAACTTGCCGTTTGGCAGCCGCGTCATCATTTACTTACCTATGGGTATTGAAGCTATTGTCGCCATGCAAGCTTGCGCGCGTTTGGGCTTAATTCATAGCGTGGTATTTGGCGGCTTTTCAGCCAAAAGCTTAAACGAACGCATGATAGATGCAGGCGCAGTAGCCGTCATCACATCAGACGGTCAATATCGCGGCGGCAAAACGCTGCCACTAAAAGCGGCAGTGGATGAAGGCATCAGCATGGGTGGTTGTGAGGCGATTAAAAAAGTAATTGTATTGAAAAAAACTGGCCAAGAAGTGGCCTGGAATGCAAATGACATTTGGTGGAGCGACTTAGTCGCAGGCCAAGCCGAAGAATGCGCGCCAGTGATGGTAAATGCAGAGCATCCACTATTTTTGCTTTATACCAGCGGCTCTACAGGCAAACCTAAAGGCGTACAACACAGCAGCGCAGGTTATTTATTGCATGCCATGAACACCATGCGCTGGACCTTCGACATCAAAAATAACGACGTGTATTGGTGTACCGCCGATGTGGGCTGGATTACTGGCCACAGTTATGTGACTTATGGTCCGTTGGCCATGGGCGCCACGCAAGTGGTGTTTGAAGGCATACCCACCTACCCCAACGCTGGCCGCTTTTGGCAGATGATACAAAAACATAAAGTGAGTATTTTTTATACGGCGCCTACTGCGATTCGTTCGCTAATTAAATCGAGTGAAACTGACCCTAGCACCCATCCGAAAAACTTTGATATTTCTAGTTTACGTTTATTGGGTACGGTAGGTGAGCCAATCAACCCCGAGGCGTGGATGTGGTACTACACGCAAGTGGGTGGTAGTGCTTGCCCCATTGCCGATACCTTTTGGCAAACCGAAACGGGCGGCCATGTCATCACGCCGCTGCCAGGCGCGCATTCGCTGATACCAGGTTCATGCACCATGCCATTCCCAGGCATTGATATTGATGTAGTGGACGAAACGGGCAAAGATTTGCCGTGGGGCATGGGTGGCTTGCTCGTCATCAAAAAACCATGGCCTAGCATGATACGCACCATTTATAACGATGCAGAGCGCTTTGTAGCTAGCTACTACCCAGCCGATTTAGGCGGCAAAACCTATTTGGCAGGCGATGGCGCAGTGCGCGATGCCGCCACTGGCAACTTCACCATCATGGGCCGCATTGATGACGTGTTAAACGTATCTGGTCACCGTTTGGGCACCATGGAAATTGAATCGGCACTAGTATCAAATCCACTAGTCGCCGAAGCCGCCGTAGTCGGCAAGCCGCACGATATTAAAGGCGAATCAGTCGTTGCCTATGTGGTTTTAAAAGGCGCACGGCCAACGGGGGACGAGGCTAAAAAAATCGTCGAAAATTTACGTAACTGGGTAGGTAAAGAAATTGGCCCTATTGCCAAGCCTGATGAAATAAGATTTGGCGACAACCTGCCAAAAACCCGCAGCGGCAAAATTATGCGCCGACTTTTACGCAGCTTGGCCAAAGGTGAAGAAATCACCAGTGACATTTCCACGCTGGATAACCCTGCGATTTTAGAGCAGTTGAAGGAAGTAGTAAGATAGAGTAGTTATTTTAGCAATGTAATTATAAGCAATATAGACATATGCACTGCTAGCCTTATAAATATTGGGTTGTAGGGCATATATTTTTGTGCTGAATAACGTAAGCTTTGTTTTAATGGCTTACACTAAAGCGATAACGACGGAATTAAATGTATTTCGGGTAAAATAGTGCTTTATCTAATTCAAGCGCTTTATGTCATTGCAAGAAGAAATCAAACGTCGCCGTACTTTCGCCATTATTTCGCACCCAGATGCGGGTAAAACCACGCTAACTGAAAAACTGTTGTGGTTTGGTGGTGCGATTCAAGTAGCAGGTGAAGTGCGTGGCCGCAAGGCTTCACGGCATGCCACATCTGATTGGATGGAGCTTGAAAAGCAACGCGGTATTTCGGTTACCTCATCTGTCATGCAATTTCCTTATCGTGAACACATGGTGAATTTGCTAGATACACCTGGTCATGATGACTTCTCAGAAGATACTTACCGCACATTAACCGCGGTGGATTCGGCGGTGATGGTAATTGACGCAGTGAATGGCGTAGAAGCGCAAACCATTAAGCTGCTTAATGTGTGCCGCATGCGTGACACGCCAATTATTACCTTTATTAATAAGCTAGACCGCGAAAGTCGCGAGCCGATTGAGCTGCTAGACGAGATTGAAACCACGCTAGGCATGGAATGCGCGCCAATGACTTGGCCAATTGGCATGGGTAAAGGTTTTCGTGGTGTTTACAACCTATATACAGATACCATTTCATTTTTTGACCCACATGCCGATAAAGGCACATCAGAAACGATTAAAGGCTTAGATAATCCACGTTTAGATGAGTTATTAGGCAAAGTGGCAGCCGATTTGCGTGTGGATATTGAGTTAGTGCGCGGCGCATCGCACACGTTTGATGCAGAGCGCTTTTTAGGCGGCAAGCAAACACCTGTATTTTTTGGCTCAGCCATTAATAACTTTGGCGTACAATCATTATTAGATGCTGTAGTTGAGCTATCGCCTGCGCCATTAGCTAGAAATTCTGCAACAAGATTAGTTGCACCTGATGAGCCTAAATTTTCAGGTTTTATCTTTAAAATTCAAGCTAATATGGACCCTAAACACCGCGATCGTATTGCCTTTTTGCGCGTGTGTTCTGGCCGATTTGAGCGTGGCATGAAAATCAAACAAGTTTCTACTGGCAAGCTGATGGCGGTTAACAACGCCATCACTTTTATGGCGCAAGACCGCACCACCATGGACGAAGCGTATTCTGGTGACATTATCGGCATACCTAACCACGGCACTATTAAAGTAGGCGACACTTTTACCGAGAATGAAGCGTTAAAATTCACAGGCATACCAAGTTTTGCACCAGAGTTTTTCCGCCGTGCGCGCATTAAAAACCCCATGAAAATGAAGCAATTGCAAATTGGCCTAAAACAACTTTCAGAAGAAGGTGCGGCGCAATTATTCCGCCCATTATTAAGCAACGACTTAATTTTAGGCGCAGTAGGCATGCTACAGTTTGAAGTGGTTGCGCACCGCTTAGAGCACGAATACAGTGTGGACATGGTATTTGAACCATATGATTGCTACACCGCGCGCTGGCTACGAGGTAGCGATGCCGATTTAAAAGCGATTGCCGATAAATACGGCTTTAACGTGGGACTAGATGGCGCGGATAATTACGTTTACCTTGCGCCTAATCGTGTCAATTTACAGATGGCACAAGAGCGTTATCCTAGCATTGAGTTTTTAGCGACGAGAGAAATTAGCTAGGTATTTGCTGTGATATGATTGAACTCATCATATTAACTTAACGATTAATGTATGCAAATTATTAACATAAGCGACTTATCTACTGAATGGAATTGGTTGCGCGCTGATTTTAAACATGCTGATTATAGATGGCATCACTTTTCTAGCTTAGCTGTTAATTTACCTAAATCCATCCCCAAAAAAGATTCTATTGCTAGGTTGATTTCAGCAACTAAGGCAGTAAAATTAGCCAGAAAAGTACCTTCTGTTTTAGTTTCGCATGGTCCAAGGCCAGCACTATATACAGGCAGTTTAGCTAAAGTATTTTGTCCGAATCTGCCACATTTAGTGTATTCATTTAACTTTACCGATCTACCTCAGGGCAGGCAACGCAGTCTAATGGCAAAAGCGTATCAACAACCTAGCAAATTTGTTACCTACTCCAATATTGAACGTAACTTATATGCAGACTATTTTGATATTGCAATTGAAAAAATAGACATGTTACATTGGGCCGTACATGCGCCAAAATTAGACTTAATTGAACCTCCCATTGAGTCTGGCTCATACATATGCGCAATAGGTAGCCAAGCTAGAGATTATGCCACCTTAATGCAAGCCATGAAAAAACTACCTAACATTAAACTGGTGTTGGTGGCTAATGCAAGCAGCATACTAGGATTACGTCTGCCTGATAACGTAAAAGTACATACACAGATACCATTGGCCGATGCGCACAATATTTTAGCACATAGTAAGTTTATGGTACTACCATTAAGAGACAGCCAAGTGCCCTGTGGTCACGTGACAATTGTATCCGCCATGTTTTTTAGTAAAGCAATCGTGGTTACTAATTCTTTGGGTGTACATGATTACATTTCAGACAACCAAACTGGCTTGTTTTGCGAACCAAAAAATGCAGATGACCTATCACAAAAAATTGAATTGCTCTGGAGCGATGTATCAAAAAATCAGCAACTAGGCGCTGCTGGTAAGGTATTTGCAAGCACGCATTGCACAGAAAAAACAGTCATAAATTATTTCACCCAGTTTTTAACTAAATTTTCCATACAATGACTGCAACGACTTTAGTGAGTGACGATAAAGTCGATATCATTATGGCCACCTATAATGGCTCGCGCTACCTAGCTGCACAAATCGACTCTATACTGAAACAAACACACCCAAATTGGCAACTGTATATTCGAGACGATGGCTCTAGTGATAACACACTTGAGATTATAATGAAGTATGTCAAACAAGATACTCGTATCTTTCTACTAAAAGACCAGCTTGGCAACCTAGGTTTTAACAAAAATTTTTATCATTTATTAACACATTCACAAGCGGATTATCTTTGTATATGCGACCAAGATGACGTTTGGTTTACCAACAAAATTGCGAAAAGTTTACAACAACTAAAAATTATCGAAAATACCCTGCGCGTGCCGTCATTAGTACACGCGGAATCTTGTGTAGTTGATAGCAATTTAAATACAATTCAGTCTACTTTTATTGGCAGAAGAGGCAGATGTAAGGGTTTAATAGGTTTATTTTTTGCCAATAGCGCGCAAGGTGCTTCGATAATGATCAATGCAAACTTGCGAAAAATTGCACTGCAACATTTACCTAAGCTGCCTTATGATTACCACTTAGCATTATTGGCAGAACTGACTGGCGCGCGCTTTTTTATACCACAAGCACTTATGCAATATCGGCAGCATGCCAGCAACATCATTGGAGCGGGTAAAAATAAACATGTAGTTAATAAGACAAAATCACTGCCTGCCAGCTTACTATTGAGCTTAAATATGTATTCACATATTAAACAAAACTATGCATCTTTAGCAAAAGATGCATGTGCTCGCAAACAAACTGAAGAATATTTTTATCTGTTTGAAGGTAAAAATAATTTAAAAAAAATATACATTTTTCTTAAAAACAGTTACCCTTTTTATCGCAGAAAAGATAAGTTTATTTTCTTTAAACTCTTAATTAGTGGCCAAGTTAAGCCGCAAACGCCTCACACAATTGGCTAAGTAACTGCCCAAAAATTGGCAATACCTCCTCTTTACTGTGCGGGCTATCGTCGTCAGTGCCAGCCACCAAAAAACTCACTGTTAGCTTATCTAAATTTTCTCTAAACTCGCTCCAATGTTCAGCCTCAGCATCGGCAATCAGTTTAAATTTATTAAAGCCAGCGTCAATAATTTCTGCCAACTCTGCATCTGGCAAGCCTGCAAACAAGGTTTTGGCGATGATGATTTGTGCGCGTGAAATGTCTGGCGTAACGCCCTCTTGACCTGTGTTTTGATTAGCAAGTGGCGCAGTAAAAAATGCAAACGCTAACACGCTGTAAGCTTGATACACGCTGAGCATATCAAAGTTATTTTTGTATTCATCAGCAGGCTGCCTGTCGGCCGCTTGAATGGCTTTAAACGTGACATAACTGGCTAAATAATGCGCAGAATCCTCTGCATTATAGTCGGCTAAATTCATGTTTGGCTGCTCAGCATCGGCTGGTCGGCCATTGCCATCATTTAAGCTTTCGGCAAAGCATAAAGCGTGTAACAAGGTTAATCGTTTTGAATAGTCCATACTGATATCTTTCCTAGTTTCTTTAAATTAGTCTCTTTAAATATAATTTCTAAAGTTCTGGCAAAGTTTCCAACTGCTCGTGCAATGCTAGCCAGCGCATTTCTGCTTTATCTATACCATTTGTTATTTCTGCTTGACGCTTTAATAGCGCTTGCAGTTCCAATTTATTGTGTGCTTCATATAAATCGGCCTCACCGGCGCGCGCATCTAAGCTGGCTTTTTCGGTTTGATGTTTTTCTAGCTGTTTTTCTAGCTGCTCAGTTTCTTTCAGCAACGGCCTGCGCTGCACAATTCTCGCTTGTCTTTCTTGCTTTGTTTGCGCGTACGAGCCTATTATTGATGCTCTGGGAGCCGCACTGCTATTGGCTTGCAGGGCATTATTTTCGATATTTTGGTTATTTTTTTGACCGCTTTTTTGCGTTGCTAACCAATTTTTATAGTCATCCAAATCGCCATCAAATGGTGTCGCGATACCATCTGCCACCAGCACAAAATTATCGCAACTGGCACGCAATAAAGCGCGGTCGTGCGATACCAAAATCACGCCACCTTGATAATCTTGCAGCGCCAAAGTTAAGGCATGGCGCATTTCTAAGTCTAAATGGTTGGTGGGCTCGTCCAATAATAATAGATTCGGCCGCGTCCAAATCAGCAACGCCAAGGCTAGGCGCGATTTTTCGCCGCCAGAAAAATTCTCAATACTGCTGCGCGCCATGTCACCTTTAAAATCAAAACCGCCCAAGTAATTCATATGTTCTTGCTCGCGCGTTGTGCTATCTAAGCGTAACATGTGTTGCAACGGCGATTCGTGCAGTCGTAATTGCTCTAACTGGTATTGCGCAAAATAGCCAATGTTGAGGTCTTTGCCTTGCACTTTTTTACCGCTTAAAAGCTTAAGTTCGTCCGCCAGTACTTTAATTAAGGTAGATTTACCTGCACCATTTTTGCCCAATAAACCAATGCGCTCGCCTGGTCGAATAGTCAGTAATACTTTGTTTAATATTGCTTTATCTGAATAGCCGGCATTCACATCATCTAAAACTAACAACGGATCTGGCGCAGCCAACGGCACGCGAAATTCAAAACTAAATTGCGAATCGACATGCGCGGCAGAAATCATTTCCATGCGCTCTAGCGCCTTGATGCGGCTTTGCGCCTGGCGCGCCTTGGTGGCTTGCACCCTAAAACGGTCAATGTAACTGTGCAAATGAGCGACTTTGCGTTGTTGCTTTTCAAACATGGCTTGTTGTAACGCCAATTTCTCAGCACGTTGTCGCTCAAAATCGCTATAGCCACCGCGATATAAAGTAATCGTTTGCTGTTCGATGTGCAGCACGTTATCAATCACTGCATCTAAAAAATCGCGATCGTGCGAGATCATTAGCAGTGTGCCACGATACTCGCGCAGCCAACCTTCTAGCCAAATCACCGCATCTAAGTCCAAGTGATTTGTCGGTTCATCTAATAACAATAAATCTGAGCGACACATCAGCGCGCGCGCCAAATTAAGCCGCACGCGCCAACCGCCAGAGAAGTCACTGACCGGCTTGGCTAAATCTGCTTGGCTAAAACCCAAGCCATCTAACAAGGCCGCTGCACGCGCCTTGGCGCTGTAACCTTCAATATCTGCCAGGCGATGATGCAGCTCGGCAATGTGCTCACCTTGGTGTTTGGCTTCTGCCTCAACTAAAGCCGTCTCAATCGCACGCAGCTCTTCGTCGCCATCTAACGTAAACTCCAGCGCTGCTAAGCCCAAACTCGGTGTTTCTTGCGCCACGTGCGCAATCACCCAATTGGGCGGCATATCTAAATCGCCACTCTCATGTTGCAACTCAGCGCGCAGCAAAGCAAATAAGCTAGATTTACCTGCACCATTGGCACCGATTAAACCTACTTTGTGGCCAGCATGCAACTGAAAAGTGGCCGCTTGCAGCAACACTTTTATACCGCGCTTCAGGCTTAAATTTTTAAATTGAATCAAGAATTGCCCAAATCATTAGAGATATGTCAGCCAAATTGGCCAAAAGGCGTTATTTTAAAGCAAAGCAGCGTAATTACTTATTAAATGTTTACGATTTATTAACAAGTTATTGCCACAAACTAAAGTAAAATCAATCTTAATTAATAAACGACATAAGCCGCACACTTCTATTGCACATGGTAGTCATTAAAAAATTCTCGCGTTGGGTGTTGTATGCCGTGCTTATGCTGCTGCTCTTGTTGGCCTTAATTGCGCTGGCGATTCGCTTTGTGGTGTTCCCTAACATTGATAGTTACAAAGACGATATTGCGGCTTATGCCAGCCAAACTGCTGGGCAAAAAATTGCCATTGGCAATATTGAAACAGGTTGGGATGGCATATCACCGCAATTTGTGCTTAAAAATGTGGATGTTTTTGACGCAGAAAATCGCCCTGCCTTACGTTTAAATGATGTATCAGCCAGCGTTTCGTGGTCTAGCGTGCCTTTACTGCAAGCGCGACTTTATAAACTGGTGATTAAAAACCCAGAGTTAACGATTCGCCGCAAAGCCGATGGTAGCATTTACTTAGCGGGTATCAGTTTGGCGGGTGAAAGTAAGCCTGAGCTGCCGAACTGGCTGCTCAGCCAATCCAAAATTCGTATTAAAAATGCACAAGTGACTTGGCTAGATGACATGCGCCAAGCGCCGCCATTATCGCTAAAGCAGCTGGATTTAACCTTGAGCAACCCTGTTCTCAATAGCGCGTTCACAAAACATCAATTTGAAATTTCTGCCATTCCTTCTATCCGCACTTCATACATTGGCACTAGGCAAGCTATTGTTGCCAGTGGCAGTTTTGTGGGTAATGACATTAGCAAAATTAGCACCTGGAGCGGCACTACCACTGCACAACTTAAACAAGCCGATTTAAGTGTATGGCGACCTTGGCTAGATTACCCAGTTGATTTAAAAACAGGCACTGGTAATGCCAACATTACGCTGGATTTTTCCGATGCCAAAATTGAAAAAGTGACTGCACAAACTGCCTTAAATAATGTTTCTTTGGTTTTAAACCAACAGACCGCGCCATTCGTCGCCAAGCAACTCAGCGGCGATATTGGCTGGAGTGACTTTAAAAACACACAAACCATTAGCGTTAAAAATATTAAACTTGTTACCAATACTGGCTTAAACATTAATAGTGGCAACGGTTATGTTGCCAGCAGCACTAAAAATGGCAAGCCTTGGCTGAAAGCCGACCTTAAACTTGACCAATTTGATTTGGCTGCCATTAAGCAACTTGCGCCGTATTTTAAGCTACCAGAGAATATCACAGCGAAACTAAACAGCTTTGCACCTGTAGGCGAGTTGCAAGCACTGGCGCTGGGTTTTGAGGGCGATGCAAGCAAACCCATATCTTATAAAATTAATACCAGTTTTACAAAGCTTGGCTTAACTGCACACAATAAAATTCCAGGCTTTAGTAATTTAAGCGGCAAAATTATTGCAGATGAAGATGGTGGAGAGCTCACCCTAAATACGCAAAAAGCCATGCTAGATTTGAAAGGTATTTTACGTTGGCCTGTGCCAGCCGATAAATTAACAGGTACCGTAAATTGGCGCATCAACGGAGAAAAAGCCAACATTGTCGCCAAAGATATTTTTATCAGTAATCCGCATATTACTGGCACAGTGAATGCCAGCTATGACAAAAATAATGTGAAGGGCGGTCAATTAAATCTCACAGGTAAATTTGGCAAAGGTAACGCCAAATACGCACTATTTTACTACCCCACCATGCTAAGTACGGCCACTTTACACTGGCTAGATACCTCTATTTTAGCGGGCCGCGTTGAAGATGTGAATCTAACTGTAAAAGGCAATTTGGCTGATTTCCCTTATGTAAATAGTAAAAATCAACTGGACCAAAAACTGGGCTTATTTAAAGTCACCGCCAAAATCAGCGATGCCTTAATTGAGTATGGTACTGGATGGCCAGTGATTGAAGGCTTAAGCACTGACATGCTGTTTGAAGGCAAACGCATGGCGCTAAATGCGAATAAAGGCCGAATTTTAGGCAATAAAATCATTAAAAGTAAAACTGTGATTGCGCAATTAGATACTGATTGGCCGATACTAAATATTGTCAGTGAGCTGGAAGGGTCTGTGGTTGAAGGTATTAAGTTTGTCAACCAAAGCCCTGTAAGGTTGGTGACACAAGGCTTTACCGACGAGTTAAAAACGGCGGGTAATGGCAAGCTTAACTTAGAGCTGAATATTCCCATGCAAGATTTAGATGCTGCCAAATACAAAGGTCTTTATAAAATTAGCAATGGCACTATTTTTGCCAACGACGAGGTTGGCTTGCCAGAATTGGCTAAGTTAAATGGTAATCTGAGCTTTACCGAGAGCAGTTTAAGCGCACAAAACATTAGTACCGAAATATTAGGCGGCCCAGCGCAATTTAGCCTAAAAACTGGCGCAGATAAAATTATACACGTCACCGCCAATGGCAAAATAAGTGATGTGGGCATTAAAAAAGTGGCTTCAAACATGGTGGTTGATCGCATGCAGGGCAGCGCTGATTGGACGGGCGAAATTACCATTAAAAAACCGTTTTTAGATGTAAAAATACAATCTAACTTAGTTGGCATGGCGATAGACCTGCCGCCACCATTTACCAAACAAGCCAACCAAAGTATGGTATTAACGCTAGATAAAAAGCAGCAAAGCGCTAGCAATGACAGCATTAATATTGATTATGGCAATATCATCTCGGCCAAATTGTTACGCACAGAGCAAGCCGGTAAGCTAGTGTTAGAGCGCGGCGATATTGGTGTATTTACGCCAGCTGAATTGCCTGCACAAGCTGGTTTAGCGTTGCATGGAAAATTAGATTATGTGAATGCCGATGATTGGTTGGCGCTATTTAATCAGTCGCCTAAAAATACTGACACAGCACCGATTAAAATCAACAAAGCAAACATTGCCATACAAAAACTGGATATATTTGGGCGCAGTTTAAATGCGCTTAAGGTGCTTGCGCAGCCCAATAGTACTGGCCTGAAAATGGCCATTGATAGCACAGAGGTAACTGGTGATGCAGAGTGGCAAGCTGCAACTAAAGATCAGCCCAATGGCAAAATCATTGCGCGCTTGAAAAATTTAACCATCCCAGCCACTAGTCTGGTTAAAACGGAAACTAAAGACGTAGCAAAAAAAGATATTCGCAAATTAAGCAAAGGCTACCCCGCATTAGATGTAAACGCTGAAAACTTTCAGCTAGGCAATAAAAAATTGGGCAGTTTGGCTTTAAATGCGTTTGAAAATAATGACGATTGGCAGATTCAAAAGCTTAAAATTAGCAACCCTGAAAGCACTCTAACGGCCGATGGTACTTGGCACAATTGGACACGTAACCCCAACACCAGCCTAAATTTCGCGCTAAATATTAATAATATCGGCAAAACATTAAAGCGCTTTGGCCAACCCGATGCCGTAAAAGGTGGCGATGCTGATATAACTGGTCAATTAAGCTGGGCTGGCAGCCCGCATGAGTTTGAAACCACAGGCTTAAATGGTAGCTTTAAATTAGATGCCAATAAAGGCCAAGTTTTAAAAGTACAGCCAGGGGTGGGCCGTTTGTTTGGCTTGCTTAGCTTACAAAGTTTACCGCGCCGCTTAAGCTTAGATTTTAGAGATTTATTTAGCGATGGTTTTGCCTTTGACAAAATTAGCGCCAACGCCAATATTGATAACGGTATTTTGCGCAGTGACGACTTTTTTATGACGGGCCCTGCTGCGGAGGCAAAAATTAAAGGTGAAACCAACCTAAAAACTGAAACGCAAAATTTAACAGTAAAAGTTACCCCACACATTAGCGATAGTTTATCGCTGGCGGCGTTAGCAGGTGGACCCATTGTAGGTGCCGCCGCATTTGTTGCGCAAAAGATACTAAAAGACCCGTTTAACAAAATTGCCTCTAGTGAATATGTAATTACTGGCACCTGGGATAATCCGAAAGAGATAGAATCCGAAAAAGACGAGAAGAATAAACCGAGTAGCAACTCACCTTTAAGGCCTTAACCTAAAGTAAACGAAATATAAATAATTAGCGAAAAAATAACAAAGAAATTAGAAAATATCATGCCAATTACTGCAAAAAATAAAGCAGCCAAACCTACACAATCTGCTGCCGGCACCTTTAAAGTGGCTGGCATTCAAATGGCCTCAAGCCCCAATGTATCGTCAAACCTAACCGAGGCAAAGCGTTTAATAGCGTTAGCCGCCGAACAAGGTGCAAAAATTGTGGTATTGCCCGAATATTTTTGTATCATGGGCTTAAAAGATATTGATAAAGTGGCGGTGCGCGAGAAACCGAATGAGGGGCCGATTCAGAAATTTTTAGCTAAAATGGCGCGCGATTATAAAATTTGGCTCATCGGCGGTACGGTTCCAATCATCAGCAACTTCCCCAATAAAGTACGTAATAGTTGTTTAGTGTATAACGACAAAGGCGAGCAAGTGGCGCGCTACGATAAAATTCACCTGTTTGGGTTAGATTTAGGCACCGAACATTATCACGAAGAAAATACCATCGAATCGGGCAACGAGGTGGTTTCGGTAGATACGCCGTATGGCAAAATTGGGCTTTCGGTGTGCTACGATTTGCGCTTTCCAGAGCTGTATCGCGCCATGGGCCAAGTCGATATGATTGTGATTCCATCGGCCTTCACCGAGACCACCGGTAAAGCGCATTGGGAGCCGCTAATACGCGCGCGCGCGATTGAAAATCTATGCTATGTCATCGCCCCTGCGCAAGGCGGCTACCATTTAAGTGGCCGAGAAACCCACGGCAATAGCATGATTGTGGACCCATGGGGCGTCATACTAGACCGCCTGCCGCGTGGCTCTGGCATTGTTATTGCCAATATTAATCGCGACTACCAAAAAAGCCTGCGCCAAAGCTTGCCAGCGTTAAAACACCGTACTATAAAAGCTATCTAGTAAAGTTATTTAAACCACACTATCCTTGTCGGGAAAAAATAATGCTCTGCAAGCCGCATGGATATTGCCTTGCAGAGCATCACAATAAAGAGATGTTAAAAAACTGTTTAGCAATTGTGATTAATGTTATTTAATTTCAAGAATATACTTAGCGTATTTTTTTTCTGTGCTGGTATAGTAAAAACAATTTATGCCCCCATGTTAATACAATGAAAATAGAACAATCGAATTTGACCAAAGCCGACCATTTTGAAACCGCACATGATGTGTTGCTTGCTCCCACAGGTCTTGATACAAGCGCCTTGCAGAGCGTGCTTGGCAATATATTGTCGCACGAAGTGGATTATGCTGATTTATACTTTCAGTACAGCCGCAGTGAATCTTGGGGCTTAGAAGAAGGCCAAGTTAAATCGGGCAATTTCAGTATTGACCAAGGTGTAGGCGTGCGCGCAGTTTCTGGTGAAAAAACCGCATTTGCCTATTCGGATGACATTAATTTACCTGCACTTCAAGCGGCCGCCAATGCCACTAAATCGATTGCTAATTTAGGGTTAGAGCAAACTGGCAAAAGTATTATTAGCAAGCAAAATACGCAACTTTATTTGCCACAAGACCCTATTGCCAGCTTAAGTGCCGATGCCAAAGTAAAATTACTAGAACGCCTAGAGCAATTTGCCAAAGCGGTTGACCCACGCGTGACGCAAGTGATGGCATCTATCGCAGGCGAATACGAAGTAATCATGGTCGCCCGTAGCGATGGCGTGACGGCGGCCGACGTGCGGCCATTGGTGCGTATTTCGGTGCAAGTGCATGCCGAGCAAAATGGTCGCCGCGAGCAAGGTTCGTCTGGCGGCGGTGGGCGTTTTGATTACAGTTACTTTACCGATGAGATTTTGCAGAGCTACGCCAAAAAAGCCGTGCATCAAGCCATTGTTAACTTAGATGCGCGCCCTGCCCCCGCAGGCAGCATGACAGTAGTGCTGGGTGCTGGGTGGCCTGGTATATTGCTGCATGAAGCCATTGGCCATGGCTTAGAGGGTGATTTTAATCGCAAAGGTAGCAGCGCATTTGCCAACATGCTGGGTAAACAAGTGGCTGCCAAAGGCATCACCATTGTCGATGACGGTACGATTGCAGACCGTCGCGGCTCGCTAACCATGGACGATGAAGGTAACCAAACCAATAAAACTGTGCTAATTGAGGATGGTATTTTGCGCGGCTATATACAAGATACGCTCAACGCAAGGCTGATGAGCATGCCAATCACTGGCAATGCGCGACGTGAAAGCTACGCACATATTCCCATGCCACGCATGACCAACACTTATATGCACAATGGTGACAAAGACCCCGCTGAGATTATTAAATCAGTGAAAAAAGGCCTCTATGCGGCCAATTTTGGTGGCGGCCAAGTCGATATTACTAGCGGCAAATTTGTATTTAGCGCGGCAGAGGCTTACATGATTGAAGATGGCAAGATTACTTACCCAGTCAAAGGCGCCACGCTGATTGGTAATGGGCCAGATGTACTTACCCGCGTTTCAATGATAGGTAACGATATGTCGTTAGATTCTGGCGTAGGCACTTGTGGTAAAGAAGGTCAAAGTGTGCCTGTGGGCGTTGGTCAACCTACACTTAAAATTGACGGTTTGACTGTTGGCGGAACGGCCTCTTAATCCAATAAATGAAATAAAAAAGGACATTGTTAGCGTCCTTTTTTTCTATTCAACAACTTATTTCAAAACACGGTTTCTATACTCACCGGTGCGCGTATCAATCTCAATTTTGTCGCCTTGTGCACAAAACAGCGGCACAGGAAACTCAAAGCCAGAAGCCAATTTAGCTGGTTTCATCACTTTGCCCGAGGTATCACCTTTAACAGCAGGCTCGGTGTAAGCAATTTCGCGGATAACTGTGGTTGGCAACTCTACTGAAATTGGCTTGCCATCGTAAAAACGCACATCGCAAGTCATGCCATCTTCTAAATACGGTAACACATCACCCATAAATTCAGTATCGACATCATATTGGTTGTAATCTGCATCCATAAACACATAGCTTGGATCTGCAAAGTATGAGTAAGTCACTTCTTTTTTCTCTAACACAATCACTTCAAACTTGTCACCAGCACCGTAAATCGTTTCAGATGGTGCTTCTGTTAACAAGTTTTTAAATTTCATTTTTACAACAGCCGTGCTGCGGCCAGATTTATTGTATTCGGCTTTTACCACTACCATCGGATCGGTGCCGATCATAATGACGTTACCGGCGCGAAGTTCTTGTGCTGTTTTCATAAAATCACCTAAGTATTTTGCATAAAAAAGTTAAGCGCGGATTATACCTAAAGTCTTATTATTTAACCAGTTTCACGATTTTAAAGCAGTTTTACAGTGACTTTAAATTGCAAAAATCAACTAATTGGCTAGCTAAATCTGGCTGCTTTGCTAGGTTTACTGCTTGCAATTGCGTGTGCACTTGTAACGATTTAAGCTGATTTAAATACTGTTGCCAAATAGCTATAAAATCTGCTGGTGAGGCATGCCCTGCAACCCAGTATCTATGCGCCTCGCAGACCACCTGTTTTTGCTCATATTGCGCATAAAAACGATTTAAAAAGGCATTTAGTTTTACAATATGGGTATTTTCTTCTTGAAAATAAGGCAGCCAAATAAATGGCTTGGCCGCCCAAATCGCGCGAATCCAGCTATCTTCACCGCGCACAAAGTTAAGATCGCAATCGCGCAAAAGTTGGTCATAACTTTGTTGTGGTAAAAAAGGTAGCACTTGTACTGTGAGATTATTACTAGTTAACTGCTGGCCAATTTCAATTGACTGTTGCCCGAAAAAATCAGCTATTTTTGGCAGAATGCCACTCACCGGCACATACACAATGACCTTATTTTTATTGGCTTGCAGGGCAGTAAATAAATTGTGAACTGGCGCATCTGGATAGCAAAAAAGTGAGATTTTTAAGACGTCATCTAGTCCTTCACCTTCCGTCATTCGCGGGAATGACGTATCAAGGTGGTTTTGCAGTTGTGCTGCAATAGCAGATTCGCGTATCAATCCACCCGTTTTTTCGGTAAAACCAGGAAAGTAAAAATGGCGTGTGAGTTTATGTTCAGGCTTGGGTGATGGCTTGCCATGAAAATCATCTATCCAAGGCTCTGCTGACAGATATTCTAAATTAATCCACTTAGATTGCCGCTGTGCCATTGCAGCCAAATAGGCTGGCGGCAATTCACAACTAAATGCTTCAATAACCACTTGTGCTGCCTCGCTAAAATCAGCAGTTTCATCCCATTTTAATAGCGTAATTTCATCGCAAACTTGCTGATTTTTGGCCAAATATAAGCTGGGAATAATTTTTTTAGCGGACGCAAAATCATCTATCCATAAACTAATATGCAAGCCATGCTCGGCCCGCAATTGCTTTGCAAGGCGCCAGCACACGCCAATATCGCCAAAGTTATCGACTATTTTGCAAAAAATATGCCAGCGCTGGTTTAACATTTTGGCAGACACATCATATAGACAAGCACATGTTTAAAGTAATTGAATGCCGAACTGTTTTAATAGCATGGCATAGCCATAAAAAATCACTAACGTGAAAATAACACAGCTAATTAAAGTTAACCAAAATCCCAGTTTTGGTAACAGATAAGGAAACAGCAAAAACATGGGCAGCGTGGGGATAACGTACCAAAACGTGTAATACGCGTGATTGGCAATTTTAGTGGTAGGTTGTTGTTCTATATAAAGCCAAATCAGTGTGAGCACTGTCACCATTGGCAACGCTGCAATTAAGCCGCCAAGCTTATCACTGGTTTTGGCAAACTCTGAAACCAGCACTACCACGGCGGCAGTGATTAAATATTTTGTAACAATATACAACATGACTTACCTCGCTTAATAGCTTTAAATAAAAACGGCTTAATCGCAAACTATTATATTGTTTATTGATTAAGCCGTTCATTTAAAAACACGACAACTAATGCATTAACACCTAAACAAAGTATGGCGCAATAAATGCAAAAAAAGCACCTACTGCAAAAATACCTACCGATAACCAGTAAATACGCAGTGCATTCTTGCGGGTTTTAGTGCAAACCGCTGCCAATGCTGCATCTGCGGGGCAAGGCGCATTACGCGCTTGCCACTGCAAATAACCTGCAATAACAAGCATACTACCTGCCAACCCAAACACTAGGGATTTGTGCTCACTTATCCAAATTAACTGTGGAAAATTACCCACTAAAGCAGTTAGGGTGGCAGCTGAGCCTATAGCCACTAGAGTAGCTGGCAAGGCACAACAAATCAGCGTGGAGCCACTGGTAAACAGCGATAGAATATTGGCCTTTTGCGCGGTTTTCACTGCGCTTAAATCAAAGTCTGCGGTTTCAACAGCACTCAAATCAACATCTGCTTGCAGCTTTGCACTCATTTTTTTGCCCCTGCTTTTGATTCTAATTCCGCTTTAATGTGCGCGACTGGATGCTCAGACATTTCAATAGAGGTGACGTCGTAACCTGCGTCTTTAATGATGGCTTTTACTTTATCATCAGACAAGCTTTGGCCTTCTTTAAGTTCTACCGCCACAATGCGTTGTTTTAAATTCACGTAAACATCTTGCGTTTGTGCGAGTGCACGCATTTTTTTCTCAATACCCTGCGCACAAAACGCACACACCATGCCATTAACATTGGCCTTAATGGTTTGCGCGGCAAAGGCCACATTAGCTAATAATGCTGACATTACAATAGTCGTTAATAATAATTTTTTCATGTTAAATCTCCTAAAATATATACATAAAGTTGAATCGCGGTTCGCGTGAGTTATTTACGCCCGCTTCAACAAAAAAGCTTTTGTTAATTAAACGCAACATCGGCGTGACTTCAATTTTTTCCGATAAGCCATTCATATTGCGCGCCTCTAAAACAAACCACGGCTGGGTTTTATCGTAATCACTTTCGTAAAAAGAAAAGCCTGCGCGTACTGATGTGTAATCGTGATTAATATCTGTGGCGCGATAAAGCCGATGTGATGCCTGAAAGTAAATGCGTGTCGTTTCATAATCAAACTGCACGCCTGGCGTGATCATCACTTTATCGAAATCACGATTCTCACCCACTAACTTATCCTCACCTTGTAAGGCACCGATTCCACCCTGAAACCACAAGTTAGCCTGTGCATGCGGCGCATTCCAGCGTTTGAGTAAGCGTGTGTAAGTGATTTCCTCTAAAGTACGTGATTTGCTTTTGTCATCAGCGCGCATATAGGTTGCACTGATACCAAATGCGTCACGTGGCGTGATGGCGTAATTAATAAATGATTCGCGCCAGTTGTTGTTGAAATCGCCCATCGCCATAAACGACTCACTAAAGCCCATCGGCCCTGCGGTTGCAGGTTGGCTGAGTAGCATTGCCAGCAAGGGCAATACCACTTTAAAACGGTTGTAAATCATGATGTTTCCTTTTTCTAAACGTTTGATTAACTGTGTAAATAGTCATCAAACCAAATGAGTGCGCCCTAAATTTTGGGCGCAACTAGGCTATTAGATAAAAGAGATGGGTGGGCGTTGCAGATTGGGTTGGGTGATTGAAACGTAAGCTTGTTGTGGGAAATTAACTACTTGAGTTAAAACTAAAAAAGTTGTGGCTGTTGGGTTGCTTGGTAGCGCCGTCATGGCACTTAAGCTTGCGCACAGTGAGGCACATACTGTTTTACAAAAATTTTGTCGTTTTTCGGCAGCATGCTCGCTCGCCATATCTTCATGGCACGGCATATTTTGCATGGCTTGCTCCGCATTCGACTGCATCATACTGTTGCATATAGACATGTTTGCCGCAGCGATGCCTTGTAGTGGCATCAGCACCAAAAATAGATAAGCGAAAAAATATGAAAAGCGTTTCAACACAAAGATTAGGATAACTGAATTTTAAATTTAGTTCAATCAGCTAATTTTAACTAGTTTGTAGAGCAGGCGTATAACGCACATCAATAATTTCATATTCATGCTCACCTGCGGGTGTAGTTACTTTTACGATATCACCAACAGCCTTACCTAACATGGCTTTAGCCAGTGGTGATACCCAAGAAATAAAGCCCTTGCTAGGCTCTAGCTCATCTTTGCCAACGATACGATAAGTAACCTCAGCGTCATCACTCAAGTTAAAAAGTGTCACCCACGCGCCAAAAAAAATTTTCTCTAAATGCTGTTGCAAGCTACTATCGACAATCTCTGCTAAATCCATACGCTTCATTAAATGTCTGCAGCGGCTATCAATCTGACGTAAGCGGCGTTTGCCGTAAATATAATCACCGTTTTCACTGCGGTCACCATTGCTGGCGGCCCATGAAACCGTGCGCACTACCTCTGGCCGCTCTACCTTATAAAGCTGATGAAACTCGGCTTGCAGCGCTGCAAAACCCTGTGGGGTGATATAGTTTTTTTCATCATTAATTGCAAGCGCGCCCACCATGCTTATTGCAGCTCATCTTTTCGTATCATCTCAATTTTAGGATTATCAAGCAGTTGCACACCTTGCACAAAGAAGCCAGTTTCACCAAAACACGTGGTTGGAACACCCACGTGCTCTTCATAAATCAAGCGCACACGCTTGCCTACCGTTTCATTGATGCGTTTGGCAACTGCAGCATCCCTTACCGTAAAAAAGAATTTTTCGGCTTGTGTGCCAGGCATAGAAACCAGCACTAATTCGCCCTCATAGGTTTTGCACACAAAGCCTTTTTGAGATAATTTTTGCACGTAGCCTGCCCGCTCGCCATTGGAATACACCCAAGTAAGCGTAGCCCAGGTGTAAAGCGCAAATAAACCAATGGGCAGCAATAACAACCAAAGTGAATATTTAAGTAATTTTGCGATTTTCGCCAGCATATCGTTTCTCCTGTTATCTTGTATTTACCTATTATCTAGGTTGCTATTATCTAATAGAATGATGCAATGTTAAACAATTTGATTTTATGTCCTAGCGCACGGCTTGCGCACAGCATTAAAAATGATATTGCACAGCAACACGTGTTGGCAGGCCAAATGCAGTGGCAAAGCCCTAATGTGATGACGTTAAGCCAATGGCTTGATAGCATGATTGAGCAAAAATTACTGACTGGTGGAATTACGGTACCGCAAGCGTTGCTAAGCCCGCTCAACGAGCAACTATTGTGGCAACAAGTGATTCAGCAATCGCTCAATAAAAATAGTGTGAGCGATTTATTTGACGTGGCGGGTTTGGCCAGTGCCGCCATGGAGGCCAACAAATACATGGTGGCTTGGCGCTTGCATGTGCCGCGCGAGCAGCAATCGGAAGAGGCACTGCAATTTGTGCAATGGCAGCGCGCCTTTGTGCAACGCTGCAAACAGCTTGGCGTGCTAGAAAGCGTGCGCTATTTGGATTGGCAATTAGATAATCTGACAACTGGCGGCATTCAAACGGATGCTCTGGGAGCCAATACCAGTGCGGCTTGCAGCTATGCTAAAATTTCTCATATAGAATTTGCTGGCTTTGATCAAACTGCACCGCAAGAGCAACGCCTGCGCGAGATGCTGATAAACCAAGGAATAGAAGTAGCAGAATATGCCAGCAGCAATAGTCAGCCAGCACTCACACAGCATATTGCGCTAGAAAACCAAGAGGCTGAATGTCGCGCGGCGGTAGCTTGGGCCAAGCAACAACTCACCGAAAATCCGCATGCAAAACTCGCCATTGTTTCGCCAAAATTAAGCGAGATTCGAAACCAGTTGGCTGATTTGCTCGATGACGTGTTTTACCCCGAAAGCGTGCGCAGCCACCAGTTTAACCTGCCGCGCAATTACAATTTCTCACTTGGCACGCCGCTAAGCCAACAGCCGATGATACAAAGTGCACTCAATTTGCTGCGGCTGTTTAGTAGCTACAACTTGCAACAAGCAGATGTTTCGGCTGTTTTGTTATCACCGTTTTGGTCTAACAATATGCAAGAAACCGATGCGCGTGCGCAGCTAGATGCCAAACTGCGCGAGCATTTACCCATGCAATTTACTCTAGCTCAGTTTATCGAGTTTGCGCAGTTTCAGCAGGAAAAAGGCCTAAATATTACTGCGTTATTGGTGCACATTAAAGCCGCGCAAGTAATATTTAGCAATAAAAAATTAGCCGCCTCAGCTTGGTCGCAAACGCTGGCCAATATTTTAACTGCGCTGCATTGGCCGGGCGAACGCACGATTAGTAGCTTGGAGTATCAAGCCAACAGCGCTTGGCAAAAAGCGCTTGGCCAGTTGCAGCAATTAGACGTGCTAGGCAATAACTTATATCAAGCTGAAGCGGTACAAATTTTGCAAAAAATCTGCACCGATTTAGTGTTTCAAGCTGAAACCGAAAACACCATTTCGATACAAATTTTAGGCGTGATGGAAGCGCTTAGTATGCCTGTGGATGCCATGTGGTGCATGCACATGAATGACCATATTTGGCCGCCGCCAGCAAGGCCCAACCCGCTATTACCTGCGTTTATTCAGCGTGCTGCTAGGTTACCCAATGCGGATAACAGCGTGCAAACAGAGTTTGCCAATAAAGTACAGCAACGGCTACTACATTCAGCCAAAAGGACTGTATTTTCTAGCAGCAAAACCGAAGGCAATAGCCAGTTGCGCGCCTCACCTTTAATGAAAGATATTTTAACCATAGAAACTACAACGCTTGCCGAAACCTTGGCAGAAACTTTAAGCCAACTAACCAAGCAAGATTTACAACTTTTAGATGACCACACGGCGCCAGCAGTGCAAGCGGGCGAGCATGTGGGCGGTGGCACTGGGCTGTTTCGCGCGCAAGCCGTTTGCCCAGCCTGGGCATTTTACCAGTTTAGATTAGGTGCAAAAGCCCTAAAAACGCCCAGTAACGGGCTAGATAGCATGACGCGCGGCATTTTAGTGCATGGCGTACTGGCAGAACTTTATGAGAGTAATAATTTTGCAGATTTACGCGTAATGTCAGAAGAAAATGTGGCGCAGGCCATCAATGCTGCCATCAAAATTGCCTTAAATGCAGTATCAAAACAGCAAAAAACGCTGTCTGAAAATCTACTGGCGCTAGAGCATGAACGCCTATTTAAGCTGGTCAGCGATTGGTTGGCGTATGAAAAAGCGCGTGATATTTCGTTTGAAATAATCGCTTGTGAGGCTGGCAAAAAAGTAATCATTGGTACTATAGAAGTGACGTTAAAAATTGACCGCATTCACCAGCTACAAAATGGAGGCATTGAGTTTGTGGATTATAAAACTGGCCAAAAACCGAGCATGAATAGCTGGGGCGAGGCGCGCATGATTGAGCCACAATTGCCAATATACGCAGTTTTTTATGGTGAAGCGAATGCCGAAAATACAATAACTGGCGTGCAATTTGGTATGGTGAAAACTGCTGAGCATGCATTTTTGGGTGTGAGTGAGCGCAATTTTGAAGCAGAAGTAGATAAACGTAAGCCTAAATGGATTCAACAATTTACTAGCTGGCAAGACTTGCTCAAACATTGGCAAACCAGCATTGAAGCCATTGCGCACGAGATAAAAATAGGCGAAGCGGCGGTAAATTTTAGTGACGAAAGTGACCTAGCCTATTGCGAAGTGACGCCATTGTTGCGCCTGCCAGAGCGACAATTACAGTTTGAGCGCTTTAAAGGCGGAAAATGATAGAAGTACAATTGCTTAAAGATGATGAAGCCAACCGCCAGCGTGCGCTAGAACTGGCTTCTTTCATTGTAGAAGCACCTGCTGGTGCTGGTAAAACCGAGCTACTAACGCAGCGCTATTTAAAGTTGCTGCAATATGTGAATAATCCCGAAGAAATTATTGCCATTACCTTTACTAATAAGGCCGCAGCTGAAATGCGACTGCGCATTTTAGATAGCTTAATGGCAGCTACCAACCAAACGCCGCCAACATTGCCGCACAAGCAAATTACTTATGATTTAAGTAGTGAAGCGCTAGAAAAGAGCGATGCAAATAACTGGCAGCTGATTGAAAACCCATCGCGCTTGCGTATTTTTACTATAGATAGTTTATGCGCGCATTTAGCTAGACAAATGCCGCTGCTAAGCCGCTTTGGCGCACAACCCAAAGTTGCCGATGACGCCAGCACTTTATATGCACAAGCGGCAGAGCAAACGCTAGCAATGCTAGAACATACTACGCATGGCGATACCGTTAAAACTGCATTGCGCTATGTGGAAAATAATGCCGCGCAGCTAACTGGCTTGCTAGTAAGCATGCTGCAAAAGCGCGACCAATGGCTGAGCCATGCAAATAGTGTAGTGGATAGCACGCAGTTGCAAAATACCTTAAATTACCTTATCGAGCAAACTTTAAGCAATGCCGAAAATGCGCTGCCGCCTGCATTGCAACAATGTTTGATGCCTGTGGCGCGCTATGCCGCCAGTAATCAGCCAGCCAGCTTAGATATTGAAGCACTGCTAGATTGGCAAAACGTGATCACTTCACAGCCTGCAGATTTAGCCCGATGGCGCGCGGTAGCAGATTTAATGTTAACCGCCGCTGGCGAACCGCGCAAAGAAGCTGGCATAAATATCAAGTTTGGCTTTGCACCCAGCGATGAAGGTCGTGCCCACAAAAAAACTTTAGTGGAAATTGTTGCCGCCATGCAAAATACCTCTGCCCTGCAAGCCATACGCAGCCTGCCTTACAGAGCAGATGGCGCAGGTGCCGCAAATGATTGGGGCATGATTACCGCATTATCTCAATTACTCAATTTAGCCGTAGCGCAGTTATGGCTGGTGTTTCAGCAGGCAGGCGAGGTAGATTTTGTGGAAATTGCGCAACGCGCGACTTTAGCTCTAGGTGAAGACGGGGCTTTGGGCGATGAAAGTGAAACGCCGACCGATTTGGCGTTAAAGTTAGATTATCAAATTCAACACTTATTGGTGGATGAGTTTCAGGACACTAGCCCCAGCCAAATTAAACTGTTAGAACAACTGACGCGCGGTTGGCAAATGGGTGATGATAGAACGCTTTTTTGCGTGGGCGATCCCATGCAATCGATTTATCGCTTTCGCAAAGCCAATGTCAGCTTGTTTATTAACGCTGCAGAAAAAGGTATCGGCGATATCGCGTTGCAACGCTTGCAGTTATATCGCAATAATCGCGCTACGCCGCAAATTGTCGGTTGGATCAACCAAACTTTTGCGCCACTTTTTTCTGAATTTGATGACGAAAGCCAAGGCGCGGTGAAATATCGCCCCTCTATCGCTGATGCCAATAAAAGTTCGCAAGATAGTACTGTTGAAGTACATGCCATGATTAAAAATGACGGCACTGAAGCGGCGAAACAGCACGAGGCCGAAGCGGTCATTTCTATCATTCAACGTGAGCGTGCTACCAACCCAAGTGCAAAAATCGCGGTACTGGTCAGCGCCAAAAATCATTTAGCACCGCTGGTGACTTCGCTACGCAGATCGCATACTGATATTAAGTTTCAAGCGCTAGATATTGAAGCACTGGCTGGCCGCCAGATTGTGCAAGATTTATTAAGCCTAACCCATGCGCTGCACCACAAGGCAGACCGCGTGCATTGGTTGGCCATATTGCGCGCGCCTTGGTGTGGCCTCAACCTGCATGATTTGCACGCACTGGCTGGCGCTAACCACCACACGACCATTTGGCAATTGATGCAAAACGATGCGCTAGTGAGCCAATTAAGCAGCGATGGTCAAGCGCGCTTGCAGCATGTGCGCGCTATTTTTGACGAGGCATTTTCCGCCCAAGGCCGCACCAATACTAGCCGCTGGGTGCGCGGCGTGTGGTTGATGCTAAACGGCCCTGCTTGCTTGTGGGAGCAAACCGATGTGATTGATGTACAAGCGTTTTTTAACTGTTTGGATGCGTTAGATAAACGCAATCAATTCTCGCCCGAGCGCATGTGCGTGGAGATTGAAAAGCTATTTGCTGCGCCAGATGCAGATGGTGAACAGCTACAAATGATGACCATCCATAAATCGAAAGGCTTAGAATTTGATACGGTAATTTTGTTGGGTTTAGGCACTGCCACTGGCGGCAACAATAGTGAAAAGCCGCTGCTGTTGTGGGAGGAAGTAGCGACAGACAAAAATACAGAACAGCACACTGAATTGCTGGCTGCACCTTTTATTCCCAAAGGTGCACGTGATAATAACCAATATTCAGACCATGTGAGCGTGTATGATTTTTTGGCCATGCGCGAAAAACTGCGCGATGCCAATGAGGACGCACGCGTGCTGTATGTGGCAGCTACGCGTGCCGAGCGCAAACTGCATTTAGTGGGCTTTGCAACACAAGGCAAAGATGAAATTAAACCAGCGGCCAACACGCCCTTAGCTTTGCTGTGGCCGGCAGTGAGTCGTTATTTTGAGGATGCCAAACTAAATGGCATTGAAGCAACTGAAATAACAGAGCAAATTGAAGATGATATTGCCAATTTTACGCCACAATTGGTGCGGCTAAAGCAGTTGCAAATGCCTGCTGTTTTGCAAAGCAATCAAACTGAAACCCCATTCGTGGTGAGCCATCAATCAATTCAAAGGCAGAACCGCCAACCAACACAAACTGCAGCACCAAACCTTGCCGCGGATGTTGGCTCGCTCGCGCATTTATATATGGAATTAATCGCAAAAAACGGCTTAGAACACTGGCCTGCAAGCCGCATAGATACTTGCTCGCAGAGCATGTTGTTTTGGTTGCTGCAACGTGGTCACGCTAAAAACGAAGTCGAAAAACAAGTGTCGCTACTTGTGAACGCCCTTAAGCGCACAATCGCCAGCCCACAAGGCGCATGGATATTGGCTCCCAGAGCATCGACGCAAACAGAATTAAGCATTAGCACCATCAATCAAGAACAGCGTATTGATGTCACGTTTGTAGATGGCGATAATTTAACTAAAACCAAGGTACGCTGGATTATTGATTATAAACTCGGTATAGAACTGACTGATACCAATTGTGAAGCTGCTGCACTTGCTCACAAACCACAGTTGGCGGGCTATGCAGCGTTATTTGCACACGAAAATTTAGCGATTAAAACTGCGGTATTCTTTATAAGTTTAGGTAAATTAGTTGATATTTAAGCGTTAACACTAATTGTCATTGCGGGCTTTCGCGTGTGAATAATGCGCTTCAGCGCATATATTCTACGGTGAAGACCTTTACGGTTTGACCCGCAATCTAATCCTGCTTCAAAAACTAGTCTTGCTTAAAGTGATGCCAAACATACCAGCCCACAAATGCCAACCCACCCGCAATAATCACGTAATGCGATTGATGAAAATATATACTTAACTGCTCCCAGTTTTCGCCCGCCTTCATGCCAATGTAGCCCAGCGCCCAGCACCAAATAAACGAGCCAACAAACGTATAAATAATAAAACGTGGCATATTCATGCGTGCCATACCAGCGGGGAAGGCAATAAACGTGCGCACCCCAGGCAATAAACGCGCAATAAAAATAATAATTTCGCCACGGTTTTTAAACCAACGATCTGCCATGTCTAAATCTTTTTTACTAATCAATACATATTTGCCGTATTTATCTGCCAACGGCCTACCGCCAAACATGCCCAAATAATAGGCGGGAATCGACCCCACCACGCAACCAATTGCACCAGCCATCGCAATGCCAAATAAAGTCATTTCACCTTTACTCACCAAAAAACCTGCAAATGGCATAATGATTTCAGACGGCAGTGGAATACAAGCTGATTCAATCGCCATTAGCAGCACAACGCCGCCATAACCCATTGCTGAAATAACGCCCATAATCCAAGTAGCTACTGCGGTGATGATGTTTTCTAACATTTAAAATCTCATTTATTTAAATTAGTAATATATAAGCCAAGCTTCACAATTTTTTGTGCTGAAGGGCTATTGCGCTGTTAGTTATTTGCATGTATTTTACTGTTAATTAATAAAAATTAAGAAGAAAATTATGAATATTCAATTTAATAACTGGCAATTAATTAACCCAAGCACACTCACAAATGCATATGAGAGTGGCTTCAATGAGATGCTTGGCTTTTTAAATAGCTTTGATCTGGTAAATGATACATTTTTTAATAATACTATCGAGACTAATACAAGGCTAGCAGGTACCACTTTCGGTGGTATAAGCTACGATTTGCTTGGCAGGAACTTTCTTGATGACGTCCCCACTTCAACTGTTACATCACTTAGTCTCGCAGATGCTACGCGCAATGCTCTGTTTACTGGAGGTGTAACTTACAATTTCGATACTGATTTTTATTCAGGTTTTTACAATAAATTATCTTTCAATTCTGCCAGTACAAATTTATTAGTTTTAGGAACGATGAATGTAAATGGTTTTGGTGAGCTATCGAACGCAACTTATACACAGTTCAACATAACTTCTAATGGTTATAGATATAGCCTAACAGGCAATATAATCGTCAACGCAAATGGTGATTTTACAGGCGGTACTGTTTCAAGTTTCACTTTATATGACAATATGGGTAACAGTTTATCAGCATCTGGATTAGCACTTAGTGCAGTAAGCTTTGACTCAATTGTTTCCAGCTCAGCAACAGATTTTTCTAATTTATTCAACCTGTTAACGTCATCTACTAGCTTAGCTGGAAATGACACAATTACAGGTGATGCAAACGATAATACAATTTTAGGCTATACAGGTAATGACACTCTCAACGGCTTAGGTGGTAACGACACATTAGATGGCGGCTTAGGCAACGACATACTAGATGGCGGTACAGGTACTGATATCCTGATTGGTGGTGATGGCAATGACACTTACATCATCGATGATGCCAGTGGTGGTGTTGATATTGTTACAGAAAGCAATGCATTGGCAGCAGGTGGCATTGACACGGTTAAATCAAGCGCACTCAATTACACCTTAACCAATAATGTAGAGAATCTGATTCTCACCAACAATATTGACCTCAATGGTGGCACTGCTGCCCTCAACGGTACC
>JANOQW010000010.1:0-2280 GCA_031422335.1 Methylophilaceae bacterium
GTTAATTTCCTCGAGTTGCGTGATGCGGGTACCCAGTTGAAATCGCAAAACGTTATGACGACCAAGGTGCGGACGAACTCACATTTTTAGATATCACCGCCAGCTCAGATAATCGTGGTCTGCTGTTACATATTATTGAAAAAGTCGCCAGCCAAGTGTTTATCCCATTGACTGTTGGTGGCGGCGTGCGCGAGGTAGCCGATGTCCGCAGGTTGCTAAATGCAGGTGCAGATAAAGTGAGCATTTACACCACGGCTGTTTTAAATCCACAAGTCGTAAAGGACGCGGCCGATCGTTATGGCTCGCAATGTATTGTGGTCGCCATTGATGCAAAAAAGGTAGATAATCAGCCTTTCGAGTGGGAAGTATTTACCCACGGTGGCCGCAAACCGACTGGTTTAGACGCTGTTAAATGGGCGCAACATATGGTTGCGCTGGGTGCTGGTGAGTTGCTGGTAACGAGTATGGACCGCGACGGAACCAAGATTGGTTTTAATAATCCACTCAATAAAGCCATTAGCGATGCCGTAGAAGTACCGTTAATTGCGTCGGGTGGCGTGGGTAATTTGCAGCATTTGGTCGATGGCGTAAAACTGGGCGGCGCAGATGCGGTGCTGGCAGCGAGTATTTTTCACTACGGTGAATATACGGTGCAGCAAGCAAAACAGTATATGCAGCAACACGGCATCGAGGTAAGACTATGAGTTGGCTAAAAAAATGAACTGGATAGACGAAATTAATTGGGATGCTGACGGCTTAGTGCCTGCAATTGCGCAAGATTACAAAACTGGCAAAGTACTGATGTTTGCATGGATGAATCGCGAAGCTTTATTGCTGACGGATAATACAAAGCAAGCGGTATATTGGTCGCGAAGTCGCAATAAGCTTTGGCGCAAGGGCGAAGAATCTGGCCACACACAAAAAGTACACGAAATTCGTGTGGATTGTGATGAAGATGTGATTTTGCTAACTGTTGAGCAAATTGGCGGCATTGCTTGCCATACAGGCCGTTGCAGTTGTTTTTTTAAAAAGTTAGAAAATGGTAACTGGAAAACGGTTGAGCCGATTATTAAAAATCCTGAAGACATATACAAGCCGATAGCATAAAAATAGTATGAGTGACGTTTTAAACCGATTAGCAGACTTATTGGAACAGCGAAAAAGTGCTGATCCAACCTCGTCCTACGTTGCGAAATTATATGCCAAAGGCATGGACAGCATCTTAAAAAAAGTAGGCGAAGAAGCGACTGAAACGGTGATTGCAGCCAAGGGCGGCAACAAAGACGAGATTATTTATGAAACTGCCGATTTGTGGTTTCACACGCTGATTATGCTCGCTAAGGCAGGTTTAAAGCCACAAGACGTGCTGGATGAACTGGCGCGACGTGAGGGTTTGTCAGGCCTAGAAGAAAAAAATTCAAGGGTAGAGAAAGAAAGTCGCAATAAATGAGTGCCCAAGATAACAGTATGTGTATCTTTTGCAAAATTATTAGCGGCGCAATTCCAAGTAAAAAAATTTACGAAGATGATGATTTTATTGCCTTTCACGATATTAAGCCAATGGCAAAAGTGCACTTTTTGATTGTGCCAAAAATGCATATAGAAACGCTAAAAGATTGCGATGAAACGCATCAAGCTTTACTTGGCAAGGCTTTATTATTAGCACCTAAGTTGGCCGCTGAGCAAGGTTTAAAAGGCTTTAAAACGCTGATTAATACAGGCCGTGAAGGTGGGCAAGAGGTGTTTCATATTCATATACATGTGTTTGGCGGCGGCGCTATTTAATTTTAGGAGATTAAAATGGGTTCATTTAGTTTATGGCATTGGTTAATCGTGTTGTTGATTGTGGTGTTGATTTTTGGCACAAAAAAACTGAAAAATATGGGCGGCGATGTAGGTGGCGCGGTGAATGAGTTTAAAAAAGCCATGAAAGATGGCCAAGATAAAGTGGCAGATGAAGCTGGCAAAGCTGGCACTACCATTGAAGGCGAAGTCATTAGTAAAACAAAAGACAAAGTTTAGCTGTAGATAAAACGTGTTTGACGTTTCTTTTTCAGAGCTGCTAGTCATCGCAGTCATTGCGCTGTTAGTCATTGGCCCAGAAAGGCTGCCAAAAGTGGCGCGTACTGTAGGCGCGTTTACTGGCCGATTGCAGCGTTATATGGCGCAAATTAAAGAAGAAGTAAATCGCGAAATGCGCTTTGAGGAGCTGCAAAAACTACAGCAAGAAATCAAGCAATCTGTAGAAAATAATGTGGTAAACCCTATCGAGCGCGAATC